>NZ_CAMFQO010000015.1 GCF_945980375.1 uncultured Eubacterium sp. | reverse complement strand
GTTAATCTTATGCTCCCCGGAAGTGGTAATCTTTGTGGCAATACCACGCATGATACATATCATTATAAAAACAGTATAAATTCTGCAAAATAAAATGTCAATTAAAAATGGACAAAACAGCAAATTATATGTATAATGTACCTATGAAATACAAGTTGATAGGATTGGATTTGGACGGGACACTTTTAAGGTCGGACAAATCATTGGAAAAAAGCACGATTAAACTGCTTGAAGAATTAAGTAAAAAAGGAATACATATTGTGCCAATAACCGGCAGACCACTCAGCGGTGTGCCACAGGCGGTAAGAGAGATTGACGGTGTTGACTATATCATATCAAACAACGGCTCAAAGACAGTGGACAACAAAACGGGTGCAGATATTTTTTCGCTTGCTATGACAAATGAGCAAAGCCGTGAGGTCATCACGCAGGTTAAAAAAACAGGTGCCATGTTTGAGGTGTTTACCAACCACTTCGGCTACTGCGAAAAAAGTGTATTTGAGCATTACAAGGATGAGTTTGCAGGCACGGTGGTCGGAGATTATATTTTTTCCTCAAGAAAAAGGATTGACAGCATAGATGCATTATTTGACAACACGGGTAACGAGGCAGACGAGGTTTTCATCATCTGCAAGGATGAAGCCGACAGAGAACGTATCAAAAAACACACCGACAAAATCAGCGACATCCAATACTGTATGCTTGCAGACAGATTTTTAGAAATTACAAAAGCCGGCACAGACAAGGGCACTGCATTGCAAATGCTGTGCAATCATTTAGGAATAGGCTTAAACGAGGTTATTGCCTTCGGCGACGGAGAAAACGATTTGCAATTTCTACAAAAGGCAGGTACGGCTGTCGCAATGGGTAACGCTGTCGACTGCGTAAAGGAAATGGCAGATATTATTACAGATACAAATGACAATAACGGTGTTGAAAAAGCATTAAAAGACCTTATCGGTGATTAATCCGACAAGGTCTTTTACTATATTGCACAACAAATAGTTTTTGATTTTTGTTGGTGCCGGGAAAAATCCCGACACCAACCATACAGCATATAATATGCCATAAGAGAGGGTTCGCTAAAGCGAACCTTGCCTAATTGTAGGCAAGCCGCAAAATACGGGTAACCTGTACCCTATAAATAAATGATTAATAATTAATCATATATCTATTAATCTCCCATTGAGAAACAGAGGTTTTGTATGAATTCCATTCTTCTCTCTTGCCCTCAATGTAATTGTTAAACACGTGCTCACCCAACACCTCTTTGATGAATGGGTCAGCCTCTGCCTCCTTGATAGCCTCCTCAAGTGAACCCGGAAGAGAATCAATACCTGCCTTATTCCTTTCTTCATCGGAAAGTTCAAATACATTCTCATCAAATGCAGGTGCAGGCTTCATACCCTTCTTAATTCCGTCAAGACCTGCTGCAAGGCAAAGCGCCATTTCAAGATAAGGATTGCATGCAGGGTCGGGGCTGCGAAGCTCAACTCTTGTTCCCTTACCACGAGATGCAGGAATACGTACAAGAACGGAACGGTTTGATGTTGACCATACAAGATATGACGGTGCCTCGTAGCCGGGAACCAATCTTTTATATGAATTAACTGTTGGGTTTGAAAATACTGCAATGCCCTTTACGTGTGCCATAATTCCTGCTATAAAGCTGTAAGCCTCTTTGCTTAAGCCAAGCTCACCGTTAGGGTCATCAAATACATTTTTGCCTGTCTTAAGGTCGCAAAGTGACATATTGGTGTGCATACCCGAGCCTGCTATACCCTCAACAGGCTTTGGCATAAAGGTTGCGTGAAGGCCGTGCTTTGTTGCATATGTTTTTACAACATGCTTAAAGGTCATAACTCTGTCGGCACTTGTCATAACATCACCGAATTGGAAATCAATCTCGTGCTGTCCCTTTGCAACCTCATGGTGTGACGCCTCAATGGTATAGCCCATTTCCTCAAGTGCAAGGCAAATATCACGACGGCAATTCTCGCCGTGGTCAATAGGATTAAGGTCAAAATAGCCTGCCTCATCACCTGTTTCAAGAGTAGGAACTCCGTTTTCGTCAAGCTTGAAAAGGAAAAACTCACATTCAGGACCAACATTGAAGCCGTATCCCATCTCGGCAGCCTCATCAATAACCTTTTGCAAAACGTTTCTCGGGTCGCCCTCAAACGGTGTTTCATTATCTGCCTTGTATACAGAGCAGATAAGTCTTGCAGTTTGAGCATTAAGATGCTTTCTCCAAGGGAAAACTGCCCAAGTGTCAAAATCAGGATGCAGATACATATCGGATTCATCAATTCTTACAAAGCCGTCGATAGATGAGCCGTCAAACATACAGCTGTTGTCAAGAGCTTTTTCAAGCTGTGAAAGAGTAATGGCAACATTTTTCATAATACCGAAAAGGTCGGTAAACTGAAGTCTGATAAACTGAACTCCGTTTTCTCTTGCTTCCTTTAGAATTTGTTCTTTTGTGTATTTACTCATTATAATAAATACTCCCCTCTCTGTTATAAAAAACAAAGGCATCCCGAAAAAATCGGAACGCCTTTGTTCTTACTGCTAACATTATATATCGACATTTTACCAATGTCAACAATATATTGTGTATTTTTTTATCTTTGTAAAATATGCAAGGATATTGCATTGAATAACGGATTACAGTTTGTGGAAATCCCCCAACACACTAATTCAAATTCAAAAATTCTTCGCTGACAATCTTTTTTGCAAGGTCGGTAAAATACTTTACGGTTGCCCCTGACTTTGCCTGCTCGCCTGCAATCTCATCTGTATAATCACTAAGCCTGTAAACAGAAAATCTATAACCGTTACCTGTATTGTGATAAAAATCAATAACCGGTGCAAGCTTTGCAGATGTAATCTTTATTTCGCCGTCGATGCGCTCAACGGTAATCTCTGCCATACCTCCGCACATTTGATTAAGGTTAACCTGATGCGAAATGAAATTGCCGATAGAATAATACACAAGCATTTTCTTACCTGTCGTCTCATTAGTCACCCATTCAACAGGCTGAAGCACGTGCGGATGAGTTCCTATAACAATATCCACTCCGTTGTCGGAAAAGATTTTTACATATTTTCGCTGAAGCTCATTAATCTCGTGGCTGTTTTCGGTGCCCCAATGCGGGAATACGATTACACAGTCTGCGTTTTCTCTTGCCTTTTTGATGTCGGCAGTAACCTTTTCTTCATCGAGCATATTAACGCACCAAGGCTTATCATCCGGAATTGGAATTCCGTTTGTGCCGTAGGTGTAGTTGAGGAGTGCAAACTTAATACCGTTTTTTTCATAATATGTAACGGTATTGTATTCCTCCTCTGTTTTGTTAGTACCTATATGCACAACCTCGGGATGCTTTTCAAAAAAGGTACATTCTGCCTCAATGCCTGCAAACTTTTGCACATCAAGAGAATGGTTTGTTGCACAGGTAAACACATCAAAGCCTGCGTTGATAGCAGCCTCGCCAACCTCCCAAGGAGTGTTAAAGCATGGGTATCCGAGATATTCAAAGTCCGGACCTCCAAGCATGGTTTCCTGATTAATGCAAGCAATGTCGGCAGACTTTACATAATCGGAAATATTATCATAAAACGAGCTGTAATCAAGGCTTCCGTCATCCTGCTTACCTGCATCAATCAATGTGTTGTGGATAAGATTGTCACCAACAGCAAGCAAGGTAACCTTTGAATTGACAGGTGCTGCCTCTTCTGTTACGGCAGGCTTTGTTGATGTAACGGTTGGGTTAATCTTATCTCTGTCGGCGGTGACCTTACCGCTGACAGCAAGGCCCACAACAACCGCAACGGCAACGCAGGCAGGAATTACAAGCGACAAAAGTCCCCTGCCCGAATTCTTTTTTTCTTTAGCCATTTAATCACCGTAGCCTTTCAAGCTTAAAGTGTGTAATTATTTTGAAGAAATAAAGGTATAAACAACGTATCCGAGGTATCCCGTCAGAGATACAACGCCCTGCCAACGCTGAAGCTTTTTGGTAAACAATGTCGGAATAACGGCAATAGCAACTGCACATATGCAAATAATCATATCAAATACAGAGCCGGGTGATACAATCAACGCACCCTGTCCCTTGCCCATAGATACAAATGAGCAAATAGGAAGAATAAGTGCAAGGTCAATAATGTTTGCACCGAGAATATTACCTACAGACAATGCACCCTCTTTTTTACGAAGAGCAGTAATTGTTGTTACAAGCTCCGGCAACGATGTGCCGATAGCAACGGCAATAACACCGATTACTCTTTCACTGATGTGCATTTCCTTTGCAATTCTTGTTCCGCCGTTGATGAGGAGCTGTGCACCCGCAACGATACAAACGGCACCGATAACAAACATAGCGATGTTCTTTATCCAATCGGCAGCGGTTGTGTTTGCCTTTGTAGGAGTAATTCCATCCTCCTCCTGCAAGCCGATACCGTGAGGGTCCGGCTCAATTTGGTTTGAGCTGTTCTTCATAGAAATAAAGTTTTCGATAAAGAAAGCAATGAAGATAGCAAAAAGTACAATAACACCGATTGTTGAAAGAGTGTGATACTGACCCTCGTAGCCGTCAACTGTGATAAGCCCCGTAAGACCTGTACCCATTGTAATAGCAATAGCAGCAGCAAGCATCATAATGGCTTTTGGCGCAAATTCCTTACGTTTTACGGCAAAAGGCATACAAACAATGAATATACCCATAATCATAGCTGTGTTTGCCGTTACAGAGCCGATAGCATTACCGGACGCCATATCAACCTTGCCGCCTGCAGTTGCAACAACAGACACAATCATTTCAGGCAACGTGGTTGCAATAGACACAATAGTCGCACCGATAACAAACTTCGGCACACCAAGCACCTCTGCAATCCAGCTTGCACTGTCAACAAACCAGTCGCCGCCCTTGATAATAAGAATTAAGCCGAGAACAAACAAGGCAACAACTATGCCAAGATTGGCTGTTGCAAAAAAGCTTTCTAAAAATTCCATTTTTTCTCATTGCCTTTCCGGCTACAAATCAAGTATTAATAATCACGTGTTGATCCTTGTTGTAGCCGAACAAGGCGTGATGTGATTATAAAGATAATATAGTATAATATATTATTACCTATTAAATCCTATGTAAACAAAAAGACGCAAAGCACTGCCCGCGTCTTTTTCATTTTAATTTTACGATTACTCGTGGTCGCAGCAGCCACACTCGCAATCGTCATCATATTCGATGTCGAATTCCAAAACCTCACCGCAGTTAGGGCACTCAAACTTGCCCTCCATCACTGTATCCTCATCAACAGTAATCTGCTCACCGCAGGTTGGACATTCAACCTCAAACTCTTCGATTTCATCATCGCAATCACAGCCGCAATCGCAGTCATCATCGTACACAAAATCCTCAAGGTCTGCAAGGTCCTCGTCAACAGCGTCAATCTGCTCGCCGACAAGCTCCAAGCCCTCTGTCATATCATCAATGTCCTCTGTAAGATTTTCAAGTACGCTAATGATAGCATTAAAAACCTTTGTTTCCTTTTTGTTTGGGTCCAAATCAAGACCGTCAATAAGGCCCTTGAGGTATCCCAAGCTTTCTGATGTTTCCATATTATAACAACCTTTCAATAATTATGCTCTTTCCATGTATTCACATGTTCTTGTATCAATTCTTATCATATCGCCCTCGTTGATGAAAAGAGGAACTCTGATTTCTGCACCTGTTTCAACAGTTGCCGGCTTAAGAGTATTTGTAGCTGTGTTGCCCTTAATACCCGGCTCGGTTGCAGTAACCTGAAGGGTTACAAATGTCGGTGGCTCAACACCGAACACCTTGCCTTTATATGACAAAATCTTACATACATCATTTTCCTTTACATAGCGGAATGAATCAGGAAGATCTGCCTCTGATACAGGAACCATATCGAATGTCTCGTTATCCATAAAGTAGTAAAGACCTTCATCGCTGTATGAATAAGCCATATCTTTTCTTTCAATATATGCTGTTGGGAACTTTGCTGTTGGGTTATATGACTTTTCAACAACAGAGCCTGTAATAACATTCTTTGTCTTTGTTCTTACAAAAGCGGCACCCTTGCCCGGCTTTACGTGCTGGAATTCTATAACCTGCAATACGTTGCCGTCCTCCTCAAAGGTAACTCCGTTTCGGAAATCGCCTGCACTAATCATAAATTTATACCTCCGTATATAATATTACTCATTTATTTTATAATATTTCACACAATAGGTCAATACCCATTTTGTAACTATCTTTGCCAAATCCGTAAATTTGCTTTACACAAACATCGGTTATAACGGAAATTTTGCGAAAATCCTCTCTTTTATGAATATCGCTCATATGCACCTCAACAAAAGGAGTGTAATCCGCAACCGCCTCAATGGCATCACGAATAGCATATGAATAATGAGTATATGCACCTGCGTTAAGCACTACACCGTCAAACTTATCCTTGCTTTCGTGAATAGCGTCAATAAGTGCGCCCTCGTGATTTGACTGATAAAAGTACATCTGTGCGCCCTTGCTCTCGCCGTATGATTTAAGCTCTTTGTTTATGTCATCAAGGGTTTCAGCACCATAGACATTCTTTTTTCTTACCCCGGTCATATTAAGATTAGGACCGTTCATAATCAAAATTTTCATGATAACATCTCCGTAAAATCTAAAGGGGTGACTGTGCTGTCACCCCTCAATGTATGTACTTTATTACTTGTACTTTCTCTTACGAGCAGCTTCGCTCTTCTTCTTACGAGCTACTGAAGGCTTTTCGTAATGCTCTCTCTTTCTTACTTCCTGGATGATACCATCACGAGAAGTTTGGCGCTTAAATCTGCGAAGTGCGCTATCAAGAGATTCATTCTCCTTAACTTTTACCTGACTCACTGTATTCCCTCCCTCCGACCATCGGGGGTTATTTGATAAATTTCTATATCGCAAAGATTATAATAAATTATGCTATCCTTGTCAAGCATTTTGCAAAATTTAGTGCAAAAAATCAATATTTTGTCACTTTTTGTAACCGTCACTTACATTTAACACTCTTTACAGCTTCAGGCTTTTCACACTTGCACATCACTACATAGCAACAAAGTTTACAAGCTTGCCCGGAACATAAATCTCCTTTTTAATTTCCTTGCCGGCAAGCAGCTCTGCCATCTTTGGCTCTGCCTTTGCGGCAGCCAAAACATCATCCTTTGCCATATCAACAGGTACGGTAATCTTTGCACGCACCTTGCCCATAATTTGAAGAACGATTTCGACATTGTTTTCCTTTGTCTTCTCTTCATCATACTTTGGCCACTCAGCTTGATTAACCATTCCGCCAAAGCTCATTACCTCCCACATCTCCTCTGTAACGTGAGGGGCAAACGGATTTAACAATATTGTAAGTGTTTTAAGCTCTGCTTTATTACAGCCCTTTGATGTAAGCTCGTTAACCAAGCTCATCATTGCCGCAATGGCAGTATTTGCCTTGAGGTTATCAATATCCTCGGTAACCTTCTTGATTGTTTTATGCATAAGTGCCTCCATCTCAGGAGTGTACTCATCGCCGTCAACAACCTTTTCCTGCAGGTTCCAATACTTTTCAATAAACCTCTTGCAGCCCTTTATAGAATCCGAATTCCAAGGTGCTGCCTTTTCAAAGTCACCGATAAACATCTCATAAAGACGCATTGTGTCTGCACCGTAGGTATCTACAATTTCATCGGGATTAACAACATTACCTCTTGACTTTGACATCTTTTCGCCGTTCTCACCCAAGATCATACCGTGAGAGGTTCTCTTTTGATAAGGCTCTGATGTAGGAACAACACCGATATCATAAAGGAACTTGTGCCAAAATCTTGAATAGAGAAGGTGGAGTGTTGTGTGCTCCATACCGCCGTTGTACCAATCAACAGGGGTCCAATACTCTGCAGCTTCTTTAGAGATAAGCTCCTTGTCGTTATGAGGATCGCAGTATCTGAGGAAATACCATGATGAGCCTGCCCATTGAGGCATGGTGTCGGTTTCTCTCTTTGCCGGTCCGCCGCAGCAAGGGCAGGTTGTGTTTACCCAATCAGTCATCTTTGCAAGCGGTGATTCACCTGTGTCGGTAGGCTCGTATGATTCAACGTTTGGAAGAGTAAGCGGAAGCTCGCTTTCATCAAGAGGAACATATCCGCACTTTTCACACTTAACGATAGGAATAGGCTCGCCCCAATATCTTTGACGAGAGAATACCCAGTCACGAAGCTTAAAGTTGACCTTTTGATGTCCCTTGCCCTCTTTTGTGAGCCACTCTGTAATAGCAACCTTTGCTTCCTCAACAGTCATACCCGTGAGGAATGATGAGTTTGTCATTACACCTGTTGCGCAATCGGTGAACGCTTCGTTTTCCACACCGACCTTTGAGCCGGCAACAACCTCAATAATAGGCAAATCAAATTTCTTTGCAAATTCCCAGTCACGAGTATCGTGAGCAGGAACAGCCATAATAGCACCTGTACCGTATGATACAAGTACATAATCTGAAATAAAGATAGGAATTTCTGTATTGTTAACAGGGTTAATACCCATTACACCCTTGAGCATAACACCTGTTTTTTCCTTGTTAAGCTCGGTTCTTTCAAAATCCGACTTATGTGCGGCCTCATCCTGATATTTACGTACCTCATCAAGATTGGTAAGCTTGTCTGCCCACTTTTCAATGTAAGGGTGCTCCGGAGAAATTACCATATATGTAGCACCGAACAATGTATCCGGACGGGTTGTATAAACAGTAAGAGTATCGCCGAGTGTTGTACCGAAATCAACCTCTGCACCTGTTGAACGACCAATCCAATTGCGTTGCTGAGTCTTTACCCTGTCGATAAAGTTTACATCGTCAAGGTCCTTAACAAGACGGTCTGCATACTCTGTAATCTTAAGCATCCACTGACTCTGCTTTTTACGAATAACCTCGCTGCCGCAACGCTCACAAACACCGTTTACAACCTCCTCATTTGCAAGAACGCACTTGCAGGAGGTGCACCAGTTAACAGCCATTTCGGACTTGTATGCCAAGCCCTTCTTAAACAGCTGAAGAAAAATCCACTGTGTCCACTTGTAGTAAGACGGGTCGGTTGTGTTTACCTCTCTTGTCCAATCAAACGAGAAGCCGAGAGCCTGAAGTTGTTCCTTAAAGTGTGCAATGTTATTTTTTGTAACCTCTGCCGGATGAATATGGTTTTTGATGGCAAAGTTTTCTGTCGGGAGTCCGAAAGCATCCCAACCCATAGGATAAAGAACATTGTATCCCTCAAGTCTTTTCTTACGGGCAACAATATCAAGTGCGGTGTAGGAACGGGGATGACCTACGTGAAGTCCCTGTCCGCTCGGGTAAGGAAACTCTACCAAGCAATAGTATTTAGGCAGAGTAAAATCCTGCTTTGCCGCAAATGTATTTTGGCTGTACCAAACATTTTGCCACTTTGATTCAATTTGCTTAAAATTATATTCCATTATGTCAGTCCTCCATAGGAATTATTTACTGATTTATTTATTCTTTAACTATAATATCGTCTATATCGACCTTTTCGCCATCCTCCCAAAGACGCTCAATTTGATAAAAACCGCGTTGTTGCTTTAGAAGAATGTGAATAACACAGCCTACATAGTCAAGGCAAATCCATTCGCTTCGCTCACCCTCAATGTGATGAGGCTCGTAGCCTGCCTCCTTTAGCTTGTATTCCACCTCGTCGGCAATAGCCTTAAGCTGTGTATTTGTGTTTGCAGTTGCGATAACAAAATAATCAGTCAACACGGTAATGTCCGACACCTTGATAACCTCAATGTCGTCACCGCGCTTGCTGTCGATTGCTTTAACTGCTATCTGTGCTATTTCCAAATAATTTTCCTTACTCATATATTAATCCTTTGCGTTATTAATCTGTGTGATCACCCAATTATAGCAATGAAGGGTGTCGGGATGAATCAGGCTGTTTTTGCCTGCCAAATCCCTGATGGTAAACCTTAATGCGTAAAGCATGGCCTCAAGCAAGGATTTATCGGCAAGTGCCCTAACAGTATCCACATCGGGATAGTCTCTTTCCTCGCTTGTTAAATCTGCAAGATATATCAGCATTTCAAAATCGGTCATATCTGCGTGACCTGTGGTATGAAATCTTATTGCGCTCAATATATCCTCATCATCAATATTCAGCACACCTTTAACATAAGCCGCCCCCGACATTTGATGATACACCTTTTTATTATTTTTTTCAAGTTCTGTTGGAATAATACCAACATTATTCATATATTCTTCCTGCAGTGAATAATCCGTTTCCTTGGTAATATCGTGCAAAATTCCTGCAAGATAAGCCTTTTCTTCATCCAGACCGTAAATGCGAGCAAGCTCTCTTGCTCTTTTTGCAACATTTATGCTGTGGTTAAATCTATACTCGGAAAGGCTGCTCTTAATTAAATCTATATACCCATTATAATCATACATAGAGCCTATGCTCCTTTATATACTCTTCAACCCTTTTAGGAACATATTGTGAAATATCTTCGCCTTGACTGACGGCGTTCCTTATCTGAGAGGACGAAACATCTATCACCTCAAATTCGGAAACAACAACATCCTTTAGCGACGGATGCTGTGCCTTAAACTCAAGCATTTGACTGTACTGATTGCCCTCCCTTGCGGCAGTTACAACGGTTGCAAGAGATAAAATTTCCTCATACTTATACCAATTTTCAAAATAGAAAAACTGATCTGCACCGATAATCAAATACAATTTGTCATTCGGATATGCCCGCCTTAATTCCTGCAAGGTCAGATAGGTGTAGCTTTTACCGTCGTGCCTGAATTCTATATCACAAACCTCATCATCGCCTACGCATAGCCTAAGCATATTAATCCTGTGCTCACCGTCAATTAAATTGCCTGACGGCTTGTGCGGTGGGTTTGCCGTCGGGATATATATCAACCTATCAAGCGACAAGGAGTCTTTGTAATGCTTTGCAAGTGCAAGATGTCCGTTATGAACGGGGTTAAATGCTCCGCCGAAAATACCGATTCTCATATTGTATTACTTCGTTCTGCTTGGCTTTTTGTTTTTATCCTTATTCAAGCGGTCGTAAACTGCATAAGGATTTTTAGCTTCTTTTTCTCTCTGCCTTTGACGAAGACCTTTAATCTTTACCTTTTTCTTGGCCTTTGCCTTTGCATTACCGGAGCCTCTTTTTCTTTTCTTTTCCTCAATACGCTGAGGGTCGGCCTCTCTGTAAAGCACAATTACTCCGCCGATAACTTGAATTACATCCGCACCGAGCCTTTGGGCAAGCTGTGGTGCAATTTCCTTTGGTGTTTGCGGTGCAGTTTCAAGGTGAACACGGATTTTGATAAGCTCTCTTACATCAAGAGTATCATCAATTTGAGTAATCAAATTATCCGTAATTCCCTCCTTGCCGATTTGAATAATAGGCTCAAGAGTATTTGCCTTTGCTCTCCAGGCTGCTCTTTCCTTTGATGTCATATATTTTTCTCCAATTCTTTACATAGTAATCTCAAGGCGTTGCCTCTGTGAGAAATCTTATCCTTTTCCTCACCCTCATACTTTCCGAAGGATTTGCCGTTAATGATGAACAGCGGGTCATAGCCAAAGCCTGCATTGCCGTCGCGCTCAAAGCCGATAGTGCCGTGGCACTCACCTCTAACGGTAATTTCTCTGCCGTCGGGGAAAACACAGCAAATTGCACAAACATAGTAAGCCGTTCTCTTTTCCTTATCAACACCCTCAAGCTTTTTGAGAAGAAGGTTGTTATTATCCTCATCGTCGGCATTCTTTTCGTTATCAACGCACACACCGTCGTGAATTTCTATATTCGCAAACCTTGCGGAATATATGCCCGGAGCACCGTCAAGATAATCAACACAAAGTCCGCTGTCGTCTGCAATAGCGGGAAGACCTGTAATTTTGCATGCCGACTCTGCCTTGATTTTTGCATTTGCCTCAAAGGTGTCGCCGTCCTCAACAACCTCCGGAAGCTCGATTCCAAGCATTTTTGCAGTAACAACGTTTATGCCCAACGGCGACAATATTCTCTGCATTTCCGCAAGCTTTTTCATATTATTTGTTGCAAGAATAAAATCCATTATTCATCCTCCCCGTCAGCATTATCATCCTGACGCGTTACATTTTCATTGATGAAATCAGCGATAGTGCTGTCATCATCATGGGTAGGCTTGATGTCAAACATTGCAGACGCAAATGCCTCTGCGTCAAACGGCTGGAGGTCATCAATCTGCTCGCCGACACCGATAAACTTAACAGGAACATCAAGCTCGTTGTTAATCGCAAGAACAACTCCGCCCCTTGCGGTGCCGTCAAGCTTTGTGAGAATTATACCCGTAATGCCTGCCGCTTCCTTAAAGTCCTTCGCCTGATTAACGGCATTTTGACCTGTTGTTGCATCAAGAACGAGCAAGGTTTCTCTGCTTGCATCCGGAAGCTCTCTGTCAATAACTCGGCTGATTTTATTAAGCTCGTCCATTAAGTTTTTCTTGTTATGCAATCTGCCTGCCGTATCAATAATTATTACATCGGCGTTTTTTGCCTTGCCTGACTGAATTGTATCGTACACAACAGCGGCAGGGTCTGCACCCTCTGCATGCTTAACAAGCGGAACATCCGCCCTGTCTGCCCAAACCTGAAGCTGCTCAATGGCACCTGCGCGGAAGGTATCGGCGGCACCAAGAACAACGCTTCTGCCCATAGACTTAAGTCGCATTGCAAGCTTGCCTATCGTTGTTGTTTTGCCAACTCCGTTTACACCGATAACAAGAATAATTGACGGCTTTGTGCGCAACGAAAGATAGCTACCGCCCCAAACAACACCGGCAACGATGTCCTTGAGGGTTTCCCTAACCTGCGGCACGCTTGTAATATTATCGTTTTCTATTTTTTCCTTTAGGTCGCCGATTACTCTTTCCGCCGTCGGAAAGCCAACATCACCCATAATGAGAATTTCCTCAAGCTCCTCAAAAAGCTCATCGGTGATTTTTTCGTGGGATTCGATTGTCTCGTTAATCTGAGCAACCATTCCTGTTTCACGGGTTTTCTTCAAACCCTTTCTGAATTTATCAAACAAGCCCATAATAATTCCTCGCTAAATGTTTGTCATATGTATTATGCTTCAAGTCCCATCTGCTGTGCAAGCTCTGCGGACTGAAGCTCAAGAAGCTTTGAAACGCCCTTTTCCTGCATAGTAACACCATACAAAACATCTGCCTCCTCCATAGTACCTCTACGGTGAGTGATGGAGATAAACTGTGTTTTGTCTGTCATACGGCGCATATATTTTGCAAAGCGTTCAACATTAACATCGTCAAGTGCCGCCTCAACCTCGTCATAAATACAGAATGGTGACGGCTGAACCTTAAGAACGCTAAAGAGCAATGCCATAGCTGCAAGCGACTTTTCACCGCCCGAGAAAAGATTAATGTTTTGTACCGATTTACCCGGTGGCTGAATTTTAATCTCTATTGCAGATTCAAGGCAATTATCAGGCTCCTCAAGAATAATCTCACCGTTGCCTCCGCCGAAGAAATCGGCAAAGCAGGTTTTGAACTCGGTGTTAATCCTGTTGAACTGAGCCATAAACTTTTCGCTCATAGAAGAGGTCAAATCATCAATAATTTTTGCAAGCTCTCTTTTGCTCTGCTCAATGTCATCAATCTGTTCCTTAAGGAAGGTGTACCTTTCGGATACCTCCTTGTATTCCTCGATAGCACCTACGTTGATTGAGCCGAGTCCCTTTATTGCAACCTTAATTTCATGCAAACGCTTCTTGGCCTGAGCCATATCCTCAATTACAATGCCGAGAGCCTGCGCCTCCGGCTTTGTAAGCTCGTACTGCTCAAAAAGCATATCGCCGAGCTCGTCGTATTCCTTTTTCATATTAGCCTTGCGTTCCTCAAGTCTGACAATATCGGCCGACAGCTTTTCCTTATCGGCAAGAGTTGACTTTTCGGTGGCACGAAGCTCACCCGACTGCTTTTCAAGCTCGTTTCTGCTGTTAATCTCGTTTTGAATATCAGCTGTGCTTTCGCCTGCTTTTCTGCGTAGCTCGTCTGCCTCGCGCTTAACATCATTGATAGAAAGAATTAGTGCCTCGTTCTTTGCCTTAATTTCATTTATCTCGTCGGTAATGGTACGAACTCTGTCTGACTGGGTAGACTTGCGAAGCTCAAGCTCCTCAACGGATAGTCTTGCCGCCTCGCTGTCCTTTGTTAAGGTTACAATTTCAAGGTTAATCTGCTCTGTTTTTTCTCTGATTTCATCACGCTTTGCGGAAAGCTCCTGAGCATTTGCGGAAATTGAATTAATTTCCTGCTCGGTATCGGTCATCTGCTTTTCAATCTCATCTGCCTCCTGCTGTGCGTTTGTGATAGCCTGACGAAGCAAAAGTATTCTTCCATCGCTGTTCTCCTGCTCTCGCTTCAGAGCATCACACTGACTGACAGATGATGAGAGCTTGTCCGAAATCAGCTTATCGTCGCCCTCGGCACGAATGAGTTCCTCCTTGGCATTGCGAAGGTCTGCATCCGCTCCCTGCAAATCGGCATATGCAAGGCTTGCATCCTCGGTAGCTTTTTTAAGCTCTGCCTGAACAGTCTCAAGCTCCCTGCCGATTTTTTCGGTTTCTGCCTTTAGCTCATCAATAAGATTGGCACGTGAAAGCACACCGCTGCCCTTACCCTTTGAGCCACCCGACATTGAACCGCCGGGATTCATAACCTGACCGTCAAGGGTTACAAGCTTATATTTGTTCTTGTATCTTTTTGAAATTGCAATAGCACAGTCAATATCCTCGACAACCATTACCCTGCCAAGCAGATTTTCAACAATGGCTCTGTACTGCTCGTCACATTCAACAAGATTTGAAGCAATATCCACAAATCCGAAATTGTCATCCAAATCCTTTTCCTCAATGTATCTTGGCTTTATAGCTGATATTGGGAGGAAGGTTGCACGACCGATATTGTTTTGCTTCAAATAATTGATGGCACGCTTTGCATCGCCCTCTGTTGAAACAACAATGTTTTGCATTGTAGCACCCAAGGCAATCTCTATGGCTGTTGAATTTTCGTTATCAACGGTGATAAGCTGTGACAATGTGCCGTGAATACCCGGAAGAGCTTTGCTTTGACTTTGCTTAAGCACAGCCTTTACTGCACCGGAAAAGCCCTCCATATTTTTCTCAAGATCCTCAAGCACTCGTGCACGGTCTGCTTTTTCTGCCATTTGACGCGCAAGTGACTCTGCCTTTTGCTTAACCGCCTCTGCTTTTTTCTGCTTTGCATCAACCTTTATTTGATAGCCCTCAAGTGAATTTTCGTATTCGCTGATTCTTTCCTTCAAAAATTCAAGATTGCTTTTGCTTTCCTCTGCCTGAGATTTAATGTATTCAATATCCTTTTCGGCATTTTCAATTTGAGCCGCTATGGTATCCTTGCGAGAATTAATCTCATCTATCGACGAGGTTGCCTGTGACATCTTAACCTTGCTGTCGGAAAGTTTAAGAGTTAACGATGTGAGTTGTTGATTAAGCTCAACCGACCTGTCGGAAAACTCAAGATTTTCGCTTTGAACCTTGTTTAGTTCATTTACAACAGACTCGAGCTCTGCGCGCTTTTGAACAATCTGCTTTTCTGTATCCGCAATAAGTTCATTTTTTTCAGCAATCTGCTCATCAATAGAAGCACCTGTGCCGTCGGCGTCGTTGATATCATCGGTAAGCCTGCCGATTATATCGTTATTATGCTCAAGGGTTGCGTTGAGAACGCTGATTTCGCCGTCCTTGCGCAGTGCCTCCTCCTCAAGCTGTGAAGCATTAATTCTTCTTTGTTCTATATCAAGATTGATAGATGTAATACCCTTTGCGGTTTCTTCAAGCTCCTGCTCTATTCTTGCAAGGTCTGCCTCACAGATTTCGTACGAAGCTCTTACTGCGTCAATCTTGTGCTCCTGTTCTCTCAAATCAACCGTAAATCTGTTGATTTTATTTAACCAAACACCGATTTCAAGAGTCTTCTTTTCCTCACTGTACTCAAGGAATTTTTGAGCCTTTTCGCTTTGAGTTTTAAGCGGACCGACACGACCTTCAAGCTCACCGAGAATATCAAGAAGCCTTACAAGATTTTCCTGTGCCTGATCAAGTCTGCGCTCGGCATCCTTTCTCTTGTGACGGAAGCGGGATATACCTGCCGCCTCTTCAAAGAGCTCGCGCCTGTCCTCGTTCTTTGCAGAAATGATAGAATCAATCTTGCCCTGACCTACCATAGAATATCCGTCAGAGCCAAGACCTGTATCCATAAACAGCTCGTGAATATCCTTTCTTCTTACAGACTCGCCGTCAATTTTATATTCACTTTCACCGGAGCGATAATATCTACGCGTTACTGTGACAATCTCGCCATGGTCCTTAAGTGCTGCGTCGGAATTATCAAGGGTTAAAGTAACCTGTGCAAAGCCCAATGCCTTTCGCTTTGATGTACCGCCGAAAATGACATCCTCCATCTTTGAACCGCGAAGCGACTTTGTGCTTGTTTCACCGAGAACCCAGCGAACAGCATCGGAAATATTACTTTTACCCGAGCCGTTTGGTCCTACTACCGCTGTAATACCCTTACCGAAATTCAATTCTGTTTTGTCAGGGAATGACTTAAATCCCTGCATTTCCAATGATCTAAGTAGCATATTTTTTACCGTCTTATTATTTTCAAATCGTTTTGAGCAACCTTATCGGTTACCGTTACTTTTATATTATATCCCTCTTCCATAAGGAAGTAGATGTTTCGTTTTTGTTGCCCTTTTAGTTGAGATACAGATCGAGGATTAACCATTATCTCGTAATCACCGGGCTTGTATTTAAGTATTCTGTTGAGCATATATCTGCTCTTAACTATTTCGCCGAAGGATTCGTGATATGCTCCGGCAACAGCATTTTTCTTTATATCGTCCGATGCGTGAAGCCCAAGTCGAATAACCTTAATCCCCGCATCCTCAAACATCGGCACAAGCCTTGTACAAAGATTTGCCGCATCATCCACGGTTTGCGGCTTAAACACCTCATCCTCGTATAGCCTTGCAAGCATTGTTCCCTTTAACACAACTGTCGGATAAATACGAACAGTTGACGGTTGAAGTGCTATTATCCTTTTTGCAGTTTCAACAGCTTTTTCGTCTGTATCAAGATAAAGTCCCGTCATCATTTGAAGACCAAGCTCAAAGCCGTAGGACTTAATCAGCCTTGATGCATTTTCTACATCCTGAGCCGTATGACCGCGAAGATTTGCCTTTAGCACCTCATCATCCATGCTTTGAGCACCGAGTTCAATCGACGTTACGCCGTATTCCTTAAGAATATCCAAAATCTCGTTGTCAATACAATCGGGGCGGGTGCTTATCCTTATACCCTTTACTCTGCCGTCGGCAACATATGTATATGCTGCTTTCAACAACGACAGCATATATTCCCTGTCTATCGCAGTAAACGATCCGCCGAAAAACGCAATTTCGTACTCATAGCCCTTTTTTCTTAATGCCGTTTCGACAGCGCAAATCACATCGTCACAGGTTGGCTGCTTTTGGTTGCCCGTAATGGTTTTTTGGTTGCAAAACGAGCATTGCTGCGGACAGCCGAGGTGTGGGATAAAAATGCTTATATTACCTTTTTTCATATAATACCCATAAGCGAAAGTGCTTCCTTCGCCGCCTCCTGCTCTGCCTGCTTTTTACTTCTGCCTACACCCCTGCCGACAACATTGGAGTTAAGGTGTACCTCTGCCTCAAACATCTTGTCATGGTCAGGGCCCTTTTCGCCGACAATAACATAGTTCAGGGTTTCGTCCTTGTTTTGCTGAATAACCTCCTGAAGCGTGGTTTTGTAATCCTTAAACAAAATGTGATGAGTGTTTATGTCACGAGCAAGAAAACGAAGGATATGCTTTTTTGCAGGCTCAATTCCTCCGTCAAGATATATTGCCGCAATAAGTGCCTCAAAGGCATTTTCAAGATTTGAATCTCTGTCACTTCCGCCTGTTTTCAGCTCCCCTCTGCCAAGCAAAAGAAAATCACCGAGATTAATCTCTCTTGCAAAATTTGACAGAGATTGTGTGCATACAAGCGATGAACGAAGCTTTGAAAGCTCGCCCTCTGCCATATCGGGATACCTTTCGTACAGATATTCTGCGGACACAAAGCTTAAAACTGCGTCGCCCAAAAATTCCATTCTTTCGTTATTGAATTTTTTTTGGTTATCATTTGCATATGATGAGTGCGTTAAAGCCTCCTGCAAATACTTCTTCTTTTTGAAGGTATAACCTATATTTTCTTCTAAAACTGAAATATCCATAGCTACTCTTGCGATTGCAGTTCCTTCTCTATTTTATTTATCAAATCGGTTTTCAAAAACATAACCGCCTGCTTAATTGCATTCTTAAAGCATCGTGCGTCCGCCGAGCCATGTGCCTTTATTACCGGCTTTTTGACACCGAGCATTACCGCACCGCCGTACTCCTTATAATCAAACTGCGCCTTCATATCATTTATTCCGGAGCGAACTCCAAGGTATGAAAGCTTGCTTAATGTGTTTTTGTAAAATGCATCCTTAATTCCCTGCATAAGCACCTTTGCAACGCCCTCGTAGGTTTTTAGGATAAGATTGCCCGTAAAGCCGTCGGCAACCACAACATCTGCATCACCAAACGGTATCTGCCTTCCCTCAATGTTGCCGATAAAATTGTACGGAGCATTTTTCATCATTTGATATGCCTCCTTAACAACAGGAGTTCCCTTTGTTTCCTCTGTACCGTTATTTGCAAGCGCAACGGTTGGATTTTGCACACCGAAAATATTTTGCATATAAATTGAACCTAAAAGGCCAAACTGACACAGATACTCACTTTTGCACTCGGCATTTGCACCGCAATCCATAAGCACAAACGGCTTTGCGGCACTCGGCATAACCGAAGCAATGGCAGGGCGCTTAACGCCCTTTATTCTTTTTGTAATAAGTGTTGCACCGACAGTAATAGCACCTGTATTGCCTGCACTTACAAAGGCATCGCCCTCGCCATCGTTAAGGAGCTTAAAGCCTACCGCCATAGAGCTGTCGGGCTTTCCTCGCAAAACAGCCTTGGCATCATCGCAGTTGTCAATAACCTGTGTGCAGTTTACAATTCTTGTATTTTTAAGTGCAATACCGTTATCCTTAACGCAGTTGTTTATTACTGCTTCATCACCGAGCAAAACAAGCTCGTCGATACCGTATTCGTCAACAGCAAGCATACTGCCCTTTATTATTTCAAGCGGAGCATTATCTCCGCCCATTGCATCTACAATAATTTTCATACCTTCTCCAATGCCCTTTGAGCAAGAGCCATATATCTTTCCCGTTTATCCCTTATCTTTGGTTCAATGGGCGGTAAAATTCCGAAATTAGCACCCATAGGCTGAAAATTCGTTACGCTTTCATCACTGATATACTGCGACAGGGCACCTATCATATTGTATTCACTCAGTACAAGAGACTCTCTGCCCTCGGCACGTCTAACGGCATTTATGCCTGCCATAATACCGGAGGCGGCAGATTCCATATATCCCTCTACGCCGGTAATCTGCCCTGCAAAAAAGATGTTCGGGTTTTTCCTCAGGCTGAAATCTGCATTGAGTAATTTAGGTGAATTCAAAAATGAATTTCTGTGCATTACACCGTAGCGAACAAACTCTGCATTTTCAAGTCCGGGAATCATAGAGAACACTCTCTTTTGCTCGCCGAATTTAAGGTTTGTTTGAAAGCCGACAAGGTTAAACATTGTGCCCTTGCTGTTTTCTCTGCGAAGTTGAACGCATGCCCAAGGCCTGTGGCCTGTGTTTGGGTCAACAAGTCCGACCGGCTTCATAGGCCCGAATCTCGGTGCGTCAAGTCCTCGCTTTGCAAGCTTTTCGATAGGCATACATCCCTCGTACACGTCGAAATCGTGAACAACGGCTCCCTCGGCATTTATCAATTCATTAATAAAAGCCTCGTACTCTGCCTTGTTAAACGGACAGTTAATGTAGTCGTCATCACCGCCTCGGTCGTATCTTGAGGCACCGAACGCCTTTTGCATATCCACGCTTTCGGCAGTTACTATCGGTGCGGCCGCATCGTAAAAGGAAAGATAATCACCGCAAAGCCTTTGTATCTCCTCACCGAGCTTTCCCTCGGTAAGAGGACCTGTTGCAATAATCAAAATCTCGTCATCATCGGGATTGATTGTATCATACACTCTGTTTTCAACCGAGGTGTTAGGATGATTTTTTATCATCTGTGTTACGGTAGAAGAAAAGTCATTTCTGTCAACAGCAAGTGCACCTCCCGCAGGCACTGCAGTTTTTCGTGCAACAGGAACGGTAAGTGAGCCGAGCCTTGCCATTTCCTCCTTGAGTAGTCCTGCGGCACTGTCTATCCTTGAAGCCTTTAAGGAATTAGAACAAACAAGCTCCGCAAAATTTTCACTTTTATGTGCCGGAGAAAACTTAACCGGCTTCATTTCAACAAGAGTTACACGGTAGCCTGCCTGCGCAATCTGCCAAGCCGCTTCGCAGCCCGCAAGTCCGGCACCGACAACTGTAAATTTTTTCATAATTACTTCTTCTTAGGTGCAGGCTTTGTAAATCCGCAGCCCTCTGTATCGGGACAGTAAAGCACATTGCCCTTCTTTCTGAACAACGACTTGTTGCACCTCGGACAAACCTCGTCGGTAGGAGCATCCCAAGTCATAAAGTTACATTCGGGATAATTTGAACAGCCGTAAAACGGTGTGCCGCGCTTTGTTTTCTTTTCTATTACATCACCGCCGCACTCGGGACACTTTGCCTTTGTCTTTGTAACAAGCGGTTTTGCGTTTTTACATTCAGGGAAGCCGGGACACGCAAGGAATTTACCGAAGCGTCCAACCTTAACAATCATCTTTCTGCCGCACTTTTCGCAGACAACGTCGGTTTCCTCCTCCTTGAGTTTAATCTTTACGCCCTGCATATCCTTCTTCGCTTTTTCAAGAGGATCTACAAAATCATCATAGTAAAGACGAATCATATCAATATAATTCTTTTCGCCTGAATCAATCTTGTCAAGGTCATCCTCCATCTTTGAGGTATACTTAACATTTACTATGTTGGGGATTTTTTCCTTAAGAAGATTTGTTACAGCCTCGCCAAGCTCCGTAGGAACAAATTGCTTGCCCTCGCGAACAACATATTCCTTTGAAAGAATGGTTGATGTGATAGTAACATATGTTGATGGACGGCCTACGCCGTTTTCCTCAAGTGCTTTTGTAAGAGAAGCCTCGGTATATCTTGCCGGTGGCTGTGTAAAATGCTGATTGCCTAAAATAGACTTAAGCTTAAGCACATCACCCTCTGCAACAGGAGGAAGCGGTGATTCGCTGTCCTTCTTCTGTGAGTCATCGGTTTTTTCCTCGTACAATGCAGTAAAGCCGTCAAACTTAACGGTATATCCGCCTGCGGTAAAGATGTATCCGTTTGCGGTAATCTCCACCTTCATGGTTTCCTGCTGACAGGATGCCATAAGCGAAGCGATGAATCGCTCCCATACAAGCTTATAAATCTTGTACTGGTCTGATGTAAGCGAATCCTTAACGGAATCCGGAGTAACATTAGGCATTGACGGACGAATAGCCTCGTGGCCGTCCTGAGCGTTACCCTTTGTTTTGTAAAATCTCGGAGTAGACGGCAAATACTTTTCGCCGTACGCCTGCCTGATGAACTCGTTGCCTGCCGCACGAGCCTCGTCCGAAATACGAAGTGAGTCTGTTCTCATATAAGTAATAAGACCGACTGTGCCAAGCCCTTTAACATCAACACCCTCGTAAAGCTCCTGTGCAGCCTTCATCGTTCTTCTTGCCTGGAACGAAAGACGACGGGAAGCCTCCTGCTGCAAGGTTGATGTAATGAACGGAGGTGCAGGGTTCTTTTTTCTTGTACCCTTTTTTACACCTGTAACAACATATTCCGCGTTTTCAAGGTCTGCCAAAATCTTATCCGACTGTGCCTTGTCCGGTATTTTATTTTTATCCGTGCCCACCTTGTTGCCGTCTGCATCCTGCACCAAGGTTGCGTTAAAGCTTTTTCTTTCCGGAGGATTGGTAAACTTTGCATCAATTGTCCAATACTCCTCCGGATTGAATGCACGGATTTCGTTTTCTCTGTCAACAACAAGACGAAGAGCAACACTCTGCACTCTGCCTGCCGAAAGTCCTCGTCTGATCTTTTGGCTTACAAACGGTGAAAGCTTATAGCCGATAAGACGGTCAAGGATACGTCTTGCCTGCTGTGCATTAACAAGGTCAATGTCAATTTGACGAGGGTTTTCCATTCCGTTTTTCACGCCGGTTTTGGTAATTTCGTTAAACGTTACCCTGTTTTTGTCGCTAAGCTTTAGGTCAAGAAGGTTTGCAAGATGCCAGGAAATAGCCTCTCCCTCACGGTCAGGGTCGGTTGCAAGATAAACGCAATCTGCCTTGTGCGCCTTTGTTTTAAGCTCATCAACAAGAGCCTCCTTGCCCTTAATAACAGCATACTTTGGCTCAAAGTTGTGCTCAATATCTACGCTGAGCCTTGCCGCAGGCAAATCGCGAACATGGCCCATAGAGGCAATAACCTCGTATCCCTTGCCGAGATAGCCC
Organism: uncultured Eubacterium sp.; assembly: GCF_945980375.1. Taxonomy (GTDB): domain Bacteria; phylum Bacillota; class Clostridia; order Oscillospirales; family Acutalibacteraceae; genus Eubacterium_R. The sequence goes on along the minus strand of NZ_CAMFQO010000015.1, from coordinate 18,687 downwards.
TTAATATTCTTCGCCTTTGCAGGTGACTCCACAATTACTAATTTTGACATATATATTTATTCCTTTCGGTTACTTTTATGATTGCTTTCTTCTGTATCTTTTGCCCATACCGGACTGTGCAAGTCCGTCAAGCTCAAGCATCGTCAGTGCGACAAGAACAGAATTTATATCAAGCCCTGCCCTTGATGCAATGCCTTCTATATCGGTATAATCATCGGTCATAGCGTCGTACACAGTCTTTTCATCACCGACAAGCTGTCTTGCCGTCTCGTCAATCTGTGTACGTGCCTCCCTATGCTTTTCTATGTTTTCAAAGGTGATTTCCTCGTCCTCATCGGGAGTAATGCTTCTGTCCTTGTAGCTGTCGCTTAACAGCTCATCGTTGGTTGCAAGCCTTGACATATCGAGCGACTTGTATTTTTCCGTATAGCAGGACAAAATAGACTCCGTATCCAATACGGGAATTGCACCGTCCTTAATTAACTTATTTGTGCCGTTAAAGCTTTTGTCAAATATCGAGGCGGCAACCGCAAATAAATCTCTGTTTTGCGACGACGCATAGTCTGCTGTAATAAGAGAGCCGCTTTTTCGCCCTGCTTCAACAACAAATACACCGTCTGCAAAGCCGCTTATAATTCTGTTACGCTGAGGAAATGTGAACCTGCTTGCAGGAGTGTGCGGCGGAAATTCCGTAATAACCGCACCCGACTGTGCAATCCTCCACCTTAATTCCTCGTTGGTTGAAAGATAATCCGTACCGAGCCCACAGCCCAAAACCGACACGGTAATACCTCCTGCCTCAAGGGCTCCGTTATGAGCCGAGGTGTCAATCCCAAGCGCTCCTCCGCTTACCACAACAGCATTACATCTTGCGAGTCCCTTTGATATAACTCTTGCAACACTCTTTGCATAATTTGAAGGCCTGCGTGTGCCGACAATGCTTATGGTTAACAGTCTGTCCAAATCAGGCAATGTGCCGTCAACATAAATAACTGCCGGAGGGTCAAAAATCTGCTTTAGCTTCTTTGGATAACGCTCATCCTCAAAGGTGATTATTCCCCAGCCGTTTTGCCGACATTCACTGACAATTTGCTCTGCCTTTTCTATCGGAGTTTTTTCCATTGAGTCAATGAGCTTATCGTTTATATGAGGACAAACCCTGCGCTTTAGGTAATTGCTGTTATAAAGCTCCTCGACAGAGCCGAAATAATCAACAATACGCTGAAAGCTTTTACCTGTACCGAGACAAAGCTGAAGCCACACCCAATATTTAACATCACTCATCGAAGCATCTCCCACATTGTAATTGATGCCGCAACACCTGCGTTAAGGCTTTCTGCCCTGCCAAGCATGGGAATTGTGATAAGGTCGTCACTAACCGCCTTAATATTTTCCTCCACTCCGTTTGCCTCGTTGCCGATAACGCACACGGTATCGTTGCCGAAATCCACATCGGTTATTTTTGTTGCCTGTGTCGAGGGAACTGTTGAATATACCTTGAAGCCACTTGATTTCATCTGTGAAAGCGTTTGCTCCAAATCATCGGTAACGCAAATGCTCATACGTAGAATAGAGCCCATGGATGCACGCAAGGTCTTTGGATTAAAAACATCACAGCAATTATATACCACAACACCGTCAATACCGAGAGCCTCTGCCGAACGAATAATTGCACCGACATTTGCAGGGTCCTGCACATTATCAAGGGCAATTATTTTGCCGCAATTAAAATTTTTCTGCTCATCTTTTGCCTTAACTGTAAGGAATACTCCCTGTGCGGATTTTGTCTGCGTAAGCTTTTGTGCAACATCATTTGTTATGACATATACCCTGTCGGACTTTTTTGCCAAAGCATCAATTTCGTCAGGGTATCGAGAATAAATATCTTCTGTATAAAGCAGAGTATCTGCCTCATAAACAGAATTAAGGACATCAAAGCATAGCCTTGCCCCTTCAAGTACAAAAAGATGATTTTCATTTCTTGCCTTTGATGAGGTAAAAAGCCTATTTGTGTCCTTAATAATCGTATTGCTTTTGCTTGTGATTTTTTCCATACACATCTCCGTAGCGTGCTAAAATTTTGCAATGTTTGCGTTTCGTTTAAGAAAATCACCAAATAATTATTTAGTTTATTTTATATAATATACATTATATTAAAAAAAATTTCAATACTTAAATTAAAATATTTTGTTATATCTACAATAAGGTTGACTGCAATCAAAATTTGCTTTATAATAAATTGTGAATAAAAAAACAGAGGGATATTATATGCCATATTATGACATTGCCGGACTGCGCGTAAAAATGAACAACTGCGGTGGCAGAAGCGAAAAGCAAGCAAAGCCGTATCTTGCAGAAAATCAGTCAGACGAGTTACCGGCAGATATTGATATTTTTGTTAACGACGAGAGAGTTCAGGCTGCAATGGCTGAGCACCCCGAGCTTGGACAGGGTGACTGGGAATATATGCTCACAGGCTCTGACTTTTATACTGCTCTCATTGCATTTGACGGAATTTTACTTCATTCCTCATGCATTGTTGTTGACGGAGTTGCTTATGCCTTTTCTGCCGACAGCGGTACAGGCAAGTCAACCCACACACAGCTTTGGCTCAAAAAATTCGGCGACAGAGCATTTATGCTAAATGACGACAAGCCTGCCATAAGGATTATTGACGGCACGGTTTATGCCTGCGGTACACCGTGGAGCGGCAAGTACGATTATTCAACGCCTGCAATTGCTCCTCTCGCCGGCATATGCTTCCTTGAAAGAAGCGAGGATAATTGGATTAAGCCCGCAAACACCAACAAGGCAATATTCAACATCTTCAGCCAAACCATCAGAAGACTCGGTGAAAAAGGAATGAACAAGCTTATGGACAACCTTAATGTAATCTTCAGCAAGGTGCCGATCTACGAGCTTGGCTGTAATATTTCCGAGGACGCTGTTGACTGCTCGTACAATACAATGAAAAAGGAGTTAGCGGACTTTGAAAAATAAAAGGCTATGCACATTGCTACTGACAATTGCAATGTGCTTTTGCTTTGTATCCTGCTCAGGAAACACTCAGACTGTTGATAATAATAACCTATCAACGACATCACAAACCGAGGCAGTAACGCAGGCACAGCTCGGTGAAGACACCGCAACTACCGAAGCGGCAACTACCGCCGACAAAGAAAGCACCACGGCACAGAGTACGTCAAAAGCAAAGAATAAAAATAATAAAGAAAAAAAGAATAAAACCACGGTAAATCTCACCACATCAAAGACTACGACAAAGAATAATGAGCCGACGGTAAAGGATGAAATATCCTGTACACTCAATGTAGAATGTAAATCCATCCTAAACAATATGGACAAGCTAAAGGACGGTCACAGCGAATATGTACCGGCTAACGGCTATATTATCAAAGGATACAAATACACGGCAAAGGCAGGCTTTACCGCATATGATGCTCTAAAAAAAGCTTGTGAGGATAACGGCATAAAGCTGACAGCAAAGTCGTCAATGTACGGCACATATGTATCGGGAATCAATAACATTGATGAATTTGATTGCGGCAGCCAAAGCGGGTGGATGTACAGCATAAACGGTAACAGACCCAATGTTTCCGCGTCAAGCCAAAGGGTAACCGACGGCGACGAAATTACATTTGAATATGTATGTGAATATCAATAAAGAGGCTGAAAAATCAGCCTCTTTTTGACTGTCGATAAAGTAGGCTGAAACACGCCATATAAATTAAACAAACCGATTTGAGCCTCTCTTGTGTAAAGGGAGGTGGGTGCGATTTATCGCACTCGGAGGGATTGTAAAAGCGGCTTAGACATCGAGTCTAAGCCGCTTTTGGCGTTTTTCGCCTTTTGCTCGGGGGCAGTACCATCGTACAGCTCCCACTCGCAAGAATGCGAAATTCAGCTCCATTTCTCAACAGTCTATTTTAGTTCACCCTGTTTTTTATGTCCTGCAGGACCTTTTTTTCAATTCTTGAAACATAGGAACGGGAAATATTGAGCCGCTGGGCAACCTCGCGTTGAGTAAGCGGCTTGGCATTATTTAAGCCATAGCGAAGAATGATTATTTCCTTTTCCCGCTCGTCTGTCATTTCGTCAATAATTTTTTTTACCTCAAGCCAACGTCGTTTTGTTTCAAGCTCCTCAACAATATCTCTGTCATCACTGATTACATCCTCGATAGTCAACGGGTTTCCGTCCTTATCTGTATCAATGGCGTCACCCATAAACACCTCACCGTTTTGCTTTTTAAGTGACCTAAAATACATCAAAATCTCGTTTTCAACGCACCTTGAAGCATATGTAGAAAGACGGGTGCCCTTGGTATAATCAAACGAATCAATGGCTTTAATAAGCCCTATTGTGCCTATGGAAATCAAATCATCATTATCGCCGGCCTTTGAATAATACTTTTTGCAAATATGACTGACAAGTCGCAGGTTACGTTCTATCAAAACCGCCCTTGCATTTAGGTCACCGTTTGCCATTTTTTCAAGCTGTGCCAGCTCCTCCTTTGCGGATAAAGGCTTTGGAAAGCCGTTGGAGGTTTGCACGTGTAAAAGTAAAACCAGCAAACCGGAGCCAATCGCCGTAAGCAATGCAGAAAACATAAAAAACACCTCTTTTAATCACAGTAAATACTATGACGGAAAAAGGTGTTTGATTACTTAATATTCGTCTAAAAAATTATGCTTTTTGCCCTCTTTGTCCTTGTATGCAATAACGGTAGAAAGGTTAACATTTTCCACAGACTTAAAAATATTTTGCTCAACCTGCGGATTGATTTTTGAAAGCTGTGCAATAAGATGCTTAATTTCCAGTCGCTTTGATGCACTGTCTCCCGTTGCCTTGACCTCCTTGTTTTGCTCTGTAAACCTGCAGGCACAACGCAAAAAGGTCAAGCCGTTATAATCTCGCCAATGCTCAATATCAGCCTCTCTGACAAGGTAAAGAGGTCTGATAAGCTCCATCCCATCAAAGTTTGTGCTGTGAAGCTTCGGCATCATTGTTTGCACCTGTCCGCCGTACAGCATACCCATAAGCACAGTTTCAATAACATCATCATAATGATGGCCGAGGGAAATTTTGTTACAGCCTAATTTTTTGGCATTGCTGTAAAGATAGCCCCTGCGCATCCTTGCACAAAGATAGCACGGAGATTTTTCTATATTAAACACACTGTTAAAAATGTCGGACTCAAACACGGTAATAGGCACATTCATATGGCGGGCATTATCCTCTATCGCCTTACGGTTTACAGGAGTATAGCCGGGATCCATAACCAAAAACACAAGCTCAAAATCAAATTTGTTGTGCCTTTTAAGCTCCTGAAAAAGCTTTGCCATAAGCATACTGTCCTTGCCGCCCGAAATGCAAACTGCAATTTTATCGCCCGGCTCTACAAGGTTGTATTCATTAATGCCCTTAACAAATTTGCTCCAAATTGTTTTATTGAACTTTTTTTGGATGCTTCGCTCAATGTCCTTGTTTTCGGCAGGTATTCTTTTTTTCTCTACATTCTTTTCCATAACCACAATTATAAATGCGAAAAAACCTTTAGTCAACAGTAATTTGACAGGCAAGAATAAAAAATGATATAATACCAATATGAATAAATATATAGAAATGATAGGCATTGACGACGAGTTAAAGGAACGTTTGACAGCCTATTACAGCAAAAACAAAAGCAAAACAGAGGCTCTTGCAAAGGAATGTAAAAGCAAGGGCTTCGGTGTGCTGAATCACAGGAATCACATTACCCGACTTGCCGTTTGCACACAATATCTTATGTACACAGAGCAACGCTATAAAGAGCTTGGAATAGATAAATCAATACTTGAAGCAACAGCAAAGGACATCGGAATTTGGTGCAAAAATAACGGCAACAAGGGATTAAAAAACCATATGTGGATACAAAATCACCTAAAGGCCGAGTTGTTTAAGTTGGGCAGACTGCAATTTCAGCTGTTCAAATGTAACAACCCCACCTTGCCGTATTCAAAGCTTCCTTTTCAAAAGGGTGACAGCTTAATCTACATCCACATACCACAGGGAGAAAAGCTGCGACTGTCGGACTGTAAGGACTCGATACGACAGGCAAACGAGTTTTTTGCAAAATATTTTCCATGCCACAAATACAGCTACTATCTTTGCGAAAGCTGGCTTTTGTACGACAAAAACAAGGAATTTATGGATGCAGACAGCAACATAATTCAGTTTCAGTCTCTGTTTGACATTAACGTATCCTTGCCTATTGACGCACAGGCAATAGAGAGGATTTACGGCAAAAGACGGCTGAACAAAAGAAACTATCCGCACAACACCCACCTGCAAAAATCCGCAAAGGAATATATGCTCGGCGGCGGAAGGCTCGGCATAGGAATAGGTACAATAAACAAGGACGAGATTGAATAAATCATATCTCGTCCTTGTTTTTATGCATTTTGCTTGGCAGTTGGGCAATTATCAGTGCAACAAAAATCACACAGCATCCTATTATCTCTTTAGCCGAAAGAATGTCGCCCATCAGCATCCATCCTGCAAGAACGGCAAAAACCGCCTCGGTACTCATCAAAATAGACGAAACAGTTGGATCAACGTGCTTTTGTGCAACATTTTGAATGGTAAAGGCAAATGCACCTGCAACAACAGAGGCATAAAGCAATGCCATCCACACGCTGCCTTGATTTACCGTTGACCACCAAGAAGAAATGTCCCTTGCCTCAAACGCAAATGTGGGTACGGCAAGCATAGCGGATGCAGAAAAAAACTGCACACAGGCAAGCTTAATAATATCTGTTTTATCCTTAAATCTGTCAACCGCAACAATTCTTGCCGCGTTCATCACTGCACAGACAAGCACATAAGCATCCGACAGCCGAACATCAAAGCCCTCATTAACACAAAGCAAGTATAAGCCGCAAACAGTAATTACTACCGATGCCCAAACATTAGCTTTAACCTTGTTTTTGAACAGCAAGCCGATAATAGGCACAAACAGTACGTTACAGGATGTAATAAACCCTGCCTTGCCGGACGGTGTGCCTGCAAACAAGCCGAGCTGTTGAAATGCCGATGTTCCTGCAAGGAAAAACCCGCATATTATTCCGTCCTTGATAAGCTCTCTTGAAGAATAATTGACGGCCGCGGCAGCCTTATTTCTCTTGGAATGTATGGCAACAACGGGCAAAATTGCAATGCCTGCCATCAAAAATCTTAAAAATCCAAAGGTAAACGGTCCGACAATGGCTCCGCCCTTACTTTGGGCAACAAACGAGCCGCCCCAAGCCATAGAAATTAATATCAGCAAAAAAGATGCTAACAGTTTTTTGTTTTTCATACAAGCTCCAAAAAAGTCGAGGACTCACCTCGACTTTGACATTATAATACCTTGTTAAAGAAATCCTTTGCTCTTTCGGTTTTAGGGTTATAAATAACCTCTTGAGGAGTGCCCTCCTCACCGATATAGCCGTCGGCAAAGAAAAGTACCCTGTCTGCAACCTCCCTTGCAAAGCCGATTTCGTGGGTAACAACAACCATTGTCATACCGTCGGCGGCAAGCTGCTTCATAACGTTAAGAACCTCGCCTACCATCTCGGGATCAAGGGCTGATGTAGGCTCGTCAAAAAGCATAATGTCAGGGTTCATACAAAGTGCACGTGCAATAGCAACACGTTGCTTTTGACCGCCTGAAAGCTGTGACGGATAAGCCTCTGCCTTTTCCTCAAGGCCAACCTTTTTAAGCATAGACATTGCAAGCTTGCAAGCCTCATCCTTCTTCATTTTCTTTACCTGAATAGGCGCAAGAGTAAGATTGTCCATAACATTAAGATTGTTGAAAAGATTGAAATGCTGAAATACCATTCCAATGTTTTCTCTTGCCTTATTGATGTCAATTTTTTTATCATCCATATGGTTGCCGTCAACAACCATTTCACCGCCCGTAATATCCTCAAGGCGATTAATACAGCGAAGAAATGTTGACTTGCCGCAACCTGAAGGACCGAGAACAACAACTACCTCGCCCTCGTAAATGTCAGTGCTTATGTCCTTTAACACCTCAAGCTTACCAAAGCATTTATGGAGGTGTGAAGCATGGATTTTTACGTTATCATAATTAACGGCCACGGTTCATCCTCCTCTCGATAAACTTTGCAATATATGAAAGTATTGTAATTACAACAAGATACATAATGCCTGCGCAAGCCCAACCGCCGAACGAATCCATAGATACGGAAATTACATTCTTTGTTGTGTTTACAAGCTCCGGGAAGCCGATTACCGAAAGAATTGATGTATCTTTAAGTGTAATGATAAACTGATTGATAATGCTTGGAATCATTGTTTTGATAGCCTGCGGAAGCACAACCTTGCGCATTGCCTGACCGTATGTCATACCAAGTGAACGGCAGGCCTCCATTTGACCGATGTCAACAGACTGAATACCTGCACGAATTATCTCTGCCATATACGCACCGCAGTTAAGCGACAGGCAAACAATACCTGCCTGAAGCGCGGTCAAAGTAAAATGAGCATTGGGAAGCATATTGTTCACTGCCATCGGAACACCGAAATATACGAAGAACGCAAGTACAATCATAGGCACACCGCGAACAACGTCTACAAAAATACGGTAAACAGCATTGCAAGCCTTGTTTTTCAGTACGGAAAGAATACCGAAAATCAAACCGATCATACAGGCAAAAAGCAAGCTGCAAAGAGCCATTATGAGAGTTTGGCCCAAAGCAGAGAACAACATCCCACCATAGTCAGTGATAATTTTTATCATTCTCTCTCCTCCTTAAGCAAGCGAAATAAATCCGAACAAGCCTAAAAGGGTTTGATTTCGGCATATTTTCGCTTTCGTCATTGTAAGGTTATCCATTAGGGTAACGGTAATAACTCAAAGATAGGGCATCCTTAAAGACGCCCTATCCGATAATAGATACGTTTTTAGTTTAGCAATTAGCCAAGGTACTTATTGATGATTTCGTCATACTTGCCGTTAGCCTTGATATTTGCAAGGCCTGCGTTAAACTTATCAATAAGCTCCTGATTTTCTGCCTTGTGAATTGCAAAGCCATAGCCTGCACCCTCGTTTTCGGAATCCTCAAGAACCTTGAGTGCAAGATCGCCGTCCTTGATTGAAGCCTTCATAATAGGAGTATCCTCAAAGCAAGCAACACACTGACCGCCTGTTACAGCCTGATACATTGTAGGAGAATCCTCAAAATATGTAAGCTTTAAGCCAAGTTCATCCTTAAGTGACTCTGCATACTGAGCACCCTGTGTACCTGTCTTAACAGCTATCTGAGCACCCTTGAGGTCCTTAATTGAGTTGATTTCGGAATCAGCCTTTACTGCTGCGCACTGTGTTGCAATGTAGTATGGATCAGAGAAAATCCAGCCTGAATTCTTTCTTTCCTCGGTGATGGAAGCACCGGCAATCATACCGTTTGCCTGACCTGCTTGACAGGCAGCGATAGCCGCATCCCAACCAAGTGACTTAAGCTCGTATTCAAAGCCCTGATCCTCTGCGATGGCAGCAAGAATTTCTACGTCAATACCAACAAAATTGCCCTGAGCGTCTGTGTACTCAAATGGCTTAAATACAGTATCTGTTGCGATAATGTACTTTGCAGCAGCCGTGTCGTTGCCGGCATCGTTGTTAGCCTTACCTGAGCATCCTGCAAATGCAGCTACGATTGCAAGAGCTGCAAGAACAAGAGCCAATACTCTTTTCATAGTCTTTTTCATAATAATTATCCTTTCGTCTTTTAACCCCTTCATTGGATTTTTTATACTATAATGAATTTATTATAATGATTTTTCAGTCGGTTGTCAATACTTTGTCAATCAGCATAGTGCAACACCTATACATCATAAGGTATAAACATTGTCAATATCGCCCATAGAATCTACCTGATTTTTTGAGCCGACAACACAATAACAGGCGTTTTTAATTACATCATCAAGCCTATCTGCAAGGCTCAAAAGGTCCTGAACGGTTGCACCGACAATCTGCTGACGGGTTTTCAGCCTATCCTCGTACGAAACGTTCTTAAAGTAATTTGCATCTGCTCCGATTGCAATTTGACGAGGGGTAAGAAGCGGTGACGCGCTCGACATTGCACCTATAATGAAGCCGACAAGCGACCTATCTGATTTTGCAAAGCTACGAACATAATCGGCAACAGTACCGAAGGTTTTTACAGATGCATTTGCATTTGGGTCACGGTATGAATAAGCAAAAAGCCAGCCGTCAGACATAACCTTTAGACCTGTACCGTACGCCCCGCCCTTTACTCTGACCTCGTTCCACAAATAATCAAGCGAGACAATGTGCGACATAAGCAGGGACAATCCGTCATAGCCTCCCTCAAAATCGCAGGACATAGCAGAAAAGGAAATGTCACCCGGGATAACAATGCCGTCATTTGACCTAACGTGAGGCTTTATTTTTAAGGTACGGTCAACACTTGACTTATCAAGCGAGGCAACAAAGTGCTTAATGCTTTCATCAAATGCACTCGCATCATCGGCACAAATGCTGATAACAACATTGTCCTTTCCGATGATTGACCGTGCAAGCTCGGGCAGAGTATCTATAACAGTAGGGTTGCTTTCCTGTGCCTTTAGCCACAGATAGTATTCAAGTCCGTTTGTCATCTCATCAACAACGGCACCGCAGGAAAACGACATAGCGCTTCGTCTTGCAGCGAGCATAGAACCGGCAGAAACAAACGCCTGATACCTTCTTTGACGAAGCTGTTTGATAATATCCACAATTTGATTTTTATTGTCAAATTTTGTGGAGGTCAGTATTTCATGCACAAGAGCAACTGCATCATCGACGTATCTGTTAAGTGCACTAAACGATGCAACAAGCTTGATTTGACCGCTGTGTGAGCTGTTATAATCCATCATAGGACTGACAGAAAAGCTAATGCTTCCGCACTTTGTCATAAGTTCTGTTTTAAGCTCCTTTGCCGTATGATGTGCGGTATCAAGCTCGCCGAAAAGACTGCTCAAAAGCGACAGACTCGGCAAATCCTTTTCCTCAACACCGGTAATGTCAAAATACATATTGATGTAGGCAATGCCGTCGGTTTGAACATCATGCTTTAGGATATTCGACTCCACAACCGTAGGCAACGGCTCCGGCTCTACCTCTATATCGTCAAGAGTTATCATTGGTATTTTTGCCAAATCCTCCGGAGAGTCCGTTGATGATTGCCACTCGTCAAGAAGTCTTTGCTCATTTCTGTAATGCTCAAGGTCGGCATCACTCCAAGAGTCTCTAACAGCCTTAAGCCTTGCAAGCTCTGCCTCTCGTTGTTCGTCGCCTGCGGTATACGAAGGCTTTGCAAGCAAGGTGCAACGGTGAGCATTGTCAAAGAACAGCTCTCTGATAAGCTCTTCAAAATAGCCGTTGTCAGCCTTTTTATGAAGCCTTTCAAATATATCTCCGACTACAACATTAGCAGTGGGATCGCCGTCATAAAGCCAGGTCTCAAGCGAAAGCATTGCATACATTAAGCCACGCGGATAACCGAAATCCTTTTCCTTAAGCTCAAACTCCAGATTTGAAATAGATGCCTCGAGCTGTTCTCTGTCAAGTCCGTCATTTGCAAGCACAAGCAATTTTTCTTTGACAAATGCCTCTATTTCATCCGCGCGCTTTTCGTCAATATTTTTAATGTCTATACACAAATACGGCTGTAAAATACCGTCGGTAACGTGAATATAAGCATCCTCGGCATAGCCGTTATCAAGAAGCAAAGAGGTTAAATAAGACTGATTATTTTCGCACAAATAACGGGAAAGAATATGAGATGCGTATATTTTTTCCTTTTGGTCAAAGGTGCCTATAACATATCCCATAAGCAAAGAGCTTTGGTTTTCAAGCGGTAAATCCCTTGATTGCTCAAAGCACACCTCGATTTTACCTGCATCAACAGGTGCCTGCATTGCAGGCGCCTCGCTTGGCTCAATGGCGTCAAAATGACAGAGGTATTCACTGTCTATAAACTCCGTAACTCTTTGAATATCCAAATCCCCGTCCAAAATAATGTAGCTATTGGATGGATGATAATACCTTTTGTGCCCGTCAATAAACTGCTGATAGGTTAAATCGGGAATAGCCGACGGATGACCGCCCGACTCACAGCTGTAACAGGTATCGGGATAAAGTGCCCTGCACATAGCTGTTTCTTTTACGGAATCAGCATCTGCGTACACACCCTTCATCTCGTTAAAAACTACACCCTTATACGAAATACTGTCATTATCATCAAGCTCGTAATGCCAGCCCTCCTGATAGAAAATTTGAGGCTTTGTGTAAATAGCAGGGTAAAAAACCGCATCAAGATAAACCTCCATAAGATTAAAAAAGTCCTTATCGTTTTTGCTCGAAATAGGATACATTGTTTTGTCGCTGAAGGTCAAAGCGTTCAAAAAGGTGTTCATACTGTTTTTTATAAGCTCAACAAAAGGCTCCTTTACAGGAAACTTTTTTGAACCGCATAGAACGCTGTGCTCTAAAATATGAAAAATGCCCGTATCATCAACAGGAACTGTTCTGAATGCTATTGAAAATGTTTTGTTGTTATCGGGTCGGTCAAGCCACATAAGCCTTGCACCCGATTTGATGTGGTGCATAATAATAATTCTGCCCTTTAGCTCGGTAACATCCTTAATCTGTGTTACCTTAAATCCGTTAATTATGTCGTTAATTTTCATAAAAATTCCTCCGAATAAAATCATTATATCACAGTCCATAAAAAAATCAAATACACAAGGTTCCAACTATTGATATTATTTGTTGTAATAAATGTCTTTTATGCTTGACATAAAAAATCTTTATGTTACAATCTATATTACTTTATATACAAATTTGAGAGGGATTTGTTTATGGAAAAAAGAGAAAAATTTGCCTCCCGCCTCGGCTTCATTCTTGTATCGGCAGGCTGTGCGGTGGGCATAGGCAATGTGTGGAAATTTCCGTACATATGCGGTATGTACGGCGGTGCCACATTTATACTGATGTACCTGTTATTTTTGGTATTGCTCGGATTTCCTATTCTTGTTGCCGAGTTTGCAGTCGGCAGAGGCAGTCAAATGGGAATGGGCAAGGCATTTGAAAGGCTTGAGCCAAAGGGTACAAAATGGCACAATCTTAAATGGATAAGTATTTTGGGATGCTTTTTGCTTATGTCGTTTTACACTATGGTAGGCGGCTGGATGCTTTATTATGCATACCTTGAGCTGACAGGCAGGCTATCGGGTCTTAATGTTGAGCAGGTCGGCAATGTGTTTTCTACTATGCTCAGTCAACCTCAAACCATGGGGCTGTGGGCGTTTATTGCAATTATCATTTCCTTTGGCATATGTGCGCTCGGTGTTAAAAACGGAGTAGAAAAAATAACAAAGGTTATGATGTCACTGCTTATTGTGCTGATGGTAGCACTTGCAATTAACTCTGCTACCCTGCCAAACGCACAGGAGGGCTTCAAATTCTATCTTGTGCCCGACCTTCAGGCTGTAAAGGAGCAGGGCTTTGGCACGGCAATCTTTGCCGCAATGTCACACGCATTTTTTACATTGAGCCTTGGTATAGGCGCTATGGAAATCTTCGGCAGCTATCTAAACAAAAAGAAAAGGCTCGGCGGAGAAGCGGTAAGCGTTATGGTGCTTGACACCTTTGTTGCCCTCATGGCAGGATTTATCATTATCCCTGCCTGCTTTGCCTTTGGTGTTGAGCCTGGTGCAGGTCCGTCGCTTTTGTTTATCACTCTTCCAAACGTGTTCAATCAAATGGCAGGAGGCAGAATTTGGGGTGCGCTCTTCTTTGTATTTATGTCCTTTGCCGCACTGTCAACAATCGTTGCCGTGTTTGAAAACCTAATTGCAACCTTTATGGATACAAAGGGCTGGAGCCGTTCTAAATCCGTTATCGTCAACCTTGTAATTGTTACCGTTATCAGTATCCCTGCCATACTCGGCTTTAACCTTTGGTCAAAAATTCAACCGCTCGGCGAGGGAACGGTAATTATGGACGTTGAGGATTTCATTGTATCGTACAATCTTCTTCCGCTCGGCAGTCTGCTGTTTGTTATGTTCTGTGTAAGAAAGAACGGCTGGGGCTTTGAAAATTTCCTTAAAGAAGCAAATACGGGCACCGGTCTTAAGTTTCCGAAATGGGCAAGATTCTATATGCAATACATTCTTCCTATAATTGTAGTATTTGTATATCTTAAGGGATACTACGATTTCTTCGCAAATCACACAGCATCAAGCAGAATTGCTTGGATGGCGTTTGCAGTAATACTGCTCCTGCTGATTTTCGGTATGTCATTATTTACCGGCAGAAAAAAGAGAATAGAATAAAAATGTAACCGCCTTGTTTGTTATGCAAGGCGGTTTTTACTGTCATATTGTTTTCTCAAACGGGTAAACAAGCTTCATCTGTCTGCGACATTCGTCAATGATTTTAAGACATTCGGCTGTTGCTTCAAACGGAATATAATCTGACTGCTTTTTACCCTGCCTTATTTCCTCTGCCACACGGGTAAATTCCGTAAGGTAATCTGTCCTGCCGTTAAACACCTGTCTGCCGTTTTCGTTTTTCAGCACGGCGCGGGATGCCATATGGAAGAACACAGGCAGATTTATGCTACCCTTTGTGCCGTTTATTTTGCAGTTTTCCTTAAGCGTGCACAATGACATATTAAGCTTACAGTTAAAGCCGTCATATCGGAGCACGACGGTTTCGGATATGTCAATGCCGTTTTTAAGCTTTCCGTTGCAGGAAATGCTCTTTGGCACTCCGAACAAATTATAGCAATATGTAATAGGATAAATGCCTATGTCAAGAATTGCTCCGCCCGCTGTTTCAGGGGTAAGCACTCTTGATGTTTTGGGCATCATAATACCGGGGAATGCGTAGTTGATTTCCACATCGGTGATGTTGCCTATCTCTCCGCTTTGCACCCATTTCTTTACTGTTAACGCAACATCGGAAAACCATGTCCACATTGCCTCACAAAAATACACATTTTGTTCCTTTGCAACAGCAATCATTTCCTGTGCCTCGAAAGCAGAAACGCCGACCGGCTTTTCGCACAAAACAGGCTTGCCAAGGCGCATTGCCCTTGTTGCATACTCAAGATGTGAGGTGTGCGGAGTTGCAATGTATACAGCATCCACATCATCACGACTAACAGCTTTATCAAAATTGTCGTATGCATCAGCGCCGAATTTATCGGCAAAGCTCTTAACCCTGTCAATGCTCCTGCCGTAAACAGAAACGATTTTGTGATTACCCTTAACAATATCCTTTGCAGTAGAATGTGCAATGCTTCCGCTGCCTATATAAGCCCATCTGAATTTTTCCATTTATCATCATTCCCTTTATAAGTCAAACACAACCGTCATTATGCTTTTTTCAGGAAGCTCAATTTCGGAAATTTCGCCCTGATATGTTTGTTCAAGCTGCTTTTCCTTCTCATCTTATAATATTCACCTTGAATTGACTTCAATATATCATCATCAACGATACTTTGTCAAGGCAACACGGCACAACACACAAATACAAAATCCGGGTTAGTGTTATTATCGCTTTTAAGGATTGACAATACTTAGCTGATATCTTAAAATCAAAGCAGAAGGATATGGGGGTGTCGGTTGAATTATGTATCAAAAAATCGCTGACAAGGCTAATGCCTTATGCAAAAGAATTCAGTTTCTAAACGGTGCACAGCTAAAGGCTATTGCCATTATTTCAATGCTTATCGACCATGTTAACAAGGCATTGATTTATCCTAATTTAACAGCAGACTACGGTGGACTTACCACTCTCAGTAATATTTTTGACAAAATCGGCAGGATTGCATTTCCCTTGTTTTGCTTTCTTTTAGTTGAGGGATTTTATAAAACAAGAAGCAGAAAAAAGTATTTGATGAATCTGCTTATTTTCGGTGTAATATCCGAGGTCCCCTTTGATATGTTTACAACCTCCGAGTTTTTTAACAAGAATTGGAACAATGTAATGTTTGCCTTGGCATTGGTGCTTGTTACCATATGGATAATTGATGTGCTTAAGGTAAAAATGCAAAACAAAAAGAAGGTGTATTGGTATTTAGTGTCATTTGCCATTGTTGCAGTAATGAGCACAGTATCAATGCTTTTGGCACTTGATTACGAGCATCACGCAATTTTAATAGGATATTTCTTCTATCTGTTCCACGATGCACAGCTTTTATCAATTCCGTTTGCCTATGCATCTATATACACAGAGCCTTGGTCACTTTTAGGCTTTGGGCTGACACTTACATATAACGGCAAAAGAGGTAAGCAAAGCAAAATGCTGGGATATTGGTTTTATCCGGTTCATTTGCTTATTTTGGGAATACTTCGTATGTGGCTTAAGATTTAGCAAAAATACTCTATATTATGAAAAAATCCAAAAAACAGCATAGTGGGCGCCTATTTACATCAAAAACATAAAATTAACGAAAATTGCACTACATATCCGCAAAAAATTAAGCCGAGAGGACACCCCTCTCGGCTTGTATTTTTCAGTTTTTCAAAAGTAAATCAATCATCGTGATGCTCCATATAATAATCCTCAGCATCACGCATAGTTGTTTCAAATCCGGTTAATTTACCATCTTTATTGCTATCGAAAAGACTGTCCATAGGTGTTTCAACCGGAAACAAATGACTATCATTTTTCATAATTGATCTCCATTACATCATATCTTGGATATACTCATCCGCTTCAATACAATACCCGTCAGGCTCGTGGTCGTGGCCTTCGTGGTCCTCGTCAGGATAGTATGATACATCATCATAATCGTCGTATTTATAAACCTTTTTTGCTTGTTTCTTTTCAGGTATCAACGCATCTGCAATATCAAGAGCATCACATAATTGTTGTCCAAAGCTTCGTTTAGGATTCCGGTGTGCACTTTGAAAAGCAGTAAATAATTCTTTTGTGATATTATTTGATGCTTTACTGCTTCTTTCTAAATACATATTTTGAACCGAAATAAATTTCTTCAGCTTTTTGCAAAAAAACTTAACCATTATTTTTGCCGAAGCTTTATCGCCGATACCGCTTAAAATCAATCGGATAACAGTTGTTGAGCCGTCCTCCCACAACCTAAACTCGCCTGTCCAAACATTAATTTTGGCACCTAATTTATTATTTAGCATAGGATTCCATTTTCCCACAACTGTTCTTTCTCTGTAATCATTTGAAATAACGATACCGTAGATTTCAAGAGTATTATCAACTGCCTCGTATGCATCGAAAAGAAGAGAATTAACAATGATTTTGAATATGTATTTGTTGCCATTATTCATGCTCATCATCCTTATAGATAAATCGTCCGTTTATAAAGTCATAATCCGTTTTATGTTCATTATAGCTTAAGATTACTTTATTGTAAATATTTCCCACTTTGACAGTCCGTAAAACAGTACCCAAAGTTGAAGCCGATATACCGAAGCTAATAAACAGTAGCTTCAAAATACTTATTTTATGTTGCTTTCTTTCCATAACATACCTCGTGTTTTTTATCAAAAAACTGTGGAATTTTAGTACGATTTATAGTATAATGAGGTCACTTAGGGTAACGGTAATAATCCGAACCCGTCAAAAATGCAGTATTAAAGCGATATTTGTCGCTTTCGCTGTTGCCTTGCGTCAGCAAGGCTGCCATCTCAAGACGCCAAATCTCATCTTTACTCCAAGCATTTTTGATGCTTTGCAGTTTATCGTGTGCAGATTTGGTCTTAATCGAGGCAAAAACGCAGTTAATCCTTTCGGATTAACGAGTATTTTAACAAAGAGTAAGGGCAATATCTGCCACGATAAACCGTGGTTCGGATTATTACCGTTACCCTATGAAAGGAAGATAAGAATGATTAGAAAAATCATTAAGATAGATAAAGAAAAATGTAACGGCTGCGGTGCCTGTGCATCTGCCTGCCACGAGGGTGCAATAGATATGGTAAACGGCAAAGCCGTTCTCACAAGAGAGAACTATTGCGATGGATTGGGCGATTGCCTGCCCGCCTGTCCTGTTGACGCAATTTCCTTTGAAATGCGAGAGGCTCCTGCTTATGATGAGGCGGCGGTTAAGGCAAGTCAAAAAGCAAAGCAACACGCACATTCAGGCTGTCCCGGCTCACGCTCAATGAGTATAAATCACGAAAAGAAAGTGGATCATACCAATGTTTCTGTATCAAGTCAGCTTTCTCAATGGCCTGTGCAGATTAAGCTTGTGCCTGTTAATGCTACGTATTTTGACGGTGCAAATCTCCTTGTTGCCGCTGATTGCTCGGCCTATGCCTACGGCAATTTCCACAACGATTTCATCAAAAACAAGATTACCTTAATAGGTTGCCCGAAGCTTGATGATGTAGATTATTCAGACAAATTAACTGCAATTATTGCAAATAATAATATTAAGAGCGTAACCGTTGTAAGAATGGAGGTGCCCTGCTGCGGAGGTATTGAACACGCAGTTAAGACTGCACTTCAAAACAGCGGAAAATTCATTCCGTGGCAGGTTGTAACAATCTCAACAGATGGAAAAATATTATCATAGGGTAACGGTAATAATCCGAACCCGTCAAAAATGCAGTATTAAAGCGATATTT
>NZ_CAMFQO010000014.1 GCF_945980375.1 uncultured Eubacterium sp. | reverse complement strand
GTCGTCGGCAGCGTCAGATGTGTATAAGAGACAGATTATCAACAGTAATATGTTATTATGTATTTATAATATAATTTATTTCAAGAGGTGTCAAGTAAATGAAAAAACTGTTTGCTTCTTTTATGTGCACAGTTGTTATGGCCTTAACTGTTTTTTGCGTTCCTTTTAACGCACAGGCGGCAGAATATACTCCCAATGTAAAAATTTATGCAGATGCGTATATGCTGATTAGCCTTGATGATGATTCGCATCCTGTTGTGGCTCAAAAAAATGCAGATAAAAGGAAGTATCCCGCATCATTAACAAAGATTGTTACTGCTATGGTAACACTTAATAAGGTAAAGGATTTGTCTCAGGAAACTGTTGCTTCAAAAACTGCAATAGAGTCTATATACGGAACGGGTGCGCAGGTAGCAGGCCTGAAAATCGGTAAGTCGTATACTATTGAGGAGCTGTTGTATTTAACAATGGTATATTCTGCCTGCGATGCCTGCGAGGTGCTTGCAGAATTTGTCAGCGGAAGCATTCCCGCCTTTGTTGATGAAATGAACAGCTGGGTACAATCCATAGGCTGTAAGGATACTCATTTTGTTAATCCCGACGGTCTGCACGATCCGGAGCATTATACCACAGCCTCCGATATGGCAAAAATAACCCTTGAGGCAATGAAAAACGATGTTTTCAATAAGATTTCTTCAACACAACAGTATAAGTTCGGAAATCTAAATTTAATCCATACCAACTATATGCTTGATAAATTTCACATTACATACTACTATCAGTATGCGCAGGGTATCAAAACAGGCTCAACCGAGGAGGCAGGCTATTGCGTAATAACAAAGGCATCAAAGGGCGGATATAATTATCTTGCGATTGTAATGGACAGTCCTATTGAGGTGCTTGACGGGATAAAAACAAAGTGCTCGTTTATTGATGCTGCTTCGTTGTTTGATTGGGCATTTGACTCGTTAAAATATTCAACTGTTGTTCGCAAAAACGATATTGCATATGAGCTTCCTGTTAATAACGGCAAGGACGCCGACACCGTTCAGCTTGTAGTTAAGGATGATGTTACAACTCTTGTTCCAAGCACCCTTGATCCGTCAAATGTAATTATTCAGCCTATTGATGCACCTGAAAGCCTTGAGGCGCCTGTTACAAAAGGTGATTTCGTTTGCAAGGCAGACATTATATTTGCAGGAAAAACAATTATTACGGTTGACCTTGTGGCTGCAAAAACCGTTGAACTGTCAACATTTTTGAAAATTCTTAATGCACTCAAGAAATTCTTTACAAACAAATTTGTAATTGCATTTTTGTGCCTGATAATTCTTTTCGGCATTGCCTATGTTGTTGTGTTTGTCAGAAGAATTCAACGCGACAAGGCAAGGATTGCAAAGCGTCGCAGAGAGCAGGAAAAGCTTGACCGTGAGCTTTACGGTGATGATGATTACCTCCCACCTCCTAAAAGAAGATAAATAATGAAAAATCCTTGAACCTGTGGCTCAAGGATTTTTTAATCTTTGTTTATTGTTTTAATGTATTCGCTAACTTTTTTCTTTTCGTCGTCATTTAGCAACCTAAATTTTGAAAGAAGCATTTTTTCGTCGTCGTTTAACTCACTTAAAAAATGATTTGTGTATGGCTCATCAAACATTGTACTGCAAACAGTAAAGCCGTTTTCATCCCTGTAAAAATCATTTACACTTTTGTTGTAAATTGATGCAAGCATAGCAAGCTGAACGGGATTGGGCAGAGTATCACCGCTTTCCCATTTTGTATAGGTTGTTCTGCCTGTGCCGAGTATTATGCCAATCTGTGTTTGAGTAAAGCCGTTTGCCTCTCTGAACTTTCTGAGATTGGTTTTTATGTTTTGCTTTATAGCTTCATCTTCGCTGTACATCAACTCACCGCCTTTTTGTAATTATAACCTAATTTTCGACAAAAAGCAACAGATATATTTCTTTGTACTGTTTATGGATATTTTTTTTACTTTTGCCAATAATATTCCTGTACATAAAATGTAGGGAATGATTATGTGCAATATTTTAATAAGGTAGAAATCTGCGGAATAAATACAAACGATATTAAGCTCCTTAAGGAGTCGGAAAAAATTGACCTTCTTAAAAAAGCACAGCAGGGCGACAGCACGGCAAGGGACAATCTTATTAACGGAAACCTGCGACTTGTGCTCTCTGTTGTGCAACGCTTTGCCAATAGGGGAGAGGGTATGGATGATTTGTTTCAGGTCGGTGTCATCGGATTAATTAAAGCAATAGATAATTTTAATACAGAGCTTAATGTAAGATTTTCTACCTATGCGGTGCCAATGATAATCGGTGAAATACGACGGTTTTTAAGGGATAACAGCAGTATAAGAGTCAGCCGATCTCTGCGTGATACAGCATACAAGGCTATGCAGGTTAAAGAAAAGCTTACAAATAAATATAACAAGGAGCCAACCATTGAACAAATTGCAAATGAGCTTAATATGAAGAAAAGCGATGTTGTAATCGCCCTTGAATCAATAGTAGACCCCGTTAGCCTTTATGAGCCTGTATATAATGACGGCGGTGATACAATCTTTGTTATGGACCAAATAGGTGATAATTCAACCGACTCGGATTGGGTGGATGAAATTATGATAAAGGACAAGCTTCACAACCTTGACGAGCGAGAGCATAAGATACTTTATATGCGTTTTATGCAGGGCAAAACACAAATGGAAACAGCACAGGAGATAGGAATATCACAGGCACAGGTTTCTCGGCTTGAAAAAAATGCCCTAAAGCAAATTAAAGGCGAATGAGAAAAAGACCACCGATATTTTTCAGTGGTCTTTTGCATTATAATCATAATTATTGATTTTCACCGCTTAATTGCTTCCAGTGAATTTTGCAATATTCCTTGCCGTCAATCGGCGGATAATCCTCATCGTCAACTCTCGCTTCGTTCATACAGTCGTATTCGCCAACGTATGCACATCTGTGTGCGTCCTCTCCGCCCTCTGAAATTGCAGGAACGTAGCTCATACAGAACAGAACAGTAATAACTGCAATAACTGCTATCGGTATAGCCTTAGGGCTAACCTTCTTGAACAAAGGAGTAACATCTATTGCATCAAGGAACTTGATTTTTTCAATGATTTTGCAAGCCAAAACAGCAATCAAGTATCCTAAACAGCCTGCAACTGTACCTACAATCATACCTGCCAAAACATCGCTTGCGTAGTGAACCATAAGGTAAACACGGCTTCCCATTGTGCAGATAGCTACAACAGGGAAGAGCCAGCATATTTTCTTTTTGTCCTTTTTGAAGCAGATGAACATTGCTGTGGCAATTTCAAACGCAGCCGTTGTGTGGCCGGAAGGGAAGGAGTAGTCGCTTTCGCTGAGCATTCCCGCGCCCTTGTACCAAGCAAAGTATTCGGCAACACCCTGCAATGTGTTGTACGGTCTTACTCTCAGGAACATCGGCTTAACTATTACATTTGTAACAAGTGTACCTATTATAATAGAAAAAATCAGTGCGGCACCGTACTTTCTTGTTTTCTTAAATAAGCAAAGTACCGCTCCAAAAATTACCATAGGTATTACAAATCTTTCATCGCCGAAGCTTGTAAAGAATCTTGCAACCTGTGTTAAAAATCCGTTTTGAATATTACCGAAAAAGCTGAAAACCCATAGGTCAAAATTATAGAATATGCTGTCTATTCTTTCTCCCATGGTGACAGCTGCAAGTAAAATAGTATCCATATTTCCTCCTTAATGCTCTTTTAATGCATAGTGTTTTTTGTCCAAAATTGCAGTAGCAATAACTATTAATGTAAAGGTTATCATTCCGCCAACGGTAACGTCGGTTAAAAAGTGTGCGCCCATAACCATTCTTGTGTAAGCAAGTGTGCTTGTGTACACAAAAGGAATAGCAAAGCATAGCAGGGTTTTGTCCTTAAGCTTTTCTGTGCAAAACGGCAAAAGCATTGCAAGATAGCTTACCGCACCGCCTGCCGAATGACCTGACGGAAATGACTTAACATTGTTGCCCTCGTCAAAATTAAAGCCGAGCGGCCTGTACCAAGGTGTAAATCTGTCATAGCTTCCAAGCTGTAACAAATATCTGAATCTCGGTCTTGCCCATGTGTATTTGGCAAACTCAACAATACTTATTTCGGCAAACATAACGGCAATTCCCGCAAATGCAAAAGCAATCAATGGCTTTTTTGCCACACCCGGAATTTTGATGTATTGACCGACGGTAAGTATTATTATTCCGACTCCCAATCCGTAAAGGATACCAAATATCATTTTGTTTTCATCAACAAAGAAATACTTGGCAATATGTATGCCGAGGTAGACGCTTCCTCCCAGGCATATCAGAGCGCCTGCAATTTTTGTTATTTTCTTTTCACACAAAAAGCAAATAACCGCCCCTGCAATAGGGCAAACAAGCCTTGCCGGTATTTCTCCCGTGTTGTAAAACCAAACAGAAAAGGTATCTGTGGGATTGTTTAGCTTTATGTCAAGCTTCAGGTCAAAAAATGTTCCTACGATAAGAGACAGAATACAGCAAGCATAAAAGAATATGATTTCTTTCCTGTATTTTTTTATCACATTTTTCACCTCTGTTTTACTATAACAAATATTCGTCCTTATTGCAATTACAAACTTGTAATATTTTTTACTTTGTGATAGTATGAAAATGGAGTGTGATATATATGCGTATTCTTTCTGCAGACGAAATACGTGCGGTAGAAGGTAAGTGCTTTCAATTTTATTCAACCGAGGCACAGCTTATGCTTAAGGCAGGTACAGCCTGTGCACAGCAAATTATAAACAAATACGGCAAATCGCTTGTAAATAAGACCGTTGCCGTTTTTTGCGGAAACGGAAAAAATGCAGGTGACGGCTTTGTTATTGCAAGGCTTTTGTATTGCTACGGTGCAAATGCAAAAATTGTTCTTTGCGATAAGGCTCCGTCTATTGACGAGCCTGTAAAGTATTTTAATGAGGCAGTTTCCTCCGGAGTGCCTGTTGAGAGCTTTAATAACCAAAGTGCAAATGCTGATTATATAGTTGATTGCATTTTCGGTATCGGATTTCACGGTGAGGCACGCAGTCCGTTTGACGAGGTGTTTAAGGCTGTCAATGACAGTAATGCGGTTGTTATTTGTGTTGATACTCCAAGCGGAACAAATGCCACCGATGCCACAGTATGTCAAAATGCAGTTAAGGCAGATTTTACCATAGCAATTTCAACATTAAAATATTGTCATGTTCTTCCACCGTCAAATGCTCTGTGCGGAAAAATTGTAACCGTTAATATCGGTATTCCCGATGATTGCTATGAGGATATTTATGCAAGCACAATAGAAAAATCGGCTGTAAAGGATGTTATCCCTCCTTTTGATTTTAATGCAAATAAAGGTTCCAACGGACATCTTATGTGTATTTGCGGTTCGTATAAAATGCCGGGTGCAGCGGTGATTTGTTGTGAATCTGCCGTCAGAACAGGAGTAGGACTTGTTAAGCTTGTAACTCCTGATTCGGCATATCCCATTATTGCTTCGCATCTTGTTCAGCCTGTTTTTAATCCGGTTACAGATAAGGACGGAATGATTTGTAAAAATGCCGTTAACGGTATTGTTTGCGATTTGCCTTGGGCTAATACTATTGTTATCGGATGCGGTATGGGTGTCAGTGACGATACCGTTGAGCTGACAAAAAATGTATTAAAAAATGCAAATTGTCCGGTAATTATTGATGCCGACGGTATAAATTGCTTAACATCGTGCATAGATATATTAAAGGATGTTAAAGTGCCTGTCGTTCTTACGCCTCATCCCGGTGAGATGGCGAGGCTCACATCAAAATCTGTTGCCGAGGTGCAATCAAACCGTATTGGTATTGCAAAGGATTTTGCTGCCAAATACGGCGTTACGGTTGTACTTAAAGGAGCAAATACCGTGGTTACGGACGGAGAAACGGTGCTTATAAATACTACCGGCAATCCTGCTATGGCAATGGGTGGTACAGGTGATATGCTAAGCGGAATCATCGGCTCGTTTGTTGCCCAGGGTATTAATACTTTTGATTCGGCAATGACCGGAGTGTATATTCACGGCTGTGCCGGTGATGAAGCAGTATGTCGCCTTAGCCAAAGAGGAATAACGGTTTTTGATATGATAGAACGCCTCGGTGCTTTAATGTCCGAATATTAAACATTGAGCTGATTTAATGAAAAAAGTAATATCATTGTCGTTGTGTATGGCAGTAATGCTTTTGTGCGCCTGCACTCAAGTTGTAAAATCACCGCAAATTAAGACCTCCTTTTCTCAAAAGGCAACTATTACAATAGGTGATTACTCGTATACTGCAAATGTTAAATTTGACGGCAGTAAGGTATACATAACTCCAACATCAACAAACGCAAAGGGTATGACAATCTCCTGCGATGCAAGCACCGTAACCTTCACAAGACGGGATATGGTCAACACCGCTGAAAAATCAAAGGTTTCACCGTATAACCCCGCCGTAATTGTATATGATGTAATAACATCATCATCTGCATCGGTGCCAAAGAAAGAGGGCGGAAACTGTACCTTTTCGGGTAAAACATCGGTAGGAGACTATACTTTGATGATGAATGAGTCATCAGACCTCCTGTCACTCCAAATACCCACCGCCGACTTTTATGTAGAGTTTGTTGTAAATAGTTAGTATTTATATAAAAATATAGTAAAAAAGGGTTGATTTTTTCAGCCCTTTTTGTTATAATGCTATCGCATTCGTAAAAAAGAAAGCGAATTCGCACACAATGAGGTTGAGCCAAAGGTTATAAATCAGGCTCTTGCCATACTTCGTTGTGGAGGTTTAACCTTAAAGGAGGAAATGAAAATGGCAAATGTAGTTTCAATGAAACAGCTTTTAGAAGCAGGTGTTCACTTTGGTCACCAAACAAGAAGATGGAATCCTAAAATGGCTGAGTACATCTTCACAGAAAGAAATGGTATTTATATCATTGACTTGCAAAAGACAGTAAAGAAGCTCGACGAAGCATATATGTTCGTTCGTGACCTTGCTGCAAACGGCGGAAGCATTATCTTTGTAGGTACAAAGAAGCAGGCTCAGGACAGCGTTAAGGAGGAAGCAATCCGTTGCTCAATGCCTTATGTAAACGCAAGATGGCTTGGCGGTATGCTCACAAACTTCAAGACAATCCGCGGTCGTGTTGCTCGTCTTGCACAGCTCAAGAAGATGCAGGAGGACGGCACATTTGATCTTCTTCCAAAGAAGGAGGTTGCAGGTCTCGAGCTTGAAATCGAAAAGCTTGAAAAGTATCTTGGCGGTATCACAGAAATGAAGAAGGTTCCTGATGCAATGTTCATCGTAGATCCTCGCAAGGAAAGAATCGCTGTATCAGAAGCAACAAAGCTTGGTCTTCCAATCGTTGCAATTGTTGATACAAACTGTGACCCTGACGAAATCGATTACGTTATCCCGGGTAACGATGATGCTATCCGTGCAGTAAAGCTTATTGCAGGTGCAATGGCAAACGCAGTTATCGAGGGCAGAGACGGCGAGGATGCAGTTGCTCCTATCGCACAGGCAGAGGAAGCTCCTGCAGAGGAAGAAGCTGCTGAATAATTAAGAAATATAAACTATATTGTTGGAGGATATAATTATGGCATTTACAGCACAAGACGTAAAGGCTCTTCGTGAGAAGACCGGCGTTGGTATGATGGAATGTAAGAAGGCTCTTGTAGAGTCTGACGGTGATATGGAAAAGGCTATCGATTTTCTTCGTGAAAGAGGACTTGCTGCTGCACAGAAAAAGGCATCAAGAATTGCTGCCGAGGGTGTTGTTCTTCCTTATTATGATGAGGCTTCAAAGAAGGGTGTTGTTCTTGAGGTTAACTCAGAGACAGACTTCGTAGCAAAGAACGAAAAGTTTATGGCATTCGTTGAGGGTGTTGCAAAGACTATTCTTGCTACCGACCCTGTTGACGTTGAAGCTCTTAAGGAAACAAAGTTTGACGGCACAGACAGAACCGTTACAGAAACTCTTAACGACCTTGTTCTTGCTATCGGTGAGAATATGAAGGTTCGTCGCTTCGAAAGAATGGAAGGTGTTGTTTCAACATATATCCATGCCGGCGGTAGCGTTGGTGTTATGGTTGGCTTTGATGTAGCTGACGAAGCAAAGGCTTCAGATCCTGAGTTTGTTGCTATGGGCAAGAATGTGGCAATGCAGATTGCTGCAATGAGTCCGGAGTACTTGAGCAAGGATGAAATCTCTGCCGAGGAAGCAGATAAGATGCATTCAATCACAGTTGATTCTGCTCTTAATAAGCCTGATTCACTTCCGATTCCTATTCTCAGCACTCTTATTGATGAGGCTATTAACGATAAGAAGTGGAGCGATGATGACATCACTACCTATCAGGGACTTGACCAGAAGCAGAGAAAGAACTTTGTAAACTTCATTTCAAAGGAAGCTTACGAAGCACTCGCACAAATCGCTGTTTCACATAAGGCAGAAATCGCTGAAAACAAGATTTTCACAGGTCTTGTACAGGGTAGAATTTCAAAGCAGATTAAGGAAATTTGCTTGCTTGAGCAGGATTTTGTTCGTTCGGATCTTTTCCAGGGCTCTGTTGCAGGCTACATTGACAGCGTTGCAAAGGCACTCGGCACAGAAATCAAGGCAAACGGCTTCATCCGTATGATGAAGGGCGACGGCCTTGAAAAGAGAGAAGAAAACTTTGCAGAAGAAATCGCAAAGCAAATCAACGGCTAATATTCAAGAGCATCTCAAACGAGATGCTCTTTTTTCTTGCAAAGAAAGGATGTATGTGCTAATATAGTATTACAGTATATAAAATTTCAAGGAGAAAACGATGGCTAATATAGGTATTGTATCAAAGGCAAAGTCTTATGTGAAAGACTTTTTTGCACATTGGAATGTTCCTTATGAGGGAAGATATATTCCAAACAAAGAGGTTGCTGCATACGGCATTGGAGGAATGGGTGTTCACCTTGCAACAGTTGTGATAAGTGCAGTGGGTCTTTCTGCTTCAAACCTCCTGGTCGGCTCTTGTATCGGATTAAAGCCTACACACCTTTACTATATGCTTGTTATAGCAAATATTATCGGTATTTCATTTACGATGTTCCGTTCGTATATAATGGATAATATTAAATCCCCAATGGGAAAATTCCGTCCGTTCCTAAAGTGGATGGGACTTCCGAGCGTTTTGTCAGCCTGCCTGTTTGTATGGATGCCGTATGAGCTGATGACCTATAATCAAAAGGCGGCAACTGTTCTTGTGCTGTATCTTGTGATTAATATATTCAGCCCGTTTTATACCGATTCGTTCGGTTTGCTTATTCAGGTAATGTCGCCTGATTCCGATGAACGAACAGACGTAATGTCTATTTCACAAATCATATATTCTCTCGCTCCGTCAATAACAAACTTTGCCATTCCTTTCTTGGCAGGCCTTACAGGCGGATTAACCGATATCAGAACATATCGTATTATTTATCCGGCAATTTCGTTGCTTGGATTGCTTCTTGCATTCCCTGTGTACAAGTTTACAAACGAGCGTATTATTAAGCCTAAATCGAAGGAAAATGAAATTCGTTTCTTTGATGCAATCCGTTCGGTAGCAAAGAACAAGTATTTCTGGATTACAAGTGTTGCAGGTTGGATAGGCTTTCTTGAAATGTCATATTACGTTATCCTGCAATGGACCTTTGTTTATGCTTATCCCGAAAAGGAAAAGCTTCTCGGTGTGGCAAATACCATTATCGGTAACGGTGCGCTGTGGGCGATGATGGCGGCTCCTTTTCTTATAAGAAAGATAGGCAAACGCAAGCTTTTAATATCCTGCAATATCACAAATATCATTCTTTTAGCCTTCCTTTTCTTTACATATCACAATGTATATTTGGTTATTGCGATATTTTATATTAACAATTTTGTGCTTGTTCTCGGTAATATCTATAATCCGGGTATTCAGGCCGATATGCGTGACTATCAGCAGTATATTACAGGTGAACGTATTGACGGTATGTTCGGTGTAGTAGGTCTTATCGGAACTTTTCTTAGTTATTTTACAGGCTCTGTTGTTCCGTTTCTTCAGGAAAAATGCGGACTTAAAGACAATTACGATGTTCTTTATGATGCTTCAATCCGTGACAACCTTTTCAAAACTATGATTATTGCATCGGTTATTGGCGCAACTCTAAATGTAATACCGTACTTATTCTATGATTTGACAGAAAAGCAGCATAGGGGAATTACATATGTTCTTCGTATTCGTGCAATGTTTGACGATTACAGTGCAGGCTGTCTTGACGATGATGAGCTTGTTCGTGCTATGAACATTATTACCGATATTAAAGGTATTTTAGGCAAACAACCTGTTGAAATTTCAAAGGATGAGCTTAAAGCGGCAAGGGCACTGCCTAAAAAGACGCCGGAGGAAAAGGCTGCTCGCTCAGAAGCTATTAAAAACGCAAAAAATAAAATTAACGAATTAAAAATCAGAAACGAAAATATTGAGCTTGCTCCTTTTGTTTTGGCAGAGCTTGAAAAGTTTTCAACCGTACAATTTCAAAAACAGGTTGAAAATGCAAAATATATTGTTGATAATGAGGGTACAGACCTTAATATTGTTCTTCAGGAAATCAATGCAAAAATCGCATCTGTGCCAAAGCCCGAAACTAAAGAGGAAAAGCTTATCCTTTCAGATTTGAAAAAGCTTGCTAAGGAAATCAAATACGCAATCAAAACGCAGAAAAAATTCTTTGCAAACGGTGTTTATGAGCCTGATGAAAATGCAATACAGGAGGCTCAAAATCTCCCTACCGATACCCTTAAGCAAACCATCGACAGAAAGCGTGCCGTTAAAAAAGCAATCAAGGATCGCTCAAATTACAGACATGCCGTTAAGCCGTATACAGATGCCAAAAGGCTGTTAATTCAGCAGGAGGCATATAACTGTATGGATGTGCTTGAGGAGCGCTACAACGCAATACAGGCTCAAACCGTAACCGCATAAAAAATTTTAGGCTTATTCAGATTTTTCGGAATAAGCCTTATTTTTGTGCTTGTGCTTCTTGTGATTTTTCATAATATGTGGTATAATTTCACCGCGATGATTATTTGCAGTAGGAAAGAATGTGAAAGCTTATATGACTCTTAATGAAAAAATATATGATGCTGTTTGCAAAATTCCAAGTGGCAGGGTTGCAACATACGGTCAAATTGCAACGATGTGCGGCAATCCTTATTATGCAAGGGCTGTCGGCAATGCACTTCACAAAAATCCAAATCCCGATGATATTCCATGTTATCGTGTTGTAAACAGTAAGGGAATGCTTACCCAAAGCTTCGCCTTCGGCGGCATAGAGGAGCAGAAAAATCGTCTGATCAATGACGGGATAGAGGTTGTTGACGGCAGAGTAGATTTGCAAAGGTATCAATGGCGTGGATAAAATAACAATTAAGATTTATAAAAGGAGAGATAGTAATGCTATTTGTAGAATATCCAAAATGTACAACCTGCCAAAAGGCAAAGAAATGGCTTGATGAAAATGGATTTGAATATACCGACAGGCACATCAAGGAGCAAAATCCAACCTAT
Organism: uncultured Eubacterium sp.; assembly: GCF_945980375.1. Classification (GTDB taxonomy): domain Bacteria; phylum Bacillota; class Clostridia; order Oscillospirales; family Acutalibacteraceae; genus Eubacterium_R. Next base: position 32,198 of record NZ_CAMFQO010000014.1, on the reverse strand, counting down.
AACGAGCTAAAGTCTTGGTATGCTCAAAGCGGTATGCCGCTTAAAAAGTTCTTTAACACAAGCGGCTTGCTATACAAGTCTATGGGGCTAAAGGATAAGCTACCTGTTATGTCAGAGGAGGAACAGCTTAAGCTTTTAGCAACCGACGGTATGCTTGTTAAACGTCCGATTATTGTAACGGACACGGTGGTTTTAACCGGCTTTCGTGAAAAGGAGTGGGCAGAAAAGCTGTTAGCTGATTAAGGAAATTTCAAAATGTTGCAAAGGATATTAAACAATTCTGTCCGGGTGCAAAGATCTTTTATAAGGGTAAGGCGAGCGACAGAACATATCATTTGGTAACTGAACAATAAAAGGGCTGCAAGCATCGTTTGATGCTTACAGCCTTTTGATTTTATGTATTCTTTTGCAATAAATTTATTACTGCATCTTTGCTTCTCTTTTTGCTTCCAATTCTTTTTGAGCCTCTTCCTTGACCTTACCTGTGTAATCGTTAAAGAACATAGGAATGATTGTAAGCAGGAAGCCGACAGCAGGGATGATTGTTACAAGAGCAATAAGCATCTTTTGTGTGTCAACTGACTGCTGGAAGAATATTTGTCTGCCGGCAACGTCAACAAGTGATTTGTCGATTGCCTTGAAATCTGTTCTGCCGAGAATTTGACCGAATACAAATGTTGCAACAGCGGCGTTAACCTTTGAAAGGAATGTTTGGAATGCAAAGCATACACCCTCTTGTCTTTCGCCGGTTTTCCATTCAAGGTAGTCAACTGCATCTGCAATAAGAGCATATGTAATAACGTTGTAGATACCAAGCGGAAGACCCATCAGGAATAAGAATACCCAAAGGATATAGATGTTTGCTTTTGTAACATCGTGAGCCATTACAAAATAGCAAAGTGTATGTACAACCATGCCGAATAAAGCAGAGCCTATGTAGATTTGCTTGAGCGAAAGCTTCTTCCTAAGCATAGGGAAGATAGCCATTGCAGGTACCATACCAACGCCGATAGCAACCGTAAGAGTTGTTACGATAGTTCCGCGCGGAATCCAAAAATCATATGCTGCCGCAGCATCAACATTGTCAACAAGTGTTGTCTGTGCACCGGGCAGGAAATCCTTAAAGATTTGCGAGAAGTCGGTGTAGTTTTGGATGATGATAAAGTTGCCGATATAGTCTGCACATTGGTTGGCAGTAACCATTGTTGAGCCAAGAACCGCCGCAAAGATAACAATAAGCAAAAGCTTGTTTTTGCCAAGAACAACAAATGTTTCCTTGAATGACGGAGTGTGATCCATCTTTGGCACTCTTTCCTTTGATACAAAGAAAATGAGAATAGAAAGTGAAGTGCCAAGCAAAGCAAAGATAACACCGCTGAGGAAGAAGCCCTTTGTGTATCCCATATTGCTTTGGTAAAGAATCGGTACAAGAAGTGCAGGTAAAATACCGCCGAATGTTGAACCGAGTCTTGCTGTGGAAATAAATGATGTTCTTTCGTTTTCAAGAGGAGTGATTACCGATGAAAGACCCCAAAAAGGTACGTCCTGTACTGTAAATGCAACACCCCAAAGAATGTATGTAACAAGTGCCCATACGAAAGCGGCTTTTGAGCCTTCCTCAAACGGAGCCGAGAACAATGCAATCGTTGTTATGGCGATTGGTACAGGGGCAAACAAAAGATACGGTCTCATTTTACCCCATTTTGATTTTGTTCTGTCAACAATCATACCCATAAGCGGGTCATTGATAGCATCAAAAATTCTACCGATAAGAATAATCGTAGTGCCTTGCTGAAGCGAAAGGCCTGCACCGTTTTGGAAAAATACAATTGTGAACATCGACATCAATGTATAAATTCCGGATCTGCCGAACGCGCCTAATGTAAAACAAACGCGTTCCTTCATAGTTAAGTATTTTTTCTGTTCCATTAAATTCTCCTTGCCTTGTATGCCGGCATAATAATTGGCTTGCTTTCTCCGGCATTCATCATTTCGTCAATAAGCTGTTGCTTAAGCTCCTCACGAACCTTTGCATAAGCCTTGTCCTTTACAAGATTATGCTTTTCGATAGGATCCTTTTCCAAATCGTAAAGATAATCCTCAAAGTAAACCTTTGCCTTTGAGTGAATGTATCCGCAAGGAGTCAAATCTCTTACAGAGTACTTAAACCTATCTGTTCTGATAGCTCTTGAGTTTGTTGCCTCACTAATCTGGATAAATACATTCTTTCTCGGCTCAGCCTCACCTGTAACCTGCTTGGTTAAATCAATACCCATATATTGCTTTGGAATATCAATTCCTGCAAGTGACATAAGCGTAGGCGGAATATCAATAAGAGATGTAAGCCTTGACTCACGCTTTCCGCCAACAAATTCGGCACCCTTAATGATTAGAGGTGTGTGTGTTGCACTGTCGTGGCAGGCTCTCTTGTATTCAAGGTTTCTCGTCTTAAAGTGGCTACCGTGGTCGGATGTGTAAATGATGATTGTGTCATCGTATATGCCCTCATCCTTTAGCTTTTGTACAAGCCTGCCAACGTTGTAGTCAAGTCTGTTGATAGCAGACATATAATCGGGATAGCTCTTCTCGTAGTCACCCTTCATAAATGTCAGGTCATCGGGAATAGGATAATCCTTGTAGTCATCAACGGTAGGCTTGTAGCCCTCATAGCAGTGTCGGTCGTTTTGATGGTGCGGCTCAAGCTGACTGATAAACATAAAAAACGGCTTATCCTTATCGCGCTTGTCTAAGTATTCGGTAGCGTAATCGTTAATGCAGTCGGCTCTGTATCCTGTAAATTCAAGCTTGTTGCCGTCCTCGTCAAAAATAAATCCGTCGTATCCGTGAGAGGTGAATTCCAATACATCAGCACCTCTGAAATACTGATATTCTCCCAATCGGTCCTTCGGTATTGCAGTTGCTTCGCAATGCAAGCCGATACCCGGTAATCTTTCGGATGCCAGGTGCCATTTTCCGATATACGCGGTTTGATAGCCTGCTTCGTTAAAATAATGAGCAAGGCTCGGCGTACCGTTAGGAAGAGGAATACCGTTCCAATAGCATCCAACCTGGGTAGCATAAAGACCTGATTGCAGGCAGGCTCTTGCCGGTCCGCATACAGGCTGACAGGTAAAGTTGTTTTCAAACAAAACGCCTTCTTCTGCAAGCTTCATAAGGTTTGGAGTTACTTGGTCGTTAACCGTATCCCAACGCTGTTGATCGGAAAAATAGAAAATAATATTCTTTTTTTTCATAATTTCCCCCTTTAATTATATGATTTTACCGTTATGCAAAAAATCCTGCACCGGCATTGTAAAAGTTTACAAGTGCAACGCAAGCAACAATCACGGTAAAAATAGTTTGTATTATTTTTTCATTAGCCTTCTTGTTCATTTTAGCACCCACAATACCGCCTATACATGCGCAAATGATTGCAATGACAAGAGTGATAACGTCAAATTTAGGAATAGTGTGTGAAACTGCAAGGGTAACAAGCTTTGACAGTTGACTGAAAAAAATGGTTCCTACGCTGTAAACTGCCGCCTCCTTCACCGTCATAGAGAAGAATAAAACCAAAAATGCAACATTGATAGGTCCTCCGCCTACTCCGAGGAATGACGCAATAAATCCGAGTGCAAGACCTACAAGTATTATGGGAACAGGCTTTTCAATCTTAAAGCTTTTTGCATTTTTAATATTTATGTACACAACAGAAGCGACAAGCAGTAAGCCGAGAATTAACCCCTGTATACTTTTTAGCATAGTGTTGTCAAATAATGTTAGCAGACAGTCAAACAGCTTTGAGCCGAGTATTCCGCCTGCAACAGCACCTATTGAAAGAAAAACAATGATATTATATTTGATAGGAGTTTTAGCCTTGATATGCTTAACTGTTGAGCTGATGCTCATACTGAATACAGCACAGGTGGAAATAAAATTTACCACTTGGATTGGATCGTGACCTATAAGGTCGAGTAATGGTTTAATGATTACACCGCCGCCGAGACCGACAAACGCTCCAAAAAATGTTGCGCAAAATATTACTGCTGCATATATAAGTCTAAATATCATTTTACTGTGTTCCTTTTTTGCTCGTTGACATAAATTCCTTGTGTTGATATAATCAAACAAAGGGTGGTGTGCCTATGCCAATATCGGTTATGATAAAGCCGTCGTCATCGGCTTGTAATATGAAATGTAAATACTGCTTTTATGCGTCTCTTGCCGACAAACGCGATGAAGCCTTTAAGGGAATGATGAGTAACGAAACGGCAAAAAAGATTATTTCTTCTGCCTTGGAATATGCAAATTCAACGGATGTTATATTTACCTTTCAGGGCGGGGAACCGTTACTTCGGGGCAAAGAATTCTTTGAGGATTTTATAAAAACCGAAAAGCTTTTGAACAAAAAGAATTCCCGCATAACAAACTGTATTCAAACCAATGCAACGTTGATTGATGAAGGATGGTGTGCCTTTTTTAAGGAAAATAACATTCTTGTCGGTGTTTCGCTTGACGGTGATAGGGAGCTGAATTCCTATCGCGTATACAAGGATGACAGCGAAACCTTTGACGATGTTGTCTCTGCTATTGAGCTACTCAAAAAACATAACGTACAGTTTAATATTTTGAGTGTTTTAACGTCAAGACTTGCACAGAATTTTAGAAAAGCTTATCGCTTCTTTAAGAGTCTTGATTTAAGATATATGCAGTTTATACCCTGCCTAAAGGCGTTTGATGAGAAGGAAAGCATCTATGCCATGAGCATTGATGACTATACAACCTACCTAAAATTCGGATATAAGCTGTACTATAACGATAATATGCGCGGACAAAGCATTTCAATCCGCCAGTTTGACAATTACAGATTGCTTATGCAGGGCAGACCTGCGGAGCAGTGCGGTATGAATGGCTTTTGCTCCGAGCAATTTGTAGTTGAGGGTGACGGTTCTGTTTATCCCTGTGATTTCTATTGCATAAATGAATTTTACCTTGGCAATATAAATGAACTGTCCTTTGCACAAATGCACGACAGCGAGATATTCCGCAGCTTTGTAAAATCCTCGTACACTATCCCCGAAAAATGCACGCAGTGTACATATTTAAGAATTTGCAGGGGAGGGGGCTGTAAGCGAAATAACCTGAGCACCGATTACTGCAAATCCTATAAGGAGTTTTTCAAGGAAATAATTTGTTTTTAATATAATTATTATACATATATCAGCACATAATGTCAATGAATAAAACAGCCATATATTGGCTGTTTTTTATTACATAGGCTTATATTTTGTATATTGACAGTTGTATTACAGTTTGTTATAATCATTTATACGAATTGTTGTAATGAGGTGATTATATGAGCAAAAGAATGAAGCACAGCGAAAAGCTTGCTCATAAATATAAGTATTTGAGAGAAAAAATTATTGAATCCTACCGTAAGGGTTGCAGGATTTTGGATATATCAAAAATTGTATTTACCTTTGCTTTTTTAGTTTTTACCATCTTTTGCGTTACTACACTAAAGGATACAAGTGACAAAACTGCATGGTTAATGCTTTGGATAATTATTATTTTAATTGCCGTTAATATATTTTTGATAACCGATTATTGCAGGTATTTGATGAAAAATCAGGTGATACCGTATCTTATGGATGATGATTGCTTGGATTTTAATGAGTATCTGGTTTTTAACGACGACGAAGAAGATGATGAAGACGACGGGGAGGATTAGCCATGAGAAATATTTTTAGGATATTTACGCGAGATATTAAAAAGATTTTTACAAACTCAATGGCTGTTGTTTTGGCTGTGGGTGTTCTTCTTTTACCAAGCCTTTATGCTTGGTTTAATATATATGCAAACTGGGATCCGTACGGTAAAACGGGGAATATGATGGTTGCGGTTTGTAACGAGGATGAGGGTGCAACATATAAAACCCTTCAAATTGCTATCGGTGACCAAATTTGCAGTAACCTTAAGGCAAATGATTCAATCAATTGGCAATTTGTATCAAAAAAGGATGCTGTAAAGGGTGTCGAGTCGGGAAAATACTATGCTGCTATTGAAATCCCGGAGGGCTTTAGTAAAAACCTTGCGTCTATTGTAACCGATGATTATGAGCGTCCGCAGATTATTTATTATGCCAATGAAAAGAAAAATGCCATTGCAACGAAGATTACAGATAAGGTTGTTCAAACAGTTCAAACCTCCGTTAACGAATCCTTTGTAACAACTGTAATTGATGTTTTAAGTGCTGTTTTGGGTACGGCCATCGAGTCCGATGCGGTAACGGGAGAAAATGCATTTGACTATATTGATGTTCAAATTAATGATGCAAGAGAAACTCTGTCTACCCTTACAGACGCACTTGACAGTATGCAGGGCCTGATTGATGCTACTCAAAATATGGACGCATTAGTTGACAAAAAAGATGCCAAGGAGCTTCTTAACAGCACAGAGGATATGGTAAACAATACACAGGATGCCGTTGTAACTACTCAAGCCACAATGAATACACTTACAAGCTCACTTGGCAGTATCATGCTTGCCGCATCTTCAACACTTGATTCATCAGCATCGGCCCTTGAAAATGTTGCAAATAAGGATGTGTCAAGCGTTATAGATGTTCTAAAGCAAACATCTGTTCAAATCAATAATGTTCAGGTTGAAATTAAGGAAATAAGCGGCTTGCTGATTAAGCTTAACAGCACATTGCCAGAGCCTATTGACGATATTACAGCCCTTGCAAAAAGACTTGACAACATTAGTAAAGGTCTTGCCGATTTGTCATCGGTAATCAATAAGACAGCGGATATTGATTACAACAAAACCGCGCTTGATACTGCAAAAAAGTTAAAGCAGGCATCTTCATCGTTAAAGAACTGCCGAAAGACCTATAAAAACGATATACAGCCGGTGCTTTCAAAGGCTGTCAGCAGTGTGGTTGTGGCTCTTGGTAACCTTTCGGATATTCTTGACGGAATAGATGATAAATCATCACAGCTTGACACTATCGGTATAGCTTTGGCTGATTGTGCAGAGTCGGGCGAAAGCCTAATTTCATCAATGAGAAAGGTGCTTAAAAGCATTGATTCAAAGCTTCTAAAGCTTAAAAAAACAGTTGACGGTATTAGAGATAGCGAGATGCTTAATGCCGCTGTAAACCTTACAACGAAAAACGGCGGTGACCTTGGAGATTTTCTTGCCTGTCCTGTTGAGGTAAAAACAGATAAGGTGTATGGTATAGAAAATTACGGCTCTGCCATGGCACCGTTTTATTCAACACTTGCTTTTTGGGTGGGTGCAATGTTCCTTGCCGCACTTGTAAAAACAAATATCAAGAATAAAAAGGAAATTTCTTCAATGCTGAAAAGTCATGAGGAATTTTTCGGCAGGGGACTTTTGTATGTCGGATTAGCTCTGATTCAAGGTGTGATAATTTGTCTTGGGGATTTGTATTTTCTTGGTATACAGTGCCTGCATCCTGTTCAGTTTGTTTTTGCAGGAGCTCTTGCAAGCGTTGTTTTTTCAATGTTTATTTATTCGCTTGTGTACACATTTGGCGATGTCGGCAAGGCAATAGGTGTTATATTGCTTGTAATTCAGATAGGAGGCTCCGGAGGAACATTCCCTATTCACGTAACACCTCAGTTCTTTATTTCAATCAATCCGTATCTGCCGTTTACCTTTGTAATTGAAGCAATGAGAGAATGTATCTGCGGTTCATACGGCAATAATTATTGGATTTATCTTCTTAAGCTTCTTGTCTATGCTGTATTGGCATTGATAATTGGTCTGCCTGTTAAAAAAATGGTTAAAAAGCCTGTAAGCTTTTTTGAAAAAAGGGTAAAGGAAACGGGCTTATTTTAGGTATTATCTGTTGAAATGGCTAAAAACTGTGCTATAATATATTCGGTGATTTTATGGCAAAAGTTTTTCGTATTGCTTTAACGGGAGCACCGTGCTCCGGTAAAACCTCCGCTATTGAACGCTTGGCAGCAGATTTTTATAACGAAAGCAGAGATGTTTTCATTTGTACCGAAGCGGCATATGAGGTTATTGCAGAGGGCTACTCTCGCGATGATTACCTCGTGTTTGAGACAGAGGTCGCAAAAAAACAAATTCAAAACGAGGATGAGCTTTTGAAAAGGGCATACAACAGCGAAAAGCAGGAGGCTGTCATCTTTTATGACAGAACGGTTACCGATTGCTTCAGCTATGTTGATGACAGGGATGCTCTTGCAAAAAGCATTGGCATGGGCATTGTTGACTCTTGGAGCAGATATGATGCAATTATTATGCTCGAGGCTGTTGAGCGTTCAGGGTATTTTTGCACCTCCTCAAGAATAGAGAATTACGAAACCGCCCTTGCCTGTCAGGATAAGTTGCTTGACGTTATGGTGGGGCATCCTCATCTCAGATACGTAAAAAGTAATGATAGCTTTGATAAAAAATATGCGTCTGTTAAGGCAGAAATTGATTCAGTTTTGAGTGGATATGAGATCGAAAAAAAGCTTTTGATAGAGTATCCCGATTTTAACAAGCTGGCAAAGTATAAGCCGTTTAAGGCAAAAATTTCACAAACCTATTTGCTTTGTGCTGTTGGCTCCCACCGTGTCAGAAAACGCAGTGCAAGCGGTGTTGACACTTACTTTGAAACGCTGAAAATAAGAGTGACAGGCTCCTGCTGTGAGGAAACGGAAAGTATTATTTCAAAGCAAAGATATGATGAGCTGCTCAAAAGTGCCGACCCGTCAAAGCACACTATCAATAAGGACAGATACTGCTTTTTGTTTGACGGTCAATACTTTGAGCTTGATGTTTTTGATTTTTGGAATGACAGAGCATTTCTTGAGCTGGAGATGAAAAGCGAAAACCATTCGTTTACCTTGCCGCCTGAAATAAAGGTTATCAAGGACGTTTCTAACGATTATCATTACAAAAATAACTACTTGGCAGGACTTGATTTATGAAGATTGTAAAACCGACATTTTATAAGGATTTTAAGTGCATTGCAGGCGATTGCCCGGATTCCTGCTGTCAGGGGTGGGAGGTTGATGCCGATGCCGAGTCCCTTGAATATTACAACACCCTTGATCCCTCGCTTGAAATCAAGCAGAGGATTGACAGGGTTTTAAGCAAGGATGAGTTTGATAACAACATTTTTACACTTGCACCTAAAAAGAGATGTCCCTTTCTTAATGATGAAAATCTTTGTGATATGCACATTGCTATCGGCGGTGAGCATACACCTTATACCTGCCGTACTTTTCCGAGATTTATATATGATTTCGGGGGGACAAGAGAAATAGGAGTATCCTTTTCCTGTCCTGTTGCCTCTGATATGATGTACACTCTCGATTCCTTCGATTTTGAACAGGAGATAACAGATGAGCCCCCGTCATTAAATGATATTGACGCAACGCTTTACTATACACTATACAAGGCAAGGGAGCAGGCGTATTCAATAGTAAAGGACAGGTCTGTGCCGATTAATGAAAGGCTGAAAAATCTTTTGTCCTTCACTCTTGAGCTTCAGGCAAAAATTAACGATTATCCGGACGGAAGCTCTGATGATGTCAGCTTTATTGATGTTTTTAACAATCCCGAGCTTATCAATCCGCAGTGGACTCAAAGGGTAAATAATGCGGATATTAAGCCTGTTTCAAATAGCGTGGCAAATGAAAATATTGCTATGTATTTCATCTATAAGTATTTTTTGCAGGCAGTGTATGATGAGGATGTATTAAGCAAGGCAAAAATGGCTGTTGTGGGCGTCCTTGTTAATACATATTTCGGTGAGGACAGCTGGGGAATACACCTTTGGAGTAAGGAAACCGAGCACTCACAGTACAATATGGACAGATATAAAGCCCTGCTTAAATCCGCAAGGGCATTATCCGTTGATGAATTAATTAAGCGTTTGTAAAATCCAAAAGGACTGTTGAGAAATGGAGCTGAATTTCGCATTCTTGTGAGTGGGAGCTGTACGATGGTACTGCCCCCGAGCAAAAGGCGAAAAACGCCAAAAGCGGCTTAGATTCGATGTCTAAGCCGCTTTTACAATCCCTCCGAGTGCGATAAATCGCACCCACCTCCCTTTACACAAGTGAGGCTCAAATCGGTTTGTTTAATTTATATTTATATGGCGTGTTTCAGCCCACTTTATCGACAGTCTAAAAGGACTTGTTCATTTTGTGAACAAGTCCTTTTATCGTTACCCTAATTGCTGAATATAGAATCAATAAGCTTTTCGTATACTGCCGCCGGGTCCGAAATGAATTTGTCTCTTATCATTTCAGCCTGTGAAAGATTTACTGCAAAAAGCTCAAGATTCATAAAGTCCGTGATGTTATCGCTGACCTTGAGGTTAACCTTGTAACCACCGTCAATTTTTTCTATGATTACCTTGTTATCCCTTTTGTATGTTTCTCTTGCGATGACCTTTTGGCAGGCCTTAATGCTTCTTTGCCTGATTGTCAACGGAAGCTCCTGCTCAATAAGCTCAACCTCCGGTATATCCCTGCTGTCCATACTCAGCATACCGTCGTCGCCCTGCATAATTGTACCTGCCTTGATGAGCTTTGCAACAGCATCGGAGATTTCAAAATAGTTTGCTATCATAGCTCCGTCAACCGCTTCAATTATTGTTGATGCGCTTACTCTGCCGTTAAGGTTTGCAACTATGTAGCATACAAGCATATATATTGAGCTTACGCTTCTTAATCCGCCGTCCTTTACATTGGCCATAAATGCATCAAATCTCATTTTTGGCTCAATGATTTCTTCTGTATTATTCAATGGTTTTTCAGCCATATTTTTATCTTGTCCTTTCATAATTTGCCTATTTCGTTTGCAACTGCATTATACTTTATTCAGCCTGTCAATTAATATATTAGCACAAATTCCAAACTCTTGCAAACATTACTTGCAAATCAATGAGATATATATTATAATATAAAATATTATTATGGAGGAGTGCGTATGGTTACATTGACAAGGCGCCTTCAGGCAATAGCAGATATGGTGCCGCAGGGCAGTATGGTAGTTGATGTAGGGACAGACCATGGGTACATTCCCGTATATCTTGTACAAAACAATATTTGTGACAGAGCAGTAGCCTGCGATATAAATGAGGGCCCGCTTAATTCCTGCAGGCTTCTTGTGAGTCAGTCAAATTTGAATGACAGAATAGAATGTGTTTTGTCTGACGGATTAAAGAATGTCAGCTCGTTTTATGACACAGTTGTGATTGCAGGCATGGGCGGTGAGCTGATTGCAAATATCCTTTCCAATGCAGTTGACATAAGTTCAAAACGCATTATATTAAACCCTATGACTCATCCGGAGCTTGCTCGCAAGTGGCTTTATGACAACGGGTTTGAAATAACAAAGGACATTATTGTTGCAGACGGCAGGCATCATTACAATGTTTTTTGTGCACATCACACCGACACTGTAGTTGAAAAATCTGTTGTTGATGATTATTTGGGTGCCATTGATGATTTTGGCGATAAGGAATATTTTGAGCATCTTTTGGTTTATTTGAGGAATAAGCAAAAATCCGGTGCCGATCTTGAAAACATTATTTGTAAAATTGAGGAAAAGCTATGACTACGGTAAAAAATATTTATGATTTTATTAACTCTTTTGCTCCCTTTGATACTCAGGAGGAGTGGGATAATTCGGGACACCTTGTAGGTGATTTCAGAAAAGAGGTTAAAAAGGTAGTTTTGTCTCTTGATTGTACAAAAGAGGTTGTGGGCTTTGCCGATGATATAGATGCAGATTTGATATTAACTCATCATCCTGTAATTTTTAACGGTGTTAAAAGCATAAAGGGTGATACTGCACTTTATTCTATGATAAGAGCAGACATTGCATGTATCAGTGCTCACACAAATTTTGATAAGGCTCAGTGCGGAATAAATCATAACCTTGCCGATATGCTTGAGCTTAAGGATACCGAACAGCTTTGTAACGGCTTTGTTCTTGTTGGCTCTCTTGACGAGCCTATGAGTATGGATGATTTTGCAGAGCTTGTCAACCAAAGGCTTGACTGCTCCGGAATAAGATATACCGATACCGACAGAATAATCAGTAGAGTAGCAGTCGGAGGCGGAGCGTGCAGCGAATTTATGTGGGACGCCTTGGCAAAAGCCGATTGCTTTGTAACCGGTGACCTCAAGTATCACGAAATGCTTGATGCTTCACAGGCAGGCTGTGCGGTAATCTCTGCCGGTCATTACGAAACGGAAAACGCACCGTTTCTAAAGCTTAAGGATAAGCTTGAAGGGGTGTTCGGTGATGTGGAGTTTGTTGTCGCACCGAGGGAGAACCCTGTAAAAACAGTTTGATTTAGGTAGTTTGTATTATGGCATTTGACGGAATTTTTCTTCACTTAATTAAAAATGAAATATCGTCAAGGCTTTTAGGCTTTAGGGTAGATAAGATTCATCAGCCGTCAAAGGAGGAAATTCTTTTTACCTTTAGGACATATGAGGGCAGTGAAAAGCTTTTGCTTTCTGCAAAGGCAGATTCGTCTCGTATTCAACTGACCTCACAGTTTATCGAAAACCCTAAAAAGCCTCCAATGCTAACAATGCTTTTGCGTAAGCTTTTGTGCGGTGCAAAGCTTGTTGACATCAGACAGGAGGGCTTTGAAAGAATTTTAACTCTTGTATTTGATGCAAGAAATGACCTCGGCGACCCTGTTGAATACAGGCTTATTATTGAGATTATGGGCAAATACAGCAACATAATCCTTGTAGATAAAAAAAACAAAATTATTGATTGTGTAAAGAGAATTGATGAGTCAAAATCCTCTGTAAGAGAGATTTTACCCGGATTAGCCTATCGTTTGCCTCCTGCACAGGATAAAATGAATATCCTTTCTGACAGTATTGCCGATATTGAGGCAAGGATGAAAGCTCTCGGTACAACAAGAGGCAGGGCAGCCGGCAAGGTGATACAGGGTATTTCACCGATAGTAGCCAATGAAATTGAGTTTGATTTAAGCCTTTCGGGCTTGAGGGAGCATATTGCAAATCCTGTTCCTACTGCAGTAATCCTTGATAAGCCAAAGGATTTTACCTATTTTATGCCGCATCAGTATGGTGATTTGTGCACGTATAAGGTGTTTGATACCCTTTCGGAGCTTGTGGATTATTTCTACTATGAGCAGGTTAGGATTGAACGAATCAGACAGCGTTCAAACGATTTGTTCCACAGGCTGAATACTCTTAAGGAGCGTGCCGTAAGAAAATCCGTAAACCGTCAGCGTGAGCTTGATGAATGTGCGGATAAGGACAGATATAAGATTTACGGCGACCTAATCAATGCAAATCTTCATAGGCTTGAAAAGGGCTCTATGTTTTACGATTTGGAAAATTATTATGACGAAATGAAGCCTGTTAGGATACCCGTGGATCCTACCTTAACTCCCGCACAAAACGCTCAAAGGTATTATAAAATCTATCGCAAAAAACAAATTGCAGAGGATAAGCTCCTTGATTTTATAGCCGAGGCAGACATTGAGGCGGAATATCTTGATACGGTTATTGACGAGCTTACTCGTGCAACAACCGACAGCGAAATTTCGGCAATAAGAGATGAGCTTCGAACTGTTGGACTTGTTTCAAATTCCGGTGCAAAGACTTCAAAGCAAAAAAAGCTTTCACCAAGGATGTTCAAATCCTCTGAGGGCTTTGTAATATTTGTCGGCAGGAACAATATACAAAACGATAAGCTTACTCTTAAAACTGCAAAAAATTATGATTTGTGGTTTCATGTTAAGGATGCTCCGGGCAGTCACGTTATTGCCCAGGCACAAAAGGATAAGCCCTTTACGGATAAGCTTATACGAGAGGCAGCAATGCTTGCGTGTGTTCACTCAAAGGCGAGCATGTCGTCAAACGTTGCTGTTGATTATACCATAGTTAAAAACGTTCATAAGCCAAACGGTGCAAAGCCGGGTATGGTTATTTATGAAGATTATAAAACCGAGTATGTAACTCCAAATGAGGATGAACTTTCGGAGGTGACTGAGGTTGAGTAATGTTGCAGTTATTCTCGGTGCAGGGAACTCAACAAGAATGAAAACAGAAAAAAGCAAGCTTTTACTCAAAATTAACGGCCAAACGGTTATTGAGCGAAGCGTTAATGCTTTTTTGAATATTTCGGATATTGATGAAATTATTGTTGTCGCAAGACAGCAGGATATAGAGGCTTTTTCTTCAATTCTTGATGATGAAAGAATATCGTTTGTTATCGGTGGTGCCTCACGACAGGAAAGTGTATATAATGCCGTTTCGACGATTGATGATGCAGAGCTTATTGTCATTCACGACGGAGCTCGCCCTTTGGTAAGGGAAGAGGATATAGAAAATACTATCCGTCAGGCAAAGGAGCATTCGGCTGCAGCTGTGGGTGTTCCCGTAAAGGATACTATCAAAATTATAGATAACGATAATTTTGTAGTTGACACACCAAACAGGTCAAGCCTGTTTGCAGTTCAAACTCCACAGATATTTGATTTTTGCTTATACAAACAGATTATTGAAAAGGCAGTTGAGCAGGGCAGGGATTATACAGATGATTGCCAGCTTGCAGAAAACAGCGGTGTAAAGGTAAAAATGGTTGCCGGTAGCTACACTAATATAAAAATTACTACTCCCGATGATATACCCGTTGCAGAGAGTATATTAAACGATAAGAGGTAAGTATAACAAGAGAGGTATATGCTATGCGTATAGGTCACGGATATGATGTACATAGACTTGTAAAAGGCAGAAGGCTGATTGTAGGCGGTGTCGATATTCCTTATGATATGGGGCTTCTCGGCCACAGCGATGCAGATGTTTTGCTCCACGCAATTTCCGATGCAATTCTCGGTGCGGCGGCACTTGGGGATATTGGCGGTATGTTTCCCGATACAGATGAAAAATGGAAGGACGCCGATTCCTTAGAGCTTCTTAAGGCTGTTGTATTCAGAATAAACCAAGAGGGCTACACTATTGGAAATATAGATTCAACCATCATAGCACAGCAACCGAAAATGAAGCCTTATATTCCTCAAATGAGAAATAACATAGCCAATGCCTGCGGTGTTGATGTGTCGCAAATAAGCGTTAAAGCAACCACAGAGGAGGGCCTTGGCTTTTCCGGTAGGCAGGAGGGCATCAGCGCCCACGCAGTTTGTTTGCTTTCGGAAAAGTAGTATTATCTCTAAAACATAGTGACAAGGAGAATGTTATGGAAGAATTCAATTCGATGAAGGAAATTCTTGACAAGTACGGAAAATATACGGGCTTAACAAAGGGCGTTTCGATGCAACCTATGATTCATCAGGGCAAGGATAACATTATTGTAGTTAAGACCAATGAAAGATTAAAAAAATACGATGTGCCTGTCTATATAAACAGCAATGGTCAATATGTAATGCACAGGGTTGTTGAGGTTCACGATGATCATTACATAATTATGGGTGATAATTGTAATTACAAGGAACACGTTACTGACGATAAAATTTGCGGTAAGCTTGTAGGTTATTATCATTTTGGGAAAAAGTATATTGATCTGGAAAAAAATATAGGATATAAGCTTTATTCAAGAATTTGGGTTGCTTTGATACCTATAAGACCGTTTACCATGTTTCTGAACAGATGTCTTAATTTTGTAGACAAACGAACATTTAAGAGGTACACAAGTGGAACAGAATAAAAGAATTTCAAAATCGGATTTACCTACATTAAAGTGGTTGTGGAATATATTTCATAAAGAGCGTTGGCACGTATTTGTTATTACAATTACCTGTTCTATTAATGCCGTATTAACCATAGTATTTGCCGATTGTTCAAAAAAGATAATCAATGCGGCAACCGAAGAACACTCGTTGGAACGAGTTGTTCAATGTGCCATCAATTTTCTTATTCTCATTATGGTTCAGCTGATTCTTACGCTTATTACAAGAAGCTTTAATGAAAGATGTAAGGCGAGAATTGAGGTAACACTTCGAAAGCATATTCTTGACACAATAATAAGGAAGGATTATCAGGAAGTAACAAAGTATCATACCGGTGAAATTCAAAACCGTATGACAAGCGATGTCGAAACTATTTCATATGGCTTTACCTCACTTTTACCCAACCTGATGTATTTTGTGCTAAAGCTTTTGTGTGCCTTTATATATCTTGTTGTAATTGATAAGCTTTTTACAGTTGTATTTCTTGTAGCGGGTTTGATTATATTTTTATGTAGCTTCATTTTTAGAGGAATAATAAAAAAGCTTCATAAAAGGGTTCAGGAATCCGAGGGAAGAGTTCGCTCGTATATTCAGGAAATATTGACGTCGTTGCTTGTAGTTAAGTCGTTTGATGTTGAAGATAAGGTAACACAGCAAGCCGACATTCTTATGGAAAATAATTATAAAATCAAGATGAAAAGGCGTGTCTTTGGTATTCTTTCAAATGCGGGAATATCAACAACCTTTAATCTCGGATATGTTTTTGCTCTTGCGTACGGTGCATACAGGCTTGTCAACGGAATAGACTACGGTACGGTTGTGTCTATGCTTCAGCTTGTAAATCAGATTCAACAGCCGTTTGCATCACTTTCAAATATGCTGCCAAATTATTTCGGCTTGCTTGCATCAGCCGAAAGAATTATTGAGCTTGATAAAATCAATGATGAATTTGAGCATAACAATTCCGATATTAATGCAATAGATACATATGATAAGCTAAAATCGATCAATTTTGAAAATATCACATTTGGATATGACAGAGATGTTATTCTTGATAACACATCGCTCAAGATAGACAAGGGCGATTTTGTGGCAATTATGGGCATATCGGGTATAGGCAAATCCACCTTGTTAAAGCTCTTGCTTGGTGTATTCCGTATCGATTCGGGCAGTATTACCCTTGATGTCGGTAATGAAACAATCCCTGTTGACTGCCATACAAGAAAGATGTTCTCCTATGTTCCGCAGGGTAATTTCCTGCTATCCGGCTCAATAAGAGATAACCTTACATTTATAAATTCCGATGTAACCGATGAGGAAATCAAGGAGGCTGTAAGGATTTCCTGTGCAGATCAATTTGTATATGATTTGCCGCAGCAGCTCGACACAGTGATAGGTGAGCATGGAATAGGACTGTCGGAGGGACAGCTTCAGCGTCTTGCTATTGCCCGTTCAATTCTATCTAAATCACCGATTATGCTTCTTGATGAGGCAACATCGGCTCTTGATGAGGCAACAGAGCTTAGATTTTTGAAAAATCTTAAGGAAATGCAGGACAAAACCTGTATAATCGTTTCTCATAAAACCGCTGCTCTTGAGATTTGCAACAAGCATATCAAGATTATTGACAGCAAAATTGTTTTGGAGGAAAAGTAATGCTGATGACAAAATGGGGCGAGGATTTGTGTAAGAATAATCCTTTGTCAGAATATCCAAGACCGCAGTTTGAGCGTAAAAGCTTTCTAAACTTAAACGGTATTTGGCAGTGTGATTTTTGTGAGTCTGAGGAAATTCCCGATAGCTTTTCCTACGATATAGTGGTTCCGTTTTCTCCTGAAGCACCTCTTTCGGGTGTTAACAGAACACTTAAGGAAAATGAGTATTTAATCTATCAAAAGGTCTTCGATTTACCGGATAATTTCAATAAAGGTAGAGTTTTTATTAATTTCGGTGCTGTTGACCAAATTGCGAAGGTTTATATCAACGGAAATTTTGTCGGAGTACACCACGGTGGATACACTCCGTTCTCGTTTGAGATTTCCGATTATATCTGCCAACACAATGTGCTTAATGTTGTTGTTAGGGATTTGACAGAGAAAAACGAGTACCTAAGAGGTAAGCAGAAAACAAATCGCGGAGGTATTTGGTATACTGCCCAAAGCGGAATATGGCAAACCGTTTGGCTCGAAAGTACTCCTGACGAATATATTAAGAGTGTACGGATTACTCCGGACATTGATAATGAAAGAGTAGTGTTTGAGGCAGAGGGCGGCATTACCGTTCAAAAGCTTATTTACGACGGTGATGACCTTATTGCAGATACAACCGATAATACCGTTGTTATTGATAACCCAAAGCTTTGGTCACCCGATAATCCGTTTTTGTACAAGGTTGTGTTTAAGTACAAAAAGGATACTGTTTATTCATATTTCGGTATGCGAAAGTTTTCTGTCGGTACTGACGATGACGGTGTTCCTCGTCTTATGCTTAACAATAAACCATACTTTATGAACGGTCTGCTTGATCAGGGCTATTATCCTGACGGATACCTTACTCCGCCGTCAAATAAGGCAATGGAGTTTGATGTAAGCTCTGTTAAGAAATTAGGCTTTAATATGCTGCGAAAGCACATTAAAATTGAGCCGATGCTTTGGTACCATTACTGTGATGTCAATGGCATTATTGTATGGCAGGATATGATTAACGGTGGCGGAAATTACGGCTTGGAGGTAAGTGTAATTCCTTTTGTGGGAATTAATCTTGACGATAGTAATTACAAAATCTTTAAGCGTACAAATGATGCTGCCCGCAAGCTTTATTATGAGGAGCTAAAGGAAATGATTAATGCTCTTTATAACTGCCCATGTATTGCTGTTTGGGCACCGTTTAATGAGGGATGGGGACAGTTTGACAGTAATTATGCCTATATGCTCATAAGGTCTATGGATAATACAAGAATAGTAGACAGCGCATCGGGTTGGCACGACAGAGGCGATACCGATATAATCTCGAAGCATATTTACTTTACTCCTATTAAAGTTCGTTCGGGTGATAAGCCTTGGTGTTTAACGGAGTTTGGTGGTTTAAGCACAAGAGTTAAGGGACATACCTTTAATGACAAAATGTTCGGCTACAAGATATTCAACTCAAAGGAAGGCTTAACCAAGGCATTTGCCAATTTGTATGAAAAAACAATTATTCCGCAAATAAAGGATGGCTTGTCTGCAACTGTTTATACTCAGGTAACGGATGTTGAGGATGAGCTTAACGGTCTGTTTACTTATGACAGAAAGGTACAAAAAATTGATACCGATGTTATTAAAAGCATAAATGAAAGGATTAAAATATAATGAAAGCAATTATCAAAACAAATAAAGGCGATATGACGTTTGAACTCAATCCAACCGCTGCTCCTAAAACGGTTGAGAATTTTTCAACTCATGCAAAAAACGGATATTATAACGGTCTTATTTTTCATAGAGTAATTAAGGACTTTATGATTCAGGGCGGCGACCCAACCGGAACAGGTATGGGCGGTGAATCAATTTGGGGCAAGAGCTTTGAGGATGAATTTTCACTTGATGCTCGTAATTATTACGGGGCATTATCTATGGCTAATGCAGGTCCAAATACAAACGGCTCACAGTTCTTTATCGTTCAGGCAAAGGAGGTTCCTGCCTCAATGCTTGCACAAATGGAGGACTTAAAGGACAACGGTTTTCCGCAAGAGGTAATTGATACCTACAGGGAAAAGGGCGGTACTCCTTGGCTTGATTTCCACCATACAGTATTTGGAATGATTATCGACGGTACAGACGTTCTTGAGGATATTGCATCAACAAAAACAGGTATGAATGACAAGCCTGTTTTCGATGTTGTAATTGATACCATTGAAATTATTGAATAAGATACCCTTATACTAATATATTTTTTGACAAATTATACTCCCTTAATGTTCTATAATCAGAATGTAAAGGGGGTTATTTTTATTGTTGTTTATGTTGATATTCTTCTTATAGTTAATTTTTTTGTAAATCTGCTTTTATTGCAAATAACCTGCCTCGTTTCAAAGCGAAGCCCAAAGCTGTATAGGATTATCATTTCATCTTGCATTGGCTCGCTGTATTCTCTCATTATATTTGTTGACAATCTTAATGCCGTTTTGTGTGAGTTATCAAAGCTAATAGCTTCTGCTGTTATGGTGCTTGCAGCATTTGGCTTCAGACGAGTGCTTGTGTTTGTCAAGCAGCTTTTGATTTTTTATTTCAGCAGTGTAATTCTTCTCGGCGTTGTTATGCTTGCGTGCTTTGCTTTTAGACTAAGATTTGTAGCAGTAAACAACTCGGTGATGTATTTTGATGTTTCATCTGCAATGCTGATAACCTGTGCGGTGCTGGCGTACATAGTATCATCAATTATTATATGGTTATATAATCGGTCACTGTCGAAAAACGAACTGTATATTCTTAAGATTGAAAACAGTGGATGTAATGTAACATTATCTGCTTTTTTAGATACCGGTAATAGATTGAGGGAGCCTTTTTCAAACAGTCCCGTAATAATTGTAAATTCTTCAAAAATATCGGCAGGGGATAAGCAGATTAGAATTGTACCTGTAACAACAGTGTCCGGTACATCGTTTTTGCAGGCATTTAAGCCTGATAAGATTGTATTAAAGTATAATTCCCGTGAAGAGATTATTGAAAATGCCTATATTGCTTTAAGCGACGATTTGGGTGACAAGTCATTTAACGCAATACTTAATCACGATATTTTATCAATTTGAGGTGTACATATGAAAAATATAATAGTAAAAATGATAGGTAAGCTTTTTGCAAAAAACTGCTGTCATTATATCAACGGACCCGATACATTGCCACCACCGCTGAGCAAGGAAAAGGAGCAGGAAATTATGCTGGAAATAGCCTGCGGTGATGAAAGCAATAAGGATTTGCTTGTTGTGCATAATCTTCGCCTTGTGGTATACATAGCAAAAAAATATGAGTGCCCAACGGCAACAACAGAGGATTTGGTATCAATCGGTACAATAGGTCTGATGAAAGCCGTAAACACCTTTGATTTCACAAAAAACATTAAGCTTGCAACCTATGCTTCAAGATGTATAGAAAACGAAATTTTGATGTATTTAAGAAAGGCAGGTAACTCAAAAATAGAGCTTTCGTTTGACGAACCGCTTAGTACAGATTGGGACGGAAACGAAATGACGCTTCGTGATGTGCTGGGCACGGAGCCTGATGAAATATGCCAAAATATTGAATACGAGGATGAAAAGAAGCTACTGCGAAAAATTGTGTCAGAGCTTCCCGAAAAAGAGCAAAATATTATGTTCAATCGCTTTGGCTTAAACGGGTATAAGCCGTTAACTCAAAAACAGCTTGCCGACAAGCTTTCCATATCTCAATCATACATTTCAAGGCTTGAAAAAAAGATAATAGCAAGTATTAAAAAGGAATTTGATAAGGCACAAAAAATAACCAAGTGATATATCTCCTTGACTTTTGATTTTTTGCGTGATAAAATTTACAAAGGAAATAATATAAATTTGTATTTTTATATGCATTTAGCATAAAATTAAGAGGAATTCGGCTTGAAGGTTTTAATTGTAAATTTGATTTTATACACAAGTGAAACTGAAAATATTGCTCGCGTTGAGTCCATAAAGGACACTATGATTTATGACCTGTGTCTTGCTTTTCACAAAAAGGGCATAGATGTTACTCTTGCCGCTGCACAGGACTATAAGCCGAGCGTTGATGAGGATTATCCATTTGAAATCAAGTGGTTTAAGTCTGTGTATAAAAACATTTTCAAGCCGAATCTTTTGCCGTTTTGTCCGGGTATTGCAGAATATGCATCGCAGGAAAATTTTGATTTAATTATTTCAAGCGAGGTTTTTTCATTAAGTACCCTCGCACTTGTAAGAAAATTTCCCAACAAGGTTATCGCTTGGCACGAAATTGCAAAGCATAATCGTTTTCTAAAGCAAATTCCGTCAAAGGCTTGGTATAATCTTATCGCAAAAAAATATTTCAAAAACACCTTGGTTGTCGCTCGAAGCAATGAGGCGCGCAGCTTTATTTCTAATTATTGCAAAAACGTCAGTCGAACCGTTGTTGACCACGGAGTTAATCTTGAAAAGTTTGAGGCAAGGTCCGATAAGGAAAACTACTTTATTGTTTCATCACAGCTTATAAAAAGAAAAAGAATAAATCTGATTATTGAGAAGTTTAATAATTATCTCAAAAAATATGATTCTACCGCAAAGCTTTACATAATGGGTGAGGGCGAGGAACGTTCGTCTCTTGAAGCTCAGGTAAATAAATTAGGTATTGAAGAAAATGTATTGTTTTTCGGAAAGATGCCTCACGCTCAACTAAAGGAATATCTTGCTGGTGCTATGGCAATGCTTGTTTATACCGAAAAGGATAACAATATGATTTCAATAGTTGAGTCGCTTGCATGCACAACACCTGTGATAACTACCTGCGTTCCATACAACGCTTCATATATCAGCAAATACAATTTGGGAATTGCCGATTCAAATTGGAACGAGGAGGATTTGCATAGAATTGCAAGCAATGAAAAATATTATGTTGATAACTGTGTGGAGTATAGGCATAATCTATCCGATGAAAGTAAGGTTGATACCTTTCTTCACCTTGCTCAAGAGCTGTAAGATTAATTATTCATACCTTAGGAGTATTATTTATGAAATCTATTTGCTATGTTGTTCCGTATTTCGGTAAGTTTCCCGTAAGCTTTCCGCTTTGGCTTGTCAGCTGTGGGGCTAATCCTACTGTTGATTGGCTCATTTTTACCGATGATACAACACCGTACGATTATCCTCAAAATGTTAAGGTTAATTACTGCTCGTTTGATGATATGAGAAAAAGAATACAGGAAAAATTTGATTTTCCTGTTGTGATTGACCGAGGCTGGAAGCTTTGCGATTTTCGTGATGCCTACGGTGAGATTTTTGAGGAGGAGCTTAAGGGATACGATTTTTGGGGACATTGCGATTGTGATTTGATGTGGGGCAATATCCGTAAATTTTTGACCGATGACGTTCTTGAAAAATACGAAAAGGTCGGCTTTTACGGTCACTCTACCTTGTACAAAAACACTCCCGAGGTCAATTCAAGGCATAGGGTAGAAATAGACGGATTGCTAAATTACAAAACCGTGTATTCAACATCACAGTCGTTTGGCTTTGACGAAACAGGCATCGAGAATATCTATAAGCATCTTGGTATAGATTATTATAAAGAGGTTCACTTTGCAAACCTCACAAAGTACGAAACCAAGTTTCATCTTGATTGCTTTCCCGATGAGGACGAATACAAGAATAACCGACAGGTATTTACCTGGAAGGACGGAACGCTTCTGCGCCATTATGTTCATAACGGTAAGATTTATGACGAGGAATTTTATTATATCCATTTTTGGTGCAGACCGATGAGCTATAAGGTTTCAAATTATTCCGATAAGGCAGAGTATTTGATTTATTCGGACGTTGTTACCGATAAGCCGTTTAAGCTAACACAAAAGCTTATTAACGCAAAGGGAGTAAGTCATCCCTTAGCCTTTTACGCAAAGAGCCTTTGGCAGAATCGCCATAAGCTGACTCCGGAGCGTATAATATTTAACATAAAGGGTTCATTAAAATCCAAAAAATAATAAAAAGAAAAAATATCTTGAAATCCGTTTCAATAAATGCTATTATAATTAGCAGTTGCACAGGATTTAGGTAGCGATACCCCGGTGTGAAAATTTAATATAGAAAAAATCAGACTCAAACGAGCCTGATTTGAATAAATGCAGGTATGGTGGAATTGGCAGACACGCTAGATTTAGGATCTAGTGGGAAACCGTGCAGGTTCAAGTCCTGTTACCTGCACCATAAAAAGCAGATACCATTTTGGGTATCTGCTTTTTATTATTTATATAAAACAGGACTTGAACCTGTGAAGGTCTGAGCGTTAATAAAACAGTATGAAAAATTATTCAGCATAAAAAGCCTTTGCTTCAAATTTTCCAAATATAATTTTATCATTCGGCTTGCCGATTATGTTTTCAACAAAATCAGTTTGCACAGTTACATTGAACAAATCCGATATTATACGACAGGTTTGCTCCTGCTCTGAGCAGTTGTACATTTTAATGATATATCCCTTTTTGTCTTCACTCTTTTTAACAGAATCAATGATTATTTTATCATTGTCGGTTTTTATGAAGCTTTTGGATATATCGCTTTTTGCTGTATTGCCGATGCTGATAACAGGTGTGTTGAATTCAAATGCTTTTTCATAAACCCTTGAATCGTCAACCTGACCTGTGTGCGTGTATAAAGCATACCTAAAATGATGCTCGCCGATGTCTGCTTTTTTACCCGGATAATTTGGCGAGCGTAAAACATTCATACTGATATTTGAATCCCATATTCTGTAACCGTACTTGCAGTCGTTGATAAGTGAAATACCGTTTGCCTTTCCTGAAAGGTCGCACCATTTATGAGCGCTGACCTCAAACATTGCACGGCTTATTGAATCATTATGAGTGGTAGGTCTTTTTATATGACCGTACTGAATTTGATAGCTTGCAAAGTCGTTTTCAACTGTAACAGGAAAATCAACGCGAAGCATTTTGTTTTTCTCGTTCCAGTTCACATATGTATCAAACTGAACAGTATCATCGCATAATCTTACAACCTGCTTAATAACAGAATTGCTTACTGAAAATTCTAATTCAACAGCATCATCACGATAGGTCATAGATTTCAGCTTTGCTGTTTCGGGCTCAAATGCATAGTAGTAAACGGGTTCAATATCCCAGCAATCACCGGTATCGTTATAAAGCTTGAATACATTGATAATTCCGTTTGCATATTCCTTGCTTTGCTTTTTGTCATAAAGGCTTATTATTTCTCCCTTTTCGGAAAATACAACCTTTATAAAGCTGTTTTCAAGAGTGTTACCGTTACGGCAGGCATTCTCTTGACTGTCAATTTTAGAAGAAACACCCATTGGTTCAATTCCGTTTCTTTTCCAAGGAAGAGAATTGAAATATAACGACGAATTGTAATAATCTGAAATTGCCTTGCAGGCTTTTTCGGTTAATGTCTTTGTTTTGTTATAGATTATTTCATATCGTTTAACAGATTCGTCATACACTCTTGCAATAGAAGAGCCCGGAAGAATATCGTGGAATTGATACAACAGAGTTTCCTTCCAAAGTGTTTCGATTTCTTCAAAAGGATAATCGAAGCCGCAAAGCTTTTCGGCAACACTGCTGAAAAATTCACAGTCACGAAGTGCAATTTCCATTTTTCTGTTATATTTTTTATTTTTCGCCTGCGTTGTATATGTACCTCTGTGGCGTTCCAAATAAAGCTCGCCCTGATAAGTAGGATAATTTTTTCTGTTTAGTCCGAGCTTTTCCATAAACTCATCAGTTGAAACGGTGTTGATTTTAGGCAGACCTTTGAGATTTTTTACTCTTTTAAGCCTTTCTAAATGGTCCATAGACGGTCCACCACCGCCGTCACCTACACCGTACGCCATCATAGCATTATTTGAAACTGACTTTTCCTTATATGTATTTTGAACTCTAAGCATTTCCTCGGGAGTTAATGGTCCGTTATATGTATTTGCAGGAAGAAGATGTGCAAGTACGCAACTACCATCAGTACCCTTCCAGTTAAATGTTTGATAAGGAAATTCATTAACCGTATTCCAAGAAAGCTTTTGTGTAATAAAATAGTCAATCCCGCATTTTTTAACAATCTGGGGCAGTGAACCGCTGTAACCGAATGTGTCGGGCAACCAAAGAACATTGCTGTTTATTCCAAATTCATTCTTGAAAAACTTTTTACCGTAAAGGAATTGACGAATTAACGATTCTGCACAGGGGAGATTAACATCGCTTTCAACCCAAGCAGCACCCTGAATTGTAATTTTTCCCTGCTTAACGGCTTTTGTAATTCTTGAATAAAGCTCAGGATACCCTTCTTTCATCCACAGGAAAAGCTGCGCTTGACTTGCACCGAAAACATAGTCGTTGTATTTTTCAGTATAAAACAATTGACTTGAAAAGGTTCTTGCGCCCTTTCTTTTAGTTTCTCTGATAGGCCAAAGCCACGCAAGGTCAAGATGTCCGTGACCGTGAGCAGTTATTTCAAAATCACTCTCGCTTGGTTTGTCCAAAATTTTTCCGAACTCGTTATGAGCAGAGGCATAATACTTCTTTAATATAAAATTGTGAGCATTGTCAATTGCCTGTGCAATTTCAAATCTGTATTCTGCGTCATTTTCTGTTAAGCTGTCAAAAAGACCGAGCAAAACCTCCAAATCATACTTGACCTGTCTTATATCATCTCTGCATGCAGCCGTTTCAAGAAGCATAATTTCTCCGCTGTTACAAAGGTTTCCCTGCAAATCGTTGCAAGCACCGTCAATATAGAAATCTATTTTGTCGTTTTTGATTATGCTTTCTGTAATAGGTATAACCTTTTTAACAGGCAAACCGAATTCGTATGCAAATTCACTTGCATATGTTGTAATTCCCTTAATAAGCGTGCCGTCATTTGCGTAAACCAAGCCTTCTCCCGAAATATCAATAAGGCAGACTGCGTTATCCTGCTTTGGAATATCGCCTGTAATATGAAACCAACCGCAGTCAAAGACAGTATCACTCCACACATCGCCGACATTTAGCACCATATGTTCGCCGTTTTCTTTGTGTTCAAAGTCAATGGGCTCGGCAGTCTTCCACACCTCGCAATTTAGAGGTGCGATTTTTTTATACATCTTATTTTCCAAGGAAGATAGCCATTTTGGTGCGAGGTTGCATACCCTCATCATCAAACGAAGCTTATCGTCCGTTAATTTACTGTTTACAATGCTTTGTCGGGACGCTTCGCGTATTTTTCTGTCGAAGCCTGCTTTAATTCTGTTAACTCTCGTCTCGTTTCGTTTCATCATAGTATCACCTTAATCAATTTCTTTAATTATGATTATCCTGTTATAGTCGGCGCATCGTACCTCTAAATCAATGCCGACATTCATAAGGTATGCTCCGCTTTTTTCATATGTTTCATTGTTAACAGTAAGTGTATATCGCTTCGCTTCATCAAGTCCGTCAAATCGCATAGGAACGGCTTTTTTGAAAAATCTAGTTCCGTTTGAGGCAATGAAAGCAACACTTTTTGTTTTTTCGTCATTTACATATTGATTGAAAAGTATTTCGTCTTCATCAATATCCATATTTCTGTAAAGATTGCCAAACTGAACAAGCTCCCTTATTTCCTTATATAAAGCAATATTTCTTTTGCAGATTTCCAAATCCTTTTCGGAATACTTTGTTAAATCACCGCCGATACCGAGAGCGCCTTGCATTGCAATATTAAATCTAAAATCAAGTGAGCACGGCTTATTGTACCAATTAATATCAGTAACCCAGGCTCTCATTGTTTTTATCGGTCTTAAAAGAGAATATCCCTTTTGAATTACCATACGGTCAATAGCATCCGTGTTGTCACTTGTCCACACCTGGTCATAATGCATAAGTGCACCGTAGTCGGAGCGTCCACCGCCCGATGCACAGCTTTCTATTGCCACATCGGGATGGAGTGCCTTGAGCTTATCCACTATATCATACACTGCCTTTGTATGAAGATACCAAAGCATTTGCGGACATTCAAGATTTTCTGCACCTGTTTCTGAAAACGGTCTGTTCATATCCCATTTTACATATTTGATGTTGTGGTTAGACAGTAAATCATTAAGGCAGTTGAATATGTATTCCTGAACATCTGTCCTTGTCATATTCAGCACAAGCTGATGACGAAGTTCACAGGCATATCTTGTATCGTAATGATATGCCCAGTCGGGATGATTTCTAAACAGGTCGCTGTCCTTGTTTACCATCTCCGGTTCAACCCAAATACCGAAATCCATACCAAGCTCATTAACATTATTGATAAGTTCGTCAAGTCCGTTTGGAAATTTGTCTTTATTAACAAACCAGTCGCCAAGTCCTGCACGATCATTATTTCTCTTTCCAAACCAACCGTCGTCCATAACAAAAAGCTCAACGCCTATTTTGGAGGCAACCTCAGCCAATGCTGTCTGCCCCTCAATGCTTACATCAAATTCCGTAGCCTCCCAAGAATTGTAAAGCACAGGCAGGGGCTTATCGTTAAAGCTTTTAGGAAGAACATTATTGATTGCAAATTTATGCATCTGCCTTGACATTTCGCCAAAGCCTTGGGTGTAACCGCAAAATACCTTTGGTGTTTCAAATTCTTCGCCCGCTTTTAATTCAAACAGAAAATCAAAATCACTGATACCGATTATAACTCTTGTGGTGCTGAATAAATCTCTTTCAGCCTTAACCTTAAAATTACCGCTGTATGCAAGGGTAGCAAAATAAACATCGCCGCTTTTTTCATCAGAATTTTGATATGCTATAAAGTACGGTGACTGATTATGACCTGATGTGCCTTTTCGGCTTTCACTTACAAATGTACTGCCTTCGAGTGTTGTATTGGTTTCAATATTTTCACCACCCCATGCACCATTTGTATTCTTAAAGGTGTATGGCTTTTTTGAGGGGAGATTAAATTCCGCACTGAAAAGCTTATCAAAGTATATAGGTTCCTCACATTTATTCTTAACCGTAGTCTACCTTGTGATAATATCGCAGTCATCACAAATCTCATAGTTAAGAGTAATTGTCAACGGATAGTGCTTATCTGAAAAATTCAGTTTAAGCGTATTTCCGTCTACATCGTATCCGTCAAATTTCAGGTTTATTTCACGGCAACCGTCCGAAAATTTCGCTTTGATTGAACTGCCTCTGTACATTGTCTGTCCGAACGGTGTATACTCTTGTTTGTAATCATCAAGCATTGAGTGGTTTGAATTTTCATCTCTGCCTTCTTTTATAAAATAATCCTCGGCATTACACTTTTTGCCCCAGTGTATGTGACGGTTATATCCGTATTTGTCAACACCTAAAACATAATGGGTTTTTTTTGTTTCAAGAACAAAAATGTTGTTTTTGCAAATTATCATTATGATTTTCTCCTTAAATTTGACTTAATTTATATTTTTAGCTATTATTAAAATATCACATAAATACCT
The DNA here is from genome assembly GCF_945980375.1 of uncultured Eubacterium sp. GTDB lineage: Bacteria > Bacillota > Clostridia > Oscillospirales > Acutalibacteraceae > Eubacterium_R. Next base: position 3,293 of record NZ_CAMFQO010000014.1, on the reverse strand, counting down.
TTATATAAATGTGAAATATTATGTATTTTGTTAGGATTATAATTATGATTGAGAAATTTAAGAATTTTTCTGCCTTAAATAATGAAAATGATCCGCTTAAAATAGATATTGTTGGCGAAACATATTGCGATAAAACCTTCAAAATTGAAAGAGCATGCTCCGACTTGAATGCATTGGAATTTATCATAGACGGAAAGGGAACTCTTGATATTGACGGTCAGCATCTTGTGCCCGAAAAAAGCGATATTTTCTTTTTGAAGGTTGGAAGTAGGCATAAATATAAATCAGACGGTAATAACCCTTGGCACAAATTATGGATAGTTTTTACAGGTGATTTTGCCGACAGCCTGATTAATTGTTATTTGCCGAAGGATACATATTTGTTCAAAAACTGTGACTCCGTAAAAAAATATTTTGAAGAAATCGTTGAAATATCACGGCAGGACATACCTTATGATTTAATGGTAAATAAAATAACTATAAATCTTATGCATATTTTTATGTATATAAGAAATCGCATATTAATAGAAAATGCAGATTTGCCCGATATTATCAGAAAAAAGCTTGATGAATGTGTTGAAAGCTATTTTAATCTTGATAAGCTTTGTGAAAATATGAATTATTCAAAAAACTATATTATCAATGTTTTTAAGAATAAATACAAAATTACTCCTTATCAGTATTATTTAGATAAAAAAATTGACGCGGCAAAAACATATTTAACTCATACAAATGTAAGTATAGGCACTATTTCAAAAACACTTCATTATGCTGATCAGCAGTATTTTTCTTCAAGCTTCAAAAAAACCGTAGGCTGTTCTCCTGTTGAATACAGAAGGAAAACGAGAAAAGAGTAATTACCGAATAATAGTTATAATCCTAACATTATGAGTGATATTGCTTATTTATATAGGCAGTATAATGTGGTATTTTATAAATGCAAAAGGGGATGAAAATATGGAAAAGCCGTTTTCCTTTTATCTTGTAACGGATACTCATTATTTTGACAGCTCGTTTAAGTCAACCGGCGAGGCTTATGAAAAAAGAAGCGTAACCGACCAAAAATGCATTGCCGAAACGCCAGCAATAATTGACGCAGGCTTTGAGCAGATAGCACAGGATAAGGATACAGATGTTATTCTTATCCCCGGTGATTTGGTTTACAGAGGCGAGTACCAAAGCCATATAGGCTTTCGGGAAAGGCTGTATAATCTCAAAGAGCAGGGCAAAAAAATTTATTTGATAACCGCCCGTCACGATTATTGCGAGGACGATGAACCCTGCGAATTTGACGGCAACGAGACGATAAGCGTTAAGGGTATGCCAAGAGCCCAGCTGAGAGATTTTTATAAGGATTTCGGATTTGACGACGCAATAAGCGAGCACCGTGACAGTATGAGCTATGTTGCGCAAATAGCAGACGGAATAAGACTTCTTGCTCTTAACTGCGACGGCGACTGCAAGAATTTTAAGGGCTTGTGGGACGACCAAATGAAATGGGCACTTGAAGAAATAAAAAAAGCTCATGAAAGCGGTAATTACATATTCGCAATGACGCACTATCCGCTTTTGCCTTTCTCGCCTATTATGAATTTGATAGGCGATGCAAAGCTGACCGATTGGGAAAAGCGTGCCAATGAATTTGCCGACGCAGGTCTTGACCTTATATTCACAGGTCATATGCATGCGCAGGCAATTACCGATTACACCACTGAAAAAGGAAATACAATAACCGATGTGCAAACAGGCTGCTTTGTCGGCTGTCCGTGTGCATACAGAAAGGTAACAATTAAAGAAGGCAAGGCAGAAATTAAATCATATACCATTGATGATTTTGAATACGATAAGCAGGGCAAAACCGCCAAGGAGTATTTTGAGTGGCGCTTCAACCGAATGATAAATTACAAAATGGATGAAATTCTGCCCTCTCCCGCAAAGAAAATTCTTGACGGCTTTACACTTAAAAAGTTAGGCAGACTGCTTTGCTTCAAGGTCGATAAAAGTATTGAAAACCGCCTTGCAAGAGATGTAGGAATAGAGCTTGTAAGAAATATTTTTGTCGGCAATGAGCCATATGTAAAGGGCACGCCGATGTATGAGGCAATGGAAAAGCTGCTTAAAAGACTTCATCCCGTTACTCATATAGTCGAAAAGAAAATGGGCGCAAAAAATCTCGTGCTGTCGGACATTGACACTTTCATTCTGTCAATGATAGGCGACGAAAAGCAACGGGATTACGAAGCTGTTATTGATATTAATTGTAATAATTTTAATAGGTAATAATTATGACAGATTAGGAGGGCTTATGAAAAGCTATGAGATAAATATTCGTGATCCTTTTGTGTTGGTCGAGGATGATACATATTATATGTATGGAACAAGGGCACAGAATTTTGGCAGGTTTGTCGGCGGTGTTGATGTTTATACCTCAAAGGATTTAGAAAATTGGAGCGAGCCTGTTGAGTGCTTTAATTCTATTGAATTTGATATGAACAAAGAGGTCGTTTGGGCACCTGAGGTGCATAAATACAACGATGCGTACTATATGCTCGTTACCCTAACAGACGGTATGCGAGGAACCTATGCCTTAAAGTCCGATAGTCCTCTCGGTCCGTTTAAGCCTCATAGTGACGGCAAGCTGACGCCGACAGAATGGGAATGTCTTGACGGCACACTATATATTGAAAATAATGTGCCTTATCTTGTTTTTTGCCACGAGCACACACAAATTTATGACGGTGCAATGTGCTATATTCAGTTAAGCGATGATTTAACTCATTCTGTCGGAGAGCCTGTAACAATGTTTAGGGCAACAGATCCCAAATGGGTTAAAGTAAAAATTCCTTTTAAGCATTATATTACTGACGGTCCGTTTATGTTTAGAACAAAGGATAACGTGCTTCTTATGATTTGGTCAACCTTTATTAATAATAAGTATGCCGAATGTGTTGTTCGCTTCAATGACGGTACAATTAAAGGGAGCTTTGAGCATATCGAACCGCTTATTGATGATGACGGCGGTCACGGGATGATTTTTGGAACAAACAACAAAATTTATTTAACATATCACACGCCGAATAAAACAGGCTCGGAGCACCCTGCGTTTATTGAGTTAATCGACAATTGCGATAGCTTGAAAAAGAAATTATAATCAAGAGAAAAATTATATAAACAATTATACGAAGGTAGTTGTTGTATTTTATATATGGTTGAGGGAATAAAAAAGCAGATTGAATTTGAATGTTCAATCTGTTTTTTTATTCATCCTTCAGGGCTTTGTTTATTGTATTGAG
>NZ_CAMFQO010000013.1 GCF_945980375.1 uncultured Eubacterium sp. | reverse complement strand
GCCTTGCTGACGCAAGGCAACAGCGAAAGCGACAAATATCGCTTTAATACTGCATCTTTGACGGGTCCGGATTATTACCGTTACCCTAGCCTAACAGTATTCGAACCTAATTAGGTTCGGATACTGTTAGGCTAAAATAAAAAAGGCTCCCGAGGGAGCCTTTTTTATTTTTATGTGTTTGATTATGCTATTATCTCTTGATGTCGTCCCACTTAACGCCGTCAATCTGGAACAAATCGTCAAATTCGTAAACGTTTGTTTCATCTTGGGTGTGGCTTGGATACCAAACCTGAGCGAAGAACGGATTTGTTCTTGCAATGTTATCGTAATCCCACTTCTTCTGTGGAATGTAGCATTCAGGACACCAGTGACCGCCAAGAAGGATAAGTGCAGGTGAAGCCTCAAATTCAGCACCGCAGTATCCGCATTTCCACTTAAGCTTTGTAGCCATATCGCCCTTAACCATTGTATCGCTCAAGCACTCGCCGCCACGGAACTTAGCAGCCTGCTTCATATCTTCAATGTCAAGCTCTGACTCAGGCTTTGTCTCGTCATATCCGTGATCAAGCTTGTAGTTTTCTGCGTCCTCGGTTTTTTTGTTGAACTTTCTGATTTCAAAGTCTTCCCACTTTGTAGGAATCTTTGCCCAATCCTCATATGTGCCGTAGTAAGCTGAAAGTCTCTTTTGATTCTTTGTTGCAACCCAGTCAAGAGTACCGAAATCCTTTGTTGATGCAATCTTCTTCATAAATGGCTTTGCACAAGCGGCAACAAGATTCTTTGGAAGGTATCTTGGTATTTTGAAGTAGAATTCAACCTGATTAGCAAGTCTGTCAAAATAATCCTGAACAGGAAGGTTTTCTCTGAAGTGAAGGAATTCTTCAAGCTTGTCACCGTCAGCATAGAATTGACCGTGGAAGTTCTTGGTAATAAACCAGTTAGGGTCAAAGAGCTTTTCAGGACCTGCAAGACCAAGTGTTCCAAGAAGAAGCTGTTCAAATTCATAGTTAGAAATTCTGTACTGCTCACCGGAACCGATGTTGAAGAAATGATTCCAAAAATCAGCACCGAGGTTGCCCTGTGAATCCTCAAGAACAAGGTTACACATAAGTCTGCCCGAGTCCTCAACAGTACACCACTCAAGAACACCGTTGATAGGTACATGGAACATAATAGGATCCATATTCTTTAGGATGTTTGGATAAAGAATACCGCTTTGACGCATTACAACCCAATTCTTAATACCGCTTTCAACGAAGGTGCGCTCTGCAACTGTCTTTGAAATTGCGTAGTGGTCATAAATAGAAATCTTGATAGGGTCACCGCATCTACCCCAATGGATAGGATAGTTTCTGCCGCCTGTTTCGGCAACGGTACCTATGTAGCAAACCTTAACATCATCAGGGTTTGGTTGAGCCAAAACAGCCTTGCAGATGTTTTGAGCAGCGCCGATGTTTGTCTTTTGTGTTCTGTATGGCTTCCAGTCAGCAGTAGGCGAAACCATACCGCCGATATGTAACACATAGTCAGAGCCGGTTACACCCTCAAGAATTGAATCATAATCGCCCAAGTCGCCCCATACGATTTGAACGTTAGGCTTTGCCATAAGACCCTTTAATTTTTCTTCGTTTTTAGGGCTTTTTCTTGCAAGCATCTTGATTTGAATTTCGTTAGGATGCTTAATCATTTCCTGCACTGCAGCCCAGCCCATATTACCGGTACCGCCGGTAATAAATACGGTTTTCTTTGCCATTCTTATTCCTCCTTCAAAATAGCAATAATATATTAACAAATCAATTATAAACTATTTCTTAACAAATTACAATATAAAATTAACAAAAAATTGATTGACATCATATATCTTTTGTAGTATTATACATATGCAAAAGGGAATATCGCTTATCAAGAGTGGTTGAGGGACTGGCCCTGTGACACCACAGCAACCTGCAATTGTAAGGTGCTAATACCTGCGGTAAGATAATACCGAATGATGAATTATCAGCATACGGTTACCGCTGTATGCTTTTTGTTTTATTCCCGATAATTTTCAGAAAAGAGGTAAAAATATGTCAAGATTTTTATTTACAAGCGAATCTGTTACAGAAGGACATCCTGATAAAATCTGTGACCAGATTTCAGATGCCATCCTTGATGCAATGATTGAGCAGGATCCAATGTCAAGAGTTGCCTGCGAAACAACCTGTACAACCGGTCAGGTTCATGTTATGGGAGAAATTACAACTACCGCTCAGGTAGATATTAATGCCATTGTTCGTAAGACTGTTTGCGAAATCGGCTACGACAACAGCGAAAAAGGCTTTGACGGTAATACCTGTGCTGTTATTACATCACTTGATAAGCAGTCACCTGATATTGCTATGGGCGTTGACAGATCATTTGAGCTTAAAAACAATGAAGAGGATGAGGATAACCTCAACGGTGCAGGCGACCAGGGTATGATGTTCGGCTATGCTTGTAACGAAACACCTGAGCTTATGCCAATGCCTATTTCTCTTGCTCATAAGCTTGCCCTTAAATTGACCGCCGTAAGAAAGGATGGCGTTCTTCCTTATCTTCGTGCAGACGGCAAAACACAGGTCACAGTTGAGTATGTTGATAATAAGCCTGTTCGTGTTACAACTGTCGTTGTTTCATCACAGCATAGTGCAGATATAAGCCTTGAACAGCTTCGTAATGATATTATCGAGCAGGTAATTAAGACAACTATTCCTGCAGATCTTATGGATGATGAAACTGTATTTTACGTAAACCCGACAGGCAGATTTGTTATCGGCGGTCCTATGGGTGATTCAGGTCTCACAGGCAGAAAGATTATCGTTGATACATACGGCGGATACGCACGTCACGGCGGCGGTGCATTTTCCGGTAAGGATCCTACAAAGGTTGACCGTTCTGCTGCTTACGCTTCAAGATGGGTTGCAAAGAATATTGTTGCAGCAGGTCTTGCAGATAAGTGTGAGGTAGAGCTTGCATATGCTATCGGCGTTGCAAAGCCTGTATCCGTTATGGTTGACACCTTTGGAACAGGCAAAATCTCTGATGATGAGATTAGTGAAATAGTTAATAAGGTGTTTGACCTTCGTCCTTCTGCAATCATCAAGAGCCTTGATTTGAGAAGACCTATTTACCAAAAGGTAGCTGCTTACGGTCATATGGGCAGAGAGGACCTAAACGTTCCTTGGGAGCAGACAAATAAGGTTGACGAAATTAAAAAATACTTATAATATAACTTGAATAATTAAACCCCGAACGATATAAATTGTTCGGGGTTTTTCTTATAACCTTTTATCTTTGTCTACTGCTTTATCAACAGCTCTGTGAATTGCTGCTTCGAAGCCGTCATCTTGAAGAGAGGTGATTGCCTCAATCGTCGTGCCTCCCGGAGAGCAAACCTTGTCAATTAATTCATACGGATGCTCGTCGCTTTCAAGAATCATTTTGGCACTGCCTAATACCGCTTGAGCACAAATCTTTAATGCAACATCCTTTTTCATTCCGTTTTTTACGCCTGCTCTTGCAAGCTCGTCAATGAACATATAAGCAAGTGCCGGAGTGCAACCACCAAGAACGCCGAAAAGAGGGAAGTAGCTTTCATCAAGATAAATAACTTCGCCAACTGCAGAAAAGATTCTTTCGGTAATTCTTTTATCATCCTCGCTTGCGTTGGCATTTGCTGTGTAGGCGCAAATTGCCTCACCGACCTTTGCGTTAATGTTTGGCATAACACGGATAATCCTTGCCTCCTGTGAAAGCCCTGATTGTATAAATTCCGTGCTTTTGCCCGCAACGATGGAAATAATTAATTTGTCGTTTATTACATCATCAATGCTTTTCAGCACAGAGGCAAGAACATTTGGCTTAACTGCCAAAATAACTGTATCACTGCTTTGCGCAACCTCTTTTTCACTGCTTAAAACATTGACATTGTATTTACCTTTAATTGCGTTGGTTGCAGGTGCATAAATATCATATATGTTTATTTCGCTTTCGTTTACAGCCTTGCTGTCAATAATTCCGCAAATGATGGCGCTCGCCATATTTCCGCAACCTATAAATCCTATAGACATAGCTTTACTTCTTTCCTTTTATATGGAGATATTTTTCTCTTGTTGCTTCGCCTCCACGAATGTGCCTTATGGATTTGTTGCATTGAAGCACATCGTTTACATCCTTTGCAAGCAGGGGAGCAATCTCGCTTAATCGTTTGGTAACATCTATATGTACAGTGCTTTTGCTTATGCCGAAAACATTTGCAGTCTGTCTGACGGTAGCTTTGTTTTTAACAATAAATTCACCAAGCTCTATACATCTTGCCTGAACATTTTTGGTCATATTATTTACTCCTTTTTACAAGTAAATAATATGACCGATTATTGATTTATATTACTATACTGTTACGTTTTATTGTTCCTCATTTGCGGTATCATCTTCTGACTCTTCGTTTGCAGAATCAACAATATCGCCCAAAAGGTCAGTTAAGGATTTCATTTCTATCCTGTCAACTCTTGTGTATTCAACAACCTGTTCATTTTCCGAATCAAGTCCGTTTTCCTTGTCTAATGACAGGGTAAGCTTTTTCTTGTCAACAGAAAACTTATATACAACCGTGCTGTCGCTTGCAGGGTTTGAAAGTGTTAGTTCGTTGCCCTTAACGGTATAGTCACCGGTAAAAGAAAATGTGCTGAAATAGCTGTCGTATGAGCCGTTGTCATAAAATTCATATGCAGAGCTTCTTGATTCGTTTTGCCATTTTCCAATCAAAAGCTCAGGGTTGTTGGATGTAAATGCAGAGGATACAACCTCAACAGGATTAATTTGCTTTACTCCGCAGTAAATAAGTGTAGGAGTTAATGTAAGTATAAGTATGCTTGCGATGATAATTAACGCAAGCTTAACCTTTGCTTTGCCGTTTTTTTTGCTCATTTATTTCAATCCCTTGTCTTTAAGTAATTTGTCAATTTTATTTGATGAGTCGAGGAGTGATGATACAGAGAGGTCGTGATTAATTGTATCAAGGAAATATGCAAGATACTTTGAAAGCTCAACACTTTGATACCAATCGCGAGAAAGGAGAGCAGGTGATTGGTACACACCGTTTGTGGTAAACACCTTTTCAAAAACACCTTCCTCGTGCGCCTTGTCAAAAATTTCCAATCCGTTGCAGAAAAGACCAAACGCAGTACAAACAAAGATTCTCTTTGCCTTTAGTTCCTTAAGCTTTCTTGCAACCTCAAGCATGCTTTCGCCTGATGAAATCATGTCGTCAACAATGATGATGTCCTTGCCCTCAACGCTTTCGCCAAGATACTGATGAGCAACAATAGGATTTCTTCCGTTTACAACTCTTGTATAATCTCTTCTCTTGTAGAACATACCAAGGTTAACACCAAGCTGTGTTGCAAAGTAAATACATCTGTGCATTGCACCCTCATCAGGAGATATAACCATAAGATGATTAGGGTCAACGCTAAGGTCCTCAACAGAGTTAACAAGTGCCTTTATCATTTGGTAGGTAGGCATAACATTTTCAAATGACTTGTGAGGAATTGAGTTTTGTACTCTTTGGTCGTGAGCATCAAATGTGATGATGTTTTCAACGCCGAGAGATGTAAGTTCCTGTAATGCCATAGCACAGTCAAGAGATTCACGAGATGATCTTTTGTGCTGTCTGCCCTCATAAAGCATAGGCATAATAACATTTATTCTCTTTGCCTTGCTTGACGCAGCGGAAATAACTCTTTTCAAATCGGAAAAATGATCATCAGGAGATTTCGGAACATCCATACCGTACATATTATATGTAACGCTGTAATTGAAGCAATCGGCAATAATGTACAGGTCATAGCCTCTGATAGTGTCGTTAATTACAGCCTTGCCCTCACCGCTTCCGAATCTTGCGATAGATGTGTTGATTAGGTACGAATCTCTTTGATAGCCGTAAAAAGCAATGTTTTCCTTGTGGGCTGCTGCCTGCTCGGCTCTCCACTTAACAAGGTAGCTGTCAATCTTTCTTGCGATTTCCTCTGTACCCGGAAGGGCAATGATGCCTAACGGTCCGTAAGGTATTGTTTGAACTTCTTGTGCTGTGATTCTTGGCATATTAATACTCCTCTCAATTTATACCTACATTTTACAATACTTTGCTTCAAAAATAAACACCTAAAAATTATTTTACATATAGATATTTGTTTATCGTCTCAAAGTATTTTTATATATAATCAACAAAAATGTTGAGTTATATTTTTTCGTCGGATTCTGTGTCGAATTTTCTGCGCTTAAGAATTTTTGACAAAACAGCACCGACGATAATCAGCAGCCATGCAAGCGCCGATATTGCTATGCCGAGTCTTAATCCTTTTGGAGAGTAAACCATTTTGATTGTATGCTCGCCGTGCTTTATGTTGGTGGCTAATTGGCAGTCACCGACAGAAAAGGTCTTTACCTTTTGTCCGTCAATATAAATATTCCATCCCTCGTCATAAGGAATTGATGTGTATAAATAGCCGTCAAAGCCTGCATTGAGCTTGCCCTCTATTACAGTGTCGCTGTGGTTTGTTACCTTTAGCTGACCGAGCGACAGCATTTCGTATGCAGATTCAAAAACATCGTTGTCAATATTGTATGCGTAAATATCAAATGATGCACTTGTCGAGCTTACACCGTTAAGGTCAATGGACGCCTTTATTTCGTCACCTGCGTTGTGAAAGCCTAAATCAAGTATATACGGTGTTTCAATGCTTTGGTAGGTTGTATTTATTCCGTCGTTCCAATAGTAGTTAACGTTTTCAAGCTCTGATGAATCAATGTATACATACACATTACTGTCCTTTACGGATTTGATGTGTATGTCGATGCATCCGCCTGCACCCTCTTCAATGGAGTCAACAAAATAGGTGCCGTTTTCAATTACATCGTCACATTCTGCACTGTAACAATCGGTTTGTACATATTCAACAGGAACAAAAACATTGCTTGCACCCGTAGCCTTGTTGAGCCAATCCTCCTGAACATCGAACGGATTGCCCTCGCTGTTATCCCAATCCTCCATGGTTGTTGAAACCTCAAATGCAATAGGCAAATAGTATTTGTTTTCGTAAACCGGAGTCTTTTTTTCATCAGTCGTGGTGTATATTTTGCTGTAATACCTGTCAGATAAATCAAGACTGCTTGAGTCCTTGATGAAGTATTTGAGCGCATACATCATATTGTATACAGGTGTTTGTGGATTGTAGGTGTAGGAATTTACTCTGTTGCCGTACATACCAAGACTGTATTGATTGGCACTGTATGTTTCATATGCCATTGATGAAAATGTGGACACGCCATTGTAATTGTAAATGCAAGGGTCCATTCGGGTTTCAAGATATGTTTGTTCAACTCTGTAAAAGCTCTTGTCATTATCCTTGATATAATCCACAGCCTCGTTAACGGTATCCATTTTTTCAACATAAAATTTTTGCGCCTGTGTAAAAAGATACGAATTGCTGTCGGCAACAATTCCCTCGCAAAATGTCATACAAACAACGGTTATACCTATAATGAATTTTGAATACCCTTGCTTTTTTATTACAAGCATAACAAGAGTCCAAACCATAACAAATGCCAATGAAGCATATATAGTGAATGATGTTATCTTGTTTGTAGGATTCTTTTGGAACAGCATAATTACAACCATTATTGCAATGCCGGTAAACATAATATCCTTGTAATCAATGCCCTTAAGGTTCATCACACATCTAAATGCCATTATCAGAAAAACAAAGACATAGATGAATGAATACCTAAACGGCAGATCGTTTGGAAAATGAAAGCCGTGCCATATAAAATCAACTGCATTGCAGTTAAAGCTGATTACAAGAAATATAAAGAGCAGGGTGTAAGCGGTTTTTTCCCTTAGGCTGATTTTTTTGTTGATAAGGTACAACGGCAAAAGTATGAGCGGAAGAATACCACAGTAGATGTTTGGCAGCACATCCTCGCCTGAGGAACGAATTGTTGTTTCAAGCCCTGCAAGGTGAGAAGAAAGCATATCAAACAAATTAAAGTTTTGTTCAATGCTTGAAGGAAAGCTGTCAGAGGTTGCAGAGCAGGATTGCAGAATAAAGTAAACAGGCAGCAGGAATACCGCACATAATGCACCTACAAGCAGCGAACTCAGCCCAAATTTTACCGCACTTGCAACAAACCTATTGTTGAAAAATTTTGTTATTGCCTTTGGTTTTTCGTTATATTCCTTTATAACCTCGTCATATCCTCTATGCGATACATAGTAAACAAAGAAGTACAAAACAGAGAAAATGCAAACCATATAGCCAATGTAATAGGTGCTGAAAAGCAAAATGGAAAGGGAAATAATGTACATCCTGCACTTGCCCTGATTAATGATTCGTTCTATTCCGAGTGCAACAAGCGGAAGCCAAATCATACCGTCTATCCACATAATGTTCCAATAATACGCAAGGAAATAACCGCTTAATGCATAGAAGGCACCAAAGCTTGCACTTATATATGAATGTCTGCCAAAGCTTTCCTTTAGGAAATATGCAAATGCTCCTGCACTTAACGCACCCTTTACCAAAACAAGAGTGGTAATTGCATAGCCGATTTGATTTTTGTCAAACAGCAACACTATAAGAGAAAGCGGGCTTGAAAGGTAGTTGAAGAAATTACCCAAAAAGCTTGAACCGCCGCCCGAAATCCACGAGTAAAAGAAGCCGTCAAGATTAGTTATTCTGTCGTAATACTCAATGAAAAGCGGACCGTATTGATGGTACAAATCCATACGCAGTACGGTCACATCACCAAACGGATAAACACCGAACTGCAAAAATATGAAAAGGTTAATTATTACCGTAAGTGCAACTGCAAGCAAAACAAATCTGTTTGCAAAAAAAGCTCTGTATATCGGTGTGTTGCCTATTTTGTCAAATCTTTGTGTGTTGTCAAAAACAATTAGCCTGTCAAAGTATAGGTTAAAAACAAAAATCAGCAATCCCGAAAAAAGATATACAACTACCTTGTCAAATTCAAGCATATCAAAAAGTGCAAAGTCTAGAATCTTAAAGAAACCGAAATCTACTGCACATCTAAAAATATATGCTAACACCTGCTTTAGCGGCTTTGAATTTATACTGCCTGCAAATACATACTTTTTTTCACAAAAAAACAAACCAAGCATTGTAACACCAAAGGCAACCGGTAACGCAACGGTTGACGAAACTGCAAAAGCAATCTTCAGTATTTGCTTGATTGTTAAAAATACAACAAAAGCAATTGCATAAATAAAGCCGAATGCAACGCTTTGTGAGTTGAAAATCTTATTTGTTTTTATTACATTTCCTGACTTAGTTATATCCATAGTACACCTAATATATATTTTTTTGTATTTTAACATATTATATGCAAAGCTTCAATCGGTTCGGTATAATTTTAACCTCTTTGTAATATTTTTCATTTTGCAGGCATAGTCTTTTGTGGGTGATAGCTTGAGTGTGTTTGATTATGTAAAAAAATATTTGCCCAAAAGTGTTACATATGTTCTTGACGAGCTTGATGAAATATATTGTAGTTCGTTAACGGAGATAAGAATAAGGCGTAATATGCCCGTTGTTTTTGTAATAAATAATATTCCATGCTTTGCAGATAAATATTCGGTAATTACAAAAATATTGCCCAAATCACCGTTAATTGTAGATGATGCAGATTTTGATGAAATGCTAAATGCTATGTGCGAATATTCATTTTACAGCAAAATAAATACAATGAAAAACGGCTTTATAACACTTGAAAACGGCTCAAGGGTGGGCATTTGCTCCACTGCCGTTTACGATGACGGCGGTCTTGTTTCCGTTAAGGATGTGTCATCGGTTGCCGTTCGTATTCCGAGACAGGCAGTGGGCTGCGGTGCTCAAATTGTTAAGGCTTTGTTCTCAAACGGACTTTGCAGTTCCATCATTGCAGGTAAGCCATCGTCAGGCAAAACAACTTTGCTTCGGGATATGGCAAGAGAGCTTTCATCAGGGTTTAACTCAAGATACTGTAAGGTTACCGTTGTTGATGAACGCAACGAGCTTGCAGGCAAGGTGGGAAAGGCTTTTACCCTTGACGTCGGCGTAAATACAGATGTAATCACAGGCTTTGAAAAAGCCATGGCAATAGAAACCGCTATAAGAACGCTTTCGCCTGATGTCATTGTTTGTGATGAGGTGTCAACTCTTAAAGAGGCTCAAAGCATAAAATTCGGTTTTTCCTGCGGTGTTCACTTTTTACTCTCGGTACATATCGGTTCCTTTGATGATTTGTACAGACGAACTGTTCTTCGAGAGCTACTTGAATCGGGATTTTTCAAAAAAATTATCCTGCTGGATGACAGCTATACAGCAAAAATTATTGATTGTGGGGATATTTATGATGAAGCTGATAGGAAGCATATTGATAATTTTTTCCTCGCTGACAGCAGGAATTACCATGGCGAATAAATTACAACAAAAAATAAAGGTATGTACAAGCCTGTACGATATGGCAAATTATCTTTTGCCCGAAATAAAAATTAAGCAAACACCGGTTATGGATTTGCTTAAATCCTGTCCTGTGTCAAATCTTGATTTTATAAATGAGCAGATGATTAAATACGAGACTCCTGCAATCACTCCGTTGTCAGCGGAAGAAAACGATGCAATAGGTCGCTTCGTATATTCGTTTGGAAAGTATGATGTAAATAATCAAATAGCTCAGATTGAGGAATTTAAGCAATATGTTATAGGACTCAAATGCAAATATGAAGAGCTATATAAAACAAAGTCAAGGCTTTACATTGTTACCGGATTGTCCTTTGGAATTATTGTTTCCTTGGCTTTGGTGTAGAGGTGCAAAATGGAAGTAAGCTTTATTTTTAAGATAGCCGCCATCGGCATTATCGTAGCGGTGCTCAACACCTTGCTCGTAAGGTCGGGCAGGGACGATCAGGCAATGCTTACAACGCTTGCGGGTGTTGTTGTAGTTCTTGCTATGCTTGTTCCACAGATAAAGGAGCTATTCACAACCGTTAAGTCCTTGTTTAGCTTGTAGCTATGGTTAAGGTTCTCGGTATATCGTTTTGCGTTTTACTTTGCAGTATTTTGCTTAAGGAACGCAACAAAACATTTGCTGTAATTCTTTCCGTTGCAGGCTGTGTGCTTTCGTTTTTGACTGTTTCGGACAAGCTGAGCGATTTAATTTCACAGCTTTTAAGTATATCTGAAACGGTCGATTCAACCGTATCGTACGTAAAGCTTATGTTAAAGTCCTTGTGCATAGTAATAATAACTCAAATTACAGTTGATTTGTGTAGGGATAACGGCGAAAACGCGCTTGCATCATTTACAGAAATATCTGCTAAGGTGCTTATCATTTCATTGGTTATGCCTTTGTTTCAGGCGGTAATTACTATGGTTATGGGGCTTGTAAAATGAAAAGATTTGTAATTTTTTTTATATCTCTTGCTGTGTTTTTACTCCTTCCGATGTCTGCCAGCTCACAGGATTTTGACAGTGAAAAATATAATAATCAGCTTGCACAGTATGATTTTGATTCATTTGAAGAAACGCTTGATAAGGATACATACGGTATTCTTGAGGATTTGGGCATCCTTGATTATTCAATTGACAGTATAACATCTCTGTCGTTTAGCGATGCGGTTGACGTAGTAAAAAGAATTATCGGCAATAAGCTTCGGCTTCCTTTCAAAACAGGAATAACAATAATGGTGTTGATTTTGCTTTCTGCATTTTTACAAAGTATAAATAATGAAAAGACAGAGGCGTTGTATTCAACTGCGTCAGCGTTGATAATATCAACCGTAATACTTGCAAGGCTTACCGATTCGGTTTCAATGGCGTCAATGGCTATGTCGGTTTCGGCAAATTTTATTTATGCCTTCATTCCTGTATTTTGTGCAATAGTGGTAGCCTCCGGCGGAGTTACTACCGCAATGTCAACCAATACAACACTGCTTTTGCTTAGTCAGGGGTTGTCGTTTATTTCTACTAATATGTTTATGCCCGTGATAAACTGCTACCTTGCACTCGGCGTTTCATCATCACTCAGGTATGAGCTTAATTTGGATAAGCTCCTGATTTCCATAAAGAAATTTATTACAACCTGTATATCATTTATTGCAGGTGTCTTTGTGTCAATATTGTCCGTAAAAACAGCTGTGGCAGGCAGGGCAGATGCTCTCGGTCTGCGTTCCGTAAGGTTTGCCATCAATTCCATTGTTCCTGTTATAGGCTCATCAATAAGTGAGGGACTGCTGTCAATTCAGGCATATTCTTCACTTGTAAAAAGCAGTGTAGGCGTTGTGGGAATAATAGCAGTTTGTCTTGTCTTTTTGCCCGCAATTTTAGATATTACAATGTGGAGGATTTCGCTTGGAATATGCTCTGTTGTGTCCGATGTTTTCGGCGATAAATCGGTATCCTCTGTGCTGAATGCATTTTCTAACGGGCTTGTGCTGATAAATGTTATTCTTATACTTTCTATGGTTACAACAATAATTTCAATAGGCGTTTTGGTTGCGGCAGGAGGACGATGATGGATTTTGTAAGGCAATGGACAGTGTTTGTTTGCATAACCGTTTTGATATGCGTTGTGCTTTCGTTTTTAACACCAAACGGAAATATGGGCAGGTTTTACCGAATGATAATATCCGTGTTTATTTTTCTTTCGTTTCTCTATCCGTTTACTCAGGCAGACATCAGCTTTAAGCCTGTTCAAATCAAGGAATATAATACAAACAGTATATATGACGACTATGTTGAATCCCAGATTAGTGCATTGTTAAACAGTAATTCTGTTATCGGTGCCGATATACTTTGCACTTCGTCAATAAACAAGAATAATGAAATTGTGCTTGAGGATGTAGTTGTTGCTGTCAGCGACGAATATGATGTAAAGGATGTGGATGCTTTGATTTTTGATAATCTTGGGATAAGGGCGAGGGTGGTACATATTGGACAGTAAATTATTGCCGTTAGTAAACAAAATAAAAAGCCTAAAGCATAAGGAACGATATATTGTAATTGCCTGCGTTTTGGGCGTTGCTCTTATTTTGCTATCGGAGCTTGTGCCGAGCGGCAGTACAAAAAAGGCCGATGACGGTATGGATTATCAGGAATATATTGTTTCTCTTGAGGAAAAAACACAGGATATAATTTCATCAATAGACGGCGTCGGCAAATGTAAGGTTATGATTACTCTCTGTGAAACCGATGAGAGCTTTTATGCCTCAAATATTGAGGAAAATACGGATAGCGGTCATATTTCAAAAAAGAATGAATATGTTTTTTATGAGGATAACAATAATGATTCTCCTGTTTTGATAAAGCAAACATTTCCAAAGGTTATGGGTGTGGCCGTTGTATGTCAGGGAGGGGATAACGCATTTGTCAAGGAAAGAGTAATATCTGCCGTCTCGTCTCTTTTCGGAATATCCTCGGCAAAAATAAGTGTATCAAAAATCAGTAGGTGATAGTATGAAATATAAAAACGAAATGGAAAATGAAGCAGTAAACGAAAGCGAAAAGGAAATTGAGGAATTCTTTGAAGAGCAGGATAACGGGGACATCAGCAATAACGAGGTGCTTGTAAATCCTGCGGATAAGGCAGATAATAAAAAAAGAAAACGATTTGTTTCCGCCGTTGCCGCTTTTGTGATAATTCTCGGTGTAGGCGTTATGGGGAATTGGTATTATCAAAACTCGGATGTTTCTTCAACAATTCAACCCCTTATAGATTCCGCAACCGAAAAAACTCTCGGCAAGGCAGAACTTGTAGACGCAACTGCAAATGTTGAGGAGGATACATATTTTACAAAGGCGCGTATGGAGCGAAACACTGCAAGAGATACTGCCCTTGAAAAACTGCAAGCAGTTGTTGACAGTGCCGACGAGGAAAGCACGGCAAAGGATTTGGCGGCAGAAAACATAGCAAGAATATCAAACTTTATTACCATAGAGAACAAAATTGAAACTCTTGTTTGTGCCAAGGGTGTAAGCAACTGCGTTGCTGTAATAAAGGATGACGGAAGCGGAGTTGACGTTGTAGTTGATTGCGAAACTCTTGATGATACTACAATAATGCAAATAAAGGATATTGCAATGTCTCAGCTTCAATGCTCGTTTGAAAATGTATCAATAATTCAGTATAAAGGTAATTAAAATTATATCTTGTATATTTATTCCTTATGTGTTATAATGAAAAACACTAAAAGGAGTTTTGTATATGGAAATCATTAAAACAAGCGAAAAAGGCAACCTTATCATCAATGAGGAGGCGCTCGCGTCAATTGCAATTAATGCTGCAAAGGATGTTGACGGAGTAAGCTCATTTTCCAATAAGCCTATGGATGTTGTTGACACCATAAAAAAGGGAAGCCTTAAGGTTATGAGTCCTGTAAGAATTACGCAGGACGGCGAAAGGATGGATGTCAGTATTTACATCAATCTTCTCCCAAACAAAAAGATAAAATCCGTATCGGAAAATGTTCAACATAACGTTGCCGAAGCAATCCTTAATATGACAGGTAAGGAAGTTTCAAAGGTTAACGTTATTATTGCCGGTATAGATTTTCCGGACAACGGCGACTCAAATGCACCTTTAACAAGTGAAAAATAATCAGCGTTGCCGACTCAATATTTTTGTATTGCAGTCGGCTGTTTTATTACCATTACTATAGGAGAATATATGAACAGAACAGAACAAAGAGAGCAGGCCTTTTGCCTTGTGTTCCAAAGCCTGTTTCATAACGATGAAACACTTGCCATTTACGAAGAAAATGTTGCCGCAGTCGGTGACTTTGCGAGAGAGCTTTTTGAAGGAGTGTCTTCAAGGGAGCAAGAGCTTGATGATGTTATCAACAAGTATTCAAAGGGCTGGAAGGCAAACCGACTTCCAAAGGTAAATCTTGCCATTCTTCGCCTTGCAATATATGAAATTAAATATCTTGATGATGTTCCAAACAGCGTTGCAATTAATGAGGCGGTAGAGCTTGCAAAGAAGTATTCCGGCGAGGGTGATTATTCCTTTATCAACGGAATACTCGGCTCTGTTGCAAAGGGTGAGGAATAATGTACATCGGCTTTGATACAAGCAATTATACAACATCCGTTGCAACCTATGACGGCACAAAGGTTACACAGGCAAAAAAGCTTTTAACGGTTAAGCCGGGTGAGCGTGGGTTAAGGCAGAGTGACGCTGTGTTTCAGCATACGGTAAATATGCCTATGCTTTGCACACAGCTTGAGCTTTCCGTTCCAAAGGCAGTAGGAGTCAGCAACAGACCGCGTAATGTTGACGGTAGCTATATGCCTTGTTTTTTGGTCGGAGAAAATGCTGCTGCGGTTTTGTCGAGCGTAAATTCCGTACCGCTGTATAAAACCTCACATCAGGTTGGGCATATCCTTGCCGCGCTTTATTCGGTGAACAGGCTTGATTTGATAAACCAAAGATTTATTGCGTTTCACTTGAGCGGCGGTACAACCGAGGCTCTAATTGTAGAGCCGGATGACGAGGAAATAATCAAGGCAAGCGTTGTTGCTTCAAGCACTGACCTAAAGGCAGGACAGGCTATTGACCGAACCGGTGTTATGCTTGGTTTAAGCTTTCCGTGTGGCAGGGAGCTTGATTTGCTTTCGCAAAAGAGTAACCGATGCTTTAAGGTTAAGCCTGCAATGCTTGGCATTAACTGCTCATTGAGCGGTGTTGAAAACAAGGTAAAAAATATGATTGATAAAAACGAGCCTGCCGAGGACGTTGCAAGATTTGCTTTAACATATGTTGCACAGTCGGTAAATGCAATGCTGAGGGGTGTTATTGAAAAATACGGCAACCTTCCCGTAGTATTCTCCGGTGGCGTTGCATCAAACACCTTGCTCAGAAAAACCATTAATGATAATTTTGATGCATATTTTGCCGATAGCGAGTTTTCGCTTGATAATGCAGCAGGCATAGCTATATATGCATATTTGAAAGATAATGAATAATGACAACCTTAACAGTTTCTCAAATTAACAGATACATTAAGTCTTTGCTTGATGAAATACCGCCTATTCAAAATGTTTATGTTATGGGTGAAATATCAAATTTTAAGCATTACAGACAAAGCGGTCATATGTATTTTACACTAAAGGACAGTACATCACAGCTTAAGTGTGTTATGTTTTCATCGGATAACTACAAGCTAAAGTTTATTCCGGCTGACGGTATGAGCGTTGTATGCTTTGGACAGGTAGGAGTATACGAACGAGACGGCGTTTATCAGCTGTATGTTAGAGATATTCAGCCAAAGGGTGCAGGTGATTTGGCAGTTGCGTTTGAGCAGCTTAAGGAAAAGCTTCAGGCAAAGGGTTATTTTGATGAGAGTATCAAAAAAAACATACCGCGTCACCCTGCAAAAATCGGTGTTGCAACATCAAATATGGGTGCTGCTGTGGAGGATATTAAAAATGTAATTTCGCGTCGCTATCCTCTTTGTGAAATAATTATATGCCCAACCGTTGTTCAGGGTGATGAAGCACCAAGAGATATTGCATCATCAATCAGGCTTCTTGATTCTGCCGGTGTAGATGTAATTATTGTCGGCAGAGGCGGTGGCTCAATAGAGGATCTGTGGGCGTTTAATACAGAAACAGTGGCAGATGCCGTGTTTAACTGTAAAACCCCTGTTATCTCTGCAGTCGGTCACGAAACGGATTATACAATTTGTGATTTTGTGGCAGATTTAAGAGCACCTACGCCAAGCGCTGCAGCAGAGCTTGCAGTTCCCGATATATATGACGAAATGCGTTATTTGCAGGGGCTGGCTGTTTCACTTGAAAAAAATATCGACAGTATAATACAGACACAGGAATCAAGACTTGACATTATAAAAAACAAATCACCGCTTGCTGATATTGATGAGCTGATAGCATATCATTGCCGTGCCGTCGAGGAATACGGCAGGATGTTAAAGCTTGGGTGTGAAAGAATTGTTTCCGGCAAGGAACATTTGCTTACAAAAAATGTTGCACTTCTTGATGCATTAAGTCCGCTTGCCGTTTTGGGCAGGGGATACACTATTACCATAAAGGATGATAGTGTCATATCGGACGAAACGCAGTTAAATGTAGGTGACTGTATTACGACAAGATTCAAGAATATAACCGCAGTTTCAAAGGTCACAGAGGTAAAGAAAAATGGCTGAAAATAATGAGTTAACATACGAGCAGGCAATTTCAAGGCTTGAAGAAATTGTTTGTGCTCTTGAAAAAAATGATGTTTCCCTCGATGAATCGCTTGCACTTTTTGAAGAGGGAACGAGGCTTACTGCATTTTGTACGGATAAGCTTAATAATGTGAAATCAAAGATTACGGAGATTAGTAAGGAGAAATAATGTTTACCGTTGATGTAAAAAACCAGCTTGATGAATACAGCAAAAGGGTTTCGGAAAATTTGGCGGAGCTTTTGCCAAATGCAAATGATGGACAGGCGCAGGTTGTCAAAGCCATGAAATATTCGCTTATGAACGGTGGCAAAAGATTTAGACCTACCCTTGTGCTTGAGTTTTGTAAAATGTGCGGCGGCGACGTTGAAAAGGCTATGGCATACGCCTGTGCGGTTGAATATGTTCATACATATTCATTAATTCACGATGATCTGCCGTGTATGGATAATGACGATATGCGTCGTGGCAAGCCTTCGTGCCATAAAATGTTTGGCGAGGCTATTGCTCTTTTGGCAGGAGATGCATTGCTGACACATGCGTTTGAGATTTGTGCAAGTGCAGATTTTGATGATGAAAAAAATGCAACCGCAGTTGCTTTGCTTGCTCAAAATTCAGGTGTTTGCGGTATGCTTGGCGGTCAGGTGATTGACCTAAAGTTTGAAGCGGGCAATCCTTCACTTACGGATATTTTATCCGTGCACAGATTAAAAACAGGCGCGTTGATTTCCGCATCGTGCCTGCTTGGATGTATCGCAGCGGGTGCCGACGATGAAAAAATTAACCTTGCTTCAAAATATGCTTATCTTATCGGTACGGCATTTCAAATCAAGGATGATTTGCTTGATGTTTACGGTGATGCCGAGGCTTTGGGTAAGCCGGTAGGCTCTGATGCCGAAAACGATAAAACAACATACGTATCGCTTGTCGGTGCCAAAAAGGCACAGCAGGATGTCGAAACATTAACCGCATCTGCTATTGAAATACTTAAAAATTTTGATAATAACGAATTTATGATAGCCCTTTCAAATTACTTGATTAATAGGGATAATTAGTTATACTTTGTTTGAAAAGAGTTGAGTTTATGTCATATCTTGAGAATATAAATTCTCCAAACGATATTAAAAAACTTAATATTCAAGAGTTAAATAGTCTGTGTGCAGAGATAAGAGAGCTTATGATTGATACCGTTTCAAAAAACGGAGGGCATCTTGCCTCTAATCTCGGCGCCGTGGAATTAACCGTTGCCTTGCACAAGGTGTTTAATTCTCCGTCGGACCAAATTGTTTTTGATGTCGGTCATCAGTGCTATACACACAAGATTTTAACAGGCAGAAAGGATGATTTTGCCACTCTGCGAACAGAGGGCGGCATAAGCGGATTTACAAGACCGTCGGAAAGCAGACACGATATTTTTTCCTCCGGTCACTCATCAACCTCAATTTCATCTGCTATCGGCTTGGCAAAGGCAAAGTCGTTAAACGGTGATAATGGTAAGGTCATTGCAGTTATCGGTGACGGTGCATTGACGGGCGGACTTGCATATGAGGCTCTGAATAATTCAGGCAACGAGAATAACAATCTCATAGTTATCCTTAACGATAACAATATGTCGATAAGTGATAATGTTGGCTCAATGGCTAAAAATCTTAACCACATCAGAACATCACCTAAATATTTTACATTCAAATCAAGGGTAAGACGTGCTTTGGCAAGACTTCCAAGACTTGGTCCGCAGGTGTCAAGATTTATAACATTAACAAATCAAACCTTGAGAAAAATTCTCTACCATTCCACGATGTTCGAGGACCTTGGCTTTAGGTATTACGGTCCTATTGACGGGCACGATATTGAGGCTCTTATTGATGTTTTATCGGTTGCAAAGGTGCATAATCATAGTGTTTTAATTCACATAAATACAGTCAAGGGTAAGGGTTATGAGTTTGCCGAAAAGAATCCGTCAAAATTCCACGGAATAGGCAGATTTAACATAGAAACCGGCGAGCCTGTCTCATCGGGTGCAACGTATTCATCCGTGTTCGGTAATTATTTGTCGGAACTTGCCGAAAAGGATAAGCGAATTTGTGCCATTACCGCTGCAATGAGTACCGGTACGGGACTTGTAGGCTTTTCAAATAAGTATCCCCAAAGATTTTTCGATGTAGGCATTGCCGAACAACACGCCGTAACCTTTGCCTCGGGTCTTGCCAAAAACGGTATGATTCCGTTTTTTGCCGTGTATTCAACATTTCTTCAAAGGTCATATGACCAATTAATTCACGATGTTGCAATGCAGGGCTTAAAGGTTGTTTTTTGCATTGACAGAGCAGGCTTCGTCGGCGAGGATGGTGAAAGCCATCAGGGTGTGTTTGATACTGCATATCTTATGAGCGTTCCTAATCTTACCGTGTTAGCTCCGTCATCGTTTGATGAGCTAAAGGATATGATGTATCAGGCTGCGTACAGAGAAAACAATGCCGTTGCTATACGTTATCCGCGTGGCAGCGATGATATGCATATAGACGGCTACAAATATGAAAGAGCGGATTATGACATTTTCGGTGATGCTACAAAGGAAAAATGCATTGTGTCATTCGGCAGAGAATTTCATAATTGCTATAACGCTCTTGAAGAAATTGACAACGCTTTTGCAATAAAGCTCAATAGGATTAAGCCTATAAACCCAAGTGTTATAAATACACTTAAGGGCGTTAAGGAGGTTTATTTCTTTGAGGAGGGTATAAGGTCAGGAGGCGTAGGCGAATGCTTCGGCTCTCTCATTGCAGAAAGCGGACTTAACATAAAATTCAAGCACATATGCGTTAATGATGAATTTATCAGGCAGGCAAGCGTTGAAAGTCAGATGAAGGCTTATAAGCTTGATAAGGATTCAATAATTAAAACAGTTAATCGGGAATAATTATGCAAAAGAAAACAAGACTTGATGTAGCTGTATTTGAGCAGGGCTATGCTCCGAGCAGAGAAAAGGCAAAGGCTCTTATTATGGCAGGCATCGTGTACGTAAATAATCAAAAGGTTGATAAGGCAGGCTTTGAGCTCAAGGAAGGTGATGTCCTTGAGGTTAGAGGCAAAACATTGCAGTATGTCTCCCGCGGCGGCTTAAAGCTTGAAAAAGCAATGCAGGAATTTCCTATAAGTCTTGCAGGGAAGATTTGTATGGATGTCGGTGCGTCAACAGGCGGATTTACCGATTGTATGCTTCAAAACGGGGCTGTTAAGGTTTACTCTGTTGATGTAGGATACGGTCAACTTGCGTGGAAGCTTCGTACCGACGAACGTGTTGTTAATCTTGAACGAACAAATTTTAGATATGCATCAAGAGAGCAGATTCCCGATGAAATTGATTTTGCGTCTGTTGATGTGTCATTCATTTCTCTAAAGCATATTTTGCCAAATCTAAATGCTTTGCTTGCAGATGACGGACAGGCAGTTTGTCTTATCAAGCCACAGTTCGAGGCCGGCAAGGAAAAGGTTGGCAAAAAGGGTGTTGTAAGGGATTTGGCAGTTCATCTTGAGGTTGTTGAAAATGTAATTGACCTTTCAACTGCAAACGGCTTTAGTGTTTGCGGTCTGCAATTTTCTCCTATTAAAGGTCCGGAGGGCAATATTGAATATTTGATTTATCTTAAAAAATCCAAAAATCCCGCAGTTGATGAATGTATTGATGCAAGGGCTCTTGTTAATATGTCACACAGTGAACTTGCTTAAGTAGGTGAGGTTATGAAAATAGCTCTTTTTCCAAATATTTATAACAGTGATGTTGAAAAGCTGACCGAACAAATTCTCGGTGTTTTGGTCGGCTTGGGTATTGATGTCGAAATTGCAAGGTGTAATACCGATATTGATGACATCACCAAGCCTCTGTTTGCAAATCAGGATGAGCTGATAAGGCGCAACGATGTTATGATAGCAGTCGGCGGTGACGGAACAACGCTTAATATTGCAAAATCCTCGGCACTTTACGGCAAAATGACTCTTGGAATTAATGCCGGCAGGCTCGGCTTTATGAGTGGCTTGGAAAGAGATGAGCTTAATCTTCTTAATTGTCTTTCAACCGGTCAGTATGAGGTTGAGGAAAGAATGATGATTAAGGCAGAGATTATCGATGCAAACGGCAATTCTCAGGTTCATCAATGTCTTAACGATGCCGTGCTGTCAAGAGGTGACCTTGCACGGTTGATTGATATTTCCGTTACCTGTGAGGGTAGGCTTGTAACAGACAGCAGAGCCGACGGTATGATTTTTTCAACTCCTACCGGCTCGACGGCTTATTCAATGGCCGCAGGCGGACCTGTTGTAAGCCCCGATAATTCCTGTGTTGTTGCAACACCGATTTGTCCTCATTCGTTGATTAACAGAAGCATTGTTTTTTCACCGGACAAGGTGCTTGAAATTTCTGTTTCCAATGACAGAAATAACAATGCTTATCTTTCTATTGACGGTAAGCAGTCAATTCCTGTTGACGAGAATACAAAAATTATTATTTCCAAATCGGAATATACTGCAAAGCTTATAAAAATCAAGCCGGATAATTTTTATGAGATATTAAACAAAAAGCTTCTTGAAAGGAGAATATGACCTTGAAAAAAAGAAGACAGGCAAAAATCATAGAATTGATTTCTCAAAACGAAATAGAAACTCAGGAGGAGCTTCAGGATTTGCTTAATCGATATGGCTTTGAGGTTACTCAGGCTACGATTTCTCGTGATATAAAGGAGCTTCGTCTTGTAAAGGATTTGTCATCAAAGGGCAGATATGTTTATTCGACAGGCAAAAAGAGTATAGAAAATGTAACTCACCGAGCAGGCGGAATTTTTAACGAAACCATTATCAGCATAGATTATGCTCTTAACACGGTAGTTATCAAGTGCTTTGCAGGTATGGCAAATGCAGCCTGTGCGGCAATAGATTCCATGAGCCATGACGAAATCCTCGGCACTATTGCCGGTGACGACACCATTTTTATCCTTTGCAGAACAGAGGAAATTGCATCAAGCTTTACAAATAAATTGAGGAATATGTTAAATGCTTAAAACATTGAGTATTGAAAATATTGCTGTAATAGAAAAAGCGGATATAGAATTTTCTACAGGCTTTAATGTTCTTACAGGTGAGACGGGTGCGGGTAAATCAATTATTGTTGATTCTATCAACGCAATCCTCGGAGAAAGAACATCAAGAGAGCTTGTCCGTACAGGCAGTGAAAATGCCTGTGTTACGGCTTTTTTTGAAAATGTAAATAAGGATACGACACAAAAGCTTGAGGATTTTGGCCTGCCATGCGAGGCAGACGGAACCCTCATGCTGTCACGCCGAATTTCCTCTTCAGGCAAATCGACCTGCAGGGTAAACGGCTGTGCGTGTACCGTGTCAATGCTTAAAGAAATCGGTAATATTCTTGTAAATATTCACGGTCAGCACGACAGTCAGGTACTGCTTAATACCGATATGCACTATCGCTTTGTTGATATGTACGGCGAGCTTGACGAATTGTTGCTTGAATATCAGTCTTCTTTTAAGAGGCTGTTATCTGTAAGAAAAAGGTTAAAGGCATTAACCCTTAATGCAGATGAACGAGACCGAAGAATAGAGCTTCTTGATTATCAAATTAAGGAACTAACCGATGCAGACATAAGGGTAGGCGAGTGGGAGGAATTAAAAAAACGTCGCAATGTAATTATCAATTCCCAAAGCCTGTTGCAATCGCTCAATTCTGCACTTGATGCCTTTAACGGCGGTGATGATTATTCGGGCATTGCAACCCTGCTTTCTTCTGCGTCAAAGGAAATATCAGCCGTTGCGGATTTGGATGATGAAATCAAGGCGGTTTACGATAGGCTTCAATCTCTTTTTGACGGTGCAGAGGCCGTAAAGGATATGCTTATATCAAGAATTTCTGCGGTTGATTTTCAGCCTGAGGAGCTTGACAGGATTGACGAAAGGTTAGATTTATATTATTCTTTTTCAAATAAGTATGGCGAAACCGAACAGGATATGCTATACTATCTTGAACAGGCTGTTAAGGAGCGCTCTGCCTTTGATAATTCGGAGGCAGAATTGGAGCGACTTAATGACGAATATGATTTGATATTTAACGAAACAACAGCACTTGCACAAAGGCTGACGGATTGCAGAAAAGAGTCTGCACAAAGGCTTGGTGATGATATTTGCAGTCAGCTTGAGTTTTTGGATATGCCGAAAATCAAGTTTGTTACATCCTTTGAAAAAGGGAATTTGTCGTCTACCGGATGGGATAAAATAGAATTCCTTATTTCAACTAACGCCGGTGAGTCTGCAAAGCCGTTGTCTAAAATTGCGTCTGGCGGTGAGCTTTCCCGTATTATGCTTGCCATTAAAAGCATAATTGCAAAAAAGGATAATGTTGACACCTTGATATTTGACGAAATAGACACGGGTGTAAGCGGTAAGGCAAGCAGAAAAATCGGCCTAAAGCTCAAGGAGCTCGGTGGCTTTGCACAGGTGCTTTGCGTTACTCATTCGGCACAGATTGCTTCCGTTGCCGACAGTCATTTCCTTATTCAAAAGCAAGTGAATGACGGCAGAACATATACAAACGTCACTACCCTTGATTATGATGGCAGAGTGAATGAGCTTGCAAGAATTATGGGCGGCATTGATGCTACGGATTCGCTTTTGAAATCAGCACAGGAGCTGCTTGATACAGACAGATAATTTTTTATAACAAATTTGGAGGATATAATAATGGGAGTTTATGAAGAGCTTGTAGAGCGTGGGTTAATTGCTCAGGTAACCGACGAGGAGCAAATCAGAGATTTGGTTAATAACGGAAAGGCAGTTTTTTATATTGGCTTTGACCCAACCGCAGATTCGCTTCACGTAGGTCATTTTATGGCGCTCACTCTTATGAAGCGCTTGCAGGAGGCAGGCAACAAGCCTATCGCCCTTATTGGTGGCGGTACTGCTATGATAGGCGATCCGTCCGGCAGAACGGATATGCGCCAAATGATGACTAAGGAAACAATAAATCATAACTGCGAATGCTTCAAAAAGCAGATGTCAAGATTTATCGACTTCGGTGAGGGCAAGGCTATGATGGTCAACAATGCCGATTGGCTTCTTGACCTTAATTATATCGAGGTACTTCGTGAAGTTGGAGCTTGCTTCAGCGTAAACAGAATGCTTGCCGCAGAGTGCTATAAGCAAAGAATGGAAAAGGGACTTTCTTTCCTTGAATTCAACTATATGATTATGCAGTCATACGACTTCTATGCTTTATACCAAAAGTACGGTTGTAATCTTCAATTCGGCGGTGACGACCAATGGAGCAATATGATCGGCGGTATGGAGCTTATCCGCAGAAAGCTCGGCAAGGATGCAAACGCAATGACCATTACTCTTCTTACAAATTCAGAGGGCAAGAAGATGGGCAAAACCCAAAAGGGCGCCGTTTGGCTTGATGCCGAAAAAACAACACCGTACGAGTTTTATCAGTATTGGCGTAATGTTGATGACGGTGATGTTATCAAATGTATGAAGCTTCTCACCTTCATTCCTATGAGCGAGATTAATGAATATGCAAAGCTTGAGGGCGCAGAGCTCAATAAAGCAAAGGAAGTGCTTGCATATTCACTTACCGAGCTTGTTCACGGTAAGGATGAGGCTGACAAGGCACAAACTGCCGCAAAGGCTTTGTTTGCCGGTGGTTGTGATGACAGTAATATGCCGTCAACAACAGTTGAGGATGCCGACTTTGATGACGGAAAGGTAACAATTCTTGCGCTTATGATTAAGGCAGGTATGATTAAATCAAACGGTGAAGGCAGAAGACTTATTCAACAGGGCGGTGTCAGTGTTGATGATGTTAAGGTAACAGATGTTTTTGCTACCGTATCAAAGGATGATGTTGCTAACGGTATTATTATCAAAAAGGGCAAAAAGGTATTCCGCAAGTTTACATTATAATCAATTATCAAATTTTAGCTCCCCTTGTTCGTAATCAAGGGGAGCTGTCGCTTTTATGTGCAACTGAGGGGATAAATTGTTGAATCTAATTTTTCGTACTATGTGTTGATAATTATGCATTATAATGTTATAATAATTATATTATTGATTTTGGTGGTTAACTATGGAAGACATTAAACATAAAATTGAAGAGCTGAGGAAAACCCTTCGTTATCATTCGGACAGATATTATAACGATGATGCACCTGAAATTGAAGACTACGAGTATGATATGATGATGCGTCAGCTTAAAGAGCTTGAGGAAAAGTATCCCCAGTACGACACCGTTGATTCTCCAACCAAAAGAGTAGGCGGCCGTGCAGATAATTCGTTTGAAAGTGTTGAGCATACAGTTAGAATGGAAAGTCTGCAGGATGCATTTTCTAAGGAAGAAATTTTTGATTTTGACCGCAGAGTGCACGATGCTGTAAATAATGTTCATTATGTTGTGGAGCCGAAGATTGACGGCCTTTCGGTAAGCCTTGAATATGTTAACGGTGAGTTTGTGCGTGGCTCAACTCGCGGTGACGGTAATATCGGCGAGGATGTTTCCGGTAACATTAGAGTTATTCATAATGTTCCTCTAAAGCTAAACAGAGCAATTCCCTTTATTGAGGTTAGAGGCGAGGTTTATATGCCTAAAAAAAGCTTTGAGAGGGTGGTTGACCGTCAGCTGATTAACGGCGAAAAGCCATTCAAAAATCCACGAAATGCTGCGGCAGGCTCACTGCGACAAAAGGATAGCAGGGTTGCGGCCGAAAGAGGTCTTGATATTTTCGTATTCAACATTCAGCAAATTGAGGGTGTTACGCTTAATTCGCACAAGGAAAGCCTCGATTTTCTTAAAGAGCTTGGCTTTAATACTGTTCCTTATTATGAGCGCGTTGACAATATCAAAGATGCTTTTTCAAGGGTTGAGGAAATCGGTGAAAGACGCGGAAGCCTTGAATTTGACATCGACGGTGCGGTAATTAAGGTTGATGATTTTGCACAGAGAGAACAGCTTGGCTCAACTGCAAAGTTTCCAAAGTGGGCGGTTGCCTTTAAGTATCCGCCCGAGGAAAAGCAAACAAGGGTTGTCGATATTGAAATTACAGTTGGCAGAACGGGTAAGCTGACTCCTACCGCAGTGCTTGAGCCTGTTCATCTTGCCGGTACTACTGTTTCAAGGGCAACACTTCACAATCAGGATTTTATCAACGAAAAGGGTGTAAACATAGGCGATGTTGTTACCGTAAGAAAGGCAGGGGACATCATACCCGAGGTACTTTGCGTTAATGAAAAGCACAGTAGCTCAAATTTTGTTTTCCCTGACGTTTGCCCGTCGTGCAACGAAAAGGTAGTCAGAGAAGCTGATGAGGCGGATATTAGGTGCATAAACCCCGAATGTCCTGCCCAGCTTTTAAGAAACCTTATTCATTTTTGCTCGCGTGATGCGATGGATATTGAGGGACTTGGACCAAGTATTATTGAAACCTTTGTTAACGAGGGTATGATAAACAAGGTCACTGATATTTATCACCTTGATAAAGATGAAATTGCACGCCTCGACGGCTTTCAGCAAACAAGCGCCAATAATATCGTCAGCTCTGTTGAGGGCAGTAAGAATAATGATTTGGGCAAGCTTATATTTGCTTTTGGTATTCGTCATATAGGTGCAAAGGCGGCAAAGCTTTTGTCTGATGAATTTGGAAATATGGATAATATTCTTAATGCGTCAAGAGAGGCATTACTTGATATTGAAGGCTTCGGCGAAATAATGGCTGACGCTGTATATGATTATTTTCATACCGACAGTGCCCTTGAAATGATAAACGAGCTTAAGGCTGTCGGGGTAAATATGCAAAGTAATACTGTTATTAAGGATGACAGATTCAGTAATATGACATTTGTTTTGACAGGTACCCTGCCAACCTATAAACGCTCCGAGGCTGCAAAAATAATTGAGTCCTTCGGCGGAAAAACCTCATCATCAGTCAGCAAAAAAACAACATATGTTCTTGCGGGTGAGGCAGGAGGCTCAAAGCTTGATAAGGCTGCTCAGCTCGGTATTCCTGTTATTGATGAAAACGATTTTAATGAAATGATTAAGTGATATGAGAGAATTTCGAAAAAAACAACAAAAATTGAAAAGAATAATGAATACGGTTTGTATTTTAACTGCATTTTATCTTTTTGTTTATATAGGCGTTGAACCCATGCTTGCAAAAGCTCTCGGCAGTACAGTAACCTTGATTGCCGCTTATTTGTGCGATATCCTTGTGGTTGTGTGTATGGCAGTGCTGTTTTCGTATTTTTCAAAATACGGCAAAAGTGACAAGTTTCTTGAGCATATTGAGGATGAGCTTGATGATGTAGGCTACTATTTAACGGCACGCAAGGAAAGCAATATTGAGGAGTTTTACGGCAGTGTAGTTAACGATTTAAGAAATAATTCATTCTCGGTTGATGAAAAAGTAGAAATTGACGGCTTTGAATTTACTGCAAAGGCTGTTAAGGGTAAAAGTGTAATCTATATTTTGAAAGAAAATGAGGTTGATAAAAACGATTTGCTTGCATATCAGGATTCTGCAATTTTTGATTTGACCTCAATAAGCGTTAAGCGCAAGGCAAATGCCGTTATGCTATACATTTGTGATAAGGCAACGGATGATGCTGTATCACTTTCAAAAATGATTACACCTCTTGGTAAAAAGGAGCAAATAGTTTTTGCAAACGCCATAGTAGAGTTAAGCTCGGGAAGGTGTTATTTCCTTGGAAATAGGCCTACAAAATGTCAACAGCTGATTGCTAAATTTGCATTAGGCTGTGATGTTCCTATTGATGATAAGCTTAAGGGTACGCAAAAGCTTGAGTTCCAAACAGAGCTTGAGGAACATATGAAGGAATTTAACATAAAGGATTATAAAAACGGAACATTTTATGCTCATTAGGGAGGCATTTTTTATGACACCGGCTGAAAAGTATTTAGATTCAATAAAAGGAAAAAAGGTTGCATTTGTCGGAATGGGTGTTGCCAACACACCCTGTGCAGAGTTTTTGGCAAAAAACGGAATAGAAACCTATGCCTGTGATATGCGCGATAAGGAGTATATCGGCACTGATGTGTGCAGGCATCTTGAAGAATTGGGTGTTCATTTTTCCTTGGGTGAGGGGTATTTGGATATTTTACCTCAAATGGATATTGTATTTCGCTCTCACGGCATCCTGCCGTTTCAAAACAAGTGGATTGGCGAATGTATTAAAAGAGGTCAAACCGTTACAACTGAAATGGAGGTGTTTTTCAAATACTGTCCTTCAAAGATTATTGCAGTAACAGGCTCCAACGGAAAAACAACAACCACTACTCTTATTTCAAAAATGCTTAATGCACAAGGATATAAGGTTTTTCTCGGTGGAAATATCGGCAAGGCGCTAATGCCTGCCTTAGAAGAGATAACCGAAAATGATATTGCTGTCGTTGAGCTTTCGTCATTCCAGCTTTTAACTATGGGAAATATGGTAAATAAGCCCGATATTGCAGTTGTAACAAACATTGAATGTACCCATCAGGATCATCACATAAGCCTTGATGAATATGTTGACGCAAAGCGCAATCTGCTTATATATCAAAACGAAAGCCAAAGAACTGTTCTTAATGCAGATTGTGATTACTCAATCGGCAATACCGTATATCACGATATGAGGTATGATGTAAGAGGCAGGCTTTATCAGTTTTCTGTTAAGCATCCGGTGGAAAACGGTGCTTATATGGATGATAACGGTGATATTTACTTTGCACAAAACGGCAGTAAAGCTTTTGTTATGAATAAAAGCGATATTGTTATTCTCGGCGTTCATAATATTGAAAATTACTGCACGGCTATCAGTGCAGTATGGGGTATGGTGGATGTTGATGTCATTAAAAGAATTGCACAAACCTTTGGTGGTGTTGAGCATAGAATAGAATTTGTCAGAGAGGTTGATGGGGTAAAGTATTATAACGATTCTATTGCAACCTCACCAAGCCGAGTAATCAGCGGATTAAAGGCTTTCGGTACAAAAATTATTGTTCTTATGGGCGGAAGCGACAAGGGTAACGATATGTCCGAAATGGTGCCGTATATACTCAAATATGTTAAGCTTCTTGTTCTTAACGGTGCAACGGCAGAAAAAATATACGACGCTGTCGTTTCTCATCCCGATTATGAAAAAAGCGGTATTGTTATTAAAAAAACAGCTACAATGCAGGAGGCTTTGGATATTGCACGACAGGATGCCGTTGCGGGTGATATAGTTTCTCTTTGTCCTGCATGTCCTGCATTTGATCAGTTTAAGACCTTTGAATACAGAGGCAGAGAATTCAAAAGATTGGTTAACGGATTTTAATTATGGATACTTTAGATTTGCTGAAAAGCTTGACATCAGCCGTTGGTGTCAGCGGAAAAGAAAACAATGTATGCAGCTTGCTTTGCAATATTCTTAAAGAATACGGCGAGGTTAATGTGGATGCAATGAATAATGTAACCTGCACCTTTGGCGAGGGTAAACACTTTTTGCTTGATGCTCATATTGACGAAATAGGTATGATAGTAAAGGCTGTTACCGATGACGGCTTTATTAAAGTAGATAAATGCGGAGGTATTGATGCCCGTATGCTTCTTGCAAGTGAGGTTTCCGTGTGGGGAAAACGAGAGGTTAAGGGCGTTATTTCAAATCTTCCTCCTCATTTGCAAAAGAGTGATGATAAAAAACCGCCAAAAATTGATGAAATATCAATCGACATCGGTATGACAAAGGACGAGGCATTGGAGGTTATATCTCTCGGTGATCGTGTAACATTTAAGCGTAATTTTCAAAAGCTTTTGGGTACGCAGGTATGCTCATCCGTTCTTGATGACAGAAGCGGTGTTGGGGCAATTCTTTTGGCTGTTGAAAGGCTAAAGAATATTAATGCAAAAATTACCGTGTGCTTTTCTGCACAGGAGGAGGTTGGCACAAGAGGTGCCGGCGTTGCAGTATACGATAAGGATGTTGACGAGGCTATTGTTGTTGATGTTTCGTTTGGATATACTCCGCTTTGCAAAAAGTCAGATTGCGGAGAAATAGGCAAGGGCGTAATGATAGGCTTTTCTCCGATATTAGACTCTTCAATGTCAGGTTTAATGCAGGAAACAGCAAAGAAAAATAACATTCCTTATCAGGTTGAGGTTATGGGCGGCGGTCATACAGGTACAAATGCCGATGTTATCACTATTTCTCAAAGCGGTGTTAAAACATCGCTGCTGTCTATTCCGCAAAAGTATATGCACTCTCCTGTAGAAATTGTTGATACAAGGGATGTTGAGGCTACTGCCGAGCTTATTGTGCAATACATTAAAGAGAGGGTTGGTGATGTAAATGCTTAAGGATTTGTGCTTGTTAAACGGAGCATCCGGTGACGAGGGTGCTGTGCGTGATTATATCATCAATCAAATTAATGATTACTGTGAATATAGAGTTGATAATTTGGGCTCTGTTATTGCCTTTAAGAAAGGTAAAAAGGCGTCTGATGTTAAGGTCAGCATAAATGCTCATATGGATGAGGTGGGCTTTATCGTTACGGGTATAACAGACGACGGATATTTGAGATTTGCCTGCGTCGGAGGTATTGACAGCAGAGTATGTCTCGATCGAGTAGTCAGCATTGGAAAAAACGGTGTAAAGGGCGTTATTGCCGATAAGGCTTTTCATCTTCTTTCTTCTGACGAAAAGGAAAAATGTCCTGATTTTGACAGCCTGCTTATTGACATCGGTGCCGCAAGTGCTGATGAAGCAAGGCAATATGTATCACTCGGCGACTTTATATATTTTGAAAGCGATTATTACGAGCTTGGTAACGGGTATATCAAAGCAAAGGCTCTTGATGACAGAATAGGCTGTATGCTGATGATTGAGCTTATTAAAAGCGAGCTTGAATATGATACGTATTTTTGCTTTAACGTGCAGGAGGAGGTTGGCCTGCGTGGCTCAAAATGTACCTCATTCAGTGTTAATGCCGACATTGCCATAGTGCTTGAATCAACTACGGCTGCAGATTTAGACAATGTTCGCGGTGCCGACAGGGTATGTGCTTTGGGTGACGGTCCGGTTATTTCCTTTATGGATAACAGAACGATATATGACAGAGCCTTGTACAATCTCGGCTTTGATGTTGCAAAGGAAAATAACATTCCCGTACAAACCAAGACAGCCGTTGCAGGCGGAAACGATGCCGGTGCAATTCAAACAAGCGGTAGCGGTACAAGAGTTATGGCTATTTCATTGCCAACCCGCTACATTCATTCCGGAGCAAGCGTTGTAAAGGCTTCGGATATAGAATATACAAGGAGCTTGATAAAAAAGCTTTTACCGAGGCTTTATGATTAATTATGATAGAACTTATAGAATCAAAGGAACAGCTTGAACAATGGACAAAGCGAGATATATATTCAATCAGGGTTTTGTCTTTGCTTGAATCCTACGGAACAAGTTATCATTTTGCGATGTTTTACAGGCAGATTATCGACGGAAGAATAACCGCAATTTTGTCAAAGCTCGACAATGATGTTACTCTTGCACTTGACGATGGCTTTGATAATGCTGAATTGCTGCGGTTTTTTTGCATAACGGGTCACGGCAATATTCTTTGCGACCCTGCGTTTCAAATCGGTGCAAGGTTTGAAGAGGGTATGATTATGAAATGTGACCGAAAGTTTGACAAAAAAATGCAGGGGGCATTTATTGATGAATACCCAAAGCTTATGGATTTGTACAATTTTGTTGATTACGGCAATAACGATTTCAAGGCATGGTATGTGGATATAAGCCATAGGATAAGGCATAATACGGCAAAGGCATATACTCTAAATGTCGGTGATAACATTATTTCAAGCGGTATTTTATCATCAATTTATGATGACTATGCTGTGCTGTCGGCAGTAAGGACAGATGATGAATTTAGGCGAATGGGCTATGGAAGCAGCCTTGTTTCGCATATTTGCTCCGATGTAAAAAATACTGTATATATTATGCGTGATATGAATTTGAACGAGGATTTTTATAAGGAACTCGGATTTGAAAATATAGGTGTTTGGAGAATGTACAAATGAATCCCTTTTTTAATATCGATGAAATAATTGAAAAAGCATCAGCCTCGGCAATGCAAAGATGTGCCGAAGCCTTTGACGCTATTGATGATATAACGGAATACAATCAATTAAAGGTGCAAAAAGCTTTTATTGATAATGGTATT
Source organism: uncultured Eubacterium sp. (assembly GCF_945980375.1). Lineage (GTDB taxonomy): Bacteria > Bacillota > Clostridia > Oscillospirales > Acutalibacteraceae > Eubacterium_R. The sequence continues at coordinate 12,131 of NZ_CAMFQO010000013.1, read as the reverse complement.
TCGGAAAGTCATTTCGGATCATCAACAGGCTATGGCTACGGTGACAGAGGCAGAGACACCTTGGATGAGGTTTGGGCACAGGTTTTCGGTGCAGAGGATGCCCTTGTGCGTCACAATTTTACCTGCGGAACACATACACTTGCTACCGCCTTGTTCGGCGTATTACGCCCGGGTGATAAAATGCTTTGTGTTACCGGCACACCGTACGATACTATACATAATGTTATCGGCATTTCCGGTGAGGGTATGGGCTCGCTTAAGGATTTCGGCATAATCTATGACGAGGTTCCGCTGAAGGATAACACACCTGATTTGAAGGCTATTGCAAATGCTGTTGACAGCTCAACAACCATGGTATACATCCAAAGAAGCAGAGGCTATGAGCTTCGTCCGTCTTTAACTGTTGAATCCATTGCCGAAATTGTAAAAACTGCAAAGCAATCTAACCCAAATGTTATAGTTATGGTTGATAACTGCTACGGCGAATTTACTCAAAAGGCAGAGCCGTGCGAGGTCGGTGCAGACCTTATTGCAGGCTCACTTATAAAAAACGCGGGCGGTGGCATTGCAAGAACAGGCGGATATATTGCCGGTAGAAAAGATTTGGTTGAAAAATGCGCATATAGGCTTACAACTCCCGGCTTGGGCAAGGAGGTCGGCTGTACTGTCGGTATGAACAGAGAACTGTATATGGGATTGTTTTTTGCTCCGCATACCGTCGGTGAGGCGTTAAAGAGTGCTGTGTATATCTCTGCTTTGTTTGAAAGCTTTGGCTATGATGTTACTCCAAAGTACAACGAAAAGCGAGGAGACATAGTTCAATGTCTCGGTCTTGAAAACGAGGAAAGCCTTGTTGCCTTTTGTCAAGGAGTACAAAGCGGCAGTCCTATTGACAGCTTTGTTTTGCCTGAGCCTTGGGATATGCCGGGATACGACAGCAAGGTTGTTATGGCTGCAGGTGCATTTACTCTTGGATCATCAATCGAGCTTTCTGCCGATGCACCGATTAGAGAGCCTTTTTACGCTTGGATTCAGGGCGGATTAAATTTTCATTCTGCAAAGATTTGTGCAAAGCTTGCCGCACAATCTATGCTTAATAAGGGATTGTTGAAAAATGGATTATAATTATACAGGTATTAAGCCCGAAAGCATTGAACTTTTATGTCTTAACAGATTTAATGATTCAAGGTCCTTTTATGAGGAGCATAAGGAGGAGCTGAAGCAGGGAATTACCGTTCCTTTAAGACAAATGGTGCTTGACCTTTCGGATGTTCTTCTTGATATAGATGACGAAATGTATCTTGACCCTGTTCGTGTTCATTCACGAATACACAGAGACACGCGGGGCAATCGTTCAAAAATAAGATACAGAGAAAATATGTGGGTGTTCTTTAGACGATATAAAAAGCAATACCCGGCTGCTCCGTTCTATTATTTTGAATTTTTCCCGAGCCATTATGGATACGGCCTTGTTTTTTGGACATGGAGGGCAAGCGATTTTAGGCTTGTTCATAAGATGATTATTGAACAGCCAAAGCGATTTAAGCAGGCACTTAGGGCCTGCGAGGATGCCGGATTTACCTTCAGTGCTTCGGATTATTACAAAAAGGAAGTATATCCGGATGCACCGCAGGAGCTTAAAAAATATCTTCTTGCCAAGAATTTTGCTTTTACCTATGAAAATTCAGATTTAAGCAGGATTTCATCTCCTGTTGTAATTGACGAAATGAGGCTTGCCTTTGATGTTGCAAGACCAATGTATGAGTTTATGATGGATGCATACAAACAAATGATGGATGAGGGATTAATTAAACCGGAGGATTGATAAATGCTGCAGCTTATTCTCGGAAGGTCCGGTAGCGGAAAAACAGAGTTCGTTTTTTCAAAAATAAAACAGCTTATTGACAACGGTGAAAATAATATATTGCTCATTACTCCGGAGCAGTATTCGTTTGTTAGCGAACGAAGATTGCTTAGAGAGTTGGGAGAGGACAGAGTCAATTCGGTTGAAAATGACTCTTTTTCTCGTTTGTCTAATGAAATATTTAATAGATACGGCGGCGAGAGCCTGCCTGTCTTGTCAAAGGGCTCAAAGGCAGTTGTTTTTAAGCAGGTGTGCGATTGCGTTAAGGATGAACTAAAGCTTTTCGGTAAGAATACCGACAACAACGCCTTTATTAATTCTGCCATAAAGATTTATGATGAAATGAAGTCCTGCCGTGTTGATGCAAACGATATTATGCTTGCCTCACAGCAAACCGAAAAGGAAACTCTTTCCCAAAAGCTTTATGATATTTCGGTTATTATGTCAGCCTACGATTCATACATTGAAGGCAAGTACCTTGATTGTGCAAGTGAGCTGACAAGACTGTATGAAAAGCTGTTAGACCTTGATTACTTTAAGGGCAGGATTGTTTTTATTGACGGCTTTAACGGATTTGTTGCCCAGGAGTATAAGATTTTAGAGGTTATACTTAATCAGGCAAAAACTGTATACGTTACATTTTGTACCGATTCTTACAACAGTACGGATAAGTACAGCCTGTTTTCCTATGTAAACAGTAACATCATGTATCTTAATGAAGCAGCAAAAAATGCAGGCGCTCAGGTTGTCGAGCCGATTTTTCTGCGTGATAATCACAGAGCCAAAAATGATGAGCTTGCCTTGGTGGAAAGGCTTGCCTTTGCAAATGTTAAGAATAGCTATGATGGTGAGTGCAGTAATGTAAGCCTCTACTGTGCAAAGTCAATTACAGATGAGTGCGATTATGTTTCAACAAGGATTTGTGATTTGCTGCGCAGCGGTGTAAAAGCGTCCGATATAGTGGTTATTTGTCGTGATTTGGATAAGTATCAAAAGGAATTGCAGTTTTCATTTTCAAAATACAACATTCCGTATTTTAATGACGAAAGGCAAAATATTTCTTCTCATCCGCTTATTATGTTTGTAAACTTTTTGATGAGATGTGCCGTGTTCTCCTATTCGTCCAACGACATCTTTTCTATGCTCAAAACAGGGCTTACCGCATTGTCCGACGACGATATAAACGACCTTGAAAACTATGCTTTTATTTGGAACATTAACGGTTCCAAATGGAAAAACGATTTTGTAAATTCAGCAAACGGCTTTTCCGAGGAAATGTCCGACAGGGATAAGAGCAGGCTTGAGGCAATTAATGTCAGCCGTAGATATGTTGCTCAAAGGCTTGAACGATTTGTATCCTCCTGCAAAAAGAAATCCTCTGCGGAAATTTGCAAGGCTATATATTTTACCTTGCTTGATTTCTCTGTTGATAAGGGTGTTGAACGCCTTGCAAAATCTCTTAACGAAAACGGCAAATCTGTCCTTGCATTTGAGCAGGGTAGGGTTTGGGATTTGCTTATGGATATTCTGGACAAGCTGTCTACAATCTCTACCGATGAGCCTATAACCGTAAAAGAATTTTATAAATACTTTAACCTTATGATTTCAAATGAGGATTTAGGCTCTGTGCCTGCAGGTCTTGACAATGTTCAAATCGGATCTGCCGATAGGGTGAGATGCGATAATCCTTATGCGGTTTTTGTGGTAGGCGCAAATGAGGGAGAGTTCCCGCAAAGCGTTACCTCCTCCGGACTGTTGTCCGAAAGTGACAGAAGTATATTGATAGAGAATAAGTTTAAGCTATATTCATACGGAGAGGTGCTTAACGCACAGGAAAAATATTTTGCTTATATGGCTCTCACCTGTGCGACCGACAGACTTTTTGTATCCTATCGCGGTGGATTTGCAGACGGTGCGGAAAGTATTATTATATCGGAAATTAAGGATATTTTTTCAAAAATCCGTGTTGATTGCTCCGGTTCCGACTTAGGATTAAACAGTCTTTATACCGATGCAAATGCATTTGAAATTCTTGCGTCAAATTATTATGACAATACCGAATTTATTGCCACTCTAAAGAAATATTTTTTGGGCAGGCAGGAATACGGCAGTAGACTTTCTGCCGTTGAACGTCTGTCATCAAATGCGGATATATCGATAAAAAATACAGACCTCGCAAATCAACTTTTCGGCAAAAATATGTACCTTTCTGTTTCAAAGATTGAGGATTATTATAAGTGCGCATTTAGGTATTATTGCAAATTCGGAATAAATGCCCGACCGAGAATAAAGGCTGAATTAAATCCCATGGCAACCGGCTCTGTTATTCACTATGTTCTTGAATGTGTAATCAGAGAGGTCGGCTCTCAGGGGCTTTTGAAGCTTGATGATCGTGATATTTCAAGGCTAACAAATAAGTATCTTAAAGACTATTTGGAAAATAAGATGGGCGACAGCTCGCAGTTTACCAAACGCTTTAAGTTTCAGTTTATGCGTCTTGAAAGAATGATTACATATGTTATTGCTCGTATGCGTGATGAGTTTGAGTGTAGCGATTTTGAGCCTAAAGCGTTTGAGCTTGCAATAGGAAACGGTGCTGAAAATGAGCCTGTAAAATCACAGGTTATTGAGCTTGCTGACGGCGGAACAATACAGATTAAGGGCTATATTGACAGGGTAGACACCTTTGTTCAGGACGGTGTTCAGTATGTTCGTGTGGTAGATTATAAAAGCGGAATAAAAAAATTCAGGCTCAGCGACATCTTGTCAGGCCTAAATTTGCAGATGTTCGTTTATCTTTTTACACTATGCAAAAGCAATCACGACCTGTCCGGTACACAGGCGGGTGTTTTGTATCTTCATTCATCAAGGAGCATTTACAATGTTTCAAGAGGTAACAGCACAAACGAAATTGCGGATAGTGATAATAAGTCGTACAAGATGCCGGGTGTTGTTTTGAATGATGATGAGCACCAAATAGCTCAGCATATGGAGCACGACCTAAAGGGAAGATTTATTGATGTTAAGTGCACAGCAAAAAACGGCATCAGCGGAAGCATAGTTTCTCTTGAGGATATGGGCAGAATTTCAAGAAAAATAGACAGTCTTATTGAACAAATGGGTATGGATTTGCATATGGGTAAAATTTTGCAAAATCCCGTTAATTCACCTACTCACAGCAATACCTGTGAAAACTGTGATTATTCTGCCGTGTGTGCAAACAAAAAGGAAATTATACTTAAAGAGCTTGACGAGCCGTCATTTAACGATGTTCTTAAAATACTGAAGGAGGATGAGGAAAATGCCTAAATGGACAAAACCGCAGCAAAATGCCATTGATGCACGTAATTCCAACATCCTTGTAAGTGCTGCCGCAGGCTCAGGTAAAACTGCGGTTTTGGTTGAACGTGTAATAAAGCTTATTACCGATGTAAGCAACAATGTGGATGTTGACAGGTTGTTGATAGTAACCTTTACCAATGCCGCTGCTGCCGAAATGAAAAGCAGAATATCAAAAAAGCTTCTTGAAATAATTAAAGAAAATCCAAACGATACCAACGCTCGACGTCAGCTGTCACTTTTGCCTAATGTAAATGTTTGCACAATTGACTCTTTTTGCATAAATCTTGTAAGAGAAAGCTTTTATAAGCTGAATATTGACCAGGATTTCAAAATTCTTGACAATTCGGAAAATGCTCTTTTGGAGCAGGAGGCAATGGACGAGGTGATGGATGAGCTCTACGATCTTGACCAACAGGATTTCAAGGAGCTTGTCGACGTCTTTTCAAGCACAAAGGACGATAGGGGACTCGCGCAAACAGTAAGCAGAATAAGTCATTTTATCAATTCGCAGGAATTCCCGAACGATTGGCTCGACGAAGCCTGCGAGATGTATAATCCCAAAATCAGACTTGAGGATTCATATTGCGCAAGCTATGTCATTAATCAGGCAAAATCTTATTTGCAGATTGCTATCGGATTGATAGAGCAATCGTTAAGTGCGTTGAATCCCGATGATGATGGTCATCAAAAGCTTATTGATATGCTTAATGACGATAACAGCATTATTCACGGTATTTATGATAATCTTTCTGCTAATAATTGGGATGACCTTGTTGATATTGTTGACAATGTATCTTTTTCAAGGATGTCATCTGTTAAATGCTCTCAAAAGGAACTTGTAAAAGCAAATAGGGATACATATAAGGAGATTATATCCAAATCCGTTGCCCCTATGTTCTCTATTAAAAGTGCAGATTATACCGAGGATTGTATTCTTCTTTATCCTATTATAAAACAGCTTGTCGATATAGTTAAGCGCTTTAATGATAAGGCAATGGAGCTAAAGCTTCAGGCAAATTCCTTTACCTTTTCCGACATTGAGCATTTCGCAATAAATCTTCTTTTTTATAAGGATGAAGAGGGTAATATTGTTCGTTCCGAGCTTGCAAAGGAGCTTGAAGGCAGCTTTTATGAAATATTGGTGGACGAATATCAGGATACCAATTCGGCACAGGATAAGCTTTTTGAGATTTTGTCAAACGGTAAAAACAGATTTATGGTTGGCGACATTAAGCAAAGCATTTACAGATTTAGGCTTGCAATGCCTCACATTTTTAATGAAAAAATGGAATGCTTTTCTCCGTATTCCGAAAGCACAGACGAAATAAATAAGAGAATTGATTTGAGCAACAACTTCCGTTCGCGAAAGGATGTGTGTGAATTTGTCAATTTTGTTTGCTCTCACTTAATGTCAAAGACGGTCGGCGGAGTTGATTACGATTGCTCCCAAAGCCTTAATGCCTCTGCCGATTATATTGATGTGCCGACAGCCTCTGCACAGATAAAGTACGTTCAGGTACCCGATGATGAGGATGCAGATGAATACGAGGCACACAAAATTGCTCAGTATATTATTGAAAAGGTAAAAAACAGAGAGCAAATTAAGGACGGCAACGGATACAGAGATATTCGTTACAGCGATTTTGCAATTCTTTTAAGAACTGCAAAAAAGCGTATGAATGTCATAACAAACGTGTTTTCGCAGTATTCCATTCCTACTGTTGCAAATAATAAGACAAGCCTGTTTGATAATAACGAGATTATTGTTTTGATAAACCTTCTTCGTACTATTGACAATCCTACTCAGGATATTTCTCTGCTTGCAACTCTTATGTCGGTGTTTTACGGATACAGTGCTGATGACATTTCATTGGCAAGGGTTAATAATCCGCGTGGAAATCTGTATTCTGCAATATGCACAGACAGAAAATTTGATAGCTTTTGTAACGACCTAAAGAGGTATCGTGAGCTTGCATCATCAATGAGTGTAGAAAACCTTTTGAGATGTATATTGAGCGAAACCTCGTATCTGTCGATTATTTCAACCTTGGGTAATCACGAGCAAAGGGTACAAAATGTTATGCTTCTTGTTGATATGGCAAGAAAGTTTGATAATGGAGAAAATGTAGGATTAACCTCGTTTATTCGTTATCTTGATACTGTTATTGATAATGGCTTTAATGTTGAGAGTGCTTCGGTTAATAATTCAGGCAGGGACGCCGTAAATATTATGACAATACATCATTCAAAGGGCCTGGAATTTCCTGTTTGTATTTTGGCGGGAGCCAACCATAAGTATAATAGAGATGAGCTTACAAAGGGCACAATTCAGCTTAATGCAAAAAACGGTATCGGTCTCAAGGTGTATGATAAAGAAAAGCTCTGTCGATATGATTCACTGCAGTATAGTGTTATCAAGAATGTTAACTCCATCGATTTGATGAGTGAAAACCTTAGGGTGCTTTACGTAGCTATGACAAGGGCAAAGGAACAGTTTGTCACCTTTATTTCGGTATCTAACAAATCAGTTGACAGCTATGTTGATTCTGTTTCCAAAAAGCTGATATTTACTAACCCCTATCAATGCAGTGCCATATCTCCGTACGTTGTAAAAAAAGCAACAAACGATGCAGAGTTAATCACTCTTTGTGCGTTGCTTCACAAGGATGCTGACTGCCTGCGTTCTATGTGCAGTAATGAAAATGTAAGGATAGATACAGATTTAGATTTCGATATGGATATTGAGATTTTGGACGACTGCATTCAGCCTGTTGATGTTGATGAGCCTTGTGCCGTTGCAAATGCTGAAATGCTTAAAGGTATTGAGGAAAGGCTTTCTTATTGCTATGACAGGCTTGAGCTTGCGTCATTTTCGTCAAAGCGCACGGCATCGTCGCTTGACAGTGCCGAGCAGGATTTCAAATATCTTACTGCATCAAAGCCTGCTTTTTTAAGCAAGTCAAATATGACCTCTGCTCAAAAAGGAACTGCAATGCATACCTTTATGCAGTTTTGCGATTACCGTGCATCACTGAAAAACCTTGATGACGAAATTGAACGTCTTGTTTCAAACAACTATTTAACACAGGCACAGGCTGATTGCCTTGATAGGAATAGACTAATGACGCTGTTCGGCGGAGAGTTTGCTGAAAGAATGTTTAACAGTGATAATATTTTCAGGGAAATAAAGGTATCCTCCTTTGTTCCTGTTTGCGATATTGAGGACACCGATTTTGAAGATGAGGTTTTGGTGCAGGGTATTGCAGACTGTGTTTTTGAAGAAAACGGCGAGCTTGTTCTTGTAGACTACAAAACCGATAGGGTAGAGGATGAGCAGGAGCTTCTTGACCGGTATAAAAATCAAATAGGCTTTTATAAAGATGCAGTATCAAAAGCATTGAAAAAGCCTGTAAAAGAGGCGGTTATTTATTCCTTTTATCTTAATAAGTTATGTGTTTACAAATAAATTAAAAAAAACACTTGCTTTTTTCTTTAATCTTTGTTATAATTCTTGCGTTATAAGATTTAGTTGCAAACAGCTATATTTCTTCTACTATCGTAAATTTAAGCGAGGTGAAAGTAATGAAAGACGGAATTCATCCGGAGTATCAGGCTTGCACAGTTAAGTGTGCTTGCGGTGCTACATTCGAAACAAAGAGCACAAAAGGCGATATGAAAGTTGATATTTGCTCAAAGTGTCACCCATTTTATACAGGTAAGCAAAAGCTTGTAGATACAGGTGGTCGTGTAGAAAGATTCAACAAGAGATTTGCCAAGAAGGGCTAATCAAAAAATAATGGCAACAGTTGGTAAAACCTCTGTTGCCTTGTTTTTTCTTTGGGGGATATATGGAAGAATATAAAACCATAGAGCTTGAAGCAGATGATTTTTTTATAGAAAAGAAATCTCGTTTCATTGGTTATGCAAAGCCTGTTAAAACTCAACAGGAGGCGCTTGATTTTATTGCAAAAATTAAATCAAAGCATTGGGATGCCACACACAATGTTTATGCCTATGTTTTAAGGGAAAATAATATTCAGCGATATAGTGACGACGGTGAACCGGGCGGAACAGCCGGTGTGCCTATGCTTGATGTTTTGTTAAAGGAGGGCGTTGTTGATGCCTGCGTTGTCGGCACAAGGTATTTCGGCGGCACTCTTTTGGGTGCAGGCGGACTTGTGCGTGCTTACAGTCATACATCAAAGATAGCCCTGCAGGCTGCACATATCATCACCATGGCAGAATGTGATGTAATGAGTGTTGACGTTGACTATTCGTTTTATGAAAGAATGAATAATATGCTTTCGGATTTTTCCGCTAATATTAAAGATACCATGTTTGCCGATAATGTTAAGCTCGTTTTTTCGATAAAAAAAGACCGTGTCGAGCCGTTGCAGTCAAAGCTGACAGATGTAAGCAACGGCCGTTACAATCTTAAATATATTGAGTCGGAATTTGCAAAAGTATAGGCAATAAAAAAGCAAGCAGGATAACCGGCTTTATCTTGCTTGCTTATTAATATTAATTACATTTATTTCCGGGTGATTGAATAGCCTAAAGGGAAATTCTGCGTTTCCGAGACCTCTTGATACAATCAGCATCGGCCTTTCACCAAATGAGCCTCTTGAGTATTTTGGGAACAATCCCTGACCGGGAGAAAATACAGGTCCCAAAAACGGCAGACAGAACTGTCCTCCGTGTGCGTGACCGGATAGCTGAATGTCAAAATTATATTTTGAATAATTCATTTCCTTTACAGCCTCAAAGTTTTCGGGAAAATGGGATAATACAATTTTGAACCCGTCCTTTTCGTTAAGCATATCAAAGTATGGTGACATATCCTTGTAAATAAACGTACCGTTTTTGCGTGCCTTGTAGTCATCAAAATCGGCTTGGTTTTCGTCAAGACCAAGAATATTTATTTTACAGTCTGAATTGTTGTATTGAGCAATCTCATTGAGCAAAACGTTAAAACCTATTTCAGACAATTCATTCATCAATTCATCAAAGCACTCAAGCCGTCTTTCGTGATTGCCGGTTATATAATATACCTGTGTAATATCGCAAAGCTGCCTTGCATAATCAAGCATTTTTTCCTTGTTTTTGCAATGGTCATTGATGTAATCACCGGTTATGCATATTATGTCAGGTTTAAGGTTCTTGGTAATTTTCAGCACTTTAGAAAAAGGCTTTGAATGTAAATCGCTGAGTTGAACAATTTTTATACCTCTGTCAAAGTCTTTTGTACTTAAGTTATATTCGGTAACATCTATCAGGTTGTTTTGAAGATATAGAAAAAATCCAATAATAAAAGCAACGCAGATAATAACCGAAATTGTTAAAATATTTTCCATAAAGCACCTCTATGGCTATGATACATTTTTATTTTTATTCAGTCAAGATAAAAAAATAAAGGAATTATGCATATTTTTAAGTATAAAGTATTAGAGAGAAAAAAACAGTAGTATTTTGACGAAAGGGGCAAGAAGAATTGGACAAGTGTATTCGTCAAATTTCCGAGGAAAACGAAAGAAAAATTTTGTCGCCTGTTGCTGCACTTTCCTGCGAAAGCAAAGGCAGGAGGGTTGATGAGCCCGAATGTGATATAAGGACTGCCTTTCAAAGAGATAGGGACAGAATTATTCATTCCCAATCATTTAGAAGACTTAAGCATAAAACACAGGTGTTCCTTTCCCCTACAGGAGATCATTACAGAACACGACTTACACATACGTTAGAGGTATCCCAAATTGCAAGAACCATTGCCAATGCGTTACAGCTTAATGAGGATTTAACCGAGGCTATTGCTTTAGGTCACGATTTGGGCCATACACCGTTTGGACATGCAGGTGAAAGAGCACTTGCCGAATTGTCGCCTAACGGATTTAAGCACTACGAGCAAAGCGTTCGTGTTGTTGATATTCTCGAGAAGAACGGTCAGGGGCTTAACCTTACAGATGAGGTAAGAAACGGTATTTTGTGCCATACTATCGGTGAGGACGCCTATACCCTTGAGGGACAGATTATCAGAATAGCAGACAAAATTGCATATATTAATCACGATATTGACGATGCTATTCGTGCGGGAGTAATGGCAGAGGAGGATATTCCTCTTAATATCAGAATGAACCTTGGTATGACAAAGAGCGAAAGAATAAACAATATGGTGCTCAATGTTGTACATAACAGCACTGACTCAAAAATCCTGATGGATGATGATTTTTGGGAGCTGTTTAATGACCTACACGAATTTATGTTTGTTGCTGTTTATAAAAACCCTGTGTGTAAGGGTGAGGAGGTTAAGGCTGTTGCAATGCTTGAGAAGATTTATGAGCATTATACAAAGCATCCCGAACAGCTTCCCGAACAGTTTTGTACCATTGCCGACAACGAGGGAGTTGACAGAGCAGTGTGTGATTATATTGCCGGAATGAGCGATAATTATTCTGTTAAGGTATTTAATCAGCTATATGTTCCAAAGTTTTGGATAGAATAAATATTGAATTAGTATTAATTATAATGGAAAGGAGCTTGCTATGCCATCTTTACCGGATAGCTTTTTGCAGGAGCTAAAGCTTAAAACGGATATTGTTGATTTGGTGTCGTCGTATGTAACGTTAAAAAAACGCGGTAACACATATGTGGGGCTTTGCCCGTTTCATAACGAAAAAACTCCTTCCTTTACCGTTTACGAAAACACGCAAAGCTTTTATTGCTTTGGCTGCGGCGCCGCAGGCGATTGTGTAGGCTTTACCCGAAAGATAGATAATCTTGATTATATCGATGCAGTAAAGTCCTTGGCACAACGTGCAGGTATGCAAATGCCCGAGGACGGATATGATGATTCTCTTTCAAAAAAGCGAAGAACCATTTTAGAAATTAATCGCGAAACTGCAAGGTTTTATCATAGCTATATGATGAGCGA
>NZ_CAMFQO010000012.1 GCF_945980375.1 uncultured Eubacterium sp. | reverse complement strand
TTACACAAGAGAGGCTCAAATCGGTTTGTTTAATTTATATGGCGTGTTTCAGCCCACTTTATCGACAGTCTAAAATGACAAAAATCTGTTGAACAATGCATAGTAATATTATATAATAATTTACATTATGATATATTAAAAGGGCGGCACAAAAATGTTTAGAGAAATGAGAAGAAAAAAGCAGCAGCTTACATCAAGCGAGGCTGAGGAAATAATTAAGAGCCACTGCACCTGCACACTTGCTTTGGCAGGTGATGACGGTTATCCCTATTCTCTACCGATAAGCTATGCATATATTGACGGAAAAATATATTTTCACTGTGCAAAGGTCGGCCATAAAATCGACGCTATAAAATCAAATGAAAGGGTTTCTCTTTCCATTATAGAATCCGACGAGATTATCGAAGAAAAATTCACTAACAAATACAAATCCGTAATCGTTTTCGGCAAAGCAAGAATTATAGAAGACAAGAACGAGATTTTCGCTCTTTGCGTACAGATGACCAAAAACATATGTGCCAATATGAGCGAAGGTGATATAACGCAGGAGGCCAATCGCTTTATCAACGAAACGGCAATGGTTGAAATCACTCCTCAACACATCACAGGCAAGGAAGGTCTTGAATTTTACAGGCTTCGTGGTTAATATAATAAATATACATAAAAGGATCAATCATTATGAAATACAAATTAAGAAAAGACCCTATAAACGAAATACCTAAGGCACAGCTGATATTTTGGATTATCGTTAGAATATCAATGCTTATATGTGCGGCGTACAGCTTTATCAACGGAGATGTGGTAATGGGATTTGAAAGCGTTTTTTGCTTTATCTTTGCACATCTTTGGGATATGTTCCAAATTTTTGGGCACACAAGCTTTATTATTGAGGTGCCGCCACTCAGCCAAACAATGCTGAACCTTATAATATTTATCGGCATTGTGTTTGGCTCATATTTTGGATTGTTTGATAAAATCAGCTGGTTTGACAACTTTATGCACATATTAAGCGGCTTTGTATGCGCCGTATTTGCATATGACTTTGCCGTAATAATTCAACGAAAAAAGGGACAGTGTGCCGCAACGCTTGCCGCAATATTCAGCATAATGTTTGCTCTGTCAATTGCCGTGGGATGGGAATTTTACGAATTTCTTATGGACACATTGCACGGCACAAATCTTCAGCTTGCAAAGTACGGCCCCGAAACACAAATGATAGACATAACAAAATACAACGGCGAATACGGCTATCTTGGACTTGTGGACACAATGACCGATATGATGATGAATGCCGTCGGCGGACTTGTCGGTATGACCTTTATGATTGTACTGCGTAACAGAAAAAAGAAGAATAAATAATATGAAGCTATATGAAAAAGAACAAAAACTGACAAAAAGCATAAAAGGCAACGGCAAGGTGGCTGTTGCTTTTTCAGGTGGTGTTGACAGCACACTTTTGCTGAAGGAATGTGTAGACACGCTCGGATGCGAAAATGTTGTTGCAATCACCGCCTGCTCACTTGCATTCCCCGAAAGAGAAAAAAGCGAGGCACAGGAGCTGTGCAATCAATTGGGAGTTAAGCAAATTATGTTTGACATTAATCAGCTTGACATACCGGGCTTTGCACAAAATCCGCCTAACAGGTGCTATCTTTGTAAAAAGGCGTTGTTCAAGGGGATTTGCTATATTGCAAAAGCAAACGGATGCAGGTGGATTGCCGAGGGTTCAAACCTTGACGATTTGGATGACTACCGTCCGGGTATGCAGGCGATAAAGGAGCTTGGAGTCAGCAGTCCTTTGCAGGAGGCAGGGCTTACAAAAGCAGAAATACGCGAGCTTTCTGCACGGCACAGCCTACCGACATACAGCAAGCAATCCTTTGCCTGCCTTGCAACAAGGCTTGAATACGGTGACACAATCACAGATGAAAAGCTTGAAAAAATAGGCAACGCAGAGCAATTTTTGCTTGATATGGGCTTTGAGCAGGTACGTGTTCGTCTGCACAGTAATTCCGCCGATATTGAGGTTGCGCCGCATCAAAGACAAATGCTGCTTGATAACGCAGACAAAATTACCAATGCCCTGCTCGGCTACGGCTTCAGCTTTGTTACAATGAGCCTTGCAGGATACAAACAGGGAAGTATGAACAAAACGATATAAAATATAAAAGCACCCCGCTTGAATTAAATGTTCAAGCGGGGTTTTGCGTTTGATAATATTAAATTATACTCCCGAATATGCGTTAAAGCCTCCGTCAACCGGAATGTTTACACCGGTGATAAAGCCTGAATAAGCCTCGTCGCAAAGGAACAGAAGTGTTCCGTCAAGCTCCTCCGGCTTACCAAAGCGATCCATAGGAGTTGCGGCAAGAATTTTGCCCGTTCTCTCTGTCGGTGAGCCATCGGGATTCCAGAGCAATGCTGCATTTTGCTTTGTTGAAAAGAAGCCGGGAGCAATGGCGTTTACTCTGATACCCATCGGGGCAAAATGAACAGCCATCCATTCCGTAAAATTCTTCACGGCTGCCTTTGCCGCCGAATAAGCAGGAATACGGGTGAGAGGACGAAATGCGTTCATTGACGTAATCATAATTATACACGCATTATCCTTTTCCACCATATCCTTTGCAAAAACCTGTGTTGGAATAAGGGTGCCCAAGAAATTAAGGTTGAACACAAATGAAATTCCGTCTGCGTCAAGGTCAAAAAATGTTTTGATGCTTTCATCCTTTTGAACAAGGTCAATCTTTTCAAGGGTATCCTTTGTGGTTGTTCCCTTTGGATTGTTGCCGCCTGCACCGTTAAGCAAAATATCGCAGGTGCCGAGCTTTTCGTTAATAATGCCCCTTGCGTTTTGCATAGACTCTTGGTCAAGAACATTACATCCGACAGCGATTGCCTCACCGCCGTTTGCATTAATTTCATCTGCATACTGCTGTGCAGCAGCCTCGTTCAAATCAAGTATTGCAACCTTGCAGCCCTGCTTTGCCAAGGTCTTTGCAAACTGTCCGCAAAGAACTCCGCCGCCACCGGTAACAACTGCAACTCTGCCCTTTAAGTTTTCATGTGTCATAGCTTTATCCTCTTTTTATTTTCTGCTTTTCTCTACAGCTTCCCACAAGCCGTTCAAATAACAGGCTCCAAGCGCTCTGTCATAAAGTCCGTAGCCGGGACGGGCAACCTCGCCCCAAATCATTCTGCCATGGTCGGGACGGATATATCCGTCAAAGCCAACCTCCTGCAATGCCTTAACAATCTCGTACATATCAAGCGAGCCTGAATTGCTTTCGTGTGCAGTTTCGTTAAACCATTGGTTGTTAATCTGCACATTGCGAAGGTGAGCAAAATAGATTCTGTCGCCTGCTGTCTTGATTATTTCTACCATATCATTATTAGGACTTGCGCCGAATGAGCCTGTGCAAAGCGTCAAGCCGTTATACTTTGACGGCACCATATTAAGCAGCTTTTCAACTGCCTGCTTATCGGTGATAATTCTCGGCAAGCCGAAAATGCCCCAAGGCGGATCATCGGGATGAATGGCCATTTTGACGTCACATTCCTCGCAGGTAGGCATAATTGCCTCAAGAAAATACTTAAGGTTTGCCCACAAATCGTCAGCTGTAACATCCTTATATTTTTCAAACAGCTCCTTAATTTCACCCATACGCTCGGTTTCCCAGCCCGGCATAGCATAGCCGTTTGAATTATCGTCAATCTCCTTAAACATATCCTCAGGAGATTTGCCCTCTACCTGCTTACCGTCATAGCAAAGGCAGGTTGAGCCGTCACCAAGAGGCATATACAGGTCTGTCCTTGTCCAGTCGAACACAGGCATAAAGTTGTAGCAGATAACCTTTACACCGACCTTTGCAAGATTACGGATAGACTCCTTGTAGTTTTCAATATACTTATCCCTTGTCGGCAGACCGATTTTAATGTCCTCGTGAACATTAACGCTTTCGATACATTCCATAGTCAAGCCTGCTGCGGTGATTTCATCATACATAGCCTGAACCCTGTCCATAGTCCAAGCCTCACCGGCAGGAAGATCGTGAAGTGCAGGAACAACGCCGACAACATTTGGTATTTGCTTGATTTGTTCAAGAGAAACAGTGTCCTTTTCCTTGCCAAACCAACGAAATGTCATTTGCATAAGCAATCCTCCCTTGTTTTATTACATATAATTTTATCACATCGCATTAATTTATTCAAGTAAATTAATGCTTTTTTGTTTTTGTGATATAAGCGGTACCTCCTCACCTATTTCCTCAAGAGCCTCAACGGTTCCCTTTGCCTCGGCAGACGAGGGATGAATTACAATACTAATGCTTTTTGAAGCTATGTTATCCTTGCCGTAGGTTGCGATAAGCTTTTGCTTTACAAGACGATTTGCAAGCGACAAAAGCTCACTGTCGTTAAGGCTTGACGAAAGAATACGGTACTGCCTTGCATTTGTTTCTATTATACCGACAGGAACAGGATTGCCGTTGATTTTTAAGTACTGTGAATTCCTTACAAGCTCTGCGTTTTCAGTGGGAATTCTGCCGAAATACAAAGGGATATACAGTCCGAAAAATGATATGGCCTTGTACTGCTTATCGCCCAAATATTCCTTTTTATACTGCTCGCGGCTGACTGTTAACGAAAAATCCTCCTCCACACGCGCAATAAACGAGCCGCTCCCATGGGCATAAAGATTTTCTTTTTTCTCCTCGGGTGCAAGCACTCCCGACACAAGCACAGTGCCCTTTGTCACGCTGTCGCCTACAAAGCATTGCTGCCAGCCGTCGTGCACCGTTGCCGAAACAATAACACCGTCCTTGGTTGCCTTTAGATTTGTAATTGCCCTGCCCTCAATATTCGGCTTTGGCGTTGCCTGCTGAATCTCTACCCTTGCCGTAGTACCAAAGCGATTTATGTGCACCCAGGCAATTTCATCAAAGGACGCAAGCATCAAATCCTCAATTTTGCTTTTATCCGTACTTTTCCAATACGTGCCTACCCTAAAGCCCTGATTATCCAAAAACGATACTATCCTGCTTTGCTCAATATTGCCGTTATTCACAATCTCGATATTCCACACAAAGCCCGACAAAAAGGAAAACAAAGCAATAAACACAACCGAGCCAACTGCAATCCCCGGACGCATAATAAGCTTATGCAAGCCAAACGGCAAGCCGATTTTTCTTTTAAGCTCAAGCCTGCCGCCGTGTCTTTTTGCAATACGGCAAAGCCTCAGATAATCGGCAGGATAACACACTGCGCTTAAGCAATCATCACACTCAACCTTAAAAATCGAAATATTATTTTTACAGCAATCATTCAAAAAATCGTCGGCAAAGCCACCCGAAAAGGCAAATTCAACATATCCAAACAGCCACCGTACAAACCGGTTAAGCACCGCAATACTCCACAGACAAAATATCACCCTCAATAACTGCACCGTCGGGGGACAGTTCATTTATACAAAGTCCGTTTCCCACAACAAGCAGGCAGTATTTGCCGAGGTTGATTTTTACTCTTTCCCTTTTATACTCGCAGATGCCCTTTAAGCCGTCTACTACACATTGTGACGAGCCGATAAGATGCACGTGAGGGCAGGTGCAATAGCCGATTACTGTTTGGGAATGTTCGTTTTTGCTCATAAAATCACCATAGAATTTTATGCCAAAGAGCTCAACATTATTCACCCGCGACGCTTAAACCACACAACCATTGCAACGGCAATAATTACACAAACACCACAGGTAACAGCTGTTCCGTACGGTGAAGACAAAAGCGGCATATGCCTAAAATTCATACCAAACCATCCGGTGATAAAAGACAGCGGTGCAAAGATAACCGTAACAATAGTAAACACCTTCATATTGTTGTTTAGCCTTAAATCAATAGCAGCCTGATATGCATCGCGTAGCTGAACAATGCTTTCTATCACCATACGCACACTATCCCTTTGATGCCCAAGCTTATTGTACAAAACGTCAAGACATTTGATGTCGTCGCCGTCAATTTCAAGCCCCTCCTTAAGCTCATCTACTGCGTCAAGCAGTGTGCCGAAATAATTGCTTTTTTCAAGGCAGATTTGCTTTTTGCAATACAAAACTCTGTTGATGTTGCGGCTGTGGTTACCGTCAAGAATTTGCTCCTCAAGTCTTGCAAGCTCCTGTCGTATTTTTGCAAGTGAGGCTTGCTCGCTAATCAGCATTTCATCAAGATAAAGACAGCACGCTCTAACGCTTGACGGCTCACCTGCACCCCCAAGCCGCGACAGCATTCCTTGCAAAAAGGGGAGGCTTTGCTTTGGGTTATCGGGAGCAATAATAAATGCTCTTTTTTTAATATACATTGTACATTCCTCAAGCCTAAAAACAGCACAGGCATTGCTGATGCCCACACCGACCGTAGACGGCACAGTTTTTGGCAAATCAAAAAGTCCTGCCACATCGTTAAGCTCTGCTACACTTATGTAGCCGATAACGAAATCGCAGGACCTTGCCTCCTGTATACCGATACTTTCTACCTCGTCACGAAATGCATAAAAAATAATAATCACGCTCGCCTGATTATATCCGACAGTGCAGAAAACAAAACATCTCTGTTTTCAACCGCATCCATGCTGAACATTACGCCTGTTACGGCATATACGATAAGAGATACTCTTGCCCATTCCACAGTGCCCGATTGAATGTTGTTGTTTGTACAAATTGTGTTAATGGCTGTTTCCTGAAGCCTGTCTGTTAACGAAACAGCAAGTCTGCTTGATTTGTAACGCACTACAAATTCACGGTCGGCAGCAGCCCTGTTAAGTATATCATTTACAACAACGCTCGGATTATTATACACCTGTGCACAGTTTATTGTTGATGCAAATTCAGCAACCGAAAGAATAAGATTTTCCAAAATAGAATTTACACAATCCTCTATGCCCTTGTAGTGCAGGTAAAACGTGCTTTTGTTGATGCCGGCATCCTTACACACCTTAACAACACGCACATCCTTAACGTCCCTGTCCTTTGTTTGCTCCAAAACGGAAAGCAAGATAGCACGTCTTGTTCTTACAATTCTTTTATCCATAATAAGTATCCCCTTAAAAAGCTTCCTAATTATTTTCAACAAAAAACAGCCTTGAACCAAAAAGCTCAAGGCTATCAAAAATTTATCGCATTTACCAGCCGAGGCGTACAATTTCTATCTTACAGTTACCTACGCCGAGTCTGTAACACTCCTTATGGCCGCCCGGGGTGAAAATATCAATTCTACCCTTGCGTGAAAGGCCGCTGCCTCCACGGTCAACTACTGTATAGTTTTGACCGTCAACATTAATAACCGTACCGAGAGGCAACCAGTTACATGCAACATAATACGGATTTTCCATACCGTTTTTGATTTTCTTACCTGATGATGTAATTCCTCTTGAATTACCGTTACAGGTTGCACAGGCGCAATAATGACTGTATCTGCCGTCTATTTTTTGGCCTACCTTGTAGCCGTTCTTTGACTTTACACCGTTTGGCTTAACGTTTGATGAAGAATTATTGTCGTCGCTCTTATTTTCGGACTTCTTTGTCTTTTTGGTGCCGACGATAACTTCCCTGTCTGTTGCTTCTTTTATAACGACACGCGAAATTTCTTTTTCTTCCTTTCTCTTGCCGTTAACATACTTAACCTCATAGGTTACCTTAGCCTCGCCCTTTTCGCCCTTTGTAACAACCTTTGTTTTGCCCTGGGCAAGTGTGCTGTCCTTGGTTTCCTTTGTCTTAAAGGCGATAGTCTTTGTCTTTTCCTCGGTTTTATACTCTACTCGCTTAACCTTAACTGCAAGGTCCTTTGTGAGCCTTGTGTCAAGCGACGGCTCGGTATAATCATCCTTGCCGAGCACTACACCGGCATTTGCCAAAAGGTCGGCAACCGTGCCGTTTGTAAGAGCATATTTTGTGCTTGTGCCGTCGGCAGAAAGTGTTACATATTCTGCTGCCTTAACGGTAAGCACCATACCGTCAATAATCTGTGTGTTGAGGCTGTAATTGATTTTGTCGTCATCCTTAACGGTGATGCCGATTTCCTCAAGAGCCTCGCCGACTGTACAGGAATAAACCTGATATGCTGTAATAGCACCCTCAAATTCTACATAAAGGGTTTTAATTCTGTTTACTACAATGCTGCCACCCTCGGATTCCTTAAAATCGGTAATGTCCAGCTTGTCACCGGCAGAAAGTGAAATGCCTGCCTGCTTGAGAATCTCGATAGGTTCCGTCTCAGATGTAGTTACTGCAATGGTTCTTGTTGAGTCAACAATGCTGACGCTGTAATCATCAGAGGTCTGTGCATATGCAGAGCCTGTGAAAATTGTTACAAGAAGAACAACTGCAATTACTATTGCCGACAGCTTTTTAATGGAAAGCTTGCCTGCAAATGATTGGTTAGTCATCTTAAATCTCCTTTAATATTAACAGGTGAATTTGGCAAATTTGTTATTCGCCTAATATCATTTTGTCACGAACGGTGCTTATTATAGCAGTTTTTAACAACGAGTCAAGTTTGAAATGCTTTTGCTTTTGTGTAAAATTAACAAAAGGTTACAGCCGTAATATTGCTGTAACCTTTTTTGTGTCCATATATTGTGGTTCTATATTTTAACACTTTAGTGAACTAAATTGATATTTTGGGCAGGGTGACAAACTTGTCACAATTAAATTTGATTTTGTAACTTTTTTGCACTGTAAAATTTTGGTAATCAGAATATATTGTGTGTTTTTGCGAAAATTAACGTTTTTGTTTCCATATGTAGAATTTCGCAAAATATTTGATTGACAATGAATTAACAAACTTTTGTGCGAATTTTATTTCCGTTCTGTGCCGTGTTATTATAATATATAAATTATATACATTATATAAAGCGGACAAGGGTTACATCTTTTTCAGCTTGGCGTAATTTGCCATAAGCTTTTTGGTGCCGACCTTGTCAAAGGCAATTTCCAAAAGTGTGTCGTTTGCCATTGGCTTTGCGGAAAGAATGACGCCCGTGCCAAACGATGCATGACGAACGGTGTCGCCCACTGCGTAGCTTTCGGTTGTTGGCTGCGGTTTGTCAGCCCCAACCTGTCCAAAGGAATGTGCCGCGGTTGAGCTTCGCCTTGCATCCCCAATAGGAGTTGAACGGCTGTATGTATACGGCTTTGCCGGTGAGCCGAAATGATTAAGGTAGCTGCCATCCGACGAGCCATAGCCTGCCCCGACTCTGACTGTTTTATCCTCGGTAACGTTTGACGGAATTTCCGCAACGAAGCGTGAAAGCTTGTTACGGCTTGTTGTACCGTAAAGCATACGCTGACGGGCAGAGACAAGGTAAAGCCTCTCACGTGCGCGGGTTATGCCAACATATGCAAGACGACGCTCCTCCTCCAAATCCTCATCACTGTACATACTTTGGCTGCCCGGAAAAATTCCTTCCTCCATACCCGGAATGAACACAACAGGGAATTCAAGACCCTTTGCGGAATGTAAGGTCATAAGTACAACGCTGTCCTCATCCTCGTTGTAGGAATCAATGTCGGATACAAGGGCAACATCCTCAAGGAAGGTCTGCAGGGTGAAGTCCTCGTCCTCCTCCTGATACTTAACGAACATAGATGAAAGCTCCTGAACATTTGCCTTTCTGTCCTCGGCCTTGGTTGGATCATCCTCGTCAAGATAAGCAAAGTATTCGGTTTGCTCAAGGATTTCCTGAAGCAAATCGTTAACACTCATACCGTCCTCAAGGCTCTGACGAAAGCCGTTAATCATATCGCAAAACGCCTTTAGCTTACCGGCGCTCCTTTGTGTTTTTGCAAACTCGTCTGCCTGCTGACACACCTCAAAGGCAGTCATTTTATTGGCTGCGGCAATTTCTAAAATATAATTAACCATGGTGTCGCCTATGCCGCGCTTTGGCGTATTGATAATACGCTGAAGCCTTACATTATCGGCAGGGTTATTGATAAGTGCAAAATAGGACACAATATCCTTAATTTCCTTGCGGTCAAAGAAACGGTTGCCACCTATAATTCTATACGAAATACCCGACTTTGCCATCATAATTTCTATATTTCGGCTTTGTGCGTTCATCCTGTACAAAACAGCATGGTCCTTATAGCTTCTGCCGTTTTTAACATTCTCATTAATTTGGTCAATGATGAACTGTGCCTCGTCAAGCTCGCTGTCGGCTGTGTAAAGGACAACCTTGTCGCCGTCCTTGCCTGCATAGGAATACAGCCTTTTGTCCGCAAGCCTTGTTGTATTGTTGGCAATAACGGAATTTGCAGCGTCAAGAATGTTTTGCATAGAGCGATAATTTTCTGCAAGCTCAAGCTGAATAACCTTTACGCCCTCGCTTTCATACCGTTCCTTAAAGCGCATAATATTTTCTATTGTAGCACCGCGAAAACGGTAAATGCTTTGGTCGTCATCACCTACAACACAAATGTTGTGCCACTCGCCCGCAAGCAAATATGTAAGCACATACTGTGCATATGAGGTATCCTGATACTCGTCTACAATAATGTACTTAAACTGATGCTGATATGTTTGGAGCACATCGGGGTTTTCCTTTAGCAAGCGAACGGTGTTGAAAATCATATCGTCAAAATCCATTGCATCGCTACGCAAAAGCTCCTGCTGATACTCGCGATAGCACTCTGCAATCTTTGATTTTCTAAAGTCGTTTTGATTTGTATGCTTATATTCTCTTGGATCAATAAGGCTGTCCTTGGCGTGACTGATTTCCGCCAAAATCGAGCGATGGTTCAAAAATTTGTCATCAATGCCAAGCGACTTTTGCACTCGCTTCATAACACGCTTTTGGTCATCTGTGTCATAAATGGTAAAGTGCTGTGTATAACCGAGCCTGTCGCCAAAGCGACGAAGCATACGACTGCACATACTGTGAAATGTTTGTGCCCAAATATCGTTAGCCTCAGTGCCAATGGTATTTTCAAGCCTTTCCTTAAGCTCGCCTGCCGCCTTGTTGGTAAAGGTAATGGCAAGCACCTGCCAAGGACGAGCATAGCCGTCCCTGATAATATGCTCTATTCTTTTTACAACAGTTGCTGTTTTGCCTGTGCCGGCGCCTGCCACAACAAGCACGGCACCGTCAACAGTATCAATAACCTGCTGCTGTTGTGCATTTGGTTTTACTGCGTCTTTGTTACTCATATAAATCTCCGTATAGTCAACAAAAGGGACGAATGTGTCGTCCCTTTAATCCTTGTAATTTTAGCCTAAAAGTGTAAGAAGTACACCTGCTGCTACTGCACTGCCGATAACGCCTGAAACGTTTGGTCCCATTGCGTGCATAAGCAGGAAGTTTGACGGGTTCTCCTGCTGACCGACCTTTTGTGACACACGAGCTGCCATAGGAACAGCCGATACACCTGCCGAGCCGATAAGCGGATTGATTTTGCCCTTTGTCAAAACATACAAAAGCTTACCGAAAAGTACACCGCCTGCTGTACCGCAAGCAAATGCAATCAAGCCGAGAAGTACAATCTTCAAGGTGTTAAAGTTGAGGAAGGATTGGGCAGATGTTGTTGCACCAACCGACAGGCCAAGAAGAATTGTAACAATATTCATAAGCTCATTTTGAGCAGCCTTTGCGATACGCTCGGTCTGTCCGCTTTCCTTAAGCAAATTACCAAGCATAAGCATACCGACAAGTACGCCTGCGTCCGGAAGAAGAAGAGAAACGATAACCGTTACCATAATAGGGAACAAAATTTTCTCTGTCTTTGATACGGGACGGAGGTTGCCCATAACAACGCTACGTTCCTTCTTTGTTGTAAGAGCCTTCATAATAGGAGGCTGAATTACCGGAACAAGAGCCATATAGCTATATGCCGCAACGGCAATTGTACCAAGCATTGCGGGGGCAAGCTTTGATGTTACGAAAATAGCTGTCGGTCCGTCGGCGCCGCCGATGATAGCAATTGAGCCTGCCTCGTTTGGAGCGAAGCCCAAAACGATAGCGATAATATATGCCGCAAAAATGCCAAGCTGTGCCGCAGCACCGAGAACAAAAGATATGGGGTTTGCGATAAGTGATGTGAAATCGGTCATTGAGCCGATGCCGAGGAAGATAAGCGGTGGATAAATGCCCGCCTTAACTCCGAAGTAAAGAAAATCCATTAATCCCGGAGTCAGCGTTGCGCCCGTTACCTCGTCTACTGCTCTGCCCGCCATAAGATCAATAAAGCCCTGTATGTCGTGGTACTGCACCGCAAGGTTTGCACCGGGCAGGTTTGCAAGAAGCATACCGAACGCAATAGGAATCATAAGCAATGGCTCAAAGCCCTTTTTGATGCCTAACCACAAAAAGAAGAAGGCAACAATAAGCATAATCAGGTTTTTGTATCCGCCGTCTGCGGTAAAGAAGTAAGCATAGCCACTGTTGGCAAGGATGCTTTTAATAACTTCCCATACACCCATTAATATTTCCATAAAACAAATAATCCTCCTTTAGAACGGTCTTGTATTGTCCGCCACAGCCGCCTGTGCCCAAGGATTACGGGTTGTGATAGGACTACCTGTTTTTTTGGTGATTGAACGAACAACTCCTGCACCGCCGTCCATTGCGTAAACCGCCGCACTGATTGCCGCAACAACCTCTTGAGGAATTCCGTCCTCAACAACAGGTGCCGGTGCACTTGCAGGTGTAGGTGTAGGTGCCGCCGCAGACACCTTTGACAAATTAGCCTGCATTTCGCTTTGTATTTTTTTTGCTTCCTTTTTCTTTGCTCTTGCCTGTGACACAGACATAATTTTGCCAAACGCAAAGAATACGAGGATGAGCACCATAAGTGCCCCGAGAACAATGCCGATACCGCCGATAACTACGGTGAGAGTAAAGGCAAGAGATCTGTCGGGAACAACGTTAGTTGCCATAGTAAATATATCCATACAGCAATACTCCTCTATTATAATTTATCTTAAATCATTATATAGCATAACCAACCATTTTTCAACAATTATTTTACAGAAAAAATTAAATTTGGTATTGATTTTACGGGCAAAAGTGTTTATAATAATATTATCGATCCTATGGAGGTGGATTATGAGCAAGGAAGCACTTATTATTGCAATTCTCGTTGCGCTTATTATCCTTTGGTTTACCGAAACACTCGGTATGCACAAAACCTCACGTATTCTTTCGGGAGCGATTGATTTAGGTTTCGCAGTATTGCGTTGACAATACTTATCTTGATAAATAATAAAAAACGCATTCTTCCCAAATCGGATGCGTTTTTTTATTTTGCCTAAATAGGTTCGTTTAATTTATTTTTCTGACAGTGATTTCGCCGGAGCGCAGGGTGTAGTGAGTGCCGTCGGCAAGCTCTACCTCAAGTCCGCCAAAATCGTCAATGCCCACTGCCCTTGCCGAAGTTGACACCCCGTTCTTGATGAAAACAATATCCTCGCCGACAACAAGGCTGTGCGCACGATAGTATTCCATAAATTCGCCGTAGCCCGAATTAACAATACGGTTTAGCTCATTGGCAACTGCGACGATAAGCTCTGCCCTTTTTACATCTGCGTCAAGGCACGAAGCATTTTGCACATCGCGTGGAAAATACTTTGTGGTAAGATTAATGCCTATACCTATTATAATAGACGATACGGTTTGAGTTTCAAAATCGGTAACAGCCTCGGTAAGAATACCGCAAATCTTTTTACCGTCAAGATAAACATCGTTAACCCATTTAATCATCGGCTTTTTATCGGTCAGGCTCTCGATAGCACGGCACACTGCCACAGCCGCCGCCGTAGTGGCAGTAACGGCATTTTGCAGTTCAATCATGGGATGAACAACAAGTGACATATAAATTCCCGTGCCCACGGGGGAATAAAACGACTTTCCCTGTCTGCCTCTGCCTGCCGTCTGCTCCTCGCCGACAACAAGCAAAACATCATCCTCGCCCTCGGCAATAATTCGCTTTGCGACATTATTTGTTGAATCCAAGGTTTTATAGTATTCAACCCTGCAGTCAAATGACAGGGATTTTTTTATTTCCTGTGCGTTCAAAATGTCATTGTCTGCGTCAAGCATATATCCGCGGTTTGTAACGGCATCAATCCGATAGCCGTCTGCCTGAAGCGATTTAATTGCCTTCCACACCGCCGTTCGACTTTTGCCGAGCGAGTGTGCAAGCTCCTCACCGCTGATATATTCACTTGAATTGTCAGACAAATACTTTAATACTTCTTCCTTTAGAGCCATGGCTTCACTTTTTGATATAGAAGATTGCAAGGGTTTTCGGTCCGCAATGCGACGAAATTGTACATCCTGCATCTGCTAATATAACCTGTTCAAACTTATCTCTGCCCTCGAGCATACCCTTTGCAAAAGCAATAGTATCCACAGGTACGCCTCCGCTGTTGGCAATAACAACCCGGTCAGGCTGAATCCGTTTTATTTCATTAATTCTGTCGGTAATATATTGCTTATACACAAGCTCTGTTTTACCACGATATTTCTTTGCCATATCGAGCCTGCCTGTTTGTGTGTCAACAGCAATTGACGGCTTTATGCCAAGCACATTTGCACCGAATTTTGCAACAGAGGAGCATCTGCCTCCCTTGTGCAGATATTCAAGTCCGTCAAGCACAAACGTTGTGCTGACCTTTGGAACAAGCCGATTAACCTTATCGACAATCCTTTTTGCATCCATGCCCTTTTCGCGATAATCGCAAGCCTTAAGCACAAGAAGTCCCATAGCGGTGCAAAGATTTTTTGAGTCGACACAATATACGCACTCAAACTCCTCGGCGGCAACACAGGCATTTTGATATGATGACGAAAGCGCAGAGGAAAACCCGATATGCACAATCTTTTTGCCATCATCTGCAAAACACTTAAACACCTCGTGATATTCGGACGGAGTAACGGCTGCGGTTTTCGGCAGCTCTCCCGTTTTTTCTACGAAATCATAAATGTCAGACGGCTTGATGTCAACACCGTCATGATACACCTTTTCGCCCAAAAGAATAGATAACGGAATAATTTTTATATCATATTTATCAATTAAATCCTGTGGTAAATCACAGGTTGAATCCGCAGTTATAACAATATTGCTGTCATTCATAAATCATCACTTAACCCCAAAATTAATATTGATTTTGTTGATGTCGCCCCTGCGATAAGGCTGATCAAGCTTGATGTTCAAAATCTCCGTGCCCTTTTTGCTTTTGGAAATCGAAGCCTCGTAGGAAACATCGTAATTGTACGAATTGCCGCCATCAACATGACATTCCAACGGGACGGAAAATTCCTTGCTGTTAACCAAATCCTTGCTGAAGGTATAGCCCTCCTTTGCGTACAGCATAACCTCATCCTGAGTTACAACAATACCGGCAAGCTTGTTCAAATCGTTCTTGCTTTTGGAAAAATCAGTTGTTTCAAGCTCGGACGATACTTCAAGCTGTGCCTGAACAAAATCAATCACACTGTCACCGCCGGTTGTCTTATTTGAATTTTTCCAAACGGACTGCCACGGAGTGTCGTCGTATTTGTTATTGTAGGCACCATATTCTAAATTTGGTCTAAAGGACATTGTTCTTGGTGCAATATACGTTTTGGAATATTCATCAACTGCAACCATGCATTTTACATACCCTGCCTGCTGTACAAGATTTGTGTCCTTATATTTTATTGTTATTGGGAATGTTACAAATATTCCGTCTTCCTCAACGGTGTATTCTGCAACTCCTCTTTCCCATCCGTCAAGTGTAGGATAATTGCCGTTTTCATCCTGAAAAATATGGAAGGCATTATAGTAGCTTTTAGGAATACCTGTGTCACGGTCGTAATCAACAGCTTCATTAACGTAGCAAAATGCAACATATCCCATTTTTTTACACAAAGGCGACTGGCTGATTTCAATCTTTACCTTTTCGTCAACAACCTGCTTTGTGGAACCTCTTGTAAAAGCATTAACGGCATACTTAATTGTGCCGTCCTCTCTTTGAATTTCGTTGATAACGTAAACGCAGTAGGAATAGCTTCCGTCCTCATTTACACATTCAACCGCCTTGATGACAATCTCAAGGGGTTTATCTCCGTCAAGCTGACGCATATACAGCTCAGGCTTTTCAACATCAATATATGAGCTCCAATTTTCAAAAATATAATCATTGCCCTTATGCACAAGAACAACATTCTTGCCCTGCTTATAAAAATGATAATCGGCCTTTTTGTCCTCAACAAGAAGAACTCGGTCGCTGTTCTTTTCCGTTACGGGAGCCTTAGTAACCGTTGCGAGCGCCACCGTCGATCTGTCTGATTTTACGCTACTTTGTGCAACAAAGTACGATGCAAACACCGAACAGCCTGCCAGCATTACAACCAACAATATATTAGCAATTTTTCTCATTTACAAAACCTACTTTTATTTTGAATATACATCATTAAAATTAAACGCAACTCTTTTTCCTTTTTCTATGTGATAGCATTGATTGGTTGCCAGAGAAAAAATAAACCTGTCGTGCTTGTAGGAGTCGGAATAAACATCCACAACCTCCAAATCCTCGGGCTTATGGAGCTCAAAAAGTCTTTTAAGCTTTTCCTCGCCGCGACAGTTTTCGCCGATAATTATGCCTGTTTTAAGGTTATACCGAGTTGCAATAAGCTCATCAAATCCAAGACGCTCGGCAATATCCCAAAGCAAAAAATCGGGGCTTGCACTGATAACAATACTGTATCTTTGCCTATCCTTAAACCAAGGATGCACCCTGTCTATGTACTTATCCCAAAACTTTTTTACTGCCTTTTCTCTTGGAATAAGCGGTACAAACATATAGCAAATGCGCTTGAATTGGGTAAACCTGATTATTCCTAACCCCATAAGCAAGCCTGCAACGGCAACTACCGGCAGAATAATCATACACCAGGGATAATGCACCATACAGTACACAAAAAACAACGTTCCGCTGTCAAACGGCACTATTGTTTTGTCAAAATCGTAAATATCAACCTGCATACTTAAACGTCACTTTCGTCAAAGGATATTTCAATTCTTTTGTGTGTAGGCTCAAACTTTGTGAGCTTTACACCGGCAGACGACAGCATCCTTTTGCTTGCGATTGTGCCCTGTGTGTCTGCATACTTATCAGACATATACACAACCTCCTTGATTCCGCATTGAATGATAGCCTTTGCACATTCATTACAAGGGAAAAGTGCAACATAAATTCTTGAGCCTGCAAGATTGTGCCCGCCGGAATTTAAGATTGCATTCAGCTCTGCGTGGCAAACAAACGGATACTTGGTGTCGTTTGAGCTTTCTCCGCTACGCTCCCAAGGATATTCATCATCGCTGCATCCACGGGGAAAGCCGTTGTATCCAACCGACATAATCTTGTTGTCATCGCTTACTATACATGCACCAACCTGAGTGCTTGGGTCCTTGCTTCTTTTAGCCGAAAGCAAGGCAATACCCATAAAATATTCATCCCACGAAATATAATTCTCTCTCTTAGCCATACAAGTATTTACAGCAATCTGCTGCTCTCCTTAAATTATAATACAGATACAAATTCATCAAGCTCGGGGCAATCAATATCTTCAACCCTGCCCTCATCAACAAGCCTTGCGACATCCGGATTAATCGGAAGCTTTGCAAGAACGGGAACGCCAAGCTCCGCTGCGGTTGCATCAATTTGACTTTCGCCGAAAATATTGAGCTTCTTTTTGCAATCGGGACATTCGTAGTAACTCATATTTTCTACCAAGCCAAGCACAGGCACATTCATCAGCCTTGCCATATTGAAGGCCTTGTTTACTATCATCTTTACCAAATCCTGCGGGGTGGAAACAATTACTATGCCGTCAACCGGAAGGCTTTGGAAAACCGTAAGTGCAACATCACCTGTTCCCGGAGGCATATCTACAAACAGATAATCAAGCTCGCCCCAATTTACATCGGTCCAAAATTGCTCAATTACGCCTGAGATAACCGGTCCTCTCCACACAACAGGGGAATTGACATCCTCAAGCAAAAGATTAATGGACATCATTTTTACGCCGGTTTTGGTTACGGTTGGTAAAAGCCCTGTTTCGTCCTGCATTGCACGGCTTGTAATGCCAAAGGATTTCGGCACTGACGGACCTGTAATATCGGCGTCAAGTATACCAACCTTTAATCCTGCTCTTTGGCATCTTGAGGCAAGCAGGCAGCTGACGAGGCTTTTACCTACTCCGCCCTTGCCGGATACAATGCCGATAACCTTTTTGATATTTGAATTTTTGTTCATCGGCTTAAGAAAGCTCTGTTTTTCCTTTCTCTCACCGCAGTTGCTTGAACAGCTTGAACAATCGTGTGTACATTCGCTCATAAATCTAACCTCTCAAACTTAAAATCAGTAGGTTCTGATAACCATATTAACCTTGCCCAAAATTGCAACCTCATCAACAATAATGGGGCTGTATGCATCGTTTTCGGGCTGAAGCCTAAAGTGTCCGTCTTCCTTATAAAATGTTTTTACGGTTGCTTCGTCGCCGATAAGTGCAACGACAATTTGACCGTTTGATGCAACAGGAGTTTGCTCAACAATTACGGTGTCACCGTTTAATATCCCCGCATTAATCATGGAATCGCCGCGTACCTTAAGCGCAAACATATTTTGCCCTTTGTTTTTTACGGGAACGGGAATGTAATCCTCAATGCTTTCAACCGCAAGTATAGGCTGACCTGCCGTAACAGTTCCGACAAGAGGAACATGATATGCCTTTGTATCATAGCCCTTGATTCTTATTGTTCGCTTCATCAACGGGTCACGCTCAATATAACCTGCATCCTCAAGAGCATTAAGGACATATTGCGCAGACGACGGCGAATGATAACCCATTGCCGTTTCTATCTCTCTGACAGTGGGTGCGATACCGCGTTCGTCAAGGCACTGCTTTATAAAATCAAGGCATTGCTGTTGCTTGGCGCCAAGCTTCTTCATAAGCCCTCCTAATATTATAATATAGATATTTTTATGTATAATAAACACTATACAAGTAATACTAACACCCCAAGATAGTAAAGTCAAACAAATGTATGCTATTTAATAAAAAATTCAAAAACTGTGTGGCACAGCGGTACAAAAACTCTCTTTTGGCAAAAAAGTTAGAAAAAAGTGTTGACAAAATAATAAAATTAATATATACTCTTGCTTGCAAGTTAAAATGGCTTTATAGCTCAGTTGGCTAGAGCACGCGGTTCATACCCGCGGTGTCACTGGTTCGAATCCAGTTAAAGCCACCATCTCGGCCCGGTGGTCAAGAGGTTAAGACACCGCCCTTTCACGGCGGTAACACGGGTTCAATTCCCGTCCGGGTCACCAAAGATTTCAGGAGTTGCTTATTGTTAAGCATCTCCTGTTTTATTTATATAACAAAAAGGTGACAGCTCCCTGCCACCTTTGTTTGATATTTATCATTCCCACTCGGCTGTGGGCTCGCTGTTCCTCGCTGTTTACGGTTCAAAACAACGGTATTTCGCTGTTTTTAACATAGCGTTATCGCTACATTGTGCACCGTTTTCAAATTTTTGTACTCAAATTGTACTCACGGATTGTAGAGCAATAGAACAACCAAACAAATCATTTATCGCTTGTTGAATAAATGTAGTTTTCACACCATACTCTTTAAGTTGCATTGCATATATTATGTACTCAAGATATATCAAATCAAGCAATGATAAACCAATAAAATCTTTGTCTAAGTTTCCGTGTGCAAAGTTATTGCGTTGTTGTGATAGGCGTAACCCCATTTCACTGTATTTTAATTTTTCATTGTTCATAGAATAAAGATGTTTTCCAAAAATATCAACTATATCCGCATAGTCTTTTCCTGCTTGTTCTATCTCGTTTTGCAGAGAATTAGAACCAATAAGTTTTCTAAGAAATTTATATATCTCTCTTAATTTTCCTTTCGAATCATTGACTAATCCGTTTAATACTTCAGTAGCAATTTTCTCTGCTTTAATAGTGGCAGACTTTTTGGTGATTCCATCTGGATAGTTTTTCTTGAAAGTCCATTCAAATGCTGCAGTTATCATCACAAAACGTGCGGCGTTTATGCTTTTGCCTGCTCGATATGTTTCGGGAATATGGCGCAAGTAAATTCTATCTTCTGCAATATCATTTAGAATTTTCCCTTCCGCACCACTAATATATTCTTGTTTTATGTATCTTCTCTTTTCAAGAGTTTCAGGCTCGTTATCAACATCTTCATTTACAATGTGAAGTACTGCAAATTTTTCGTGTTTTCCCTCTCCGTATGGAGTTGATACTTCAACTGATGATAGATTAACATTTTTCCTGTAACACAAATACTGAACAAAACATTTTGCAATGCGCCACAGCTTTAATAAAAAAGCATAGTCGTTTGTTTTTTCAAACTCAAAAAACATTTCAGAATGGAGCTCTAACGGTGGTTTGCCTACTTTTCCTGAACTTGTCCTTGATATACCAAAAAAGACTGATACCTCTTTACCATCAACAGAGAAGCATTGTTTGTGACTTGTTGTATTGTCAAAATCTTTAGTTTTGACAGAAACTACACCATCTTCTGTCCATTCCGGAGATTCTAAGGCTTGACTTGTCGAATAAATACAGTCAAGTTCTTGACCCATAAATCCCAATCTGTCTATCCAATCTCTTTCGTACTTTTGAATAATGTACGCCTCTATTTGTACAATCAGAACCGAATTATAGCTACCAATATTATTGTGTTTGGGTAGAAAAATTATTTTTTGACAGTTTTCATTACACTTTCCGATCAAATAATCATCCTCAACATATACTGGATCGCCAAAGGTGTATGCGCCTTTACCTAAGGACTTCATAAACCACATATGTACCTCTTGATCTTTATCTTTAGGCGGTATTAGCCTTAATTCTTCCCTGTCAAAAACGAAAGAGAATTCTATTTCTTTGTAAATTAATGTTCCTGTATATACATCAAACTCAATTGACATTATATCACCATTTCCTTAATAGATACTTATTGTGTGTAGACTTATAGTATTCAAATATATTATAATATAAAATTAGGAGGATTGCAACTATGGATATTGTAAAAGTTTTTGGAACAAATGTGAAGCGTTATCGACAGGCGTTGGGCATATCCCAAGAAGCATTTGCTGAGAAGTGTGGGCTTCACCGAACATATATCAGTGCAATTGAATGTTATCGTCGAAGCATTTCACTTGAAAATATTCAGCGTATAGCTGATGCATTAGAAATCGAAACTTATAAACTTTTTTTGGAGGTTTACGATGAGCGAAAAGATTAAAAATATTTTATTGGAACATCGTGGGAAAGAGAATGCAATTACATCAAAGCAAATAAGTAAAGCAATGGGCTTTCCGATGGAAGATACTCAAGCAGTAAGCCGCAAAGAAATTTGGAAAACTGCGGAAGAATTTGGTCTGCCGGTAATTTCTTGTGGCAATAAAGGCTTCTGTATTGCCGAAACTGATGAAGAAATAAAAGAGTTTAATGATAATCGCAACAAACGTGTTGCTGGGATAAGAAAAACTCAGGACTTGGTCAACAAAAATTATGAGGAGTGGAAAAAGAAGAAATGAAATACACACTAAAAAACGAACTTATTGAAAATTTTAACGAAAGTAATACTTTCAGTTTTCCGAAATATACTTCTCAGTTGATCAACTGGGCAAATCAAAATGCGCAGGGTACTCGTCCTGTTGTTGTCGGTCAGATGTCTGAACTTTTTCCGGAGTTCATGGCATCCGGCGAAGAAATCACCATTGAGAATTGGCGTAAATGGTATGTAGAAAGATATCCCGATGCCTTTGAAAAGGCAACAGACAAGATCTATGTGCAGGTGCAGAATCTCCGTAACGCTATTCCACTCATTGATCGCGAAATGGTAGAGCATTGGGTTGAAGATCTTGTTATTGCTAAGACTTTTAATGGGTTATATGTTCAGAAAGCCATCTTAGCTTCTCTTGCAGAACGCAAAGGAACGACTTATCGTCTTGCAACACCGGATGAAGAATCTGTTGGTATTGACGGATATGTTGGTAATGTTCCTTATTCGATAAAACCTGATACATACAAAACCATGGGACGCCTATCCGAAACGATTGCCGTTAAAATGGTTTATTACACCAAGACAAAGACTGGATTGACTGTCGAAGTAGAAGAATAAGATTGTGGGCGGAGGCAAAACCTCCGCCCTTTCTTTTAGTTAGGAATCGAATTCAAGAATTTATTTTGGCAGACATAGTCGAAAGATGTATCAACATCAACAAATCCCGTTCTCACCAAATGATTGTTAATAAAAGTTTTGTTGTCAAGATATACATAACAGAGTAAATTATTTTCACTATCATGTTTAACAGAATCATATTTTAAGAAAACTTTTCTTTTCTTGAATTTCTCTTGCAAGAATTTTATCGCTTCATTTTCAAATTGAGGGATTGGTTTTATGCCTAACAATTTCACTGTCAATCCGGTATTAAGTTCTATTGTATCAGCTCCCAATACACTTTTTACTGTGAAAAGCTCTTCTCGCTTTGACTCTTGACTATCAATTTTTGAGCCAAACTGAAGTCGTTTAACATCTATTTTTTTGTCCATTTTGTGAGGGTCGTTAAAAACATATGGTAAATCTTCAAATGTATATTTAATGCCATCTCTATCTTCTGTAAAGGTAACTTGCGAATCATCATATATATTGAGCTGGTCTGCACAAAGTTTTTCTCTAATAACAGGTTCAAATTCTTTATTGATTTCATATCCTATGGAATTTCTGCCCAAATGCTTTGCCGCTAATGATGTGGTACCGCTACCGGCAAAAGGATCTAAAACGGTTTCTCCAACAAAAGAAAACATTTTGATTAATCGTTTCGGTAATTCTTCGGGAAACATCGCAATATGTCCTAATTGTTTTACGCCATTGAAATTCCAATGTGATGAGAAATACTGATTCCATTCCTCTTTAGTCATCTTAGAAGAAGCTTTCTGTTCAGGAGTCGGTTTAGGCGGCTTACCTAACTTCTTAAACAATAAGATAAATTCATAGTCCATTTTCAATATTCCGTTTCGAGGATATGGGAAGCTACCCATAATTGCACCACCGCCGGAAGTATTCATTGTGGTAGTTTTTTGCCAAATAATGGCTCCCATATAATCCATACCTAACGATTCACAAAATCGAATAATTTCAGTACGGATTGGAATCACTTTATATCTGCCATAATACACTGAACGAGCAAATTGGTCTCCGATATTTATGCAAAGTCTGCATCCGTCAGCTAATACACGATTACATTCCTTCCAAACGAGGTTAAGATTGTTTATATATTCCTCATAGCTATCATTAAAACCAATTTGATCTTCAGTACCATAATCTTTTAACTGCCAATATGGCGGAGAAGTTATAATCAATTGTACAGATTTGTCTTCAATTTGATTTAGCGAACGACTATCGCCGAATATTATTTTATGTTCAGTCATAACTAAATCCTTTCTTACTTAACTTGTTCGCCATTAGATAACACAAAGTATTGTTCGTATTTAACACCAAGCGCTTCTGCAATTTTATTGAGCTCATCTTGTGTAACAGTATTTCTTTTCAACTTTGCATTGAAATTTTGTGGGGTTTGATCTATTCTTCGTGCAAGCTCAGATAAGCTAACCCCTGTTCTTACGCATAATACGCGTATTTGTTCCGAAGTAGTCATATAAATCCTCCGCAAGCTCTTATTTGATTGATATTATAAAACAATTGATTGATATTGTCAATTTATTATTGTATTTTTCTTGCCTTTTTATATCATTTTAATATCGTCATTGTAATCATTATCATAGCTGTAATATTCCTCGAGATCCTGCTTAATGGCTTTCGTTGCCAGCTCGTGCAGGGAGTCTAAAATACGGTCACGCCATTGCTTGAATTTTTCAAACAAATCCGTTAAACCTAACTGATAAAGGAAATCCTTATACCACTTAACCTCTGTTTGAAGATTATCATTTTCGTTAGATAGTGATGCTATTTCCCTTTGGAGCTTATTGTTTGCCAAAACTGCGTTTTGCATTTCTCTTTCTATCCGAGCAGATTTTGCAAGCTCTGATTTAAGATTTGCATTTTCTGTTCTGTAATCAAGGTTTTCAATTTCCTTTAAGTATTCCGATTGCCTATCAATTTGTCTTTCAAGCTGTTGCTTTTCTACTGTGAGTGTGGCATTTTCCTTTGCTAATTTATTCGCCGTATCAATAACAGAATCATAAACTTCTGATTTTACACCCTTACCGCCTAATGTTTTTTCTCCTTTAGACAAATCATTTGATGGCTTGATTTCTTTTGTTTTCTCCTCAAGAATATCATCTATTGCACCGTCTAATTTTTGCGCAACGGCTCTGTAAGTGTTAATGTCAATATTGTGTCGTTTCTCCGAATGCAGATTGTTTCTGTAAACATTGTACCTTTTGTCAATCTGCTCTAATATTTCAAACAATTCCGCATGCCATTCCTTGTAATCGGTAAATCCTAATTCCTTCATTGCAAGGTTATGGCTGTTTCTTGTTTTCAAGCCTCGTTTTTGATTTGTGCAAAATGGAATATAATCTAAATGCAGGTGCGGAGTGGCTTCATCCATATGAATATATGCCCCGAAAAATTTCACATTATTTGAATACTTGCTTTTAATTTCATCAACAAACTCCTGTAGAATTTTTACAGACCTATCATTTAATTCATCGGAATTATTTATATCACCGATTGCGACAATCAGCTCATAAAAAGGCTTTTCCTGTTTAGACCTGCTGATATGCTCATAGTAATTATTTATTTTTCTATTTGCTCTTGTTTGTCTTGCGTTATATTCCTCTAACGCCTGTCCAAATAAATTGTCATAAACCTGCTTTATGTCTTCGTCAATAATATTCTTATTTAATGGGGTTCGTTTTCTGTCAACATTCTTGGCTGCGAAAGCCCTTTTATTATGCTTAAGCGAACCCTTACCCTTTCTTAATGTCATCGTTGCTGTCACATACTATCACTCCTTTTTGTTACTTTTTGGGAAAAAGTAACGCCCGTGAGCTTTCGCCGCTTACGCAGCGAAAGCCCTGGGCGCGCTAATGCGATTTACTTACTGTAACAATCTATTCTCCTGCCGATATTTCGGTCAAATCATTTCGGCAGGAATACCAAATTGCCTTGTTTAATCGCTATCCCTCATTTCATATAATATGACTGATATTTGCTTAATCAAATTTATCAGTTCATCAGATACTTGCGCCCTGTTGTTTATTCTTTTTAATTCAGTCAATATTTCTTCTAATTTATCCTTAAGACCTTTATATACCCTTGAATTACCGACAACCACGATTTCATAATCAAACAGCTTGCTGATAATATAATCCTGTTTATTCATTCCGCTTATGCTGACGAGGTCATCCAGATGCCTGCTTTCCTCAGGCGACAATCTAAACCCAACTGTCTTGCTCCTAAAACGATTATGACTATCGCAATTTTTGTGTGACATTAAAATCCCTCTTTGTTACCGATTAATTCGAGCCTGTCGGCGATTTCACGCTCTTTTGCCTTGAACTCGTGTGCATATGTCCTGTATGTGATTTCAATGGAATCGTGACCGACTCGTCGGCTGATTGCAACGGGCGTAAATCCTAAATCTATAAGTGCGGACACATGTGAATGTCTTATGTCGTGTACTCTTATTCTCGGAACATCTGCAATTTTGCAGCCTCTGTCAAGCTCGTGATGAACAGATGATTTTGAAATTGTAAATATCCTTTGATTATCCTTCAAGCCGTAAATTGTGCTTAAATAAAACTTCATTTGCTCACATAAAAAGCTTGAAATTTGTATTGTGCGATTACTTGCCGGAGTTTTCGGTGGGGTGATAACATCTCTGCCCTTAATCCTTTGATAGCTTTTGTTTATTCTAATGGTCTTGTTTTCAAGGTCAAAATCTGCTTTGGTTAATGCAAGCGCCTCGCCCAACCTCATACCCGTGTACCATAGCAGTTGAAAAAACTGATATGATTCCGGCTTGTCCATTATCGCATTTGAAAACGCCTCGTACTGCTCTTGAGTCCAAATTTGCATTTCGTTTTTCGGTTTCTTTTGCCCTATGGGATCAACTGCTTGAACCGGATTTTTCTCTAATCCGTAATACCTTACTGCGTGATTAAATAATGCAGAAAGCTGACTGTTAATTTTTCTTAAATATGTTTCGGAATAAGGCTTGCCGTACTTGTCCTTTGAATTTAATATTTCGTTTTGCCAAGAAATAATATCCTTTGGCTTAATTTCATTAAGCTTGAAATTCTTAAAATAGGGGAGAATTTTCAATTCAAATATTGATTCCTTTGTCAAAAGAGTGTTTTCCCTAACTCTCATTTTCAAATCATTAATGTAAATATCATAAAATGAAGCAAATGTCATATTAAGGCTTGAATTTTGAGTCCTTAAAAATTCTGCAACCCATTCATTTGCTTCACGCTTTGTGTTAAAGCCTCGCTTACAGCTCTTTTTACGGTTGCCCTGCCAATCGGTATATCTGTATTGAATTAACCACTTGCCTGTTTTAGGGTCCTTTGTAGGCTCCAATTACATCACCCCTTTTTGCGTTGTACCGCCATACCATTTTTCGTTGAAATATGCTATCGGCACCTTGCCGGCTATAACTAAATATCCCTGCTCTTGCAGACTTTCGTTCATCGCCTTTATGATTTTATATGAATGACCCTTTGATATTTGCAGCATATTCATTAGGTCTTCGGCATTATAAAAAATTTTATCTTCATTTGTCATAAATGCTTTCTCCTTTCTTTATTCAATTTTAATGTAGCCTTATGACTACATTATTATTGTAGCGCAGTCGCTACTCTATGTCAAGTCGCTTTTGAAAAATATTTTTATAGACAAATGAAATATTATGTGTTAAGATAAATATAGCGACAAGGCTACAAGAATTAGGAAGTGAAAAAATGACTATCGGAGAAAAGATTAAAGCATACAGAAAAAGCCAAAATATGACCGCAGCAGAGCTTGCTGAAAAATCAGGAATACACCCTGTATCAATCAGAAAATACGAAACAGGTGCTATGATTCCAAAGCCGGAGCAAATAAAGAAAATAGCTGACGCGCTCAATATCAGCTATATGACCTTGGATGACAGTGTAACCGATTACTTTGCAATAAAAAGTGAATATGATGTATTGGCGTTATCAAAGTTGTTTATCAAAACAGGCTTGCTAATTCCTCAAGCCACAGACAACGATGATGTAGTATTAAAAATCGGCAAGGAATTTATAGATAACTTTGATATTAACCCAAATACAGAATTACAAATAAAGGACGAGCCGTTAAAGGAAGCTATTGCAGATTACATTGACTATTCCCTTGACCAAGCAGAAACAATCACAATAGATGAGGTAGAAAAAAGAAATCTGCAAAATGATATTGCCTTCCTGAGAAGACACAATGTAGTGACTTCAAAAGAAGGCAAAAAGTAAAAAACTATAAAAAGTGTACTCAAAATGTACTCAATAGAGTAAAAAGAAAACCACAAACCCCGATAAATAAAGGGTTTGTGGTATTTTTGTATCATTCCCACTCAATATAAATAACATTTATCTACAATATTTTTAAGTGTTTTTTATCATATTTAGTGAATATATTTAATGATTTTTGCTCATTTTACTTCGTTTTTTAATTTTTCATAGTCAAAATATAGTCATAAGTTTCTATTTGTTCTAAATGATTTTTGTTATGCAAAAACAAAAAGTTGACAAAATAGTAGAATTATGCTACTATGATTATAGACAAAGGGCTTATCGGATAGACGGTTAGCCTCGTAAGTGATTAAAAAATAACCGCTTGTTTTTCGAGGACAGGGCGGTTATTTTTTTATGCTTAATATGTAGCCTGTGGCTGCGAAAAGAATAACTACAACAAATGCAAGATATTCCATAGCATCACCCCCTAACCATTATTAGAGGGCATTGCCCCCTGATAAATAAGGGCTAACCGCCTACCGTTTTACGACAGTTTCCTTTGTCCGTTTTTGATTATACCTTATTCGTAAATCTCTGTCAATGCAAAAGAGCCAAGGTCAATCCTCGGCTCTTTGTTTTGCTTTTAGCCCTGCTATATAACAGGGTTCTTTTTGGTGCAAGAATAACACACTGCCTTTTTAACTCGATAAGCAGTTTAGAGATTAGCACTTTTGATAAACGGTCTGTGCAGTTGACCGTCTTTTAAAGATAGCGTAACTAATTACTCGCACTAACAACAGGCGAATTATTTACACAAATTACTATGCTATCGCACTAATATTTAGCACATTTTACTCCCATTCTGCAATAAAGGTGTGATTCTAAACTTTTTTGTTTAGAATTTTTATCTCTTTTTGCACCTGATTATTTGATGTATCCATATTATCCATCGTTGCCGATGTACTGTTATCAATTTGTTATCAACCTTGATAACAGCCATAATATTTCACAATCTATTGGCAAATATATTGTAACAAAGAATATGAAAAAATGCAATCCAACATTTAAAATATGTACTATATTCCGCATACCCACTGTGACATTATTTACCCTATGTTCCTATTTTGTTTGACAATTATATTGACAACACCTAATATATTATTAGTAAAACCTCTTTACTTTCTTAACGAATTGTGTTAAAATAAAATTACCAAAAAGGTAATTTTATCGGGAGGAGGTTCCCCTTGACCATTAATTATGACAGTACACATGTGAAAAATCTGTGTAAAGATAGAAAATATGCTTTGAAAATAATGGATTCAAAAGTATATAAAAAACTATCATCAATAATAAACTTTATCGAGAATGCAGATTCTCTTTTAGATATAAAAAACTATCCGTCATTCCATTTTCACGACTTAGACAATGAATACAAAGACCAGTGGGCAATATATGTAGGCAGAACTGGATATAGAATTCATATTATCCCACAAGATTCTAAAAATAATCTTATAAGTAAAGGAGATGTAACGCCCAATATAAAAAACATAAAAATTATCTTAATCAAGGAGGTTAGTAATCATTATGACAAACAATGTTGAATATAAAGAGATAATGGCTTTTCATCCCGGTTATTATATTCAAGAAACAATTGAAGAACTTGAAATTACTCAAGAAGAATTTGCAATTAGACTTGGAACTACCGCTAAGACCATTAGTAAATTAGTGAATGGTGAAATAAATTTGTCTAATGATATTGCACATAAATTATCCAATATGCTTGGAACCAGTGTTGAGTTGTGGTTGAATCTTCAAACAACATATGAGAAAAAACTAATTGAAATTGAAGAAGCAAAGCAATTAGATCAACAAAAAAACATCGCATATATGATAGACTATAAGTATTTTGTAAGTTTAGGTCTGGTTTCAGAAGCAAGAAAAATCGAAGACAAGATTACTAATTTGAGGCAGTTTTTTCAAATTTCAAGTTTGGATATCCTTTTAACACCAGATTTCCTTGTAAACTATAGAACCGCCACTCAAACATTTAACGATAAAAACATCATTAATTCTAGGGCATGGTTGCAAACGGCTATTAATATTGGTAGGAATATGCAAGTTTCAGATTTTGATGCCAAAAAACTCAAATCTTATCTCTCGGAAATAAGATCAATGACGCTTCAATCTCCACAAATATTCTTACCAAGATTAAAAGAAATCTTTTCAGAATGTGGAGTAACTTTTGTATTATTACCATATTTAAAGAACTCGGGCGTAAATGGTGCTGTAAAGTGGATTAACAAAGATAAGGTAATACTGGCATTGAATGATAGAAGAAAATCAGCCGATACCTTTTGGTTTTCATTGTTCCATGAGATAAAACATGTTCTGCAGCAAAAGCACAAACAAATATTCATTAGCGGACAAGAAATTAATACAGCATACTCAAATGAACAACTTGAAGCAGAAGCAGATAAGTTTGCACAAGAAACTCTAATACCAGAGGACTTGTACCAATCATTCATTAACAATAGAAATCTTTCTGATCCTGCCATAGTTAATTTTGCAAAACAAATAGGTGTTCATCCAGGTGTTATATTTGGAAGGCTTCAACATGACAATTATATAGCACCAAACAGAGGCGGATTATACAAAATCAAATATACAATTATCGCTTAATCATAACCACCAGTTGAACTGGTGGTTTGCACAGGCCCTATAAGGGCCGCCTACTGGCTTTCCGACTGAAAGTCGGCACTGAAGTTTGGCATCGCATTACTGTTTCAAGCAGCCCCTCTCGTGGGGCTGTTTATTTTTGCTTACTTATTCTTGTTACCCGTGAACGGGTCTACATACTCTTTAAGTGAAATTTGGTCATTTGCAAAATCTTCCTCAAGTTGATTTTGTATGTACTTTTCTATCACTTTCTTGTTTCGACCGACTGTATCAACATAGTATCCCCTACACCAAAAATGTCGGTTGCCGTACTTATACTTTAAATTTGCGTGTCGGTCGAAAATCATCAATGTGCTTTTTCCCTTGAGATATCCCATGAATTGCGTTACACTTATGTACGGTGGTATTGATACCAAAAGGTGTATATGGTCTTTATAGGCTTCTGCCTCTATGATTTCTACGCCTTTCTGTTCGCACAATTTACGGATTATTTCTCCGATATCTTTTCTTAATTTTCCGTATATCTCTTTTCTGCGATATTTTGGTGCGAACACTATGTGATACTGACACCTGTATGTCGAGTGCGACAATGTTTTTATTTCGTTGTTTGAGTTCTTTTTTATCATGCTTTTAACCTCCTGTATTTTAGTAACGCGGCTGCCAAACCGTTTCTATTTACTCATCTCTGTGAGCGTGAAAATGCGAAACAGAGTGAGGCAACGTTCTCCGAAATAATCTAAATCTTTGATTTAGTTATTTTTTCGTGAGGTTGTTATACTTGGAGGTTATTTTTTCGCCAATACCCTCGGCTTGCATTAAGCTCACCGTTCTTATTTTTACTAAAGCTTTCTATTCCCCCGGTAGAACCGGGGGTTATCAACCATTGCTGGACAATGAAAAAGAGCCAAGGTCAATCCTTGGCTCTTTGCTTTATCTTTTAGCCCTGCTAGGCAATAAAGAGTAATCCGAACCTGCCAAAAATGCAGAATTAAAGCGACTTTTGAAATTTTCGCTGTCGCCTTGCGTCAGCAAGGCTTCCATCTCAAAATCCAAAATTCATCTTTACTTCAAGCATTTTTGGTCTGCGAGTTCAAATTGTGCTGATTTATTCTTAATCAAGGCACAAAAACGCAGGAATACTTTTTGTATTCTGAGTATTTTTAACACAGAGTAAGGGCAAATCAGCCAATTTGAACCACGGTTAGGATTGCTCTTCATTGCCTAAATAACAGAGTTCTTTTTGGTGCAAGAATAACACACTGCCTTTTTAACTCGATAAGCAGTTTAGAGATTAGCACTTTTGATAAACGGTCTGTGCAGTTGACCGTCTTTTAAAGATAGCGTAACTGATTGTTAACACTAATTACTATGCTATCGCACTAATATTTAGCACATTTTATTCCCACTCGACGAGGACTAAACAATTCTGTTTATGTAATTTTGTTTTTCGTTAGTCTCTCTGTTTTGATTTTACGATGTATCTGTATTATCCTTTGCAAAAATGCCCTTGTTATCATTTTGTTATCGAGGTTGATAACAAGAATAATATCACCGTGGATAATATGGAAGTGGTATGCTAATATTATAGCGTATAATCTTTCTTATTGCAATAGCAAATTAAAATTTTACGTACAGATTTCAATATTTTGTGCGTAATTATTATTGCAAACTTTTTCTTTTCGTGCTATAATAAATTCGAGCACATATACT
The DNA here is from genome assembly GCF_945980375.1 of uncultured Eubacterium sp. Classification (GTDB taxonomy): domain Bacteria; phylum Bacillota; class Clostridia; order Oscillospirales; family Acutalibacteraceae; genus Eubacterium_R. Next base: position 12,856 of record NZ_CAMFQO010000012.1, on the reverse strand, counting down.
ATTTTTGTGTGCTTGAATTTTATAGTTGAAAGAAGGTGAGAGAGTGGACATCCGAGAGCAAGTAAAAGAAGTCATTATCAATAAAGGCGGCATTGCAAAATCTGCTGACTTTGTCGCTGCCGGAATCAGAGCGGCCGATGTTGTAAATCTGTGCAACGCCGGCTTTCTTAATCGTGTGCGTCACGGTTATTATGAACTTGCTGAAAAAAGTGCGGTTTCCGAGGAACAGCTTCTTGCCACCCTCGTACCGAAAGGAATTGTCTGCGTTGAATCAGCACTTTTTCATTACGGATACAGTGACTTTGCTCCACGCAAGTGGTCAATCGCAATCCCTCGTTCTATGTCGAGAACAAAACTGAATGTGGATGTTCTCGCTCTGCAACCTTACTATGTTCAGGCGGAACTGTACGATTTGGGAAAAACTACAGATGATTTCGATGGCGTTACCCTGCCTGTATATGACCGTGAACGCACCATCTGCGATTGTTTCAAATACCGTTCAAAACTCGACAACGAGATTTTTAATAAAGCGCTTAATGCTTACGCTAACGATACAAAGAAAAATCTGAACAACCTTTCTGCATACGCAAAAAAACTTCGTGTATACAAAAAGGTCACCGAATTGATGGAGGTACTGCTTAATGGCTGATATTGCTGCATCTGTGCTTGCACGACTGAAAAATAAGGCTGCCGAAAGCGGAAGAAGTTATCAGCTTTGTCTGCAGCTCTTTTGCCAAGAGGAATTTCTGCGCCGTTTGGAAAAATCCAAATATGCAGAAAATCTTGTGCTGAAAGGCGGATTGTTTATCTATTCCCTTACCGACTTTGACAGCCGAGTAACAGTTGATGTGGACTTTTTGCTCCGCCAAATACCAAATACGCCGGAGCAGTTAAAAGCTGTGTTGGAGGAAATTATTGCAACACCTACCGGACACGACTTTATCACTTTTGAGATTAAAGATGTTGTCCCTATTGCTGTTGCCAAAAAGTATGCGGGTATTGGCGCATCGGTGGTCGCCCGCATTAAAAACACCAAAACACCGTTCAGTATTGATTTCGGTGTGGGGGATGTCATCGTACCGAAACAGGAAAAACGAAAAATCCCGACACAGCTTTCCGACTTTGACGCCCCGACAGTAAATACATACTCACTTGAAACAACCATTGCCGAGAAGATAGACGCTATTCTCAGTCTAATGGAATTTTCAAGCCGAATGAAGGATTATTACGATATTTACTATCTTGCCAATAAATTTGATTTTGACGGAGCAACGCTGACGGAAGCACTGAAAAAGACCTTTGAAAACCGTGGACATAGCTTTACCGTTGAACAGTTTGAGCAGGTAATGGACTTTGACAGAGATGGAGCAATGCAGAAAAAGTGGAAAGCCTTCACCCGTAAGATTGATACTAAAACTGATGATTACAGTATCGTTCTAAAAACAATAAAAGCGTTTCTTATAAAGCCATTCACGGCGTCGGTGGATACAATTGAGTATACAGATAAATGGATCGCTGCTGAAAATCAATGGAAGAAGGGAGTGTAATCAATGCCAAAAATAATGGAGATTATCGAAAAGGAAACCAAAGGAAAAAGCTACCATACCTACAAGTATAGTTACGACTCAATTGGCTTACCTTCCATTGATTATGACGATGATCCTAACAAAGTAATGAAATGGAAAGATTCCGGTGAAACAGGTTTTCCCAAGAAGCCAATCGACCTTAAGCCTTTAGCAGATCAATTGCAATCCGTGGGCGAAAAGCCCTTACTTAAATATTTTCTTGATGGTTCACGCCACGTTTTTAAGGTGGATGACATTGCATATAACAAGCAGGTTTTCCCCGTTGTAGCAGGACAAATCGGTATTGGCTGTTGCAAGCGTGAAAATAAGCGTATGTCAAAGGAACGCTTCTATCGTGAATTGGTTTTAGCTCTTCCTGATAAGGCAAACGCTGACGGTTGGGATGATGCTGCTTATTTTGCAGCCAAAGTCAAAAAGTTAAACGAAAGCGAAGAATTAAAGCGTTTGGGATTGCATTTTTCCGCCATCATTCCGTATTCGACATCAAAGGCAGGCTATCCCGATACTAAACTTGATAATTTGGCGGTCGGCGTTATACAAGACTATATGATTGAAGCCGAAAAACGAATGGTTGCTGAATTGGTAAAGGACAAGCGTTTGGGGCAAGATGCCTATTTGCTCAAAGATGGTTCTCTTGAATATAAGGTTATGAAGTCCGGTCGAGAAGATTTGAGAACGCTCCAAAAAATCAAGCATAATTACAGTTGGGTGATCGGTGTTTCAAAGTCATTTAATCCCGAAAGTTGCCTTGATCATACGGGCAAACCGAATTCCAACTATATAGCTGACTTGCCCGTGTTCCACAGAACTCCCGTAGCGAGATACGAAAATCGTGAGTTTTTAGGTGATGTTCAATTTGGCGTTTGGTATATCCGTTTACGGGATAAACGCAGAACACAAACACCGTTTGACGGGGTAGTTAAAGTCGAAAAAATAATGATGGATGAAGAAATAGAAAACGGTATCGATAGTGATGTTATCGATCTGATTTCCGCCAACATTATCAACGAACGCAACCCTACTTGCTATGGTACTGATCGTCGTTGGGCGAATCATTTATATCCCGTATTTTTGACCGAGTCTTACGTAAAAAGCAAATACATCAGCACAGAAATGTTCTTACATCTGTTTTGAGGAGGATAAATAAAAATGTCTAATACGATTATAGGTCGTGTGTTGGCGACAGAAAAGAATCCAACAACAATTGATAATTTTACATTTTGGACGGATCCCAAACTTATCTTAAATCCGTTTGATATCGTAAAGGTACAGCACGTTAATAATTCATTTTCCTATGGCGTTATCGAAGATATTGCACATATCACCGATGCCGCTAGTTTTCTTACCAACTTTATTTCAAGTGATTTTGGTGATGTTAACGCTGAAGAAAACACCCTGCGTGTAGGGATGAATTATGTTACCGCCAAGGTTGTTTGCAATACCGAAAATATTTATATTCCTCTTCAAAGCAACGCAAAAGTAATGTTGGCAACTGCCGAAGAAATTAACTACGCTCTTGGACTTAATGATATCCGTAATCCGCTTGTGTGTGGTTATCTTGAAATGTATGAGGGTACAAAAGGGTGTGAGAAAGTTACACTCCCTGTAAATCTCAACTCAAAATTCATTATTGGCCCCGAAGGTGCTCATTTGAACATTTCGGGTATCTCCGGTCTTGCTTCCAAGACTTCTTATGCGATGTTTCTTTTGAAGGCTATACAAGACAGCTATATGAAGAAGGATCCCCAAAACGAGGACGAAGACAGTGTTGCATTTGTACTATTTAATGTAAAAGGTAAGGACTTGCTTGCTATTGATCAGTTAAACGACTTCTCTGATGAGCGTAATCCTGAGCAGGCTCGAAAGGATACTTTTGCTAAATACGAAAAGTTGGGATTGGCTGCTGAACCTTTCAAGAATGTTCAGTACTATTATCCTTACTCTATCCCAAAAACCCGTCATTGGAACACATATATGACGCCAGAAGAAGTTGAGGATAATATCAAAAAGAAGAAAGCAAAAAAGTACAAATACATTTATAAGTATGACAAAGAGAATCTCGATTTGATGTTTGCCAATATTGATGACTCCACTCAAACAATGGAATCTATCATCAGCTATATTATGTCGGGACAAGGTAAATTTAATCAAGTCAGTGATTGGCAGGAATTCCTTGAAGCAGTAAAAGAAAAGTGTTCTACCGAAACTTCTGGAAAAGACAAAGAAATCCCTGTGGCGAGCTGGAGAAAATTCTATCGCATCATTAATAAGAGCATTACTGATAATAAGATTTTCGCAAGGGATATTCGTGAAGATGAAGGTGAAACCCGTATTGGGGATGCCCTCAAATACATTAAGAAAAACGAAGTGCATGTTATTGATATTGCTAAGCTCTCCGAAGATAAGCAGGCATATGTATTCGGCGATGCAATCCGTACAATCTATGATTTACAGTTGGGTCAGTATGCCGGCGAAGAAGGCGTAAATCCGCCTTCAAGAGTTGTAATTTTTATTGACGAGTTGAACAAGTATGCTTCTAAGGAAACACCTAAGAACTCTCCTATTCTTCGTCAAGTACTTGATGTTGCAGAACGTGGACGTTCTCTTGGTGTAGTGCTCTTTGCCGCAGAACAGTTCAGAAGCGCTATTCACGATAGAGTTACAGGTAACTGTTCTACCCACGCTTACGGTCGTACAAACTCAATTGAAGTCACCAAGAGCGATTATAAGAGTATTCCATCCGTTTATAAGACTATGATGACTCGCCTGAAACAGGGCGAATACATTATTCAAAATCCGATTTTCCGTTCATTGCTTAATATCAAGTTCCCGAAACCGATTTATAAGCAATTTAAGTAAGGAGATAGTTATGGCGACAGTAGGTAAAAACATACTTGATAACCTCACGACGGGTATGTACTCTGACTCCAAGGTTATCTACAGAGAATATATACAAAATGCTTGCGACCAAATCGACCTTGCAATAAGAGAGGGTATCTTGTCTGCTGATGAGGGATATGTTGATATATACACGGATAGCAAGAAACGATACATAAGTATTAAAGATAATGCTACCGGTGTCAAAGCGGACGATTTCATCGAAGATGTTGGAGACATTGCTAATAGCAATAAGGAAATCGGCAAAAATAAAGGCTTTCGTGGTATTGGTCGTCTTTGTGGGTTGGCATATTGTAAAACATTAAAATTTACAACGAGTTACCTTGGTGAAAGTACAAAGTCCATTATGACTTGTGATGCACAGAAGATGAGAACAATGCTTGTTGAAAACAAGAAATACACTCTTGATGAAATTTGGGATGCTATCATAACGTATTCAACCGAACCCGAAACAAAAGATGAACACTATTTTGAAGTTGAGATGTTTAATATTAACAAAGAGAATACAGACTTATTGAATGACACAAAGGTTCGTGAATATCTTAGTTTTGTTGTTCCGGTTCCATACAAAAACACCTTTATTCTTCGCAATCAGATTTATAGCTATGCTAAGTCGATCGGTTATACCATCGATGAATATTGCGTTAGAGTGAACGGTTCGCAAATTTTTAAAGAATATACGACTAAGCTCAAAGAACAAAGCGGTGCTTCCTTGAAGAATTACGATGAGATTTCCCGTTTGGAATTCAAGGATTTTCGAGATGCTTCCGGCAATTTAATTGCTTGGATGTGGGTAGGTTTGTCACGCTTTGAAAAACAAATTCCAAGCATAAATCATATGCGTGGGTTGCGTGTAAGAAGTGCAAATATTCAACTCGGAGGCGACGATACCTTACAACCGCTTTTCAAAGAAAATCGTGGCAATTATTATTTTGTAGGTGAAGTGTTTGCGGCAAACCGTAATCTTATCCCGAACTCTCAGCGTGATTATTTTAACGAAAACGAGACCCGCGTTTTGTTTGAAGATCTGTTGAGAGAGTATTTCTACGATGTACTACACAAGCTTTATTATGAAGCTAATCGTGTTAAAAATGACTATAAACGACAAGAAGAATATCTTAGCAAGGTCGCCGAATATCAAAAGAAGGAAAAAGAACAAGGCTTTGTCAACGAGGAAGAACGCCAAAAACTTCAGTTTGATATTGATAAAGCTAAGAAAAGTGCCGAAGATGCCCGTAAACGTTTGGACAAACTTGATACCACCGACAGCAATTCTCCCTTATCGGAAGTTAGAAAGAGCATTGGACAGAAATATGAGGCTGATAAGCTGAAGAAAAAAGCCGAAACGACTACTGTGGTAGTTGATGATGACGATAAGAAAAAGTCGTTTGTTACAAGTTCTATGTCTAAACTATCAAGAAGTGAACGCAAATTAGTAAGTAAAATTTTGTCCATTATCACCGATATTGCTCCAAAAGATATTGCCGAGCAGATTATCGATAAAATTAAAGAAGAGATGAGATAATACCCTATGAATAGAAAAGTCTTGCTCATTGAGCCTAATTACAAAAATAAATACCCACCGATGGGACTAATGAAATTGGCAACCTATTATCGTATGGTTGGCGATGATGTCCGTTTTTATAAAGGCGATATGCGTTCCTTAGCGGTGGAGCTAATTTGCGATGATCTTATCAATCATCTTTCTATTATTCTTCCTGAAATATTTTGGAAGAACTATTATCCTACGCTTTTTGAATTTATAAAACTCGGTAAATATGCAATTCTTGAGGCCGATCCCATCTTTGAAGATGAGATTGTCTTAGATGCAGTAAAAGAATATCGTAAAAAATATAAAGACAAAGAGTACTTCACAAAGCCAAGATTTGATAAGGTTGGCATCACCACGCTATTTACATTTTATTGGGACATTACAATTGATACTATTAACTTCGCAAAGCAGCTTTGTAAGAAACCCGAAGATGTTATGGTAGGCGGTATTATGTCATCCCTCTTAAAAGACGAGGTGTATGCCGCTACAGGGATCGAACCTTTTGTTGGCTTATTGAATCATCCGGGGGATATTGATCCTGGCAATAAGCTAATTATTGATGAACTACCTCTTGATTACTCTATCCTTGAAGAGATAGACTACGTTTACCCTGCAAACAATGCTTATTTTGCATATATGACAAGAGGCTGCGTCAACAAGTGCAAGTTCTGTGCTGTACCGAAATTGGAACCACAGTATTGTGACTATATCAATCTGAAAAATCGGATTGAATTTACAGATAAACGTTTCGGCGCAAGAAAAGATTTGCTTTTACTTGATAATAATGTTTTGGCATCTAAGTGTTACGACCAAATCATTGATGAAATTAAAGAATGTGGCTTTGGTACAGGTGCAACTTACACACCACCCAATGAATACGATGTGACAATCAATAATCTCAAGGATTCCTACAATGATCGTGCATATATACGTAAAGCCATTTCTATTTACAAAGAGATAATGGGAAAGCTGAAAGATGATACAGAAAAAACAGAACTGTATCTTAAATTGGAAGAAGCTCATTGCCTTTACTATTATACTGCATCCAAAGAAGATATATTAGGTTTGGATGAATATGTGCGCCCATTGTATGAAAAAACCCATAAACCTTCAAAAAGAAAACGTATTGTTGACTTCAATCAAGGCATCGATTCACGTCTAATTACTGAAGCAAATATGAAAAAACTGGCAGAAGTGAACATTCAGCCTTTGCGCATAGCATTTGACCACTGGAGTCTTAGGGACATATATGAAAAGTCTATCCGTACAGCCGTTAAAAGCGGAATAAAAAACCTTTCAAACTATCTTCTTTATAATTTTGAGGATAAACCGGAAGAATTATATTATCGTCTAAGAATGAATGTTGACTTATGCGAAGAACTCGGCGCAAGCATATATTCATTTCCGATGAAGTATCATCCGATAAATGATAAAGAGTTCTTTATGAACCGTGACTACATCGGTAAGCATTGGAACAGAAAATTCATTCGTGCAGTCCAAGCCGTGCTTAATTCTACAAAAGGGAAAATTGGACGTGGCGTTGATTTCTTTGAAGAAGCATTTGGATGTGATATTGATGAGTTTATGAAAATTCTATGGATGCCCGAAACTTTCATCATATATCGTAGAATCTACGATGCCGATCTTCGTAATCGTCTTGCTGATAGATACACTACCGTAACAAAACACGATTGCGATTTAACGAATGAGTGGTGGGAGAAATTCAAGGCATTACCTCCAGATAAACTAGAAAAAGCAAAAGCAATCATTGCCTTAAACAAGTTTAAGGATGGCGATTTTGTATGCGACGACAAAGAGATTAACGATGTCTTAGCGTACTATAAAATCACCCGTGATGATACAGAAAACAACCAATAAAAAACGGCGGCAGAGAGCAAAATCCCTGCCGCTTTTTACCAGTTAGGTGTAAATAAAATCTGTATTCACGACCTCGGTGGCTCTGCTGCGGATGTTGTTCATTCGACCAACCCACGCCATTTGATTATCGACTTTGAGTTGTTCGGTCACACCCTCACGCTCTGCCATCTGTTTCACCAGCCGGGAAAACATTTCTTCCGCCTGTTTGTCAATATCAGCAAGGTAACTGTTTAACTTGCCGCTGGTCAGCAGATTGGTGTATAACACCCTTCGGTTTTGCTTGATGTGTCGCAAATGTCGTTGTCCCCATATACCGATTGGCTGTTGTTCTTCAGCGGGTAACGCAAGGTCGGGCAGATAATAATCTCCCTGCAAGGTGTAGCGGATTCCCGTTTTTTCGTCTGTAAAATGCTGTTTCATTGTGTTTTCCTACCTTTCATCTTTATAATTTCTAAAGCGTTTTTCACGCTGTTTAGACTGTTTTTCCAACTTTGCACTATCAAGCAAATTGTCAATCTGTTTATGACCAAATACTTTGCGGAGAAGTTTGTAATCCCTGTTTTCCGCACGCAGATTTTCATTCTCTCGTGATAATTTTTCATTAACTTTCGATAGCTTTTCATTTTCACGATATAGGTTTCCGTTTGTGATGTTCAATCTGTGGTAACTGTCCAACGCCTTGAAATATCGTGCAAATAAGGTGCTTATTAAAGACTTAAATCGGGCTATAAGCGGTTCAACAAACTTTGCCTTATAAGTTCTTGCCGACATCATTGCAGGCGGTTCAGGCAACTGATATTCAGGCTCATTCATTATGCTTCCATCAAGTTTCTGCAAGGATTTTTCTCCGTTATCGAAGTTCTCAATGCGGTCAGCCATAACACGAAACTCGTCTTTTTTCTCGGCAAGTTGGTTGTCCAATACAGCAATTTCTTTTTCTCGCTCCTGTTTTTTGTAATCCAAAACAGACAAGTGTTTTTCGTGAGTACCCTTGTGTTCCCATTCAATCCCGTGACGCTCCATAACAAATGCAAGTGCGGATTTTTCTGCGCTTACCCATTGGTTCCACTCGGTATCTCCACGGGTTCCGCCCTTAAAACCTTGGGCGGCAAGAGCCTGTTTTAGAGATACTCTTGTTTCAAGTCCACGCTTGCTTCCGCTGGTAAACGGTACAAAATCAATGTGCAAATGCGGTGTTGCTTCGTCCATATGAAGATGAGCAGAGAACACTTTTAAGTTGGGGTTTCTCTCTTGAAATCCACTGTAATATTCATCTAAAATTTGTCTTGCAAGCTCTCCGTTTTCGCTTTCAGCACTCATATTTTCCTTATCGCCTATCTGCAAAATGAGTTCATGAAACGGTTTTTCTTGCTTTGAATTACGGATTTTTTCATAATAGTTTTCTATCTTACGGTCGGCTCTTGTCTGTTTATTGTTGTACCTTTTAAGTGCTTCGTCAAACAATTCATGATAGACTTTTTTGATATTTTCATTGCAGTAGTCGATATTGAGATGTGTTCGGTTATCGTCAACATTTTCCGCTTTGAACTTGCGGCTGTTATGATTGACAGAGCCTTTACCGACCATTGCACTTATCGTTCTTTGCATTTTATTACCTCCAATCTCCAAAATTTTACCGTTCTCGGTTCTGTTACTCTTGTCAAGAGTAACGCAAAAGCACTTTTGACAGCCTTCTGCCATCAAAAGCTGCTATTGCGCTCTCCGAGGGGGGTTGCGGGGCGTTGCCCCGTTGTCTGCGGACAACTCCCCAGCAGAACCGCCCTTTGAAAAGGGCACTCTGCACCCCGCCTAAACTTCGTATTGGCATACCTGCCGAAAAAGAACATTGCAAGATTGCGAAAGCCCCCACCTTTGCAATGTTGCAACCTTACAGGTCGCCACTCTCTTTTTCTTCGGGTAGTTGCCAATACCACACACTGCCTTCCTTAACAGATCGCACACGCAGAGTTTTCTTTGCTTCATCGAGCACTCGTTTGGAGATACCCAAACTCTGCGCTTTTTGCAGCAAGGTTTGTTGCGGGTACTTTCCGCCGTATAGGCAGTCAACGATAAGGCTTTCAGCCATATCGGATTTCTTCTCACGACTGATACCGCTGAGAAGATCGTCGATAGAAATATCATAATGACCGAGCCACTTGAAGCCGTTGGTTTCCCTCAGTTCAAATGCGATTGGCTTGCCTTCCGGTGCGAGGGAAGATTTTTGATGTGCCGCCACTCGTATCTCCGGCTTGTCCTTTACTCTGCCGACTACAAGCACGCTTCTTGCTGCTGCTTGAAAGTCTATGGAGCCAAGACCTCTGTAATTGGATTTGTTACCCTGTGCCTTGTTTAAGTGTCCAACAAGTATAATCGCACAACGGTATTTCTCAGCGATCCTGCCAAGCTGAGAGAGAATGGCACGGACTTCATTTGCTCGGTTCATATCTACCTTTGCGCCGATATAGGCTTGCATTGGATCTAAAATCATTACCCTTGCACCCGTTTCTGCAATAGCCTTTTCTACTCTCTCGTCAAGCATCGTCAATGCCGCCTCAGATTCGTCGATCACCTTGATTTGTGAGCAGTCTGCATTACCGGCAAGAAGGCGGGGCTTGATGGTATCCCCAAGCCCATCCTCTGCGGTTTGATATATTACCTTGATAGGATCGCGCTCGGTGTCGTCGCAGGGTAGTTTTTCTCCACTTGACAAAAGCGCCGCTAATCGCAGTATCAGCGTTGTTTTACCTTCGCCGCCGTCACCGTGAATAATGGTCAGTTTCCCATACGGGATATAGGGATACCACAGCCATTCCACTTCTTCGACGGGCACTTCATCCATACTGATGATTTTTAATTCTGCCATAGGCGTTGCCTCCTTTCAATTTTTCTCAAAACTATTGAAATTGGAGGAGTCATAGGTTATAATATTTGCAATACATTTTTGAGAAGACTGTTCCGTATCTGCGCCAACAGATACAATGGGAACAGTCTTTTCGGTTTTATATGCCATCCTTTCGTTCCTTCATTCCATATAACGTGGTGTTAATCTGCTCAATACGGTCGAGCAAGTCATCGTGAACATTTGCGCCGGCTTCGATGCGTTTAAGCTCATCGAGGACGGCGGCAAGCTCGTTTCGCAGGGCCTTATAGACTCTCGGATTGCCGACCACCGTTATTTGCTGCTGCAGGGCACGGGCACAAAGATAATCCTGCTTTGTCAGTCCCGATATTCTGACATTACTGTCCAAAACATCAGCCTCCTGTGGCGACATACGAAAAGCGATTGTTTTGCTCCTCCAACGGTTGTGACGATCAAGATTTTTAGCGGACATTTTCAATATCCATCCTTTCATATTCAAGTTTCTTTGCCATTTCCGTCTGCTTTGACGGGAATAGGTGTGCATAGCGGTAAGTGATCTCAATGCTTTCGTGACCAACACGGTCGGCAATTGCCACCGCAGAAAAGCCCATATCTATGAGCAGGGAAATATGGCTATGGCGCAAGTCGTGAATGCGGATACGCTTCACCCCTGCGGCGCTTGAGCCACGATCCATTTCTCGGTGCAGATAATTCTTTGAAATGGGGAATATACGATCTTTCTTTTTGTATCCGTATAGCATACCGATATAATCCTGCATTTCCTCACAGAGAAACTGCGGCATTTTTATCGTGCGGTTGCTTTTCCTTGTTTTCGGTGTGGTAATGACATCTTCGCCGTGCAAACGCTGATAGGATTTGCTGATCGTAACAGTACCTTTTTCAAAGTCGAAGTCCCCCGCAGTCAGAGCGAGTAACTCGCCCTCACGAATGCCACACCAGTAAAGCATTTCAAACGCGTAATAGGATACGGGCTTGTCCATCATTTCATCGGCAAACTTCTTGTACTCTTCTTTCGTCCAAAACTTCATTTCCTTGCGTTCCTCTGTGCCCATATTACCGGCTTTTGCGGCGGGATTGGAACGAAGGTCATAATGCCTTACAGCGTGGTTAAATATAGCACTAAGCTGATTGTGGACGGTTTTGAGATAGGTCTGTGAATACGGCTTCTTCTTTTCATCACGAAAAGCGAGCAATTCATTCTGCCAAGCGATTACATCCTTTGTGGTGATCTCACTGACATTTTTCTTTTCAAAATAGGGTAAAATCTTGGTTTCAATGATATGCTTTTTGGTCAGCCAAGTGTTTTCTTTTAAGCGAGGTTTTATGTCCTTTATATAAAGCTCAACAAAGGCGGAAAAGTTCATATCCATATCGGCAGCACTTTGCTGCTTAAATACTCGCTCCCACTCCTGAGCCTCTCGTTTGGTTTCAAAACCTCGCTTACATTTCTGTTTGCGCTCGCCTTTCCAATCTACATATCGTGTTAAAACATACCAAGTGCCGTTATCTTCATTTTTATAAACAGGCATTTTTGTTCTCCTTTCTGGCTTGGTACAGCCTTTCATTAAAATACTCTCTGTTGACTCTTCCTGATATGGTAATAAAGCCTTTACGCTTCAGTTCCTCGTTCAGCTCTCGTATGACTTTGTAGGCATACGAGGTTGAAACATCGAGAATCTCAGCGACTTCTTCTACTCGCATAAACTGTTGTCCCATAAGTTTCCTCCTTTCTTCGGTTAGTATAATGGGGTGCCGTTTTACCCAAGTGCCGTTCCTACCCCTGCTGTTTCAGCGGCGTTGTTTCGCTCGCTCCGTCGCCACTCGGAGGTCTTGACAAAATCATATCACACTTGGACGGTCATTCAATTTTACTAAGCGTAATTGCTTAGTTCTATATCATTATACTAAGCATATTTGCTTTTGTCAAGTGGCTTGCAAGAAAATACTAAACTTTTTTGTTTTGATTTCTCTTGACACCACTAAACATTTCTGCTATACTATATGTGAACACTTGAAAAGAGGTGCTTTTATGGCTATTAGCGAAAGAATTCACTTTTTCCG
>NZ_CAMFQO010000011.1 GCF_945980375.1 uncultured Eubacterium sp. | reverse complement strand
TTTCATCAGGAGCTCATTCCGTCCAATATGCTTTTTTTGATTGCGTCAAATGAAGCAACAACTCCGTTTTCGCTTATGGCAGAGGCCGTGTTTGTACATCTGCTGTATGAGATTATGCGTGAGGCAGGCTTGCGATTGCCTAAAAATATAGGACACGCAATTTCAATTATAGGTGCAATTATTATCGGTGACGCTGCGGTTTCGGCAGGAATTATCGGTGCCCCGATGCTGATTGTAATTGCCGCAACCGCTATTTCGTCTTATGTGATTTATCCGTTGTACGAACGTCTTACAGTGATAAGAATCGGCTTTATCATTCTCGGCGGAGTGTTTGGAATTTACGGAATAATGCTTGGCGCAGCTATGATGTTTTGCAATATTTGTGCAATTAATCCGTTTGGGGTTGCGTATTCATCTCCGTTGTCACCTCTTACCAAAAAAACACTTGTCGATGTCTTGGTTAGAGGTAGCTGGAAAAAGCTTGCTAAAAGGCGAGTGAGAGTATCTGATTTTGAGGGGGCAACGCTTGATGAGTAATGCATTGAGGGGCATGATATCGCAACGGCAGCTGCTTTCTGTTTTCTTCGTTTCAAGGCTTGTGGTATCGCTTACGAATATTCAGGCTGTGTCAATAGGCAAATTCAGCTCGGATATTTTGATTAGCTTTTCACTTTCGTTTTTGCTTACCTGCCTGCTTTCTCTGCCTGTGGTGCTTTGCCTAAAAGCAAAAAAATCACCCTTGAATTCAAGAGTGTTGTCGGTTGCATATTTGCTTTACTATGTGATGTTTGCATCGCTTTCAGTCAGCAGATTTGCTTATTTTGTCGCAACGGGAATAACCCGTGACAGTCCCATGTTTGTCTTTATTATCCTTGCGTTTGTCGCTGTCGGCTACGGTGCATATTTGGGAATTGAGGCGCTCGGCAGATTTGCCGTGCCGTGTGCCGTCGCAATTTCATTTGTTATAGCCGTGATTGTTGCCTTTAATTTCAAGAGCTTTGATTGTGTAAATCTTTTTCCTGCGTTGGAGAATGACAGTAGGCATATTATAGCAAATACCGTTATTTTCACCTCAAACACTATCGAGCCGGCACTTTTGCCTGTGCTTGCAGGACGAACGAACGGCAGTCCCGTAAAGCCTTATTATGTTGGAATAGGATGCGCATATTTATCTGTTTTTGTGCTTCTGTTGATGTGCAGAGGTGTGCTTGGTAACTCGGCGGATTTGCAGGCATTTCCGATATATTCACTTTTTCAGTGTGCAATCATTAACGATATGTCGCGTCTTGATATTTTGCATCTTGCTTTTTGGGTGCTTGCAGTTTTTGTTAAGTGTGCCGTGCTTATATATTGCTCGTCTGTTGTCTTAAAGAAATTCACTCATAAATCAAAGGTTATCGGTTTGTGTCTTGTCGGCTTTGCTTTATCGTTTGCGTTAAATGAATTTATCGGTATGTATTTTACGTATTATTCAAAGCCCTTGCTGATAGCATTGTTTTTGATTTTTGTTGTGATTGTGCCGTTAGTGAATCTTTTACTCGGGAGGAAAAGAATTGAGTAGGTTGTTAAAAATAGTGCTCGTAATTGTTATAATTGCCGTTAGCCTTTCGGGTTGCTCCGACAGACTTTCCGATATGTCGGTTGCACAGGGAGTAGGCATAGATAAAGAAAACAGCGGTGTAACAGTGAGTGTTCAGTATCTTGATTTGACCAAGGGTAATTCAACAACAGACAATCTTGATAAAAATATTACCTCTGTTCAATCACAAACGGCAGCTAATCCGTCAAGAGCACTTGCCTTGCTGTCAGGTGATTTAAGCACACCTATTTTTTTCGGGCAAAACAAGGTTATAGTATTCGGCAGTGAATATGCTGAAAGTGAACTTGACAGTCTTGTACAATATGCGTTGAGAACTGTCGACAGTCGTCCCGATGTCCTTGTTGCAATCAGTAGCTCAAAGGCGCAGGATATAATGAAATCAAGCGAAAATAAGGCAAGGGTCCCTGCGCAGGATGTTTATGATTTGCTTAAGGTTGGGGAACGCTCGGGGCTTACCTGTGCAGTTAATGTTAAGGATTTGCAAAATCATTATATCAGCAAAACAGCAGATGTTTTTTTGCCGGTGCTAAGTGTAAAAAATGATAAAACTCGAATTGACGGTATTGCCGTGTTCAGTGATAACAAGCCGGTTAAGGTGCTTAAAAATGCAGATGCTTTGGGATTTTTGTTGGTTAATTCAAGGGTGAAAAATGCATCTGTTGTTATCAAAGACAGCAGCTTTGGACTGATTGGTGTAGAGCTTGATTATATCAGAACAAAATGCAGGGCAGAGTATAGGGATTCGGCAGTTGTGTTCAACTGTGATATTCGCTTTAACGTTAAAATTAACGAGTCGCAAAAAGACTCTGTTGTACGGCTTGGGGCTGATGATGTAAAACGAATTGAGGCACTTGCAGAGAAAAAAATAAAAAGGATTTGCACAGATGCCGTATCAAAATGCTTAAAGGAAAAAAGCGACCCGTTTAGACTCGGTATGCTTCTTGCACGATATGATTCGGATGCGTACAATTCTCTTTGTAATGACTGGAAGAGCCATTTGCCTAATGTAAAGGTTTACGTCAGCACAAGGGCAAAAGCTTCCGTCGTCAATGCAAGCTACACAAGAGGGTAGCAAACGAATTGAATAAGGTGACAAGCTCGCTGTCCTGTCCCTGCGGTTTAATCATGGTTATCATAGGCAAAAGCAGGGTTACGGCAAACACAATGATGAATAATATGACAGCTCTTTTCAATGACCTCTCTCCTTGACATATATTATTTTATTTAGTATAATATATTTTCATATTGGGGTTTTATGCATAAAACCTAATTCTAATTTTTAACAAAGGAGGACATTATGGGTTCAAAATTTATTTCATCTATTCCAAAGGACTATGTTTCGGGCTTATGCGGCGAGCTTGAAAAAAATAATCAAATCAGACCCGGCGATTTTGAAAAATACCGTGTAAAGCGCGGACTCCGTAACCCTGACGGTACAGGCGTTATGGCAGGTCTTTCTCATGTTTCGTCCGTTGAGGGCTACTATATTCTTGACAATGAGCGTATCCCCAAGGAGGGCAAGCTTTCCTACCGTGGCTACAATATTCAGGATATTATTGCCGATTGCGTGGAAAAGGATAGGTTCGGCTTTGAGGAAATTGTTTGGCTTCTTTTGTTCGGTGACCTTCCTACAAGCGATCAGTTGGAGGGGATTAAATATGTTCTCGGCAAGTGCAGAACCTTGCCTGATGAGTTTGTTGAGGATATGATTATGAAGCATCCTTCAAAGGATATTATGAACAAGATGGCGCGTTGCGTTATGACCTTGTATTCCTTTGACGAAAATCCTGATGATATTTCTATTCAAAATGTTCTTCGTCAGTCGCTTCAGCTTATTGCCCAATTCCCGACAATTATGAACTCTGCATACCAAATTAAGCGCAGAGCATTTTACAACAAATCGATGTATCTTCATCCCATTAAGCCGGAGCTTTCAACCGCGGAGTCAATTCTTCGTCAGCTTCGTGCAGATAAAAAGTATACCGACGAGGAAGCGAAGCTTCTTGACATTTGTCTTATGCTTCATTCCGACCACGGCGGCGGTAACAACTCAACATTCTCAACCCGTGTGCTTACCTCAAGCGGTACAGATACTTATTCCGCAATTACTGCCGGTCTCGGTTCACTTAAGGGCCCGCGTCACGGCGGTGCAAACATAAAGGTTGCTCATCAAATGGAATACATTATGGAAAATCTTGACGATTCCACAAATGATTCACAGATAAAGGATATGCTTGCAAGGATTCTTCGCAAGGAGGCAGGCGACGGCTCAGGCTTGATTTACGGTATGGGACATGCTGTTTATACACTGTCCGACCCAAGAGCAGTTATTCTTAAAAAGAGCGCAAAGAAGCTTGCCTTTGACCACGGCTTTGAAAAGGAGTTTATGACCCTTGATGCTATTGAACGAATTACTCCGCAGGTGTTTGCCGAGGTTAAGGGTGTTGAAAAGCCGATGTGTGCAAATGTTGACCTTTACAGCGGTCTTGTATACCGTGTGCTTGGCATACCTGAGGATTTGTATACTCCGCTTTTTGCCTCTGCAAGAGTTGCCGGCTGGTGTGCTCATCGTCTTGAAGAGCTTACAACATCATCAAAAATTATGCGCCCGGCATATAAGAGTGTAATTAAGTCAAGAGAGTTTAAGCCGTTGGAGAAAAGGTAGACTTATCTCGATTGCTCAGGGAGGGGAGAATATGAAAATAAAATATTCGCCTTTGAGTGTGATTTCGTTTTTTTCGGCTGTTGCCTTTAGAGCGTTCGGTGTTCTTTCCTCGCACGGCGGCGTGGCAGATATAGGTTTTTTGACGTGTGTATTGCTTTGCTTTTTGTTCATTTGGGCAAACACGCGAAAAAGGGAATTTTTAAGTGTTTGCGGTGTTCAAAGCAAGAGCAGGAAAAGCATAACTGTGTTTTCCGTTGTAGGATGCGTTGGATTTTTTGCAGACTTTATGTTTAATGCCCTGCGTATTCACAGCATTGCTTCATCAAATCAGGGTTACACTGTTGTAAGCCTTGTTACCTACGGCATAACGGGGATTATTGCTATTGTCTGTGCTGTTTGTATGGTTATGGTTGCAATGTCCTTTTCGAGGAATACACGGTATGATTTTAGAGAGCTTCGTGTTCTTAATATCGCACCTCTTTTATGGGCAATATTTAAGGGAGCATCATCGTTGCAGGAGTTTTCGCAGATTCTCGATCTTGATGCTGCTGTTGGCTACATAACTGTTGTCTTTTCAATATTATCGTTCTTTTGCTTCGCTAAAGAGGTTGATAATGACGGCAATGCGTACGGATTTTCCGCTTTTTCGTTTAAGTCGTTCGGTTGCATATCTGTCCTAAACCTGTTTTGTCAAATGGTAAATGCCGTGACAAATCGGGGTGATATGCTCGGCGTAAATACAATATCATCATACATAATGCTTTGTGTAGGCTTGTTTTCGTTTTCTGTCGGAAGAAGCATTTCACAAAATTCCAAAGCAGAATAGAGGTAGTATAATTGGCAGATTTTTTTAGCAATCTGCAAACCGTAGCAATTCAGGTTTTGATTTTATATCTGATTGCAGGCATTGGCTTTGCAGCTGACAAAACAAAAATATTTGTCAGGGCAGATGCTTCAAAGCTTGTAGATTTGATTTTCAATATGATTTTGCCATTTGCAATAATCAATTCCTTCCTTTCAATGGAAAGAACAAGGGAGCATGTTGTAGGGCTTGCAGTTTCTTTTTTACTTGCATTTTTAACTCATGGCTTGGGTATTGGTATTTCTGCCCTTTGCTTTAGAAAAAAGAGCCTTGCCCAACGCGGAATATACCATTATGCCATGGTGTTTTCAAATGCAGCATTTTTGGCGTTGCCGCTTGCACAAAGCGTTGTAGGCGAGGAGGGTGTTTTCTATTCCTCCTGTTATGTGGCAGTGTTTAACATTCTTGCTTTCACCTACGGTATAAGAGAAATTTCGGGAAGGAGTGCAAAGATACAGGTTAAGGATTTGTTTCTTAACCCCGGCTCAATCAGTGTAATTATCGGTGTGCCGTTGTTCCTTTTGCAGTTACAGCTGCCTGATTTTCTTATGGATACCATCGCAAGAGTAGGCGCCTGCAATTCGCCTATGGCTATGATCGTGTTCGGCACATTTTTCGCAAATTGCAATTTCAAAAACATCTTTGCAAAAAAAGAGGTTTATTTTGTTTCACTTATAAGATTGATTGTGGTTCCGCTTATTATGCTCTTCGTGTTTAAGCTTGTCGGAGTTGAGGGCAATATGCGTACCGCTCTTGTAATTTCCGCGTCGGCACCCGTTGCTACAAATACCGCAATGTATGCCGCAAAGTATAATAACGATACGGCACTGTCGTCAGAGCTTGTTGCACAAACAAGTATACTATCGGTTGCCACAATGCCTGTTATAGTTGCATTGGCACAAATTATTTAACATAAGGTTGGCACTATGAGGTTTGAAGCTTTTGTAGGTAATGAAAAAATTAAAGAGCAGCTCTCGTTTCTTGAGGCGTCGGGCAGATTGCCTCACGCCATTGTTATTGAGGGCGATGAGGGTATTGGTAAGCGTACCCTTGCGCGTGAAATTGCTCTGAACCTTATGTGCAGAGCAGAGGATAGACCTTGTAGGTCGTGCCCTCAATGCTCAAAGGTGCTTAAGGGAATACATCCGGATATTTATGAATACAGTGCAACAGGCAGCGCAAGGTCGTTCCACGTTGATACTGTTCGCGACGTTATTGAAAATGCATATGTTCAGCCTAACGAGGCGGATTATAAAATTTACATATTGGGAAACTGTCATTGTATGAACGAGAATGCACAAAACGCATTGCTCAAGATTTTGGAGGAGCCTCCGAAATATGTAATGTTTATCCTCACCGTAAACAATAAATCCGCCCTGCTTGAAACCGTGCTTTCGCGTAGCGTTGTGTTAACTCTTGAGGGTGTAAACGAAGCTGTCGGCGCAAGGTATATTTGCTCAATGGACGATAGCGTCGATTATGATGACGCCCTAAGGGCTTGTTCTGTTTGGGGCGGAAATATAGGCAAGGCAATCGAAAGCCTCGGCGACAGTAAGCTTTCAAGGATTAGCGGTATTGCCGTTGATGTTTGCAATGCTTTAACAGATAATAACGAGTATTCCTTACTTAAGGTTTGCTCTGTGTTTGACCGCGACCGAGAAACGCTTATTTCTACCCTTACACTTCTTAAGGCTGTATTTAGGGACGCTATGGTTTACTCAAAGGATTTTGATTCTATGTCGGGGCAAAGGGTTATTGCGGCAGAGCTTGCTCAAAGCTTTAGCAAGAAAAAGCTTATGAACCTTATTAATGCCTGCGAAGCCCTGCTTGATTTGGCTCTTAAAAACGGTAATAATGCAATTTTAATTACAAAAACCTGCTATGAATTTCGCAGGGCAATAGGAAGATAATAACTTGATTGGAGATATAACATATGACAAAGGTAGTTGGTGTTCGCTTTAAGGACACAGGCAAAACATATTATTTTGATCCTCAGGGTATTGAAAATATCAGCGCAGGCGATGTGCTTATTGTAGAAACCGCAAGAGGAATAGAAAACGGTGTTGCAACCACAGGCATAGAGGAGGTTGCAGATGAAGCGATTGTTGCACCCCTTAAGCCTGTTAAAAGAATTGCCACAAAAAAGGATTTGGCACAGATAGAAAAGAATAAGGCGGCAGAAAAGGAAGCATATGTAATATGCCTGAAAAAGATTGAGGAGCATAAGCTTGAAATGAACTTGACCGAGGTAGAGTATACCTTTGACGCCTCAAAGATTGTTTTTTACTTTACTGCAGAGGGCAGAGTAGATTTCAGAGAGCTTGTTAAGGATTTGTCCTCAACCTTCCATACCCGAATTGAGCTTCGTCAAATCGGCGTTCGTGATGAGGCAAAAATGATCGGCGGACTCGGTGTGTGCGGCAGACCGTTTTGCTGCTCCACCTTCCTTAACGATTTCCATTCCGTTTCAATTAAAATGGTTAAGGACCAGGGGCTTTCTCTTTCGCCTACAAAAATCAGCGGCTGCTGCGGAAGGCTTATGTGCTGTCTTAAATACGAGCAGAATTCCTACGAATACCTAAACAAGATTACCCCAAGGGTTGGCTCTGTTGTTGAGTGGGATTCAAATAGGGGAGTTGTAGTTGAAGCTGCTGTCCTTACCGGAAAGCTTAAGGTACAGCTTGACGGCTCCACCGAGGGCTCTGCTCCTGTTACGGTTATGAGAGACGTTGTAAAAGTAGTCAAAAATAAATAAATTTTAACAATTCTTATAAAGGTATTGACTTTTTTGCTCATCAAATGATATATTATTGTCAATAGAACAAATACTATTAATTCTTATTAGGAGGTATTCACAATGGCTTACGCAATTTCAGATGAGTGCATTATGTGCGGTGCTTGCGCTGCAGAGTGTCCTGTAGGTGCAATTTCAGAGGGCGATTCAAAGTTTGTTATCGACGCTGATACATGCATCGAGTGTGGCGCATGTGAGGGTGTTTGCCCGGTAGGCGCTCCTTCTCAGGAATAATAAATAGCATAATTAAAAGCACAGACGATCAATTCGTCTGTGCTTTTTTACATATTTACCGTTTCTTCCTCAACATCGTTGATGTAGTCGTCTGCCGTAAATTCCTCAAAGCTGTTTTTTTCCTCGGGAGAAAGCTGTATTTCATCCTGCGCCATACGAAGTGTTGCCTGCGAAAAGCCGAGCAGAACAAAGAACACCATCATTTCCTTTGGCGACTGCAATGTGTGCTCATAAAGTGACATTGTGATAAAGCCGATGATCGATGAGGTGTAAAGCACACCGTACGGTCTGTATGCCTTATCCTTTAGATAGAACAGCCTAAACAAACCGATTGCAAATACCGCTATTACAGCAGTAGCAAGTGCAATGCCGATAATACCGCCTTCGGTAGCAATTTGCAGGAATAAATTGTGTGCGTGAGAACGGTTTATACCTATTCGTGCAATGATTTCCTGATGTATGTTTTCCGTTCCTGCACCCATTCCGACAAACCAATTTTCCCTAAACAGCTGTGCACAAACCTCCCAAATGGCAAATCTGTTGTTGTTTGATGCAAGAAATTCGTCAGCCGATGTACTGTTTTTGTACCTTAATGCAATTGTAAGCGGTATTCCCACCGCAAGCACAAACATAAACGGAAGCAGTTTCTTGAATATTTTTTTACTGCTTATCAGTAGTGTTATGATAGACAGAGCAATGGCAATGTAAGCACCTCTCGATTCAGTGCAGAGAATACCCAGAAGAGATGTTATAAAGCATATTCTGCTTATTCTTCTGTTTTGGATATGCTTAAAGTAGATTGATGAAAATGCACAAAACGGAGTTGTCACAACAAGAAATGTAGCAAGTATAAGCGGATTGTCAAAGGTTGCGGCAGCTCTTGAGGGATAAGGACTGTTTACGATTTCAAACGGGAACAGATTAAATATCATCTCGTTGATTTCATAGTACAGCGGATTTGCAACAATAAAGTCAAACCAATCCGTATGCTTGGTAAGATTGTATGTTACAAATTCAAGAATAGCAATTAGTCCTATTATTCCCGACGAAATATTCAGTGCCGTAATGGCATTTTTCAGCTTGTCTTTGGTATTGATAAGGTTTGCCGTTTCTATGTAGAATAAAAAGCAACCCATCCACAGCAGACCTATAAGCGACGACAGAATGTGGGTGTCGCTCCATATTCCGGAGATTATCATATATCCCATATAAACCATTAAGGCTTTACCGAGCTGACCGATTTTTGCATTTCTGCCCGTTTTCTTAAAATGCTTCAAAAACGGAATGTAAAAGAAAAACACAAATAACGGAGCAATGTATTCGGGAAGAATGAACGATACACCTATGATGGCAAGAAGCCATCTGAACAGCCTGCTGTCGTTTTTTATGTTAGCAGAGCTCATAATTCACTCCTTAAAAAATATGTCGTATTATTTGTATGAATTGATAATACCACATAGCATATTTTATTGCAACATATTTATTTTATATTAATAATTTATAAAGTTGTTGCATTGTTGGGGTATTTGTAGTATAATCTATGCGTATTTATATTATTTTATTTAGGAGTGATTACGTGGACGAAAAGGATTTGGAATTGGAAAATCAAAATCTTGATTCTGCAAATGAACCTGAGGTTAATCCCGAAGTATCTGCTCAAGGCGAAGAGGCAACATCCGTAGCCTATGAGGAAAATGATAATTGGCAGTTTGAAGCAGAGGCACATACCTTAAACGCAAGTGTGGTAGAAAATGATATGTTCGAAATACACATTCCGGATGCATCGAGTACAGATTCATCTCAGTATGAAACTGCACAAAGACCTACAAAGCCAAAGAAGGCAGAGCAGGCGGAGGCTGCCGTTAAGAAAAACGGTATCAAGGGCGACAAGCTTAAGTTTATACTTCTTGCTTTTGTACTTGCATGCGTTATCGCAGTTTTGGGCGTGCTCGGTAGCTTTTACTATACAAAGCCAAATACCGATGAACGTATGAATCCGGGTAACGTTGCACTTGTTGTAAATGACACACCCGTTTCTATCGGAATGTATAATTATTACTATTCCTGCATCAGTCAAAATTATATTTCCTATGCACAGTACGGATATTATGATCTTGTTCCGTCAAAGGATTTCAGCAAGCAAAAAACTACTAATAATGATGGTGAGGAAGTAACTTGGCTTGAGCTCTTTGAGGAAGAAACCATTGATCAAATCCGTTACATCACCACCTATTATGAAAAGGCTGTTGCCGATGGTGTAACTCTCACCAAAGCTCAAAAGGAAAATATTCAATCAAGCCTTGACGGAATCAAGGATACTGCCGCAAGCAACAATGTTTCCGTTGACAGATATATTTCCGACACCTACGGCGATTATTGCGGCTATGCAACAATCAAGAAGATGCTTGAGCAATGCTATATTGCCGAAAATTATTATCAAAGACTTTCCGTTACCAAAAAGTATACCGATGAGGAAATTGAAAAGTTCTTCAACGAAAACAAGACAGATTACGAGAATGTAACCTTTGCTTACCTTCAGGTTCCTTACGAAGACAATAATGCACAGGCTACATTTGAAAAGTGTAATTATTATGTAAACCAAATTACGTCAGAGGACGATATGAAGAAGCTTATCCCAACCCTTTGCAAATCCTTGATTGAAAGCTATGTTGAGCAGGGATACGCTACTGATTTTGATACCTGCGCCCAGCTCCTTTCGGCAAATATCGAGGTTTCTATTTCAACAAAGGAAACAGGCTTCCTCGACGAGGCAATTAATTGGCTCTTTGATGAGGAAACAAAGGTTGGCAATGTTAAGGCATTTGATGACTCCGAAAACAAGGTTGTTTACATTCTTTACAAGGTTTCAGAGCCACAGCCGGACAAGGAAGAGGTATATTCCGTTCGTCAAATCCTCATTATGCCTGATGGTGTTGACACATCAACATCCGATGTTAAGCTTACAGATGAACAGCTTAAGCAGGCAAGGCAGGAGGCACAGAAAATCCTCGACAAATATAACGACGGTGCAAAGACCGAGGCTGAATTTGCAAAGCTTGCAGAAAAGTATTCAAAGGATACCGAGTCGACATCAAGCGGTTCATCGGGTAATTACGGTGGCCTTTATGCAGGTGTTCAGCAGGGCACTATGGTTCAAAGCTTTAACGATTGGTCTATGGACAGCTCAAGGAAGTACGGCGATACCGGAATAGTTGATTCAAAATACGGATGTCACATTATGTTTTTTGTGAACAGACAGCCAAAATATATTTATGATTGCGAAACCGATTTGAGAGATAAGGATGAAAAGGATTTCACAAAATCATCAGAGGTTAAGCTTCATAAGGGCGCTATGAAAAAAACAAAGGTTGCTACCCCACAGGCAAGCACCGACGGCGAATAAGCTTGCACAAAAATGATACTTGTAAAATAAGCTTTGATAGTGTAGAATACTATTGATAAAAATCAAAAAAGGATGAAAACAGATGGCAGAAAATAATGAAAAGCTTGCTAAATTAGAGGCAAAGTATGATAAGGCTTATGACAGAAAGGATGCTCTTGCAGAGCAGATTGAGTCATTAAGAAAGGATATTCTTAATGAGCCTGACCAAAAGAAAAAGAATAAGATGCGTGCAAAGAGAGAGCAGCTTATTAAGGAACGCGACAGCATCATTATTACAGAGGATACCGTAAAAATTCCTATGGCACCGAAAACAAAGAAGATTATAACAGCTGCTGTTGCAGTAATTCTTGTTATCGCATTGCTGTTTACATATGTTGCAACAGGCTTTGTTCGCAAGGGCATGGCATCAACTCTCGGTTGGCCACAAAAGGTGCTTACGGCATATACTCTCACCGATGCAGACGGCGAGAAGCACAGCATTAAGGTTAATACATACAATTACTATTTTGCTATGTACTATAACAATCTGCAGTCTACCGTAAGCCAGTACCAGCAGTACGGCATTGACCTTGAGGAAGCAAATCTTGATGTTGATTTTGACAAGAAGCTTTCAGAGCAAACAAGAACAGAGGACGGTAAAACAACAACCTGGCTTGAGTACATTCAGTCAGAGGTTGAGGACACTATTAAGGAAACATATATGTATTACTATCTTGCTGTTAAGGCAAACGATGGTAAGGAGCCTGAGATTACCGACGAGCAAAAGAAGGAGCTTAAGGATGCTCTTAATGATTATAAAGAAACTGCTCATAAGTACGGTTATACAGTATCAGGCTATATCGAGGCAGCTATGGGCCACGGTGTAACCAAGGAAGTGTTCAAGCGAGAGGCAACAATCGCTTATATCGCAGAGAATTATTCACAGGCAAACAGCGAAGAGCTTGCTAACAAGGAATATACAGATGAAGAACTTAATGCTTATAAGAAGGAACACCTTTCATCTCTTCAGTCTGTTGACATCAAGATGTTTGAGTGCGACAGCGAGGATGAGGCTATCAAGTTTAAGAAGGCATTAAAGGCTGACGGCTCAAACTTTGCCGAGCTTGCATCAAAGTATTCAGAGGACGATTTCGATAAAAAAGCAAATAAGAACCCTGTCGAAACAACATATAAGGATATGACTCGCTCAACAATGGAAAGCCTTCCTGTTGCTATCTCAACATCTGATGAAAAGGACAAGGAAAACGAAGAGGACAAAGACCATAGCGATCACGAGCATGTATATCCGGGTCTTGATTGGCTTTACTCAAAGGATCGTAAGGCAGGCGACATTAAGCAGGATTCTACAACAGTAGTTTATGTTATCAAGCCTGTATATCTTTCAAATACAAAGACAGTTAATGTTCGTCATATTCTTATCGCACCGGAATCATCAAATTCAAGCGATGAATCATCCTCAAAGTCAGCTAAGGATTGCTCTGCTGAGGAATGGGCAGCGGCAAAGAAGAAGGCAGAGAGTATTCTTAAGGAATACAAGAAGGGTGACAAGACTGCCGAAGCATTCGGCAAGCTTGCAAAGGCTAATTCATCAGACAGCAATGCCGACGAAGGCGGATTGTATGAGGATGTTATACCTAATAAGATGGTAAGCACCTTTAATGCGTGGATTTTTGATTCATCGCGTAAGCCGGGCGATGTCGGTATCGTAAAAACAGAGTACGGTTACCATGTAATGTACTTTGAAAGCTACGGCGATAAGTCTGTATGGCAGTATACAGCTCAAAATGCTCTTGCAACAGATGACAGCGAAAAAGTAAAGAACGATGCTGTTGAAAAGACGACAATCAAAAAGCATTGGCTTGGCTCTCGCTATTTCGAGATTGATACGGATATTGATGCTTAATCGGCTTACACAAAGGATTTAATTATGCAGTTGAACTCCAAAAAAGAGATTGAACAGTTGAAAAAGGAAAACGCACGATTAAAGGCGGCGTTGAGCGAGGCTGAATACGAATGTCAGCGACTTACTATTTTGAATTCCAATTTGGAAGCTCAACTCAGGGAATCTAATAGGGAGCTTGAAAAAAATATTGATGTTCTCCAGGCTCTAAAGGGTGATATTGAATCCATTGTGAATAATCTAAAAGCAACTGAAAACAAATAAATAAATCACAGAGCAGTTTTTACTGCTCTGTGATTTATACTGTCGATAAAGTGGGCTGAAACACGCCATATAAATTAAATAAACCGATTTGAGCCTCCATTGTGTAAAGGGAGGTGGGTGCGATTTATCGCACTCGGAGGGATTGTAAAAGCGGCTTAGACATCGAATCTAAGCCGCTTTTGGCGTTTTTCGCCTTTTGCTCGGTCGAGGTACCCTCGTACATCTTCCCTCACAAAATGCGAAATTCAGCACCATTTCTCAACAGTCTACCAGCGTGTCGAAATTTATAATTTGACTTTTTCGACACGCTGACAGATTGAACATCGAGTTCAATCTGTTTTTTTATTCCGTGTATTTTTGAGTGTTATTGTTCAGGTGCCTTACATCAATGTAGTCCGGCAGACCGTTGCGATACGGTACCTGCGGAATACCCACAACAAGAGGCCTAACGTATTCCAAAAATTCCTCGGTAACATAATTGCCCTCGG
Source organism: uncultured Eubacterium sp. (assembly GCF_945980375.1). GTDB lineage: Bacteria > Bacillota > Clostridia > Oscillospirales > Acutalibacteraceae > Eubacterium_R. Next base: position 31,312 of record NZ_CAMFQO010000011.1, on the reverse strand, counting down.
CATTTATCCATTCTCTCGGAACAGATTTAACGCTGTTGGCAATCGTGTGAACATCATCAGTTGAGTATTCAACACAGTATGGAGAATTGCAGGTTCTCTTTATGGTGGAAAACACACCCGTTTCTCCGCTTACAGCCGCATCTACTGCAACCATTCCAAGATTAAATGCTTCGTTAATGTCGGTAAGCGATGCGATATGTCCGGCACTTCTTTGCAAAACTCCGGGCTCCAAGGCTCTTACCTTACAACCTATTTCACCCTCGATAACACTTTTTAGGTATGCACCCACACCGCTAAGGCTTTTGTGACCAAACCTGTCTGTCGTTGTGCCTTCGGCGCTGATGTATTCGCCGCTGCTGTCGCGTATACCTTCACTTACCACAATAATCAGGGAATTATATTTTTCAAGGCCTGCCTTAACATCTTCAAGAAATTGCTCTACCGAAAATTCAACCTCCGGCAAATAAATCAGATGAGGTGCCAAAGCAGTACCCTCGCGAGCGAGAGCGGCAGCGCCTGCTATCCAGCCCGAATCTCTGCCCATTGCTTCTATGATATGAATACTTTTGATGTTGTATATTGTTGTGTCGTACGCAACCTCTCTTACACAGCTTGCGATGTACTTTGCCGCACTGCCGTATCCGGGTGAGTGGTCAATGCCTACAAGGTCATTGTCTATGGTTTTCGGTATGCCGACAAATTTTATATCACTGTTTATTTTCTTTGCATAATCGCTTAATTGCATAACGGTGTCCATAGAGTCGTTGCCGCCGATATAAAGAAAATATCCTATGTTGTGTTTTTTAAGCAGGCTAAAGATTTTTTTCATTTCCTCATCACTGCCCGATAGCTTGTATCTGCAAGAGCCAAGGAACATTGCAGGTGTGTGCTTCAGTCTGTTCAGTACATAAGGCATATCCTTAAATATGGAGGTCAGGTTAAGCAGTTTTTCATTCATAAAGCCGTCAATGCCGTTCACCATTCCATATATGGTGCCGATTTTATCATATTCAAATGCTCTTGTAATTGCACCTGCAAGTGAGGAATTGATAACTGCGGTAGGCCCTCCGGATTGACCGATAATTATATTTTTTTGCATTAATTCGTATCTCCTGATTTTTTACGGTATATATTATATAATTGTTTTTCTCTTTTTTCAACATAAAAGATGCAAGAATATATTTGTATTCTTGCATCTCTATGCTCATTTATTCTTTTTTAGTATAACCTCTTTGATATATGTTATCAAAACAGTACCCACAATAATTCCTGTTGCAAGACCAACCGTTACCGTTGCGGTTGCAATAAGCTTTTCCTTAAACATTGCCTCGTTACCGTCAATTAAGCTTTTCATTGTGTAGTATAAAGCTCCTCCGGGAATTAACGGAATTGTACCGGGCACAAGATATACATTTGACGGAGCCTTTAGTATTGCAGACATTGCCTGACTGTAAAGATAAACAAACAAGGCCGCAGCGAAATTTGCAAAAAACAGGCTTGAGGTTAGGTGGTTTATTATAAGAAAAACCGCCCAGCCAAGACCTCCGCCGATTGTTGCGGCGAGCACATTCTTTTCGCTCGCCCTAAAGTAAATTGCAAATCCCAAAGCACCTATGGTTGCAGTGATAATCTGAATGATGTATTCGTTCATTTCAGCATACCTCCCAACAAAATCATTGAGAGCGCATATCCTCCGGCAATGGCAGTAGCCGTAAACAATGCCTCAATTAGTTTGTAAAGACCTGCAACAATGTCCTTGTTGAACATTTCCTGTACGGAATTAACCAACAAAAGTCCGGGAATAAACAGCATAATGTCACCTATCATTATCTTGTCTATGCTTTCTCCCAATCCAAAGTAGGTGGATATTATTGCAAGCGCACCCGCAAAAAAGCTTGCCGTTAATGTGTAAACAATGTTGTTAATCTTTTTTAGCCTGAAGTGGTAATCCATAAGGTAAATAAATATACCCACAACAGCCGCGGCAAGTCCGTCACGCAGATTTCCGCCGAAGAATATGGCGAAGCTTCCTGCCGCAAGCATATATCCTATTAGCTTAAAAAACGGCTTTGGCTTTGTTTTTTTTGGATGCTTTATTATTTTGTCAAGCTCCTCAAGGTCGGGCTTTGCAGAGCAGATGTATTTGTATACCTCGTTGATTTCCTCAAGTCTGCCAAGGTCTGTTCCGCTTTTTGTAACTCTGACGCTTTGGGTAAAATGCTCTCCATCCTTGTTTTTTATTGTAGCAATAATTAGGGTGGTGATTGCATATATTTCCGCATCCTCAAAGCCGTAGATTTTGCAAAGGTTGATCATAGAGTCTTCAACACGCTTTACCTGTGCACCCGTTGCAACATATTGCTTGCCGAATTCCAATATATCTTCAAGAAAAAGGTCTGTTTGTTCTTTGTTCATATCATTTACCTCTCTTGCTTTTATTATTGAATATAAACCCCGTTTTGTCAATACATTTGTGTTGATTGACAAAGACTTTTGTGTATTATATAATTGTTATAATATATTTTCTGTAAAGGGATAGCTATTATGAAAAAAACTTTGAACGGTGCTTGGCTGTTTAGACAGGCAGATAAAAAAGAGTGGCTTGACGCATCTGTTCCGGGATGTAATTTTCTTGATTTGATGAATAACGGCGTTATTGAGGATCCGTTTTTGAAGGTTAACGAAAATGATGTTCAGTGGGTAGGCAAAACAGATTTTGAATATAAGCGTACCTTTGAAATAACAAAGGAGGAGCTTGAGGCAAAAAAGATTATTCTTGTTGCCGATATGCTTGATACTGTTTGTGATGTCAGCATAAACGGTGATTTGGCTTTCTCTGCCCAAAATTGCTTTATTAAGCATGAGTATGACATTAAGCCTATGCTTAACGTTGGAGAGAATGAAATAAGCATTTATTTCCATTCTCCTGTAAATTGGGTTAAGGATAAGTACAAAAAATGTATGACTCCTCCAAATTCAAACGGCCAAAACGGTATTGTACATATCCGTAAGCCGCAGTGCCATTTTGGTTGGGATTGGGGACCGATTTTGCCGTTGAGCGGTATCACGCAGGATATATTTATTGAAATTGTAAACGAGGGCAGGATTGACGAATTTACCGCATCTCAAGCCTGCAATATCACAGATGCCGTTATTGATGCAAATGTATCCGTAACATCATTTGATGATTGTGCTTGCAGCATTACTCTTTATGCTCCAAATGGAGATGTAATAAAGGCAGTTGACGGTACATCCGCTCGCTTTGAAATTGATAGCCCTGAGCTTTGGTGGACCTATGATTTGTCCGACAAAAAGGAACAACCTCTTTATACCGTCACCGCAACCCTTACACATAACGGAAAAGTGATTGATGAAAAAAGCAGGAAGCTCGGTATTCGCAAGCTTGTTCTTAACAGAGAACGCGATGAGTACGGTCAAAATTTTCAGCTTGTGCTTAATGATGTTCCTATTTTTGCAAAGGGTGCAAACTATATCCCACCGGACAGCCTTATTACCCGCTTCGGTAAAAAGGAGCTTGATTATCTTCTTGACGCGTTCCAATTTTCAAATATGAACGTTCTTCGTAATTGGGGCGGGGGATATTACGGCAGCGATGCGCTGTATGATGAGTGTGACAAAAGAGGTATACTTATTTGGCAGGACTTTATGTTTGCCTGTCAGGCATATCCGTTTTTTGATGAGGAATTTCTTGCCAATGTTAAGCAAGAGGTAGAGTATAATGTAAAGCGCATATCCTCGCATCCGTCGCTTGCATTGTGGTGCGGAAATAACGAAATTGAGGATATGCATATGGCATGGATTAATATGCCAAAGTATATCACCTGGACAGAGAAGTTTTTCTGGAATATACTTGAGCCTGAAATCAGAAAATATGACTCTCAAACTCCGTACACGCCCGGCTCGCCAATCGGTAAGAGCCATAACGTAGGAGTTTATGCAGACAATATCGGCGACACTCATCTTTGGGGTGTATGGCACGGCCTTAAGCCTATGGATTATTACAGAAAGAGGATGACCCGTTTTTGCAGTGAGTTTGGCTTTGAATCTCTCCCGGATATGAACAGTATTCGTATTTTTGCCGACAGGTCCGATTATTCTCTTAACAGTCCTGTGTTCCTGTCACATCAAAAGTGTATGAACGGTAATGACAAGATGGTTTATTACATCGCTACCCGATTTGATTTACCAAAGCATTTCAGAGATTATGTTTATCTCTCACAGGTAACACAGCTTGAGTGCATTAGGGATGCAACAGAGCATTGGAGAAGAAATAAGGGCAGATGCAACGGCTCAATGTATTGGCAGTTTAATGATTGTTGGGGCGTATGCTCTTGGTCGAGTATAGATTATTACGGTAACTACAAGGCATTACAGTACGGTGCAAGACATTTCAATGCACCTTTGACCGTGTCGTTTGAGGATACCAAGGATTACATAAAGCTCTTTGTTCTTAATGATTATATCGAGCCTCAAGACGTTGAGCTTGAATATTCTCTGTTTGATTTTGAAAAAGGGATTATCGACACCGTTACACAGGATTTAACCGTTGAAGTAAGAGCATCGTTTGACATCCCGCCTCAGTGGATGTCGGCAAAGAAGACAAGCGGAATAGTTGCAGTTCTTAAAAAGGACGGCAGGGTGGTTTCAAAGAAAACCTGCCTGCTTGATAAGGAAAAGAAGCTTGATTTGCCAAAGGCAAGGCTTTCAACAAAGATTTTTGTAAAAGGGGACAGCATAGAGCTTCACATCAAGACCGATAGGTTTGCAAGGCTTGTCAAGGCAGAATGCTCTGCTACACATCTTCCGTTTTCAGATAATTTCTTTGATTTGCTTCCTAATGAGGAAAAGGTTATCACAATGAAGCTTGACGGCTCTGTTGATGCAAGGACAGTTGCCCAAAGCATTGTTGTTTACAGCTTAACCGATATCGAGTTTAACACAAGCAAAATAAATTCCTTTGCAAAGCGTGCAAAGCTGTATTTCTCTCCTGTAAATATCGGCAATGCAATTCATCACGGCAAGGTTCCAAAGGACGAAAAGCTATAAAATAAAAAACTTGGGCTTACTGATTTAGCCCAAGTTTTTTATTTGTTGTACCTTGCAAGCAGAGGGAGTGCCTTTTCAAAGTTTACTCCGTATAGCCTCGCGTCTTTATCTCTCATTGTTTTTTGTATGCTTTCAAACACAAATTCACCTGCTATTTCAACGGATCTTTCAAGCGAATTGCCGTTTACAAGTGCACCTACGCAGGCAGACGAAAATACATCTCCCGTGCCGTAAAAGGTTTGGTCAATTTTTTCGTGAGCATAAAAGCCGATGCTGTCTATCTCGCTGTCGAAGCTTATTATTCCGTATTTACCGTCTTTTATTACACCCGTAATTATAGCCTTTTTTGCACCAAGGCATATCAGTTTGTTCAGTATGTAGGTTATGTATTCGTTATCGTAATCTGCTTGGTATTGCGTTCCTGTCAGCAGGCAGGCCTCTGTCAGATTAGGCACAATAATGTCTGCCATTGAGCATAGCTCTCTCATCTTGTCTGTGTGCTCATCGTCAAAGCCCGGGTACAGTGTGCCGTTATCAGCCATAGCAGGATCAACAAGAACAAAACAGCTGTCGGTTCTGAATTTTTCAATCATCCTTTCAACCAAGCTTATTTGCTCCTTTGAGCCGAGATAGCCTGTGTATATAGCATCAAAGGTAAAGTCTTGACTTTTCCAATGATTAATTATCGGTTCAATTATATCACACATATCTCTGTGAACATATCCGTCAAACAGAGTGTGGGTGGATAAAATTGATGTCGGTATAACGCTTGCCTCAATACCCATGGCAGAGATTATAGGCAATGCAACCGTTATTGAGCATTTGCCTAAGCAGGATATATCCTGAACGGTTACTATTCTTTTCATTCGTCCACCTCGCTTTAATACTGCATTTTGGGCAGGTTCGGATTATCTTATATTATAGCATATTACTGTACATTAAAAAAGTGCCAAAAGTGCATAAAATTTGAAGCACAAGTATAATGTTTTGCGATATTTTGGATGATGTTACAAAATGATTTGAAAATTTTGTTAAATCTGTATATTGTATGGGTTGGTAAAATTTAGTATAATAAACTCGGATCTATTTTTAGATTTGTTTTAATAAACCTAAAGTGCTCCCAAATCAGAATTACGCACTTATTAAAAAACAGACAACATGCAAGAGTTGTCTGTTTTTTATTTGTATGGCGGAGTGGGTGGGATTTGAACCCACGGGTGATTGCTCACACGATGGATTTCGAGTCCATGCCGTTATGACCACTTCGGTACCACTCCGTATTTATTTTGCAACGGGTGTTGCCCATTGCAAAAAATTTTTTGTATTATTGCGCTACATTTGAAATTTGTGAATGTAGCTGTCAATGCAATCCTGGATAATCCTGACAGCTTCTTCCTTTGGCTTAACCTCGGTAACAGATGTATTCTTGTCATGTTCAAGAGATTTGTACACCTCAAAGAAATGCTTTATCTCGTCAAACCTGTGGCTTGGGAGCTGATCGATGTCCGTATAGCAGTTGTAGTTAGGATCGTTTACCGGAACAGCGATAATCTTTTCGTCCTTTGCACCGCTGTCCTCCATAATCAAAACGCCGATTGGTCTGCATTCCACAATAGTCATCGGTCTTATTTGCTCACTGCAAAGCACAAGTACGTCAAGAGGGTCGTTGTCGCTTGCGTATGTTCTTGGGATAAATCCGTAGTTTGCAGGATAGTGGGTTGAGGTAAAAAGAACTCTGTCAAGCTTGAGCATACCTGTTTCCTTGTCAAGCTCATACTTGTTTTTACCGCCCTTTGAAATCTCAATTACTGCATAGAATTGATCCTTCTTAATTCTCTTCGGAGATATATCGTGCCAAATATTCATAGCCATCCCTCCTAAAAACACATTAGTATATTAACACTAAAGGATGCTTTTGTCAAACTAATTTATTTGACTTTTTCCGTCAATAAGTGCTATATTATATTAAGTAACAAATTTATTAGGAGAAATCTATGGTAGCAATTATTGATTACGGTGCAGGTAACCTGCAAAGTGTAAAAAAGGCTCTTGATTTTATCGGTGCAAAAAGTATCATCACCTCGGATGAAAATGAGATTAATGCGGCCTCTCATATTATTCTTCCGGGTGTCGGCTCCTTTGGAGATGCTATGCACTCAATCAGAGAAAAGGGCCTTGAGAATGTAATAAAAAAATCTGCAGACGGCTCAAAGCATTTTTTGGGTATTTGCCTCGGCCTACAGCTTTTGTTCGAATCAAGCGAGGAATCTCCGGGTGTTGACGGTCTTGGAATATTCAAGGGCAAGATAGTTACCATTCCTAAGGATAACGGATTAAAGGTTCCGCATATCGGATGGAACAGTGTAAGCCTTAAGCAAACAGATGGTATTTTCGAAAATTTAAGGGACAATAGTTATTTTTATTTTGTTCATTCCTATTATCTTAAGGACGCAGATGAAAAGGTCGTTGCCGGTACAACCGAGTACGGTGTGCCTATTCAGTGTGCTGTTCAGCAGGGGAGAGTAAGTGCAACTCAATTTCATCCCGAAAAAAGCAGTGAAGCAGGCTTGACCATTCTTCGCAATTTTGTTAATAGGGAGGACTGAATATGTACGCAAAAAGAATAATTCCCTGTCTTGATGTAAAAAATGGTAGAGTAGTAAAGGGTGTATCGTTTGTCGATTTGCGTGACGCAGGCGACCCTGTCGAATGTGCCGCTGCTTACGATAAGCAGGGTGCAGATGAGCTTGTGCTTTTGGATATTACGGCAACTCACGAGGGCAGAAGCACTATGATTGATATAGTTTCACGTGTTGCCGATACCGTTTTTATTCCGTTTACTGTTGGTGGAGGAATAAAAAGCGTTGACGATTTTAAGGAGCTTTTGCGTGCAGGGGCAGATAAGATTTCGGTTAACTCTGCTGCTGTTCGCAATCCTGATTTGATTAATGAAGCAGCCTACAAATTCGGCTCGCAATGCGTTGTTGTTGCTATTGATGCAAAGCGAAGAGAAGAGAGAGGTTGGGAGGTTTACCTTAACGGTGGCAGAATCCCTACCGGAATAGATGCTGTTGAATGGGCAGTAGAGGCCCAGCGCAGAGGAGCGGGAGAAATCCTTTTGACCTCTATGGATAAGGACGGTCAAAAGTCGGGCTATGATAACGAGCTTAACCGTGCCGTGTCTGAAAGAGTGGGCATACCCGTCATTGCGTCGGGCGGTGCAGGCAAGGCAGAGCACTTTTTGGACGCCTTTGTTGACGGAAAGGCAGATGCTGTTTTGGCAGCCAGCCTCTTTCATTTTAATGAGCTTCCCATACCGAAGCTTAAGGAATATCTTGATGAAAATAATATTAGTGTAAGAAGATGATTTTTTGAAAAATAATGAGAGTCAATCCGCTGATAAGCAATATGCAAGGATGACTCAAACTCCTGTAAACAGGCTTATATTTTCGCTGTCGGTGCCTACTGTAATCAGTATGCTCATAACGATGATTTACAATATGGCAGATACCTATTTTGTTTCAAAAATCAGTGTGTCTGCTTCGGGTGCTACGGGTATTGTATTCAGCTTTATGGCTGTGTTTCAGGCTTTTGGGTTTATGTTCGGTCAGGGTGCAGGCTCAAATATTTCAAGAAGACTCGGCGCCAAGGATATACAGACGGCAAAAAAGTTTTGCTCTACTGCATTTTTTATATCCTTGGCATTAAGTATAATTATTTCGGTATTTGGTATTGTGTTTCTGGATAGCCTGATGTCCTTTTTGGGCAGTACACCTACCATTTTACCTTACGCAAAAAGGTACGGGTTGTTCATTTTGATTGCAGGTCCTGCAATGTGTACAGGCTGTGTTATGAATAATATTTTGCGGTACGAAGGGCTTGCAAGGCTTGCTATGGTTGGTTTGACCTTTGGCGGATTGCTTAATATCGCCCTTGACCCGTTGTTCATTTTTGTGTTTGATTTGGGCATTGCCGGTGCAGGTCTTGCAACGGCAGTCAGTCAATATGTCAGTATGGCTATATTGCTTTCGGCATTTGTGCTCAAAAAATGCCAATGCCGTATCAATCCAAGGCTTGTACAGCTCAATCCAAAATTTGTTTGGGAAATTGTTGCCACAGGTTTTCCAAGCTTTATGCGTAATGCACTTGGCAGTATTTCCACTATGGTTCTTAATGTAATGTCTGCGCCGTACGGAGATGTATGCATTGCCGCAATGAGCATATCAAACAGATGTGCAATGCTTATTTTCAGTGTTTGCGTCGGTATCGGTCAGGGCTTTCAGCCTGTTTGCGGGTTTAACTACGGAAGCAAAAATTATGATAGAGTTCGTAAAGGCATCGGTTTTTTGTGGGTATACGGTACAGTTACTGTTGCTGTACTTGCGTCGGCTATGTATATTTTTGCACCTTTTGTTGTCAGCAGGTTTAGGCATGAGGCAGAAATTATAGATATTGGCTCAACAGCACTTCGCTTCCTTTGTATATCGCTTGTTTTTTTGCCGACAGCTCTTACGGCAAATATGACATTTCAAAGCATTGGCAAAAAGGGCAGAGCATTGTTTCTTGCCTGCTGTCAAAACGGATTGTTCTTTGTTCCGCTTGCGATGATTTTGCCTAAATTCTTTGGCTTAACGGGTCTTGAGCTTTCTCAACCGATAGCATATGTGATATGCGCGGTTGTGTCTGTACCGTTTTTGCTGTCGTTTATGAAGCAGTTAAGAAACTGTTAATAATTAGTTTGTTGACTTTTTTTGCCAAATATGCTATATTTATTAAATACAAGGGAGTAATTCCATGCGATAGCGTGAGTTAAATCAACATCATGCCAAAATAGGCTGGTTTAACTATTAAGAATGAGACTTGTGCATAGTGTAATACTATGTATAGGTCTTTTTATATATACTAACAGGTCTTTTATAAATTATTAGAAAGGAGCTTTCTATGAAAGAATATTTGGAGCAAAAAGAGGATGTTCTGTCACAGGTTGAATCCAACGAAAACGGCTTAACCTCGGCGCAGGCATCGTCAAGACTTGAAAAGAACGGCAAGAACAAGCTTGCCGAGGGTAAAAAGGACAGCCTGATAAAACGCTTTTTGTCACAGCTTGCCGACCCTATGATTATCATTTTGATTGTTGCAGCCGTTATCAGTGCTGTTACAGCCGCTGTAGGCGGTGAGGGTGAGGGCTACGCAGATGTAATCATCATTATGGTTGTAGTTATTATCAACGCAGTTCTCGGCGTTTATCAGGAAAGCAAGGCTGAAAAAGCAATAGAGGCGTTGCAGGAAATCGCCGCAGCTACGTCCAATGTTATTCGTGACGGTAAGGTTGTTACCATTAAAAGTGAAGACATTGTTGTAGGTGATGTCATTGTCCTTGAAGCAGGCGACAGCGTCCCTGCCGATTGCCGTATTATAGAATGTGCTTCTATGAAGATAGAGGAATCTGCACTTACGGGTGAATCCGTTCCCGTAACAAAAACTGCAGATGTCATTGATCCTCTCGGCTCCGACGATGTACCTCTCGGCGACAGAAAAAATATGTGCTATATGGGCTCATCGGTTGCATACGGCAGAGGTAAGGCTGTTGTAGTTGCAACAGGTATGGATACGGAAATGGGCAAGATTGCCGATGCTCTCACACAGGCAAAGGACGAGGAAACTCCTCTTCAAATTAAGCTTAATCAGCTTTCAAAGATTTTGTCATTTATCGTACTTGGTATTTGCGTATTTATATTTGTATTTGATATTGTAAGAGCAGCTGTTGTAGGTGATGCTATAACATTGTCATCAACACTTGAATTCTTTATGGTTGCGGTATCTCTTGCAGTTGCAGCAATTCCGGAGGGACTTGCCGCTGTTGTTACCATTGTTCTTTCAATCGGTGTTACAAAGATGTCAAAGCGCAATGCTGTTATCCGTAAGCTCACAGCCGTAGAAACCTTGGGCTGTACACAGATTATTTGCTCTGACAAAACAGGTACATTAACCCAAAACAAGATGACTGTTGTTGACCATAGAGGAACTGACGAAAAGCTTCTTGCAACCGCTATGGCACTTTGCTGTGATGCCGAAATTCAGGAGGACGGCACGGTTAAGGGTGAGCCAACCGAGGCAGCACTTGTTGTTTATGCAGATAAGCTCGGCCTCAAAAAGTCAGAGCTTGAGCAAAGCTTTGCAAGAGTGGGCGAAGCACCGTTTGATTCGACCAGAAAGATGATGTCAACCGTTCATAAAACAGAGAATGGCTATGTTCAGTATACAAAGGGTGCTCCCGATATTGTACTTTCTCTTTGCACATCTGCATATCTTGATGGCAAAAAAGTGCCTATGACAGATGAAATTCGCACCGCCATTGCAGATGCAAATAAGGAAATGGCAGATCAGGCTTTGCGTGTTCTTTGTGCGGCAATGCGTACCTATAAGGAGCAACCGTCAAACGAGCCTCAGGAGCTTGAGCAGGATCTTTGCTACATCGGCTTGGCAGGTATGATAGACCCTGTTCGTCCCGAGGTTGTGGATGCTATTAAGGAATGTAAAAACGCAGGCATCCGTCCTATTATGATTACAGGTGACCATAAGGATACTGCTGTTGCCATTGCAAAGCAGTTGGGCATTATTGATGACAGTCACAATGCTATTACCGGTATGGAGCTTTCAAAGATGTCCGACGAGGAGCTTGATGCCAATATTGAAAGGTATTCGGTATATGCCCGTGTTCAGCCGGAGCACAAGGTTCGTATTGTTCAGGCTTGGAAAAAGCGCGGTATGATTACTGCTATGACCGGTGACGGTGTAAACGATGCCCCGTCAATCAAAAATGCAGATATAGGCGTTGGCATGGGTATCACAGGTACAGACGTAACAAAGAACGTTGCCGATATGGTGCTTGCCGACGATAACTTTGCAACCATCGTTTCCGCTGTTGAAGAGGGCAGAAGGATTTACGATAATATCCGTAGCTCAATTCAATTCCTGCTTTCGTCAAACCTGTCGGAGGTGTTGTCTATATTCTTTGCAACCCTGTTCGGCTTCACATTGTTTGAGCCTGTTCATTTGCTTTGGATTAATCTTATTACAGACTGCTTCCCGGCACTCGCACTCGGTCTTGAAAAGGGAGATCCGGATATTATGAAACGCAGACCGCGTAACAGCAAGGACGGTATCTTTGCAGGCGGTATGGGCATTGATTGTGCATACCAAGGCGTTATGGTAACTGTTCTTACCCTTGTTGCTTATGTTGTAGGTATTATGATGGCAAGCCCCGAGCATCTTTCTCTTGCACAGGTATTTGCAGTAAACGATGCTTCCGACGCTTCACATTTTATTCACCAAAACGGTATGACTATGGCGTTCCTGACACTTTCTATGTCAGAGATTTTCCATTCGTTTAATATGCGTTCACGCCGTCAGTCAATTGCAAAAATGGGCAGTATGAACTGGTATCTCGTCGGCGCCATGGCATTGTCGCTTGTGCTGTCAACCGCAGTTATTTATATCCCGTTCTTAAGCAAGGCATTTGATTTTGCACCGATTGATGCAAGAGAATACTTTACGGCTCTTCTTTTGGCATTCCTTGTTATCCCTATCGTAGAGATTGTAAAGCTTATTCAACGCAAGGCAAACAAGTAAACAATATAACAAATATCCCCTCGGCTTTCGTTTTAAGACCGAGGGGTAATTATTTCCTTTACATTTCCTCGTTTTAGGTATAGAATAACTTTAGAGGTGAATGTGTATGTGGCTTGTTTTTGCTTTGCTTTCAGCGGTGTTTGCGGCACTAACATCTATTTTTGCAAAGGTCGGCATAGAAAAGGTTGATTCAACCCTTGCTACCGCTATCAGAACGGTAGTAGTTGTGGGTATGTCGTGGCTTATGGTATTTGTTACAAATACGCAGTCAGGTATTTCAAATATCAGCAAAAAAGGCTGGATATTCCTTATATTGTCCGGCTTGGCAACAGGTGCGTCGTGGCTGTGCTATTACAAGGCAATTCAGCTTGGTGACGTGTCAAAGGTTGTACCTGTGGACAAGTTGAGTGTAGTTATAACCCTTGTGCTTGCCTTTGTCTTTCTGCACGAGGAGTTTACCGCAAAATCCGTGATAGGATGTATACTTATCGCGGCAGGCACGTTGTTTATGGTTTTGTAGCTTAATACATAAAAAGCCGTTGGGTTATTTGAGTACCCTAACGGCTTTTAATTATTCTATTATATGTTTATGCACGGGCAACCATTTCGCCGTATTCTTCTTTTGATTTTCTTATGAATTCCTCAACCTGCTTTGCAGACGGCATTGCGTCCGAGCAGCTGTGAGATGCGATAAGTATGCTTGCAGATGCAGAGCCGAATTCAAGGCAGTCGATGATGTCCTTGCCCTGAAGCAGACTGTAAAGGAATGACGAGCCGTAGCCATCACCGCCGCCGAAGCCTTTAAGCATAACAGCAGGGAATGGCTTGATGTTGTAGAACTTTCCGTCGTTTGTATAGGCTGTTGAGCCGTCCTTGCCGTGCTTGATAACACAGATCGAGGCACCGAAGCTTTGCCAATACTTTGCAGATTCGGGGTCACTGCCTTTAACTCCTACAATTCCTTCGGTAAGGTCAAATTCCTCTCTGCTGCCCATAATGATGTCGGCATTCTGTGCAACAATGCTGTAATATACCGCAATTTCGTCCTTACTTTTCCAGGTGTATTCTCTGTAATCAATATCAAAAACAATTCTTGTGTTGTTTTTCTTTGCCAGCATCATAGCCTTTAGGCAGGCCTCTCTTGACGGGCTTTTTGCAAGTGCTGTACCGCTTATTACAATAGCCTTTGCAGATGCTATGTATTCCTCGTCAATATCTTCGGGCTCAAGGCAAAAATCAGCTACATTATCTCTGTACATAAGGATTGATGAGCTTTCCTTTGAAAGAATTTCGGTAAAGGTCAAGCCGATTTTTTCACCTTTTTTTGCTCTTGTAACCCTTGATGTGTCAATGCCCTCCTTGTCGAAATAATCAACAACATAGTCGCCGAATTGGTCATCGCTTACACAGCCGCAAAAGCCAACCTTGCAACCGAGTCTTGCCAAGCCTACTGCAATGTTTGCAGGTGATCCGCCGACATATTTGTTAAAATTAGACGACTCCGATAACGGTCGGTACATATCCGTTGGGTTAAAGTCAATTGCTATTCTGCCAATCGGAATAAAGTCAAGTGGCTTTGACATATCAAATGTAACATAATTTTGCATAATTTTTACCCCTTTGTATTTTATATGCTTATTCTATTTTTTATGCTTTGTTGTTTGAACCAAAAATCATTATGTGCTTTTTGGCATTTTGGTACGCACCATCAATTTCCGCCAGGTGCAAATCGTAGTATCCGTTAATAGCATCCTGTTCATACGCCTGCCTTACGGATTGCTCAACGCAATCAAAGGTAGCGGTGGCAATGTTGATTTTTTTGATACCGTTTTTGCTGCATTTAACAAAATCATCAGGGCTTATTCCCGTGCCTCCGTGAAGAACAAGAGGTGTATTTGTTATTTCATTAACCTTTTGCAAAATGTCAAAGCGGAGCTTTGGCACGTCCTTGTAATTTCCGTGAGCATTGCCGATAGCAATAGCAAGTGCGTCAACACCCGTTTCGGCTTCAAATCTAACAGCGTCCTGTGGCTTTGTGCAGTTGATTGCAATATCCTCGCTTCCGTCCTCGCTTCCGCCTACACAACCGATTTCCGCTTCAACTGAAGCGTTGTATTTGCCTGCAATGTCAATTATTCTTTTGGTTGTTGCAATGTTTTCGTCAAGCGGTAGGTGAGAGCCGTCAAACATAACCGATGTAAAGCCAAGGTCAAGTGCCTGCTTAATTTTCTCCTCTGTTTTGCCGTGGTCAAAATGCACGGCAACAGGTGTGTCTGCATTTTCGGCAGCAGCCACCATCAGCGGACCGATTATTTCAAGCGGGCTTTGCTTAAGCCTAACCTCTGCAATTTGCAAAATAACAGGAGCGCTTAACTCCCTTGCAGCTTTAAGTACACCAAGCACCATTTCCATATTAGCTACGGAAAATGAGCCGACAGCGTAATTGCCATCCTGTGCGTCCTTAAGGAGCTCCTTCATATTTACAAGCATAGTTTTACCTCAAATAATTAAAGTAGAGTTGTCCGTAAGCCGAGTTCTGTCGTGGACGGTTATCTATCTCGACAAGATGTTGCCACCTTGCTCAAGCCACCCGTGGGAGTTGTGTAGCGAGCAACTAACTCTCCGGTCGGTGTTGCAGCGGATAGGGTTTACATGGCAGAGAATGTCTCCACTCTCTCGGTGAGCTCTTACCTCGCCTTTCCACCCTTACCGTAAAAACGGCGGTTTATTTCTGTTGCACTTTCCCTAAGGTCACCCTCGGCGGCTGTTAGCCGTTATCCTGCTCTGTGCTGCTCGGACTTTCCTCATGGCATATGCCACGCAACCGTCTGGACAACTCTAAACATTATAATAAAATATTTTAGGCTAAAATGCAATAAAAAAAGTTGAAAATATTTATCATATGGTGTAAACTTTATATGTTAAATAATTAAGAAGGGGGATTTGCTGTGCCTCGATTTGATAAAGAGGGCTTTAATCCCGAAAAAAGAATAAATAACGACAGTAGGGACAGATTTGTTCCGGAGGATGAGGATTATAATTCTCTGTCCCGTAATGATGAAATAATTGATAATCAGCATACAGATTTTGACCTTGATGCTTTTATGCGGGAAATTAATGAGCCAAAGCGTTCAAGCCGTCAAAGCAAGGATGATTTCATTCCTGAGGTGTATGTTGACCGAGATGCTCAAAGGCGACAACTCAACGAAGAAAACGCACGCCAAAGGCGTAATGCTCCGTCAAAAAGCAATAAACCTAAAAAACGTTCGTCAGCAGGCAGTAAGGCTAAAAATGTTTTCAGAGCCGTTGTTGCGTTGATTCTTGTTTTGGTAATCGGTGCAGGCTGTATTGTCGGCAGTGCAATGGGCAAAATCAACTATGACGACAACCGCAAAAATCAGTATGTCGATAGGGCAGAGCTTGCACATTCAGCGTCTGTCACCAACATTCTTTTGCTTGGTGTAGATGCCCGCGATCCAAAGGACGACTCTGCCTCCCGTGCCGATTCAATGATGCTTATATCCATTGACAAGGCACATAACTGTATAAAAATGATTTCGTTTTTGCGTGACACTTGGGTGTATATTCCGTCTGCCGACAAAAAGCAAAGACTTAATGCCGCATGCAGCTACGACGGATATAACGGTGTTGTCGATACTATCGAGTATAATTTCGGCATTGACATTGATGGCTACGTTGTTGCTGACTTTGAGATGTTTAAGGTGCTTGTTGACAGCATAGGCGGTGTAGAGGTTGAGGTTACCGAAAAGGAGGCCAAGGAGGTTACCTCTCACAAAAAGCGCTACGGCAATGTAAAGCTTGATGTAGGTAAATATAAGCTGACAGGCGAGCAGGCTCTTGCTTATTGCAGAATAAGAAAGATAGACACCGATTTTATGCGTGCCTACCGTCAAAGAACCGTTATGCAGTCCATACTTAAAGGCATCAAATCTTCAAGCCCTGTTAAGCTTGCTGTGATGGCAACAAAGGCGGCACCGTATATTCAAACAAATCTTTCAAAGGCAAAGATTATTTCTGCCGGAATCAAGGCGTTGCCCTGCATCAGCGAAATGGCAGAGGTTCGTGTTCCGTTTGACAAAACATGGCAGTATTCCACCATAGGCGGTGCAAGTGTTATCACAATTGATGTTGATAAAAATAAGGAACAGCTTATAGATTTGATATACAACAAAACCGCTTCGGAAATTAAAGCACAGCAAAATAATTAGTCGCATAAATTGACTTTATAAGTGTTATTTGCTATAATATTTCAAATTGTTATTTTTAGGAGAGAATTATGCTTTCAGTTATACCTAAGCCGAAGCTTGCAACAGAGCTAAAGGGTAGTTTTTCTTTGCCCGAGTCGGCAAAAGCTTATTCGGATTTTGATATGCCGTTGCTTGCTCAAAGGGCACAGCTTTGCCAAACTGCTGATGAGGCCTGCATTGTTATCAGCAGGGATGAAAGCCTTGCAAAAGAGGGCTATATTCTTGATGTTACGGTAAACGGCATTATCATTTCGGCAAACAATAAAATAGGAGCTTATTATGCACTTCAAACCGTAAGAAAGCTCTGTCATTATGATACAGGCGGCAGGCAGGTGCCTTGCTGTCATATTGAGGACGAACCGAGATTTTCGTTCAGAGGTATTTCTCTTGACGTTTCGCGTCATTTTTATAGTGTTGAATATATTAAGCAATTTCTTGATTGGATTTTTATGGAAAAGCTCAATGTGTTCCATTGGCACCTTACGGACGATAACGGCTGGAGAATAGAAATTAAAAAATTCCCGCTTTTAACCGAAATAGGCTCAAAGCGCTCCTTTACCCAAATCGGCGGATGGAAATGTGCCAAGATGGAAAAGAAGGAGTACGGCGGATATTACACACAGGAGCAAATTAAGGATGTTGTTGCATACGCAAAGGAAAGGGGAATTACCGTTATTCCCGAGATAGATTTTCCTGCTCACTGTGCTGCTGCCTTTGCTGCTTATAACAACCTTGCCTGTCGTGAGGAAAAAACCGATGTGTTCGGCTTCTTCGGCGGTCTTATTCCGGTGGCTGTGTTCAAAAACCGTGATTGGAACAGAACGCTGTGTATGGGTAAGGACGAAACATTTGAGTTTGTATACGGAGTTCTTGATGAGGTATGCGAGCTTTTTGATTCTCCGTTTATTCACCTCGGCGGTGATGAGGCACCGAAAAACGAGTGGAAAAAGTGCTCTCGCTGTCAGCAGGTTATGAAGGAAAACAACCTAAAGAATGAGGATGAGCTTCAGGGCTGGTTTGAAAATAAGCTTTGCGAATACCTCAAAACAAAGGGTAAGCGAATGATTGGCTGGAACGAAATTCTTGCCGCAAAGAATGTAAATAACGAGGAAAAAAGCATCGTTGCACAGTATTGGACTCCGCAGCGTGATAAAAACGCAGAGGAATATGTAAATAACGGTGGTCAGATGATTATGAGCAATCATCGCTCGTTTTATTTCGATATGACCTACGGTCAGTATCCGCTTAAGTATACATACGATTACAGCCTTAAAAAATACGGTGTAACCGATGAAAATGTAAAGAACGTTCTCGGTGTAGAGGGCGAGCTTTGGACAGAGTGGATAAGAGACAAGGATAGGCTTGAGATGCTCGCGTTTCCACGAATTCAGGCTCTTGCCGAGGTTGCGTGGACGCCGGAAGGCAAGCGTGATTTTAACGACTTCAAGGCAAGGCTGGATGATTATAAGCCAACCTTTGATGCCTTGGGTATCAACTATGCTGTTGATAAGGTGTGTATGATTAAAAATCCAATTAAACGCAAGCACATCATCAACAAATTCTTCAGGGGCAACCCTGACCTCGAAAATCAATTAAATGCCGAATATAAAGCTAAAGGAGACAGATAGTATGAAATTTAAGGATTTTCCACAGGCAGTCATCGACGAAAATGTTGACTATACCGTAAAGGAAATTACAAACGTAATTAAGAGATACGGCCCGCGTGAGTCAGGTAATAAGAATTGTCTTGCCACCCAAAAGCATATCGACAAGGAAATGAAGCCGTTTTGCGATGAAACAGGCTTTGAATCATACAAAATGGCACCAAAGGCATTTTTGCACTTTACAAAAACAGTATCCGCTTCTGTAATTATTGCGGTTGTTGTTTGTCTTATTTTGGTTTATACAGGTGTAATCAGCGGTATCGGAGGCTCAGATTTCTTCCTGCCGCAGTGTATCGTAGGCGGTGTTATTCTTGTCAGCTTGTTCATTACTCTTATGGAGTTCTTGCTCTATAAGCCGTTTTGCGATGTTTTCTACAAGAAAATCGAGGGCAATAACTATTATGCCGTTCGCAAGCCAAAGGGTGAGGTAAAAAGAAGAATTGTTATTTCAGGTCACTGCGACTCTGCATATCAGTGGCGTCATATTTACTACGGTAAAAAGCTTCCTCTTATGACAATCTGTATGGCGGGTACAATCGGATGTGCGTTTGTATCTGTTGTTGTTGCTGTTGTTGCCATTATCGCAAACTTTGTTGATATGGGCGCGTTTGGCGATTTTATGGTAAATTACAGCTTCTATTTCCATTGCCTTACTGCATTGTTTATGGTTACTCTTTTCCTCTTTGTAGATTTTAAGACAATTTCTCCGGGTGCAAATGATAACCTTACAGGTACATACTCTGCTGTTTGTGCTCTTCGTATGCTTGATATGGCAGGTGTAGAGTTTGAAAACACAGAGGTTGTTGCTATGATTACAGACGGCGAGGAGGCAGGTCTTCGCGGATGTAAGCAGTGGGCAAAGGACCATAAGGATGAATATATGAATTCCGGTGTAGAAACTGCCGTGCTTTGCGTTGATACACTTACAGACCTTGAGTATCTCAATGTTTACAGCCGTGATATGACAGGTACGGTTAAGCACGACCAAGGCTTCAGTAATCTTGTTATGGAATCTGCAAAGGAAGCAGGTCACAATGATTTGAAGTTTGCTAATGTATTCTTTGGCTCATCCGATGCAGCGGCATTTACTCAGGCGGGAATTACCGCTACATGCCTTGCGGCTATGGATCCGGCTCCGGCAGATTACTATCACAATGTTCGCGACAGCTATGACCGTCTTGTTCCCGAGGCTATCAAGACAGGCTACGAGGTTATTTTGTCAACAATATTTAACTTTGACGAAAAGGGCATTAACGGTTAATAACGAATGATTATTAAGAAATCCATATTTATTAATGTGGATTTCTTTTATTTTATATTGTATATTTTATTTCTATGTGTTAGAATAAATGTATTATACTTATTGGAGGTTTATATATGTACAACGATTATTTTGATTCAATAGCCGAGGTTGCTAAAACCGACAAAGAGGTTGCCGATGCGATGTCATTGGAGCTTAAAAGACAAAGAGAAAATATTGAGCTTATTGCCTCCGAAAACCTTGTATCCCCACAGGTTATGGCTGCTATGGGCTCTGTTCTTACAAATAAGTATGCAGAGGGGCTTCCGTCAAAAAGATATTACGGCGGATGTCAGTATGTTGATATAGTTGAGGAAATCGCAATTAAGCGTGCATGTGAGCTTTTCGGTGCAAAGTTTGCAAACGTTCAGCCACATTCGGGTGCACAGGCAAACACTGCTGTTTATCTTGCACTTCTTAAGCCGGGTGATACTGTTATGGGTATGAGCCTTGATAACGGCGGTCATCTCACTCACGGCTCACCTGCAAATATTTCGGGCAAGTATTTCAACTTTGTGCCTTACGGTGTAAATGAGGACGGCTATATTGACCTTGCAGAGTTTGCAAAGCAGGTTAACAGAGTTAAGCCAAGGCTTATTGTTGCAGGTGCTTCTGCTTATCCGAGAGAGATTGATTTTGCCACAATGGCAGATATAGCTCATGCAAACGGCGCAATGTTTATGGTTGATATGGCTCACATTGCCGGCCTTGTTGCAGCAGGTCTTCATCAATCACCCGTACCGTATGCAGATGTTGTAACAACCACCACCCACAAAACATTAAGAGGCCCTCGTGGCGGTCTTATCCTTTGCAACAACCCTTATCTTGCAAAGAAGCTTAATTCTGCTGTGTTCCCGGGCACACAGGGCGGTCCGCTTATGCACGTTATCGCCGGCAAGGCTGTTTGCTTCGGCGAGGCTCTTAAGTCTGAATTTAAGGAATATCAGCAAAGAGTAATTGACAATGCACAGGCTCTTGCAAATGGTCTTATTTCAAGAGGTCAAAATCTTGTTTCGGGCGGTACCGATAATCATCTTTGCCTTCTTGATTTAAGAGGAACAGGCGTAACGGGCAAGGAGCTTGAGGCAAGACTTGACGAGGTGCATATCACTCTTAACAAGAACACAGTGCCTAATGAGCCTCTTTCACCGTTTGTTACATCAGGTGTTCGTATCGGCACACCTGCCGCTACAACACGCGGACTTAATACAGACGATTTTGATAAGATTGCAGAGTTTATTTCTCTCGCTGTTACAGATTTTGAGTCAAGCAAGCAGAAAATTCTTGACGGTGTGGCAGAGATTTGTGCAAAGTATCCACTTTATGAATAATAATCGGTGAACTATGATTAACCTACTCGGTAGAATATTCGGGGCGATAATGAACCTCGTTTATTCGTTGTTTAAGCTGCGTAAAACTAAAAATCAAATTGCCTTCATCTCAAGGCAAAGCGAGGAGCCGTCCCTTGATTTTCAGTATTTAATCAACGAAATCAGGACAGGCTATCCACAGTATGAGGTTGTTGTTTTGTGCAAAATGATACCTGCGTCACTCGGCGGTAGGGTAAAATACCTTGCAGAAATCTTTAGGCAGATGAACGCATTGTCAAGGTCAAAGGTTGTTGTACTTGACGGTTACTGTATTTTAGCGTCTGTGCTCAATCATAAAAAGGATTTGCACATCATCCAAATTTGGCATGCTCTCGGTGCGTTTAAGAAATTCGGAAAGTCAATTCTCGATAAAGCGGGCGGCAAATCATCCGCAACTGCAAGTGCCTTTAAGATGCATAGAAATTATGAGCTTATAGCAACCTCGGGTGATAAGTGTGTTCCTCATTTTGCCGAGGCCTTCGGTCAGCCGGAGGATAAGTTTATCCCCATTGGTATTCCGCGTATGGATTATTTAACCGATGAGGCAAAGGACAGGGAGGTTAAAGGCAGAATTTTTGCCGTGTATCCACAGCTTGATAATGGCAAAAAAACTATTCTGTATGTTCCTACCTTTAGGGATAACAGGGAGGATATTGAAGCCTTGCACCACGCAACGCAGGAGCTTGTTAACAGTATTGATTATTCAAGCTATAACCTTGTTGTAAAGCATCACGTTGTTGATACAAACGAAGAGGAAATATATGTTGACTCTCCTCAAAACATCACTGTAGGCGAGCAGTTTGCCGGTATGGACTTTATGTGCGTTGCCGATTATGTTGTAACGGATTACAGCTCTGTTATATATGAGGCGGTGCTTAAGGATTTACCGATATATATCTACTGCTTCGACAGCGAAAGATACATTGATGAGCGAGGCTTTTATATTGACTTTTGGAATGATATTCCTGCTGTTTACGGCAAAACAGGTGAAGAAATTGTTGATGCAATTTCATCGGGAGTTACTGCTGATAGGTCAAAGATTGATGCGTTTAAGCAGGATTACGTTAATAAAAAATTTGACAGCATTACATCCGTGTACGGCGAAATAATAGATATGCTTATGCACGATAGCTACGATAACAGATACAACTTTAAGGCATAGTATGGGAAAGATTAAATCGGCTATTTATCCACATCTTCAAAGGATGAGATATAAAAACTTAATATCAGCCTTTGAAAAGGGTAAAAAGCAGGATATGATTGATAATCAAATTCTTATGCTTTCAACCTCAAAGGGTAGGCTTGGCGGAAATCTCGGTGCAATTAAGTCTTATATAGAGCTTAATTTGCTTGATTATAAAATAATTACCGTAACGAGCGTTGATCAAATGAGCATTGAAGAGCTTGGCAGTGTAATGGCACAGTCAAGATTTATTATGGTTGATGATTTTGAGCCCATGGTATACGTTCTTTCGCTTCGCCCAAATCAACAGCTTGTTCAGGTTTGGCATGCTATGGGAGCATTCAAACGCTTCGGCTATGGCAGAGCAACCGCCGAATCGGGTTCTTTAACTCATAAAAACTATACAAAGGCTATTGTTTCCTCGCCTGAAATTGTCGACATTTACGCTGAGTCCTTTGGCATTTCGAGGGATAAAATTATTCCCGTAGGCACACCGAGGACTGATGCTTTCTTTGATGAAAAATATGTTTCGCTTGCCAAAGAAAGATTGTACGGCAAAGCCCCCGAGTTGAAAAATAAAAGGATTTGCCTTTTTGCTCCGACCTTTAGGGGACAGAATGTGAATGATGCCTTTTATCCAAGCGAATTTATCGACCTTCAGGCTTTGTCAAATTCTCTCGGTGAGGATTGGGCAGTTATCGTAAAGCTTCATCCCTTTGTCAAGGGTAAGCTTGATATACCCAAATCAAACAGTATTTTTGATTTCAGCGATGAACGGGAGATTAATGATATTCTCTTTATAACCGATGTTCTTGTAACAGATTATTCTTCTGTTATTTTTGAAAATGCAATTATCGGCAATTCGGCTGTTTTGTATGCTCCCGATTATGAGCAGTATAATGCAAACAGAGGCTTTTATTACGATTATAACGATTATTCCTGCGGCAGTATCGTTACCAATCAGAGCGAGCTTGCCGATGCAATAAAGTCTATAACAAACAACAACCCACAGTATATGGCGTTTAAGCAGAGATTTGTTTCGCTGTGCGACGGCAATTCCTGCAGGCGCTTCGTTGAAAAAATCTTGGAGGAAAATAAATGAAATTACAGGTTTCAAAAAAATATGCAAATATGAAGCCGTCAGCTACAAGAGAAATACTTAAGGCAACCTCTGACCCGTCGGTAATCGCATTTGCAGGCGGCTCTCCTGCTGTTGAGGCTTTTCCCTGCGAGGAGGTTAAAAAAATAACCGCAGAGATTTTGGAGGAAAATACCGTTTCTGCTCTTGTTTACGGTGTTTCGGAGGGCTACGAACCTTTGCGAGAGACCGTAAAGGCTTGGCTTAAAAGAAGAAACAATATTGGCACAGATGATGATGTGGTAATCATTACGGCAGGCGGCACACAGGTTATGGATATTGCAACAAGGGTGCTTTGCTCCGAGGGCGATACCGTTATCTGTGAGGAGCCTTCGTTTATCGGCTCACTCAATGCCTTTCGCTCTCACGGCTGTAATCTTGTGGGTGTGCCGATTGACAGCGACGGTATGAATATCGAAGCGCTTGAAAAAGCAATTAAGGACAATCCTGATGCAAGGTTTATTTATACAATTCCTAATTTTCAAAACCCCGGCGGCACAACTCTTTCGTTAGAAAAGAGAAAGGCGATGTATCAGCTCGCAAAGGAAAACGGTATTGCAATTTTGGAGGATGATCCTTACGGAAATCTGCGTACCGAGGGCGAGGATGTTCCTGCCATAAAAACTCTTGATGAGGACGGAATTGTAATTTACGCAGGCTCGTTCTCAAAGATTTTGGCACCGGGTATTCGCGTTGCTTATGCGGTTGTACCAAGCTCCATTGCAGGCGCTTTCACCATTGGAAAGCAAGTATCGGACGTTCATACCGGTGTTCTCAATCAAATGATTGTTGAGCGTTGGTTTAAGGAATATGACGTTGATAAGCATATCGATGAAATAAGAAAGATTTACAGAGAAAAGATTAATTTGATGTGCGATATGCTTGATGAACACTGCCCTGAGATTGAGTATGTCAGACCGCAGGGTGGCTTGTTCCTTTGGGCAAAGCTTCCCGATTATGTTAATATGCTTGATTATTGCAAAAGGCTTGTAGATAATAAGGTTGCCGTAGTTCCCGGCAATGCCTTTATTGTTGACGAATCAAAGCCCTGCAATTATATTCGTCTTAATTTTTCAACCCCAAGCAATGAAAATATTGTTAAGGGCGTAAAGATTATGGCAAAGGTTATTAAAGAATATAAATAGAAAAGAGAAGATACTATGTCAGAAGAAATTAAGGTAGAAAGAAAAAAGAGGTCGTTGTCCCTCATTCAGCCAACATCAATTCCAACCCTTGGTAATTATCTTGGCGCAATGCGTGGTTGGCCTACATTTCAGGACGATTTTGATACTATATTCGGTATTGCGGATTTACATTCAATCACCGTTCGACAGGAGCCTGCAAAGCTTCGTCAGCAAACAACACAGCTTTATGCAATGCTTATGGCTGTCGGACTTGACCCTCAAAAGAGTATTCTTTTTGTTCAGTCACACGTTGCACAGCACAGTCAGCTTGCGTGGCTGCTTAATTGCTACACGCAGTTTGGCGAGCTTAACAGGATGACACAGTTTAAGGACAAATCGGCTCAGCATGCAGACAATGTAAACGCAGGCTTGTTCACATATCCCTGCCTTATGGCTGCCGACATTCTTTTGTATCAGGCAGATGTTGTTCCTGTCGGTGCCGACCAAAAGCAGCATCTCGAGATTACACGTGATATTGCAGAACGCTTTAACGGTATTTACGGTAATGTATTTACTGTTCCTGAGCCTTATATTCCAAAGCAGGGAGCAAGGGTAATGTCGTTGCAAAATCCTGTTTCAAAGATGTCAAAGTCCGACCCTAATCCAAAGGGTACTGTTTACCTTACCGATGAACCAAATGTAATAATGAAAAAGTTTAAGTCAGCTGTTACAGACAGCGAAATGTCTGTTCATTATGCAGACGGCAAGGACGGAATTAATAATCTTATGACAATCTATTCTGCTGTTACCGGAGAAAGCTTTGAAGCTATTGAGCGTGACTTTTCCGGTAAGGGTTACGGTGATTTCAAAAAGGCTGTCGGCGAGGCTGTTGTTGCAGAGCTTGAGCCTGTTCAAAAGAAATATAACGAGCTTTTGAAGGATAAAAAGTATCTTGAGGAGTGCTGGACAAACGGTGCGGATATTGCCTCCCGCCTTGCAGACAGAACACTTTCAAAAGCTATGAAAAAAATCGGCTTTCTTGCTAAATAAAAAATATAAACGGCTTGGACTTTTTCGGTCCAAGCCGTATTTTAATACCAATTCCAAGTTATTTTATTTGCAAGAAGAAATACATCAATTATTGAAATTTCTTTGTATTTTTTGTATTTTCCTTTTGCGTCATAGAAGCGTGAATAAAATTGAATTATCCATCCGTATCCATTTGAAAGGCAGTCTAAAAAAGAAATGCAATTTGCTTTTTCATACAGTTCACAAAACTCGGCAAGCGATATTTCAATACCATTAAATTTGTTATGCTTATCAAGAAATGTGTAAAGGTCAGCATAATTATCTTCATTGCTATAAAGCTCAACCGTCATTTCACAATTCTTAAAATCCTTGTACTTACTGTATACTTCAGCGGTGTAATCATTTTCGTACAAATCGATTTCAAAGGTGAACACAATCTTATTATCAACAAGCTTTATGCTATTTACAATTTGATCGTGCAAAACACCGTATGGTATTTGAACATCGTTAGCTTTGATTTCTTCTTTCATTTTATCTCCTATTTGTATATCCTTTCAATCCTTGGATTTACCATAAGCGGTGATATGTCCACACTTGCAAGGTCACCGGGCTTAACGTCACTTCCCGTAACATCCACTGCCGTGTGGCTTAATCCTATTCCGCCGATTACGTGGTACATTCTTCCGTTGATTCTTACATACATCTGTTGCTTTTTCAGGAATTTTTTGAACACACTCAAAACATATCTCAGGTCAAACAATTCCTTTTCCTTTGCCAAACCGAAGCCGTCATAGTGTCCGATAGGCACTATGGCTATTTTTGTTTCTCGCTTTGTTTGGTAGGTTGCGTTGTAGCCTACATAGTATCCCTTTGGCACAGTCTTAACATCAACAACCTCTGCTTCAAGCGAGCCGAGCCTGTTTAGTCCGCTTTTTGATTTTGTTATCACTCTGCCCGTAAATGCAGAGCCTATTCTTACAGTATCAAGGCAAACGTCCTCAACGTTTAGCAGAGCAGGGGAGTTGCTTGCGTGCAAGGTGCCGACATCTCCCACTTTTTCGCTGATTTTAGCCATTGTGTCCTTAAATAAGACTAACTGTGTTTTTGTTAAGTCGTGATTTCTAAACGCTGACGAAAAATGCGTGTATGCACCTACAAATCGTAAATTAGGCATTGAGTAGCATTTTATTGCGTCTTCAATTTCGCTTGGCATAAATCCGTATCTGCCCATACCCGTGTCAATCTTTAGGTGGCAATTAACGGTTGCTCCTGCCTTTTCACAAGCATTGTTCATAGCCTGTGCCGCCGCTAAAGAGCCGATGGTTGCCGTTGCGTTGTACCTGATTATTTCATTACATTCCTGCTCAACGCAGGTTGAACGCATAACAAGTATTTCCTCATCCTTAAGTATTTCACGCAAAATCGGTAGGTCTGTAACCTCTGTTACGGCAAAGGTCTTTATGCCGTGGCTGACAAGAATTTGTGTTAATTCTTTTATGCCAAAGCCGTAGCCGTTGCCCTTAACAACACCTATCAACGGTACACCGGCCTTGTCCTTTATAATTTCGATGTTTTCGTCAAGCTTCTTTTTGTCAATTACGTATCTGCTCATTATCTTATTTTCTTTAATACCTTTGTTGCAATATTATATAGGTTGTATACAGGCTTGTTTATTACATAGTCAAACTCGCCTACAAATTCCTTCATATATCCGCCGAAGCCGTGCTTAAATCTCCACAACCCGTAGTGAGGGTTGTCCGGATTTTGACAGTCACCGCTGATTCCGCCAAAGTCGTAAACCTTGCAGTTACATTCCATACCCCATTTAATCATAGCCCATTGCAATGCATAGTTAGGGTAAACGTTTCTGTGAGCGTTTGATGAAGCACCGTATTGGTATTTCATAACATTTTCGCCCCATTTGATAGCGAGTGTGCCTGCGATAGCCTTGCCCTCGTAGTATGCCATATACAGCCTTGCGTCATCCGTCATACAGTCAAGTATCTTTTCAAAATACCATTTCGGTCTTGTGGAAAATCCGTCACGCTCTCCGGTTTCCGCCATAATCGTAACAAAATCGTCAAGCGCTTCCTTACCGCAAATTTTAACCTCAACGCCCTTTTTGGTAGCCTTTCTTATACGATTGCGATAGTCAGGCTTAAAGGTGAGCATAAGCTCGTCCTCGTTCATATTGTTGTAATCAAAGCAGTATACAAATCTTGGCTGTACATTTTCAAAATCCATACAGCCCGGATTTAATTCCTTAAAGCCCTTGTTCAAAAGATGCTTTTTGTATTCTGTGTTTTCAATTACAATTTCAGGGTCGATTTTAAGACAGTATGCCTTGTATTCCTTGCCTATTTCAAGCAAAGCGTCAAATAACCTGTTGAATGTGTCAAAATCGTTTTCATCACAAACAAAGCCTCTGCACGCGTACATTAGGGAATACTTGATTACAGGGATGCTTCTAATCAAAACATCGGCGGCACCGATAATTTTGCCGTTGTCATCTTTAAGCATTACAGCCTCCCATTTCCAAGCGGATTTAACCTTTGCCCATTTTGACGAGTGCTGAAACAGTCCTTTTGGATGCTTTTTTATAAAATCCTCGTATTGAGCCAAATTGTCGTTGTTCACTCTAACTATCATACTTTTCACCTTGTAAAATATATTATAACAATTATATCATACAACATATAGAATGTAAATATTAAAAAGACTTAATCACATCAATAAAACTCCCCTTGTCTTTATCAAGGGGAGCCGTTGAGCATAGCGAAGCCGATGAGATAAAAGGCTTTTCAAAAAAAGCCCCAGCGTGTCGAAAAAGTCAAATTATAAATTTCGACACGCTGGTAGACTGTTGAGAAATGGTGCTGAATTTCGCATTTTGTGAGGGAAGATGTACGAGGGTACCTCGACCGAGCAAAAGGCGAAAAACGCCAAAAGCGGCTTAGATTCGATGTCTAAGCCGCTTTTACAATCCCTCCGTCAACGCATACGCGTTGCCACCTCCCTTTACACAAGTGAGGCTCAAATCGGTTTGTTTAATTTATATGGCGTGTTTCAGCCCACTTTATCGACAGTCTGAGGCTCCTCAAAAAAAGGAGCCTTGTTTTATAATAGTATCGAGCCAATAACATACACCGCACCTGAGCATAGCCAAGCAATCGAGCATTGAAGTATGACGGTAATCATTGCCCATTTTCTTCCAAGCTCCTGCTTAATTGCGGCAATTGCCGCTACGCATGGTGTGTACAAAAGGCAAAATGTCAAAAAGCTTGCCGCACTTACAGGGGAGAGCAGGGCAGTAATTCCACCTGCCTTGCCTGTCAAAACAGTAATGGTGGATACAACGCTTTCCTTTGCAATAAAGCCTGTTATAAGCGATGTCGACAGCCTCCAATCACCAAAGCCAAGCGGTGCGAATATAGGTGCAATCAGACCGGCAACCTCGGCAAGTATGCTGTCCTTTGAATTTTCAACTACGCTTAAATGGAAGTTAAATGTTTTTAAGAACCATATAACTATTGTCGCCACAAAGATAACCGTAAAGGCTCTTGTTAAAAAGTCCTTTGCCTTGTCCCACAAAAGATGCAATGTGTTTTTTGCACTCGGTAAACGGTAGTTTGGAAGCTCCATAACAAACGGAACCGCCTCACCCTTAAAGACAGTGCTTTTGGAAATAAACGCAGTAAGTATTCCCATAGCAATTCCGCCAAAGTATAAAAGCACCATAACAAGAGGGGCTTTGTCCGGAAAGAACGCCGCTGTAAAAAACGAATATATGGGCAGCTTTGCCGTACAGCTCATAAACGGAATTAATGTTATGGTCATTTTTCTGTCACGGTCGGACGGCAGGGTACGGCTTGCCATAACAGCAGGTACGGAGCATCCAAAGCCAATAAGCATAGGCACAATGCTTCTGCCCGAAAGTCCTATTTTTCTTAACAGCTTATCCATAACAAAGGCAACCCTTGCCATATATCCCGTGTCTTCAAGCAATGATAGGAAGAAGAACAGCGTTACAATTATCGGCAAAAAGCTCAGTACACTGCCCACACCCTCAAAGATACCGTCAATTATCAGCGAGTGCAAAATGTGGTCGACATTCCAGGCAGTCAGCCAATTATCAACTAAGCCTGTAAAATGTCCGATTAAAAATTCCAAAAGCTCCTGCAGCTTAAGTCCGATTACATTAAAGGTTAGCCAAAATATAACCGCCATAATTATTACAAATGTAGGTATGGCCGTATACTTTCCCGTAAATATTTTGTCTATTTTTCGGCTGCGCTTGCTTTCCTTGCTTTCTCTTGGCTTAACAGCACATTTTTCCACAAGCTTTTTTATAAATGAAAAACGCATATCCGCTATTGCGGCAGCTCTGTCAAGTCCTCGTTCTTCCTCCATTTGAACGATGATTGCCTCAACAAAATCCTTTTCGTTTTTGTCAAGGTGCAAAGCCTCTTCAATTTTGCTGTCGCCCTCAACAAGCTTTGTTGCGGCAAAACGAACAGGTATTCCCGCATTTTCGGCATGGTCTTTTATCAGGTGCATTATTCCGTGCAACGCTCTGTGAACCGCACCGTTGTGGTCGTTCTCATCACAAAAATCCGTTCTGCCCGGCTTTTCCTGATACTTTGCTATGTGAACGGCGTGACGCACTAATTCATCAATGCCCTCATTTTTTGATGCGGAAATAGGCACAACAGGTATTCCGAGCATATCCTCGGTTTCGTTGATAAGCACACATCCGCCGTTGCCCTTAACCTCGTCCATCATATTAAGCGCCAGCACGATGGGGATTTCAAGCTCCATCAGTTGCATTGTCAAATATAGATTTCTTTCTATATTTGTTGCGTCAACAATGTTTATTATGCCTGTCGGCTTTTCGTTGAGTATGTACTGCCTTGATACTATTTCCTCGCTTGTGTACGGCGAAAGCGAGTAGATACCCGGCAGGTCAACAACCTCTGTGTTTGGGTATCCCTTTATTATGCCTGATTTTCTGTCAACCGTAACACCGGGGAAGTTGCCGACGTGCTGATTAGAGCCTGTCAGCTGATTGAACAGTGTTGTCTTGCCACAGTTTTGGTTACCTGCAAGTGCAAAGGTCAAAACAGTACCGCTCGGCAAAGGATTTTCGTCTGCCCTTGTATGATATTTTCCGTTCTCACCGAGACCGGGGTGTTCAATCCTCGGGCATCTTTTTTGCACGGGCTTGCTGTTGCTTGCCTTGGTTGGCAAAACATCAATGCTTTTTGCGTCGTCAACACGTAGGGTTAATTCGTAGCCGTGAATTTTGAACTCAATAGGGTCGCCCATCGGTGCAAATTTTATCAATGTAATCTCTGCACCGGGCAGTAGTCCCATATCTAAAAAATGCTGTCTTAATGCACCGTCGCCTCCAACGGATTGCACAATACCTGTTTGTCCCTGTTTTAGCTTGTTTAATTCCATATCTGTCTTCGCTTTCTTATGATATTACAATTATACCACTTTTTCTTTTCTTCTACAATTATATTATTGTACAAAAT
>NZ_CAMFQO010000010.1 GCF_945980375.1 uncultured Eubacterium sp. | reverse complement strand
GTTACCTCCACATTCTTTTTTATTTTGAATGTCCGCAAAATCCGTCCTACATCGGCAGGACGCCAAGGTACATCAAGATGATGTATCGCCTTTAACTTTGTTTGAACATTTGCACCGATTCCGAGTTTAAAGGTTGAGCCTATCAGAATTTTAATCTTTCCTTCATTAACCTCTTGATAAAGTTTCATTTTTCTTGCTTCTGTTTGGTAAGAATGAATAAAAGCAATTTCTTTTGCTTTTATTCCGCTATCAATTAACAGCTCTTTAAGCTTATCATAAACATTGAATCTGTCGCCTTTTGGAGTTGAATAGTCGCAAAATATAAGTTGAGAAGTGTCCGAATATTTGTTGTATATTTCAACAACTCTTTTTACGCATAAAAACACCTTTGATGTTTTATCGTATTTTTGTTCTTTCCCTACCAAATTCAAATCAAGCGCTGCCTTTCGTCCATCGGCACTGACTTTCAACATATTATCATGTGATTTGTCAACGACCTTATCTCTTATCAGCGCTGTGCGTTCACAAAGGGAAAGCATATAATTACGAAGAGCTTTGTTTTTGTGTATAACAACATCTGTATATCCATTTAACTTTGGCAACCCTGTTTGCTCAACTGCGTGAAAAACAGCAATAGATGAAAACATTTTTGATAATTCCTTTAAATTAAAAAACCTTGCAAATCTTCTTACTATTCTGAACTTTGAAGTATCTACATCAATTTCACATATTTCTTCGGGTGCGGCAAATGTTTTAACCCAGTTATCAAAAATATCAAGCTTTAACTCGTGCATTTTTTCTCTTTGCAAATACATTTGCATAGCATACGCATCGGAAATAGAATTACAAAGCGGAGTACCTGTTGCAAACACTGCTCCTCTGCCACCGTTTTGCTCCTGAACGCATTGTATTTTTCTTTGCATTTCAAGGCATTTCAATGAACCTTTTGTGTTTATCCCTGTTAAATCACGCATTTTTGTTTTAATGGGAATATTTTTGAAATTATGTGCCTCGTCAAGAAAAATTGTGTTTATTTCAAGCTCGTCAAACGTGACATTATGGACAGGCTTTTTATCCATACTTTGCATAAACTTATACGCAAGATTCTTAATATTATCTCGAGCTTTGCACCTTTGCGATTGTTCATAGGAGTATCCGGTGTATTGACGGACGGCTATATTTAATTCTTCTATATCCTTTTCCATTTGGCTTAGCACATAGTTGCTGGATAACGGTATCATTTCAAAACAACTATAAGCCATTATTATTCCGTCATAATCGCCGTCACGTATTTGAATAAGAACCTTTTCTCTTAATGCTGGTTTGAATGTTTTTGAATCAATCGTTAACAACTTTGCTTTTGGATATAGCGTCAGGAACATCTTTTCCCACTGACCGACTATATTATTTGGCACAACAAAAAGATTTTTTCGCGAAATACCCATTTGTCGCATTTTCATAGCTGCCGCAATCATAATGTATGTTTTTCCGGCTCCTACATCAAATGCAAGAAGTGTGTTTTTTTCTGAAATTATTTTTTGTACAGCATCTTTTTGGTAATCATAAAGCTCAAATCCATCGGCTATCTCAGGAAATTCAAGACGGCTTCCATCGTAATTTTTCTTATTAAATTCCGCAAAAGCCTTGTTATATGCTTCCTCTACCTCCCAAATTCTATCCTCACTTTTCCATATCCAATTACTGAATTCCTCTATGATTATTTTCTGTTTTTCAACAGCAAGTATTGTTTCTTTTTCGTCAAATACTCCGCCATTGCAGATTTTTATTGGTCTTAAATTAAGGGTTGCTTCAATTATATAAAGTGCATTATACCTATTTGTCCCGAATTCAACTTTACATCTTAAATTGTCGCCGTAGTAATTCTTATTCGGTATATTCCAGTTGCCTGTGACATCATCATATTCTACAAAATATGACTTTGAGTCTTTTGCCTCTTTTCCATTGATTATATAGAATATAAATTCTCCAATTATATCCTTTGAAATCCACGGAGCACCCAAGCGGACTTCAATATCAGTATATTTAATTTTGTGAGCAGGTCTTATTACAGGAGAATTTCTATATATAGCTTTCTTTTCAGCCTTTAATTCCTGAGCCTTTCTATAAAGATTTATCCATTCATCAAGTGAATAATTCATCTCATTTTCTTCGGATAGGCAATCAATAATTTCAAACTCCGGGATATTAGAATTTGCATGAATTGTATAATCAGTTGCGTTAAAAACGGAATAATCTCTTTTAAGAAGTTCATATGCAATTTGTTCACCGAGAATTTTCTCGTCAACATTGTCTGATAGTTGAGATTTAATATAGTTTTTATTTTTTTGAGCAAAAATCGGCATATTGTTTTTAATCAATATATTGTTAAGCTCAACTTTCCACAAAACAGACAACTGTTGGTATCTGCTTACATTAGGGCTCTTTTTTGCTTTTTTGATAATTTCAATGCTATCGTTTTTTATGCTCATTATCCCCCAGTGGTCAGGCACTTTGTTTGGAACTGATTTTTCGTGCTTTGAACTAACAACGATATAGTTTTTATCAAAAAATTTATCATATGAATTCACTTGATATTGAAGTCTTGTGTAATTATCTGCATCACTTTTTATTTCAAAACCCGTTAAACAATTTGTAACAGCCATAATATCACAAATTGATGAACCGATGTTTTTTTCTTGATAAATTCTAACCTCACTGCAAACAGCTTCAAGATATGAAATCAGTATTTTTCGTATTTCCTTATCGTTCATTTCATCACCCTAACAGTATTGTAACAAGTGCTATGGGTGGTTTTTTGAACATATTTATTTCTAAGTATTAATGTGCTATAATTGAATTATAAATCATTAATGCCTATGCGACATTTTCGGTACACGCAATATGATTTAATATTGATAGAAATTTTGGAGGTGAAATTATGGATATTAAAGAGAATATATCAAAGGACTTAAAGTATATTGAAGAAACTAAAGAAAAATTGCAAAAGCAATATGATAATTATTTTGAACAGTATAACGACGATCACGGTGTTGACGAAGAGGAGTTTGAATCAGACCTTGCAGTAGTACATGACATTATGAATATGTTAGCAA
Source organism: uncultured Eubacterium sp. (assembly GCF_945980375.1). GTDB lineage: Bacteria > Bacillota > Clostridia > Oscillospirales > Acutalibacteraceae > Eubacterium_R. The sequence goes on along the minus strand of NZ_CAMFQO010000010.1, from coordinate 42,920 downwards.
TGGACGAAAAATTGCCCTCTGCTATTTATATCGAAGACCTCAGCATAAGGCTTAATATGATAGAAAATGCACTTAATATACTTGATAGTGATAAAAAATCAAGTAAACATAATGCAAACAAAGCCTTTGAAACCTGCGTTTCATCAATCAGACAAATGAAAGGCAGAATAAATGAACAAATTGACGAAGCAAAAAAGGCAATACATATGCTTGATGAATGTTTAGATATTTGCAACAAATATAGAAAGTGATTATATAACCGAGGGGATTTTTATGAGTTTAGAAAATTCGGTTGAATTTCTTATTTTTACATATTTTGGTGTATGTTTTAAAGATAATTTCGACACCATATTAAAATCTGCAATTAAAGTTGCATATAATGATGCAACTATGCAAGGTGCTTATAACGCATTAGAAAAGGAAAATGCTGAAGAGATAGATTATGATAAGGTTGCACAAGAATTAGAAAATACAATAAAAGAGCTATTAAAAGAAAATTCAAATGGTTATGAAAAATGGCATAAAGCCACCTGTAAAGAATTAGTAAAACACTATGAAAAAGTGTCTTTAAAAGATAAAAGTCCTGCTTTTTCTTATGGTAATGCTCAAAAATGGGTTAATATGACAATGAAATATTTATATATTTTATCGGAGATTTTTCTTGAATATAAAAATGATTGTGTTGATTGTAAAAAATACAAGAAAATTCAAGGATTATATAAATATTTCCAAGTACCTGTTGACAGCTTTATTATAGAATCTGTTTGGAACAACGAAAATGTTACATTGCCATTAGTTAAGGAAAATCTTTTGAAGAACGGGACTCGAGGAGTATATTCCTCGGAAAAGGTTACGCCGTGGAGTAAATGGGATGATACCGAATACAAAGAATTTCAAGAGCATTTACCTAAGATTTTTAAAGATCATCAAACTCCGCTTGATTGGGAGCATAAGGCTTGGATCGAAATTGCAAAGAAAAGAAGGGAAAAATAAGTAAATAATCAAGCATACAGCAGATGTACTAATTTCGGTGCATCTGCTGTGTTATTATATGTATAAAGGAGTTGATTTTATGAAGGTTACGATCTATTCAAGAAAAGCAGTTGAGTCGTTACTGCGAAACGGTTTTCCCGAAAACACGGCGGTTATCAGCTTTTACGACCCCATTGACCGCAGAAACAAGAACGATTATGCACTTGTTGATTATTCGGGCAAGGCTGACAGAGTGTTTTATGTTCCGATTTATGACATTGATATTGAGGTGCTTGGGGATTTCGGTCTTACTTATGAAACATATTTCCCCGAGGTAAATGTGCTTGCCAAGTTTATTGACAAGGCAAAAAATGACGGGATGGATATAATCTGTCAATGCGAATACGGGCAAAGCCGTAGCGCAGGCTGTGCCGCCGCAATACTTGAACATTATGAACACAGAGGCATAGATATATTCCGGGATTACAAATATTATCCAAATCAACTGATTTTCAACAAAATATATGATGCATTAAACAGCCTTTAACAACACAACACCCCTGTATTATTATAGGGGTGTTGTGCCTTGTGATTGAGTATTTTTACCTTGGGCTAATTCTTTTCCATAGAGCCATAAATACTTATCAATCTGTTTATAACTGTAGTTATCCAACTTAAAATGTTCAACAAATGATTTGTAAACTTCACAGTAAGTTGGATAGTCTTCCAAATCATTCCATGTTAACTTTTCATAGAAACATGCTTCTTTGCTTTTTTTATTTATGGAATACAATAATTTTTTTACATAGCCATCAACAATAGGAATGTTTTTATCACGGAATGTCCACGCAACATATTTTGTTGCAAAAGAGTATGAATCTTGATATCCTTCAATATGTCTGAGTTCTTTAACAATGGATATTGGATCGTCCTCTTCTGAAAAGTAATTTTGTTGTGATTCAATTTCAGCTATGTGTTTTGTCATTACTATTACATTTGTTGGTTTATCCTTGTTTTCTTTTTCATATATATCACATTTTTCTTTGCTCAAAAAATTGTCTGTTAAGCCTGCGCTATAACGATTATTGAGCGTAACCACTTTCAAAAGAATTTCTTTTTCATCCGTATTACTTTTAAATGTATTGAATAATAATTCCAATGCTTTTTCATTTAGTTGCTCATTATTATCAAATTCTTTGATTTTTTTATCAATAAAATCAGGTGTCGGCAAAACAATATCATCATATTTACTCATAATTTTATTTCTCCCTTGATTTTCAATTTTTACTTAAAATTATTCTATCACAAATAGTGCCCTTCTCAATGAATAACGGCATATTTAGTGGTCCTCAATCTGATAATAGCTAAAAAAGCTAATGTAGTCAATACCTGAATCAACGCACCATTTTTTCAATGTATTACAAAGAGGAATATCGGTACTTACAGGACAGTGATATGCTTTGTATGCAGAACGAAGGTGATTATCAGAAAATTCAATCGCCGCAATCGTTTTTTTGTAGTCACGCACAATAACAACAGGCTCGTAAAAATATTCCCAATTTTTAAGACTGTTAGAAAGCTGTTTGCCTGTGATATGGCAATCGCTTGTGTTTTTCAGCGGTATAAATTCGTATCCGTCGATTACTTTAACCTCAACATCAATGGTATTTATGAGCTTTATAGAAAAGGGAATAGTAATACAAGGATACGCTTCATATTTGTAGCGTTGTTTGTTAATATACTTGATTTTTTCCTGCTTCATATCACTACGCAAGGAATTATATTCAAATGCATAACTCAAAAAAGATAAGTTCTTTTTCATCTTGTTGCAAAAGCTCACAATATTTGTATATTTAACAAAGTCCTTAAAATAGTTTTCAAGTGCCGGATAAGTATGCAAATATGATAGAATATAATAGCAAAATTTATCATTCAAAAAGCTTGAAAATAAATCAATGTTGTTAATAACATTATACATTATCCCACATTCTTTGAGATAGAAAAATAAGCCTTGCCTCTCTGCAAATATTCGCTTGATAGACTTTTTGTGAGGGACATTGTATTTTTCAAGCAAACTCATTGCGTTGTTGCCGTTTTTTAATTCCTTTGAAATGTCATTGAATGTAAAATGAGTAATGGTTTTGCGGTCATCAAAGGGAATTGAATAATAAAATTCTTTGTTATAACCTTGATACTGCGTCATAAGAGCAAAATATTTCAGGTTCAATTCATTCAAAGGGAATGGAACGAAAATATTATAATTTTCAGTAAAAGCATTTTTAAGTTTTTCTTTTACATGATTATTTTTTGAAATGATTTTGCACAGCATATCTTCTAAATCTTCATCAATTATTTCATAAATATTTTTACTCTGAACAAGTGTTTCGCCGTTGAAAAGACAGGCATTAGTTTCGCCTGTATCAAAATCAAAAACTATTTTTTCACTGAAATCAAAAGCAGTAATATTCTCAATATCATTGGTCCACGGAATATCCAAAAGTGCTTTTATACTATCTATTTTCATTCCGATTTCAAGTGATTTGTCACCACAGAATAAAAACATATCAACACAGGAATCTACAAATGATATTTGCTTTAGCTTGTTATCTTCGGAATATAAAGTGTTTTGTGTATTATGAAATATCGGGACCTGAAATCTTGTATAAGTCATAATTCCCCTCCCAGCAAGGTTTTATTTGTTAAATGCACCTTTAGTTAGGTTATAGCATAGCCTATTTGGATAATACTGATTGCTTTCGAGTATCTTCTTTGAATCCATATCAAAATACTCCATAATGGCTGCCGCAATTCCTGCACTGCGTGACATTCCTATTTCGCATTGAACCCATATTGTGTCAATTTCGCCCTGCCATTTCAAAACAAAATCACGAATCAAAATTGCATCAATGGGCGACATAGATTCGTACCCGCCGAAAATGCTTTTTGTTTCCTCACTGATGTCGAAAAATGACAGATACAAAATATCCTTTATCGAGCTGTTATTGATATTAAATTCCGGCTTAACTTTATTCGGGTCTCTGATAGATATAATTATTTTGGCATCATCAAAATCACTATAACTTAGCCTGATAGCCTTTTCTCTGCTTAAAGCCTTAATTTTTATGGTAATCACACCTCCTGTTTTCTTGTTACAATGTAATTATAATAAGTTCAATGAGAGGTTTTTTGTGCATAAAAAAGCACCACGATGAATTAAATCATCGTGGTGCTGCTGTTTTATATTTAGTTTCTAAATTCCTTCATATCATCAAGACGGAGAAGGACAGGCTCAAATCCGCCTGCCGCACCCACATCAATGTCAATCCAGGTTTTCGTTTTGATGATTTCACCTTTGTATTCCTCGCCAAAGCAGATTGTGGGGGTATGACCGAAAACGGTTATTGATTTTTCAAAATATTCATCGTCAAGCTTCGGTCTGTTCCACAGAAAATCATCAGGTGTATAGCTTGATAACGGCTTGCCCTTTTCAAAATTATCAATACCGCTGTGTGTCAGCAAATAGTTTGTGCCGCCGATTTCAACTATATCGTAAAGCGGTGCCTCACGAAGATAATCAAATATATCTGCAACTGCTTCGGGCGATTTTTTGTTCAGCTCGCTAAGTGCCTTTAATGTAACATCACCGCCGTTGAACATATACTCGCTCAAAATTTCAATTTGATTATGCTTTGACAGCGACTCAACAAATTCGTCCGTTACCTGCTCCAATACAAATGAGCAGGACAAAAGCATAGCCTCGTGATTGCCGAAAATCAAGTAAATGTTGGGTTGAGAAAGTAACCAGCAGAGCATTTCTACTCCGCCGTCACCGTTTCGGTCAACAACATCACCGAGAATAAACAATTCGTCATCATCACAAAACCCGGCTTTGCCAAGCAGCATTTTAAATTTTTCAAGCGGATAACCGTGTAGGTCGGAAATTACGTAGGTCATAGTTTATATCTCTTTGGCTAATTTGACAAATTAAATATTATCCCTGTATAACGATTGTTGCAAATTCTTAAATTCTAAATCATTTGGATTTACAGATAAAACATAATTAATCTTGCCCTTTAACACCTTACAGTATTCTTCTTCGGTTAAATCGGAACCAATGTGTTTTAAATGATTTTTTATACCATATTTTTGACAATAATATATTTCCTGTCTAAGCTTTTTTCTATACTCTTTTGATACTTGAGGAAATTCGTTAACCACTATTCCGGTAACACTTTGCCTGTGATTTGCATTTACAAAATGTGTTTTTTTATTGTTTAAATAAAATCTATTACTCTTTAGTAAGGACTTAACCTTGTAATAAACACTATGCAAATCATCATTTGATGAAAATGTTAAATCATCACAATAGCGAGTGTAGGTAATATTTCTTTCCTCGCACCACTTTCCGATTTTGTTATCAAAACTATACATAACCACATTTGATAATTTCGGTGATGCCGGTGAGCCTTGAACAAGACTGTCATGATAACAGCAAAGCTCTGCCAACTGTTTGCTGACATTTGCAGGATAACATTTATAAAAAACATTATATACCTGCATAAATGTAATACTGCCAAAAAAATTTTCAATATCAAGCTTTAAAATATTCTTCTTGTTGCAATGAGGAGAAGCGTTAGCAAGAATATTTGAGCCCTTATGATATGCGGTTGCATACTTGGATTCCCTATAAACATCAAGATAATTTTCTGCAATATAATGTTGACACCATTTCAATTGTGGTTTAGGAGCATATACCATTCTTACTCCACCGGTTTTCTTGGGTATTGATATTCTATTGTAAAATTTGTCGGTGTTGTTTGAGATATAATATAACTCTCTGTTGCTAACACCGGATATAAGTTTACTTTCCATATTTTTCAAATAAAAACAGCGGTGATACAAAATGATAAGAATGGTGCGTAGCTTAATTCTGATTCGTGCAGTGAATTTTGATTAAGCGAAGCAGTTTTCGTATGTTGCAGACAATTTTTTGATTACAGTCAACGACTCGCTGACCAACTTTAATCTCAATTAAAGTAACGCTATCACCGCTGTTTTAAACACATATTACAAATTTTTATTAAAACTATTACTTTGCAACAAAATCATCAATTATTGTCTTTGTGTTTTTCACAAAAACATTTATTATTTTTGTTATTTCTTCTATTGTTTTTTTGCTTGTACCATCAATAGATTGTTTTACTAAAATCATTGGATTGCTATTGTTTTTCACTCGAATTATACTGTCATTATTAGTAGAATTCATTATACTGTTTTTGATTTCGTCAGCTTTGTTTTTCCTTATTTCATTGGCTCTGTTTGCCAAATCTTTAATTTTGTTGTAATCTTCTTCTGGGACATCGTAAAAACTGGCTTTGTTATAAAATTTGCATTTATTTATATCGGAGATTGACAGATACGGCCTCAAATGATAATCCAGCCTTACGGTAATTCTGTCTTCATTTGGGCTGTATGCAAATTCGTAGTGGAACTCAAAGCATTTTTCCAAATTATCGTTGTTAATATTTTTAAGATGTATCCCTCTCCAGCATTCTCTGCCAAACAAGCATTTTAACTCATAAGTATTTGAATCCTTGTTGTAGCCATTCCAGCTTTCATAATAGTCCCATATTTCTTCATCCTTAAAGCAGAAGGATTTTAGCACTTTGAAAAGATTTTGCTCTTTTGCCCAGCCAAAACCCATCGAATCATTCCAAATCATATCCTTTGATATAGAATCAATGGTTTTACTGCTTTCAACCTTGTTAATTAAAGACTTTGCGAGCAAATTCAAATACTCATTTTTTATTTGAATTTGTTTAAGAGGTTCTATGATTCTTGACCATTTAATGTTTATAAATTCTTCGCATTGAGCTTTGCTTTCATAAATAGTTAAAAAATAAAATTTTCTAACAGCATTTTTTCTAATGGGAATATTTTCTTTATTACAATCGTGAATCGTTATATCTGGAATGTCGTTTGAAAATAGATTATAGTATCTTTCCGTTTGGCGATCACCCTCTCCCGAAAAAATTTTCACTTCAATTAGGGCAAAATGATTACCACTCTTATCCACAATAATTATATCAGGTATTTCATTATGATTTTTTTCATTTGAATCTTTCCGAGAATATTTGTTTCTTGTTTCAAAATAAAATGCATCAGGGTCTAATGCTTCCTTGGGAAACAACATATTAAGTAAAAAAGATCTGTACTCTAAAACATTGTCAAAAAGCACTTTTAACAAATTAGTGTAGCTATCTTCTCTTCCATTAATTCCTAACATATCGAAAATATCGGCTTCGTATTTTTTCATTAAACGCATCTCCTTTATTATATCCTAACACATATCATACAGCTTTTCCAGCACCTTGACCATTGCGAGAGTGTCTAATCGGCAATAGGCGAGGAGGTTTTTGCGGATAATTGCCTGCTCCTCGGGTGTATGATTTACAAGGTCCGGGTATGCCTGCATAGCCTCACCGCCGTTATGTATTCCCTCAAGTGCGTGATAATCAAGCTCGGGGTCGTTAGGGCAAAGGGCAGGTAGCACCTTCTTGATTGAGTATGAGCCTTCAAGGGCTTTGCTGTAATAGTAGTGATTTTGAAAGGGGAGCATCAAATCCTTGATATTATCGTGGATATTCATAAGGTGCTCTGCAAGGTCGGGAAACTGATTTGCCAGCTCCTTAATTCTCGTCTTTTCAAAGGACATATTGTATGCAAGGGTGCAAACATCTTTTGGTATATCTCTGCAAAGCTGTTCTGCCAAGGCTCTGCGAGGGTCAACACCTGCCTCGCCTAAAAATTCCCTGTGCTCCAACTCTCCGCCCTTTTCATACTGAATATGAAGTGAATACTGAAAGGTTACCTGCATATACGGCTTTATTCCGTCATAGGGCGGTACGGCAGGCTGATATGTTTCAAAATCAAGATAGTAAAGAGGATATGTGTATTGTTCAATACAAGACCTAATGCCTATTTTATCAATAGTGGGCGCGTAATGATAATATGCCGTATCAACCTGTTGCCATTGCTTTGCAGAAAGCTTTGGCTTTTTCTTTTCAATATCCTCAAAGCTGATAATGCCGTTATGATAAAACTCATACTTTTTATTTGTATTAAGCCTGCTGATATTAAAAACAGATGGGTATGGCAAATGCCTTGAACAGTAGCCTTTATAAGCACATTCATAAGGACTTTCACAGCAAACATCAATATCCTTTTCAGGCTCAAAATCATCAGCCATAGCCATATATCTGCAAATATCTGCTATATTCTGCTGAACATCACCTTGCTTAAACATACAGATTTCAGTGCAATCTTCAAGCACAAAAAGCTGATTTAAATCCAAATCACCGTAGCGGACATAATTTGAATTAAGGTGCATATTGTAAACGCCTGTGATATTTAGCCCGGCCTTATTAAGCACATAAAGCTGAAAAGCCATATCGTCAAGATAAACATCGTGAACGGCGGTTGAGCTTTTAACCTCAACAATATCCCAGCCGTAGGGATTTTTATGCAGAATATCAACACTGCAAAAAAGGTTGTCTACATAAAAGCTTGCCTCTGCAATGTTTTTACTGCCGTTATTTATAAATTCCTGTGTTTGCCTGAGCATACTGTCAATGCCCAAATCAAAATCAACAAGGTCATATTCGCCAAAGTATCTGCGTGCCAGGTCGCCAACCTCATTGCCTGTGGCAAAAATACCTTCAAGTGCGGGATTTTGCTCTGCCATTTCAGGCTTGTACCTGTCCATCCACAGCATTTTAGGACATTGCAAGCCTCTTACATATTTTGATTTACTTAAATTCATAGTCAGTCCTCATATAATTTAATAGCCTCTAATAAATCCTGCTTGCATGCTTGGGTAAGCTCTGTCGGCTCGGTAATTTTAATCTGCCCTGCATACTGCCTTGCCCACAGGCGAAGGTCTGTTTCGTTAGCCTTAACCGTTGCGATTACATTCTTTTCGTCAAGCTCTTTGAAATTTACATATGCCTTGAAATAGTCAAGAATGTCCGAAATCAAGTATTTTGGTGCTTCAAATTTTGCTCTGACAGATTTGCCTGTAAACATATAAATATGCTCGTTCATATACTGCGCAATATCAAGACCAACAAGTCCCTGAACCTTATTCTTTGGCTTTCTCGGAGTGTCTAAAAGCTCAATATCCGTTATCCTGTCAAGCCTGTAATTTGCCAAATCGTCATACTTATCATAGTTGCAGATAAGATAATATCTGCCGTTAGTGGCAACAATTTGGTAAGGGTTGATTATGTATTCCCTCGGCTCTCCGTTATCATCAAGGCGGTTATGTAGCTTTTTATCTGCACCGTATTCGTTGTAATGGAACTTAACCTGAAGTCCTTTGTCAATGGCCTCGTTAAGCGTTTCAATAGTGAAAAACAGATTTTTGTTAATCTCTCTGTCGGCAGATTCAAAGGATTTAATATGACCGACATTGAATTTGAAATACTTGTTTGAGAGAGATTTAAGATTATCAATGATAGCCGACTTGTTATGAGTGGGAATGCTTTTTGAAAAAAGAACGGAGTCAATAAGCAGTCTTAACTCTGAATCGGTAAATTTTGACTCATGATAAAAGCCTGTGCAAACCTCGCTTTTCTCTAACTCTCCTGTTTTTGCATTAGGCGTTAAACGGGTTTTCGTTTCGCAGTAAATATCGTAAGTGTCGTCATTGATAAGGTCCTCAAGATTAGCCTTAACAGCCTTTCTGTCAACAACCATATCGTATTCCGTTTCAAGCCTTTTTTGAATTTCCTTTTGGGTTATTGCGTGGTCAATGTCAGTATTTCTCTTGAGTATATCAAGGATATACATATTCATCATTTTCTTCGGTCTGCCGATTGCCATAAAATCACCTCATATACATTTTACATCTTACGGCACAATAATACAATACCTTATGCGATAAAAACAGTACATCACTTATAATGATAGAGTATTGACATTTCATTACTCATTATTTTAGAATAAGTATGAAACGGAGTTGAGCAATTATGGCAGATGCCTTGAAATTTAACAAAATCAATGAAGAATTACAGCAAAAAATCAAATATGACAGGAAAAATCACTGGGTTAATCCTTATGCGTTCAAGGATGAAAATGCAATAAGGCGTGACAACAGTGTGGACAAGGCTAATTTGTGGCGCCCTGTTTTTGTCCGTGACACAGAAAAAATAATGCACCTGCCTTATTACAACAGGTACGCTGATAAAACACAGGTATTCTCTTTTAAAAACAATGACGATATAACGAGAAGGGCACAGCATGTTCAGCTTGTATCCCGAATTGCCAGAAATATCGGCTCGGTATTAGGATTAAATCTTGATTTGATTGAGGCTATTGCATTAGGTCACGATATAGGTCATACGCCCTTCGGTCATGCAGGCGAAAGATTTTTGAGTGAATTATACCACAATGAAACGGGCAGATATTTTAATCACAATGTTCACAGTACAAGAGTGCTTGATAGAATTTTTGCACGGAATTTTACATTGCAGACCTTAGACGGTGTACTGTGTCATAACGGTGAATTTGAGCAGCAGGAGTATAGACCGCAGTATTCAAAGACTTTTAATGAATATGATAAAGAGGTTGAGGCTTGCTATATAGAGGGTGCTCGTGCAATTAAAAGACTTATTCCCTCAACGCTTGAGGGCTGTGTTGTTCGTATATGCGATATGATAGCCTATTTAGGCAAGGACAGACAAGATGCTGTGCTGGCAGGAATAATTGAACCTGACTATAAATTCAACACAGAACTGATAGGCACGGAAAATGCAAAAATAATAAACAATTTAACAGTTGATATTATTGAGCATAGCTACGGCAAGGATTATATAATGCTCAGCGACACCGCTTTCAAGGATTTAAGCACGGCAAAAAAAGAAAATTACCAAGTAATATATAATAACAATACAATAAATCAGCAGTATGACAAAAGCATCAAGCCTATGTTTGAAGAGTTGTATTATAAGCTTCTTGATGATGTAAAGAGAAATGATACTGACTCAATAATTTATAAGCATCATATTAACCCGATAGGTAACGCCTTGAAGCAATATCACGGTGTCGAATATTCGGCAGAAGAGAAAAATCAAATTGTTGTAGATTACATAGCGAGTATGACAGATGATTACTTTATTGATTTGCACAAGCATCTGTTCCCGGATAGTAAACACAAAATAGAATATGAGCCGTATTTTAAATAAAAATCAAAATACATTAGAGTTTACAAAAAATACAATTACAAGAATTATCCCAAAACAGAAACAAATCGTGATATATCTACTGTAACAGGGATTTGTTTCACAAAAGCAGTTGCTTTAAATGATAAAAGCTATATTGGCAATTATGCTTTTTTATGTTTTATATTGCTTGTTGTTAATTTCTATATAAAGGCTGGTGCAGATTTTGCATCAGCCTTTTGCTATGATAGTACTCAAATTTGTACAAAAAAAACATAATTTTCAAAACGACTTGCAAAAAGGTTTTTGTTATGGTTATATACACTTGAGGTGATATATGTGAATGCAGTAATATATGCTCGATATTCAAGTGACAATCAGCGTGAGGAGTCTATTGAAGGTCAGCTTCGTGAGTGTAAAGCATTTGCCGAACGCAACGGAATGACTATCGTTGGTGAATACATAGATAGGGCAAAATCGGCTACGACGGCCAATCGTCCGGAGTTTCAGCACATGATAGCTGAAAGTAGTAAACACGCATTTGAAATTATTATTGTCTGGAAACTTGATAGATTTGCTCGTAATCGTTACGACTCGGCACATTATAAATCTATTCTTCGTAAGAATGGAGTAAAGGTAATCTCTGCAACGGAAACGATTAGTGAAGGTGCAGAGGGTGTGCTCTTGGAATCAATGCTTGAGGGTATGGCTGAATATTATTCTAAAGAACTCGGCGAAAAGACCTTGCGTGGTATGACCGAAAATGCCTTGAAGTGTAAGCATAATGGTGGCTTGTGTCCGTTAGGTTTTGCAGTTGACGAAAATCTAAATTATATCGTTGATGAGCAGTATGCTCCTATTGTTCTTGAAGCATTTAATATGTACGACAACGGAACAACGATTCAGCAGATTGCATCAGATTTTAATGCTCGTGGTTTGAAAACGCAGAGAGGTAAAAAGATTTCAATAAATTGTATAACTAATATGTTGCACAACAGAAAGTATATCGGCGAATACAAATTCAAGGATGTTGTTGTGCCGGGCGGTATGCCAGCCATTGTACCCGAATCATTATTCCTTCGAGTACAGGAAAGAATGGTGATGAACAAGAAAGCACCAAGTCATTACAAGGCAGATTGTGAATACCTGCTTACTACAAAACTGTTCTGCGGTAAGTGTGGCAGAATGATGGCAGGTGAAAGTGGTACGAATAGAAACGGTGTTAAGTATCGTTACTACAAATGTGTCGGAGTAAAGTATCATTACGGTTGCGATAAGAAAACTATCAAAAAAGAACGAATTGAAGATTTCGTCATTGATAGAATAATGAAGATTGTAAACAACCCTGAAGCAATAAATGAAATCATAAAGAATGTTTTAATCTATCAAGAGAAAGGCAACAGAGTTTTGCCAACGCTTGAAGCAGAATTAGCCGATGTTGAAAAACGAAAAGCCAATCTACTTAATGCAATTGAAATGGGAATTGTAAATGCAACGACAAAGCAAAGGCTTGACGAGCTGGAAATGCAATGCAACAATTTACAGATAGAAATTGCAAGGGAGCAAATGGAAAGCAATCTCATTGATGAAAACAAATTGAGATTTTATTTAGAGCAGTTCAAAGGCATTGACCCAACAAAATTATTTAATCGCAGAAAGCTGATAAACACATTCGTTAATGCGATTTATTTGTATGACGATAAATTAGATTTGATATTAAATTATCAAGACGGAACACAAACCATTCCGTTAAGTGAAGTTGAAGCATTTTCAAATTGTTCCCCCGTCATTTGCGAGGGGGAGCCATAAAATTCCGTTCACGATAGTGGACGGAATTTTTACTTATTCACTATTAACTATTCACTTTTCACTAAAAGCTTTTCGCGAACGAAATTTCAGGTAAGAAGTAAGAGTGAATAGTGAAGAAGTGTATTGTAATAAGTAGCTTTTATTGTTACAATATATTCGTGAAGCTTTTTATGCACATAGTAAAGCTGACTTTGTATCAAAGTTACAAATAGCTTTAAAAGAATGTTACGAAACAGAATATTGGATTGAGCTTTTAATTGATGGTGGATACTATAATAACAAAGAAATACAAGAAAAATGTATTGAAATAAAAAAGATATTAATATCATCCATTAACACTGCAAAAGAAAATATGGAATAAATTTCCTTTTAGTGGTTTGATTTTCGTTACATAAACACACAAAGACAGGTCAATGACCTGTCTTTTTTTATTTTACAAAATTTTTACCGTAGTGCATTTTGAAACTTTACAATAAGGTGATATTGTGTATTTAGAAGCAATAAACAAATGCAGGAGGTAATATTATGAGCCTAAAAAAATACGCAATTATCATTGTGGCTACATTGCTTATGTTCGGTGCCGGATTTGTTTCTATTGAAAGTACTGTAGGCAAGGCAGGTATTGAATGTCTTGTTGGCTACGCACTTTGCTCCGTCGGTTTTGCAATTGCCTTGTGTGCAACGATGGTACTTTTGGTGACAAGAAATGAGGAAAGAAAAAATGAAGGCTAAAGCAAAGCAATTTATTGAAAAGCACGGGGAAATTTGGAAATTCATTAAATTTTCCTTTACAGGCGCAAGCACATCCGTATTAGAGCTCGGTATCTTTATGATACTGCAATATGTGGTGTTCAAATCCTTAAACGAAGCACCGGTAACAAACAGCCCAATACTTGCATTTTTGGGAATAGAATACAATGGCTATTTATACTCATATGCCATATCGGCAACAATCGGCTACGCTGCCGCTTATATTATGAACAGAAAGCTTACCTTTAAGGCAGATGCAAATCCTGTATTATCTACAATAATTTATGTAATAATGGTGGCAGGCACAATAGCATTTAACACATGGTTCGGTGCATTTTTGGGAACTGTAATAAAAAACAACGGTTGGGATAACGCAATAGTTGAAATGATTACAAAGGTAATCGTTATGACTGTTCCGACAATTTGGACCTATCCGCTAAACCGTTTTGTAATCCACAGAAAGAAAAAGCCTCAAGATGAAATCAACAACCAAGCATTTCAAAATGAAATCGGAATTGCATAAATTTATCAAATTCAACATCTGTGTAATCGTAACCTCGGCACTTGATGTGCTTTGTTATATTTTTCTTCTGTATACAGTATTCAAAAAATATAACGACACTCCTCTGCCCGACTCGGCACTGCTGTCATTTTTGGGTATACGGTACAGAGGCTACCTTTACGCATATCTTATATCTACATCTATCGGCTATGCCGCTGCTTATTTGATTAACAGAAAAATCACCTTCAAATCCGATATAAACCCTATATACAGCTCCGTTTTGTACTTTATTATGGCAGTATTCAACATTATTGTTAGCTCATACATCGGCGGGGCTTTCGGTACATTTATAAAAGCAAAGGAGCTATCATCTCCTATTATAGAGATAATATCAAAGCTTATCATAATAAACATTCCTACAATATGGACCTATCCGTTGGAAAGATATATAATCCAAATACGAAAAAAAGAAAAAAGGCCTGCATCTATAATTGCAACTGACCTTGACGGAACCTTACTGAAAAGCGACACCGACATCAGTACGGAAAACCTAAACGCAATGAAGCGACTTGCAAAAAACAATACAAAAATTATTCTTTTAACCGGAAGAACGCTTTATGAAATACCCCTTGAGCTACGCACATGCAGCGGTGTGGAATACATAATTTATTCCAACGGTGCCGGCATACATCACAAGGACAAAGGTATGATACGATATAAAACCATATCGAACACCACAGCGTATAAAATATATTCTATTTTGAGTGAATACGAAACCTTTATTGAGGTCTACACATGTGGATCACCGTATGTTGAAAAAAGTAAATTCTCTGTCGAAAGCTTTGAATATTATAAAATAGACAGTGACTTTATTCCGGAGCTGTACAAAAGCAGAAAACAGGCAAACAGCCTTGAAGAGCTGATTTTTGACCCATCATACAAAACGGAAATGTTTGATGTTTTTTTTAGAAATCCTGATGAACGGGATCAGTGTATGTCAAGACTGAAAAACGAGATTGATGAAATAGAAATAACCTCGTCTATGCAAAACAATTTGGAAATAATGACTGCCGGAACAAACAAAGGTACTGCCTTGACCGAGCTTTGCAACATTGCCGACTACAACATTAAAGACATTACGGTAATAGGCGACAGCAAAAACGACATTTCTGCATTCAAAACAAATGCTAAAAAATATGCAGTTGCCAACGCGTGCGACGAGATAAAGGCTCTTGCGGATAAAATTATCTGCTCAAACGATGAAAATATTATGTGCTATATGGAAAAGGAAGCAGTGTAAAAAATCACACTGATAAGATTGTATTTATGGGTAATTCTATACATTTTTTGAACACCGGTGCGTCCGACTGTATTATCATAGAAAGCAACGGACATTTTGCAATGATAGACGCCGGCGAGGATACAGACTTTCCCGCCGACAAGCCGCATCTTAATTATACGGGATACGAAGATACTGTGTGCGACTATTTGCTGAAAAACTGTTGTAACACAGACGGCACCGTAACGCTTGACTTTGTACTCGGCACTCACGCTCATTCCGATCACATAGGCGGATTTGACACGGTTATCAACCATCCGTTAATCACTGTCAAAAAAGCATATCTAAAGCCGTACAATGAAAAAAATGTTTTTATATATGAGCGTTTAAGATGGGATAATCAAGAAGTATACAAACAAATGAAAGACGCCTTGATCAATAACGGAGTTGAAATTACAGAGAGCTTTGACGGAGCCTTCACAACACTCGGTGACTTTGAAATAACCTTTTTTAACGGCGAATACAAAAAACACATATTTAAGTACGGTGAAAACATAAACAGTGTTGTTGTTCTTGCCGAATGTAACGGCAGGCGTGCTTTACTGGCAGGCGATCTAAACAACAAAGCATTTGACGAATACAGGCTTGCAAACCAAATCGGTAACGTTGATTTGCTTAAGGTCGGACATCACGGCTATCCGTTTTCTTCATCCTTGCATTGGCTGAAAGCACTTGCGCCGAAAGTTTCAGTAGTATGCAACAGCGAAAAACGAATTTATCCTCACGTAAAATACAAGCTAACTAAAATAATTAAGAGCACTCTGTTTTGCACCGCAGACACAAACGGAGTGAAATTTGATTTTGACAAGGCTCTTGAGCCAACAACAAATATTACAAAATGGCCATGCTAAAATATAACAAAAACAAAAAATTTAAGATAATGCAAATTACGGATATTCAGGAAGTTCCAAAAATATCTCCCGATACCAAAAAATTACTTAATGCCGTAATTGAGCAGGAAAAGCCCGACCTTGTTGTGCTGACAGGCGACCAAATAAAAGGCTATGGCGCTTCCTACAAGGTAAAAGGAAGGGATACCGTTCAAGCATTAAAGGAAACACTTGAAGCATTGCTAAAGCCTGTTACGGATGCAGGAATACCATATGCAGTAACCTTTGGAAATCACGACCGTCAGGTAGGTATATCAAACACCGAGCAGTTCAACAGGATATACAAAAGCATTGGAAACTGCATTGGCGAGCTGTCAGGCGGTGTTGATTTAGGCGCAACGTTCAGCATACCAATAATGTCATCTGATTCCGGCAAAATTGTAAATAATATATATCTTTTTGACAGCGGAACCGATGCAAAGGGCGGCGGATATGAACCGTTCAGCAAGGATATCATCAGCTGGTACAGGAAAGAGCGCAACGAGCTAAAAGAAAAAAACGGCGATTATGTGCCGTCGATAGTATTTCAGCATATTCCGCTTTGCGAATACTACAATGTACTCAAGCGGGTACCAAAACATACAAAAAACGCTGTGCGGGCTTACAGAACTCACAAAAACGAATACTATGTTTTGAACGACACCTGCAACAGTGACGGAATTTTTCTTGAGCCTCCGTCTATACCAAATGAAAATACAGGTGAATTCGAAGCCCTTTGCGAATGCGGCGACATTATGGCTGTATTTGCAGGTCACGACCACAAGAATAGCTTTGTCGGAAAATATAAAAATATCGATTTGGGCTTTACACAATCATGTGGATTTAATGCGTACGGCAACAGAAAAAAGCGCGGTGTAAGGCTGATTGAGCTTGATGAGCAAAGCCCCAACACCTACCGCACATATACAAGAACATTTGATGAGGCAGTCGGTGACAAATTGCACCGACCCATGCTTGACCTTTTGTCATCAATGGCTCCGGAAACAACGGATGCTGCCATACCGCTGATAATCAGAGCATTCACTTTTATCGGAATTGTTGCATTGGCATTCATTTTGTTATCGCTATTATAAAAATTATTAAAACAAAACAGCATTGCAGGATTGATGAATCTTCCTCCGTGTTCTACATACAGCATATAAAAAGTTAGGTATAATATAGTAAATAAAAACAATCATCAAACTGATTTCGTTATTTCGACGAAGTCAGTTTGATTTTTTTAATACTATATACTGTAAAATCAGTAATATCCGTTATATATAGACGGCAAATTGTTGCAAAGGTTAATATTACAATATTGTAATAGAATTAATGCGGGATATATGATAAAATGCAGTTGAGGTGATTGTGTGCAGATTTTTATTCTTGAGGATGACGAGGCAATCGGCATCGGGCTTACATATTCCCTGGAAAACGAGGGGTATGCCGTGACGCTTGCGAAAAGTGTTGGGCAGGCATACGACATAATAAGCAACAACGATTTTGCGCTGTATATTCTTGACCTAACCCTGCCCGACGGCAGTGGCTACGACGTTTGCAAAAAAATCAAGAAAAAGGGTGATTTGCCCGTTATTTTTCTAACCGCGTTTGACGATGAGGTAAACGTTGTTATGGGCTTTGATATGGGTGCCGACGATTATATTTCAAAGCCGTTTAGGGTTAAGGAGCTTTTGCTGAGAATTAAAAGTGTTCTGCGCAGGTACAACAAGGAAACCGCCGACGGAATCATCAGATTACAGAATTTAATAATAAACACAAATGAAGCAAAGGTTTACAAGGGCAATCACGAAATTATACTTACCGCTATGGAATACAGACTTTTGCTGATACTGCTAAACAACAGAGGCAAGGTACTTTCGCGAAATCAATTGCTTGAAAACATTTGGGACATTGACGGCGATTTTGTTGAGGACAGCACCTTAACCGTATACATTAAGCGACTGCGCGACAAAATTGAGGAGGACCCTACTAATCCGCAATATATAAAAACCGTACGCGGCTTGGGGTATATAATTGAAGATGATAAATAAGGATATAAAAGTAACAATTATATTAGGTGTAGCTATAACAGCCGCAATGTCAATAATCTGTCTGTTTATTGAACCCGTATGCGCAATAATTACATTACTGCTCGGAGCATTAACAACAGGCATTTTTGCCCTATACACAAAAAAGAGATACAACAGATTAAACGAGCTGAACAACTATCTGTCTGCGGTTTGCTCCGGTGATTTTGATTTGAAAATTGCCGAAAATACAGAGGGCGAGCTTTCCATATTAAGCAACAATCTGTACAAGGTTATCACCATTTTGAAAACGCAAAACGAAATGCTGATTAAGGACAAAACCTACCTCGCCGATTCGCTTGCCGATATTTCGCACCAGCTGAAAACTCCCCTAACCTCCATGATGGTTATGACAGATTTAATAAAAGAAAACGGCCAGCCTGAAAAGAGAGATGAGTTCTTATCCATAATAGAGGGACAGCTTGACAAAATGAAATGGCTGATAACAAATCTTTTGAAGCTGTCAAGGCTTGATGCAGGCACAGTCGAATTCAAAAGCGAGCCGTTTTCAATAAAAAATGCCGTTGAGCAAAGCCTCAATCCGTTTTTGGTTACTCTTGAGCTAAAGCAAATTGAGCTTTTGAACAATGCAGAGGATTTTACCGTTACGGGTGACGAGGGCTGGACAGTTGAAGCAATAGAAAACATTATCAAAAACTGCATTGAGCATACAGATAAAAACGGCAGGCTCACAATTTCATCAAAAGGCACTAATCTTTACACCTCGCTTATCATTACCGATAGCGGATGCGGAATAGAGCCTGAGGATCTGCCGCACATTTTTGAAAGATTTTACCAAGGCAAAAACGCCCATTGCGAAAGCGTGGGCATCGGGCTTGCTCTTGCAAAAACTATTTTTGAAAAGGAACGGGCAACCATTACCGTTAACAGCGAAATCGGCATTGGCAGCGAATTTGAAATCAGGTTTTACAACACAATAGTTTAATATGACAAAACTGTAAGATAAATGTCACGACGATGTAAGATTGCAATTATATGCTATAAGCAACGAAGGGAGATAAATATATGAAAATTCTTGAAGTAAAAAATTTATCAAAAACTTACGGCAAGGGAGATACAATGGTTAAGGCGCTTGACAATGTATCGTTCTCGGTCGAAAAAGGCGAATTTGTTGCTATCATCGGTCCGTCAGGCTCGGGCAAATCCACACTGCTTCACATCCTGGGCGGTGTTGATGTGCCCACAAGCGGAAATGTAATAATCAACGATACCGACATTTCCACCCTTGACGAAACAGCACTTGCAATCTTTAGGCGCAGACAAATCGGCCTTGTTTATCAGTTTTACAATCTTATACCTATCCTTACGGTTGAGGAAAATCTTACACTTCCCCTTTTGTTAGACGGCAGAAAGCCTGACAAAAAGCAAATTGACGAGCTCATTAAAAAGCTTGGGCTTGAAAATAGGCTTGACCATTTGCCAAACCAGCTTTCGGGCGGTCAGCAACAAAGAGTATCAATAGGCAGAGCACTTGTTAACCACCCTGCGCTTATGCTTGCAGACGAGCCCACCGGCAACCTGGACAGTGAAAACAGCAAGGAAATTGTTGCGCTTTTAAGGCACTTTAACAAGGCGCTCAATCAAACAGTAATTATCATTACACACGACGAAAAAATTGCCCTGTCGGCTGACAGAATCATCTCTATCGAGGATGGCAAAATCACAAGGGACGAGGTGAGAATCGGGTGAATATCGTAAACAAATTAACTCTGCGTCACCTCAAGGAAAACAAGGGACGAACAGTTATCACCACTCTTGGAATATGCGTTTCGGTTGCTATGATAACCGCCGTATTTGTTGCGGTTTCGTCATTTATGAATTTGTTCGGTGACATCTGCCTGCTTGCAGACGGTCACTACCAGGCAACAATGAGCGTAAGCTTGCAGCAGCTTGAATCGCTTAAATCCGATAACAGAATAGGCAGAATCGGTATCCTTGATGAATCCGACGGTAGCTCATTTTCACTTTATAACCAATCGGGAAGAAACAGCACAGGTGACATTCTTGCGGGTGACAAAACCTGCATTAATCAAATGATTACCGGCACATACGAGGGTAAGCTTCCCGAAAACGACAACGAAATAGCAGTTGAGCAAGGCTTTATAGAAAAGAACAATCTCGATTGGAAAATAGGAGATACTGTAACACTCAACACAGGAGACAGGTACATCAACGAAAAGGACAGCACCTACCAAATAACAGGAGGCTACCAAAAGGGTGAATTCTTTGTAGGAAGCAGTCAGGAGAGCTTAGTTATTACAGCTATACTTAACGACAATCCGTCTACCTCAAATACACCCTATCCTATTCTTAGATGTATTGACTACTCAAAGCATCAGATAGAAAAAGACGCGACCGTCAAGGCTCTTGTGGAATTAAAAGAGGTAAACTACAAGTCATTAGATGAACTTCGGGAAATTGTAAAGCAGTATAAAATTGAGGAATACAATTTTGCAAAGGATTATCTTGAAACACAGTTTGCCTTTGAAGAAGGCGGAACAGTAACAACCGTAGTTTTACCTGCGGCATCAATAGTGCTTGCGATAATAATGATTGCCTCCGTTGTGCTTATATACAATGCATTTGCAATGTCGATAAGCGAAAGAGTGCGTTATTTGGGTATGCTTTCCTCCGTGGGTGCAACCAAAAAGCAAAAGCAATTTTCCGTATTCTTTGAGGGTGTAGTATTAGGCTTGGTGGGTATACCCGTCGGTATTCTTGCGGGTATAGCAGGCATAGGAATTACTCTAACATTGCTTGGTGACGACATAATCTCCACCGGAATGATTAAGGGTGCAAATGCCGACAATCTTAAAATGAACATTGTTGTTGAACCCTTGTCTATTATTGCAATAGTACTTGTAAGCATATTGACAATCTTTATTTCTTCGCTCGTTCCTGCAATTAAGGCGTCAAAGATCACACCTATCGATGCAATCAGGCAAAACAGCGAAATTAAGATAAAGGCAAAGAGGCTCAAATCATCAAAGCTCATTCGTCTTATCTTTGGGTACGAGGGCGAGCTTGCAAACAAAAATCTTAAAAGAAACGGCAGAAAAGCACGAACAATCACAGCCTCCATCGCATTGTCGGTTATTCTGTTCCTAAGCTGTAACTACTTCTGCGACGCCTTTGGCAAAAGCTTTTTAACCGAAGCCGATGTGCCTTACCAAATCTGTGTCGGAGTGGAATACGACGAACGAGAGGGACTTGCCGATGATATGAAGGACATTACCGGAGTTGACGATGTTTTCTGTGTGTCAAACGCATATTACCGAACACCGACTGCGAAGGACGAAAGTTGGGGCATTATTAACGAAAAATACCTCACCCCAACATACAAGGGATATTTTAACAGCGGCCACTCTATGAGCATATTTGCCCTTGACGACGAGGACTTTAACAAGCTATGTGACAACAACTCCATCAATGCGAAGGATTATTACAGCAGCTACAAGGTTCTTTTGATGAACAACGTAAACCACAATCAATCGGGTGCCGAGGTGTTCAGGGACAGCATTGTCGGTGTGGATATGTCGGATTTCACATACAAGGGCTTAACCGTCGGTGATTTGATTAAATACGACAAGGACTTTTATGCCTGCAATCTTGCACCGAAGAACACAATATCTATGTATATGCCTGTATCACAATATCAAAAAATGTATAATGAAGAATACAGCGACGACGAAAACAACAGCTTTATGTATATACTCGGAATCGTAACCGCTCATCACGAAAATGTATTTGAAGAGGTTGAAAAATACTTTGACGAAAGCGACTATCAAAGAACTCTTTATTACGATATGATGGAGCAGGCTCAAACCCATAAAACAATTGAAATGGTAATGCAGGTTCTTATTTACGGATTTATTGCACTTATATCCCTCATTACAATATTTAACATAATCAACACCGTTTCAACCGGTATTGCAATGAGGAAAAAGGAATTTGCAATGCTCAAATCTGTTGGCACAACTCCAAAGGGCTTTAACAAAATGATTGCTCTTGAAAGTGCATTTTACGGAATAAAGGCTTTGCTGTTCGGCCTGCCGATAAGCGCAGTAATATCCTACGCGATGAACAAGGCGATGGATATTGATTCACTGCCGTTTGAGATAAATTGGTTGCTTTATCTTATCGTAGCACTTGTTGTATTTGCAGTAATAGGACTATCAATGCTTTACTCCTTTGCAAAGCTCAGGAATGATTCGATAGTAGAAACACTTAAGCAGGAAATCAACTGATAAAAATGCTTTTATCCCCTCAGTCAACTACGGAGCCAAGATAGGCTTGAGAGCAAAAAATTAACGGGAGCACTTGGTTAAAAGTGCCCCCGTTAATTAATGTTTTACTTAAATTCTTCAATAAGCTCTTCAACTCTCGGCTCACAGCCACCGCAATGTGTTGATGCGCCTGTTGCCTGCTTAACCGCCTCAAGTGTGGTGTTGCCTGCCTCAACAGCAGCCTTGATGTCGCCTGCGGTTACACTGCCGCAAAAGCAAATCATCTCGTCCAAATCTACCATATTTTCACCTCCGTTTGATTTTTCACTAATATTATAACTCATAGTGAATGAAAAAAATATATGCTTTTATACCAATAAATCAACAAATTTTTTGTAACATTAGTCAAGCACCTGATAATATGACGAAAAGTTATTCATCTTTTCCTCAAACTTATCCTTTGGTTGCTCGGCAGGAATTTCAACAGGATAATTGCCGGTAAAGCAACCGTCGCAAAAGCTGAGGGATGATTCCTTTGCCAATTTGTGGGTTGCATCTATCGACAGATATGCAAGGCTGTCAACGCCGATAACCTTTGCAATCTCATCAACCGAATCATACTGACAGGCAATAAGATTTTCCTGACTGTCAACATCCGTACCAAAATAGCAAGGATGCTTAAACGGCGGAGATGAAACACGCATATGCACCTCGGTTGCACCTGCCTCACGCAGAAGATTTACAATTCTTGCACAGGTTGTTCCGCGTACTATCGAATCATCAATCATAATTACCCTTTTGCCCTTAATGTTTTCCTTAATAACATTAAGCTTAATTCTCACAGCATCCTCTCGCTGATTTTGGTTTGGCTGAATAAAGCTTCTGCCTATGTATTTGTTTTTGATAAAGCCTATGCCGTACGGTATACCGCTTTCGTTTGCGTAGCCGAGTGCGGCATCCAATCCGCTGTCAGGCACACCGATAACAATATCAGCATCCACGGGGCTTTCCTTTGCAAGAAAGGCGCCTGCCCTCATCCTTGCATGCTCCACCGACGCACCGTCAATAACGCTGTCCGGGCGGGCAAAATATATGTATTCAAAAACGCACAATGAGCTTTTTGCACCGCAATGAGCCTTGTTTGAATGAATGCCGTCCATATCAATGGTAACAATCTCGCCCGGCAAAACATCACGCACAAAGCTTGCACCTACTGCGTCCAACGCGCAGGATTCACTGCTGACGCACCAAGCTCCGTCATTTGTTTTACCTATGCAAAGTGGCCTAAAGCCGTTTGGATCACGAAATGCAATCATCTTTGTTGCTGTCATAACTATACAGGAATACGCACCTTTAAGGCTTGGCATTGTTTTTTCAATAGCCTCCTCGGTGCTTTTGCTGTAAAGTCTGTTTGACACAATGGCATAGGCAATGGATTCTGTATCGCTTGTACCGTGAAAGATTCCGCCGTTTAGCTCAAAGGCTTTTCTTATATCGGTTGCATTTACAAGATTTCCGTTATGAGCAAGGGCAAGATTACCCTTTATATGACGGATAACAAGAGGCTGAATGTTGTTGATGTTTTTTCCGCCTGTGGTTGAATACCTGACATGACCGATAGCCATATTGCCCATACCCAAGTGCTCAAGCTTATCCTTTGTAAAAACATCCGGCACAAGTCCGTTGCCCTTGTGATGCAAAAACACACCGTCATCGTTTACGGCAATGCCGCAGCTTTCCTGCCCCCTGTGCTGAAGAGCATAAAGTGCCAAATATACCGACTGTGCCACATAGGAGGTTTTGCTTTCGAAAATACCGAAAACACCGCATTCCTCGTGTAAACTGTTAAACATAGCTGTCCTCCCGCAATAAGCTTACCTTTTTGACCTGTTGTATTCCAATGCCGCAGTGACAAAGCCGCGGAACAACGGGTGCGGTCGGTTGGGACGTGACTTGAATTCGGGATGGAACTGACCTGCAACAAACCACGGATGCTCCGGTATTTCCACCATTTCAACAATATGATCATCAGGGCTTGTGCCTGCAAAAATCATACCGCCCTCAAGGAGCCTGTCACGGTAATCGTTATTAACCTCATATCTGTGACGGTGGCGCTCGTAAATTGTTTCCTCACCATACAGCTCATAAGCCTTTGAGCTCTTATTAAGCTTGCACGGATATTCGCCCAAGCGCAATGTTCCGCCAAGGTCTGTAATGCTTTTCTTCTCCGGCAAAATATCAATAACCGGGTAGCTTGTATCAGGATTGATTTCGGCAGAATTTGCACCGTCAAGTCCAAGCACATTTCTTGCAAACTCAATAATAGCAATCTGCATACCGAGACAAATGCCAAGATAAGGTATGCCGTGTGTTCTTGCATAATTGCACGCCAGAATCTTGCCCTCAATACCGCGAGAGCCAAAGCCTCCCGGCACAAGAATACCGTCAACATCGGCAAAGATTTCGTCAAGGTCGGCACCGTCTGCCTCAAGGCTTTCGCTGTCTATCCAATTAATATCAACCTTGCTTCGTGTTTCTATACCGCCGTGCTTCAACGCCTCATTAACCGAAATATAGCTGTCGTGAAGCTCAACGTACTTGCCAACCATTGCAATCTTAACCGTTTGCTGAGGATTACGAAGTGCGTCAAGCATACATTCCCAATCACTCAAATCCTGCTTTGGTGCTTCAATTCCAAGCTTTTTAAGTACAACCTCATCCATATGCTGCTCCTTTAGCATCATAGGAACGGCATAAAGAATGTCGCAGTTGTTGTTTTCAATAACGCAATCAACACCCACATTACAAAATAGTGATATTTTTCTTTTTATATCACTTGTTAAAGGATGCTCGGTACGGCACACAATAATATCCGGCTGAATACCGATTGAAAGCATTTCCTTAACGGAGTGTTGAGTGGGCTTTGATTTTAACTCATCGCTTGCGGCAAGATACGGCACAAGAGTTACGTGAATGAAAACACAGTTTTCTCTGCCGACATCAACGGAATACTGCCTGATTGCCTCAAGGAAGGGTTGTGACTCGATGTCGCCGATGGTTCCGCCGATTTCTACAAGACAAACATCTGCACCGCGTTCAGCATTTTTGCGAATGGTCTTTTTTATTTCATTGGTTACATGTGGAATAATTTGTATTGTCTGTCCACCGTAAACTCCCTTACGCTCGTCGGAAATAACGTTCCAATAAACTCTGCCTGATGTCAGGTTTGAATTCTGCGAAAGCGACTCGTCAATAAATCTCTCGTAATGTCCTAAATCAAGGTCGGTTTCTGCACCGTCGTCTGTTACAAAAACCTCGCCGTGTTGAACCGGATTCATGGTACCCGGATCAACATTAAGATACGGATCAAGCTTTTGTGCAGTTACCTTTAAGCCTCTTGCCTTCAGCAATCTGCCAAGTGATGCAGCGGTTATACCCTTGCCCAAGCCGGATACAACACCGCCGGTTACAAATACGTATTTTGTCATAATTTCCCTCTCCTTTAATTTGGCGTGTACAGGTTTGCATAAGGTCTTGATGTTGCGGGAACAAGCTTTTTGAACGGCTTTGACATAACACTGTCATAGCTTACATCAAAATACTTGCAATACCTTTTTACATAAGCCTTAAGCTCCCTTTCGTCCTCATCGTTTAGCTTTTCAACCTTAATGTTATCGCTTAAATTTTCCTTTGGAAATGCACCGCGAACAAATATTTTGCCGCCATGCATACCGCTTGCACAGTGAGAGCCGAACAGCTTTTCACCACGCTTCATATTCAACCCCAAAAGAACGATGGTGCCGCCTGCCATATATTCACCGAGAAACGAGCCTGCATTTTGACCGATAACCAAAACAGGTCGCATTTCTCTGAATTCCTTCATATGAATACCGCCACGGCAGGCAACATTATCCTTGATGTAAATCTGACCGTCTCGCAT
The DNA here is from genome assembly GCF_945980375.1 of uncultured Eubacterium sp. Classification (GTDB taxonomy): domain Bacteria; phylum Bacillota; class Clostridia; order Oscillospirales; family Acutalibacteraceae; genus Eubacterium_R. Next base: position 16,185 of record NZ_CAMFQO010000010.1, on the reverse strand, counting down.
ACCGTAGCCCATAGCGTCTCCGCAATGACCGTAAACAACGATCTCTCCGCCGTTCATTGTATTGCCCACGGCATCCTGACAATTGCCGTAAACGACAACCCTGCCGCCGTTAAGATAGCAAGCCATATCATTACCCGGAGTTCCGTGCACCTCAATTGTCTTGCCTGCATCAAGTGCACAGCCTATATATCGCTGACCGTTAACATCCTTAACAGTGCATTTGTTGCTCTTTTTGAGGGCAGTCTTGATTTCGTCATTTACTTCCTCATATCGTCTAAGTCCTGCTTCAATCATAATCTAACCCCCTATTCGCCTGCATGCTTAATGCCGAGAATTTCAAGCTCCTTTTCGGTAAGACCTATGCCACGAAGCATAAGCCTGTTGCCGCGAAGCGAGTCGATTGAGTTAATACCCATACCGCCCATGATTTCCTTGATTTCGTGATTCCAAGCATTAATAAGATTTTCTACTCGTTGGTGGGCAATCTCCGGATTTAATCTTTTTGTCAAATCCGGTCTTTGAGTTGCAATGCCCCAATTACATTTACCTGTATTACAGGTTTGACACATATGGCAGCCGATAGCAATCAGCGGTGCCGATGCAACATAGCAGGCATCTGCACCGAGTGCAATAGCCTTAACTATATCGCTTGAGCAACGGAATGAGCCTGCCGCAACAAGAGAAACCGTTGAACGAATACCCTCATCACGAAGCCTTTGATCAGCTGCTGCAAGTGCCAATTCAATAGGAATACCCACATTGTCACGAATACGTGTAGGTGCGGCACCCGTACCGCCTCTGAAGCCGTCAATAACCACAATGTCGGCACCTGCACGTGCACAGCCGGAAGCGATAGCGGCAACATTATGCACAGCCGCAATTTTAACCGACACGGGCTTTTTGCCGTCGGTTGCCTGCTTTAAGCTCCAAATGAGCTGACGCAAATCCTCAATAGAATAAATGTCGTGGTGCGGTGCAGGAGAAATAGCATCCGAGCCCTCCGGAATCATACGGGCATTTGATACCTCAACATTTACTTTTTCGCCCGGCAGGTGACCGCCGATACCCGGCTTTGCACCCTGACCTATTTTAATTTCTATAAATCTTGAATTATTAAGATAGCCCTTGTGAACGCCAAATCTACCCGATGCAACCTGAACAACCGCATAGTCGCCGTAATCGTTAAGGTCGGGATGCAAGCCGCCCTCACCCGTGTTAAACAGTGTGCCGAGATTTTTGGCAGCCATGGCAAGCGACTTTTGGGCATTAAGGCTGATTGAGCCAAAGCTCATTGCAGAAAACATAATAGGTGTTTCTATCATAACCTGAGGAGGCATTTTTGTAACGGATTTACCTCTTTTTTCAACCTCTAATCTGTCAGGCTTACGACCCAAAATTGTTCTGATTTCCATAGGCTCACGCAACGGATCAATGGATGGGTTTGTTACCTGTGATGCGTTAAGCAAAATCTTATCCCAATAAATAGGGTACGGCTTTGGATTACCCATAGCAGAAAGCAGAGTTGAGCCTGTATTTGCCTGACGGCAAATCTCCTGCTGATAGCTTGCAGTCCAGTTTGCATTGTCACGATAATCGCAAACATACTTTTCAATTCGCAGTGCTCCTGTCGGGCAGAGGTCAACACATCTGTGACAGGCAACGCATTCGGTTGAATTTGCCAAAACGGTTTTGCCGTCATCTGCAAAATAATGACACTCATTTGCACACTGACGCACGCAACAACCGCAATTAATGCACAAATCCTTATCACGAACTACGGTAAACCTTCTCGGAATGTAGTTTATCATTAGTAATCAACCTCCTCTTCATCAATTTCAAGAGGAATGAAAACAGGCTCTGCGCCGCTTACCGACCAAACCTTTTCGGGATTTGGACAAATAATTCTTATAGCCGATTCCTCACTTGCAAAGTATGCTCTGTCACCCTTTGTTGCCGCAGTTAACGAACGAAGCTTGAGTCTATCGTTAATAGCAAGCAGGCCCTTGTTTGAGCCGAGAATAACAGAAAACGGACCGTTAACCAAGGCTCCGCTGTAAATTGAGCGAAGATTGGTAAAGTATTCCTTTCTCTCGTCATCCATTCGGTCAATCTCATCCCATTCGGGTGCCGTCAAAACATCAGCGGCAACCTCAATAGGAAGATTGTGGTGACGAAGCAAATGGTCAAACAAATATGTGATAACCTCTGTATCTGTTTGCATTGTACAAATATATCCGAACTGCTCGATATATCTTCTGTTTGCATCGTAAGAGGAAATTTCTCCGTTATGTACTATTGACCAATCAAGAATGTTGAACGGGTGAGAGCCTCCCCACCAGCCCGGAGTGTTGGTTGGAAATCTTCCGTGTGCTGTCCAAAGATATGCATCATATTGGTCAAGCATATAAAACTCGCCTACATCCTCGGGATAACCGACAGCCTTAAAGCATCCCATATTTTTACCGCTTGAAAAGATGTATGCACCGTCGACGGAATTGTTTACCTTTGTTACGCACTGTGCAACATACTCAAGCTCATCAAGGCGAGCACTTTTCATTCTTACTCTGTTTGCCTTGCCGAAATAACGCCAAATGTCAGGTCCGTTTTCAATGCTTGGAACCTGACGGGTTGGTATTTTTTCTGCGACATCGATATTAAAATGCTTAAACAAAAACTCCTCGCAGGATTTTTTTGCCTGCGCATTATCATAAAACACGTGAATAGCATATTCATCCTTATGTTCAGGATAAATACCGTAGGCGGCGAATCCACCGCCGAGACCGTTTGACCTGTCGTGCATAAGTGCAATGGATTTAATGATTTCAGAGCCGTTGATTTTATTGCCCTTTCTGTCAATAATCGCCGCAATCGCACAGCCCGACGGGATTCTGATTTGTCCCTCTCTTAACATAACCTCTCTCCTTTATTTTTATAAAATTGAACAAGGCTCCCTTGTACAAAGGGAGCTATTGAGCATAAGGTAATGTGCAGGATTTCAAAGCCCGCACGTTGCCAAAGCAACCCGCCTCCCATAATATACGGGAGGCATTTTTATTGTTTTTATTCGTCGTCAACGCCCTGAAGTGCGTCATATCCATGCTCGCCTGTACGAACCTTAACAACGTCATCAACATCGTATACAAAGATTTTACCGTCACCGATATTACCTGTGTAAAGCACAGCTCGCGCTGCCTCAATAACCTTTTTAACAGGAACTGCCGATACAACCATTTCAAGCTTCATCTTTGGATGGAGGCTCATTTCCTCAATCTCTACACCACGGTATTTTCTGATGTGTCCCTTTTGCACACCGCAGCCCATAACATTTGTGGCTGTCATACCGGTTACACCGATTTCGTTCATGGCCTCCTTAAGCTCCTCAAACTTTGACGGATTGAATATCATAACAACCTTTGAAAGAACAGCGTCTGTCTTGGTTGTAAATGTTTCAACAGGTACAGCCTTTTCAACCGACTGTGCAGGAGCATATGTGTTGCTTGATGCAATAAGAACATTTGCAGGAACAAAGTCTGCATATGCGGACGGCAGATTGTGCTCTGTTGCGTCAAGTCCCTTGATTTCTTCCTCGGCAGAAACTCGAAGACCGTTTGTCTTTTTGATGATTGCAAATACAACAACCATAGTAACAACAGTCCAAGCTGCAACCGAGGCAAAGCCTACAAATTGAATACCTAACTGCTTAAAGCCACCGCCGTAGAACAAGCCCTTACCTACGCCGTCGTAGCCTGTTGAGAAAAGGCCGACTGCAAGAGTACCCCAAATACCGTTTGCCATATGAACACCAACCGCGCCGACAGGGTCATCAATGTGCAGCTTTTTGTCAAGAAGCTCAACAACCACTACAACAAGAATACCCGAAACGGCACCGATTATAATTGAACCGAGTGCGTTTACACAATCGCACGGAGCGGTAATTGCAACCAAGCCTGCAAGGGATGCGTTAAGTGACATTGACACATCCGGCTTGCCGTCCTTAATCCAAGTGAATATCATTGTTACACAGGTAGCAACTGCCGGTGCAAGAGTTGTTGTTAAAAAGATTGACGCCAATGTGTCAATATCCTTTGCTGCTGCACCGTTGAAGCCGTACCAGCCAAACCAAAGGATGAACACACCGAGAGCACCGAGAGTTAATGAGTGACCCGGTATAGCCTTTGCCTTTTTCTTGCCGGTCTTCTTATCAACAACATACTTGCCGATACGAGGGCCAAGAAACATTGCACCGATAAGAGCAGCGATACCGCCAACCATATGAATAGCCGTTGAGCCTGCGTAATCGTGGAAGCCCATTTGTGCAAGCCAACCGTCAGGATTCCAAATCCAGCCTGCCTCAATAGGATAAACGACTGCTGAAATTACCGCTGAATAAATGCAGTACGAGCTGAACTTTGTTCTCTCTGCCATAGCGCCTGAAACGATAGTTGCCGCTGTTGCACAGAAAACAAGGTTAAATACAAAATTTGACCAGTCACCGCTTGAGCCCGAATAATTTGTTAACAGGCCAAGGTTCGGTAAACCAAAAAGTCCGGCAATATAATCTTTGCTGAACATTAAGCTATAGCCTATAAGTATAAACATTACAGAGCCGATGCAGAAATCCATAAGGTTTTTCATAATAATGTTTCCTGCGTTTTTTGCCCTTGTAAAACCACTTTCAACCATAGCAAAGCCACATTGCATAAAGAATACCAGGGCAGCGCCGATTAAAAACCAGACTCCAAAAACATTTTCGCTGATTGCTTCTAATATTGAATCATTCATATTAAGTTTCTCCTATAGTTTATCAGTTTGTTATCAAATAAAATGCAATGGCACGAAAGCCGCAATGTGCCGTTACATCATATGTTTTTTATTCATCAGCATCCCTGAGGCAAAAGCCTCAAAGACGCTGACTTTTAAGTTGACAATTGTCAACCAGAGAGGGTTAATTAATAGTTAATCATATACTGATCAATTTCCCACTTTGAAACGGATGTCTTGTAGCTGTCCCACTCTTCCTTCTTACCTGTAATGTAATTGTTAAATACATGGTCACCGAGTGTTTCTTTGATGAACGGATCAGCCTCGGCAGCCGCAATAGCCTCGGCAAGTGAACCCGGAAGACACTCAATACCGTTTTTCTTCAATTCCTCATCGCTCAAAGCGAATACATTTTCATCATAAGCAGGTGCAGGCTTCAAGCCCTTCTTGATTCCGTCAAGTCCTGCTGCAAGGCAAAGTGCCATTTCAAGATATGGATTGCAGGTTGGATCAGGACAACGAAGCTCAACTCTTGTTCCCTTGCCGCGAGATGCAGGAATACGAACAAGACAGCTTCTGTTTGATGTTGACCATACAAGATACGACGGAGCCTCATAGCCCGGAACCAATCTCTTGTAGCTGTTAACAGTTGGGTTAGAAATTGCCGCAATACCCTTAATGTGAGCCATAATACCTGCAATAAAGCTGTATGCAGTATCGCTGAGTCCTAACTCACCGTTTGGATCGTCAAATACATTTTCGCCTGTCTTAAGGTCATAAAGTGACATATTGGTGTGCATACCGGAGCCGTTGATTCCCTCAATAGGCTTAGCCATAAATGTTGCGTGCAGACCGTGCTTTGTTGCATATGTTTTTACAACATGCTTAAAGGTCATAACTCTGTCAGCTGTTGTCATAACGTCACCGAATTGGAAATCAATCTCGTGCTGTCCCTCGGCAACCTCGTGGTGAGAAGCCTCAATGGTGTAGCCCATATCCTCAAGTGCAAGGCAAATATCTCTACGACAGCTTGAGCCTGTATCAATTGGGTTAAGGTCAAAGTAGCCTGCCTTGTCGTTGGTTTCAAGTGTAGGGGTACCGTCCTCGTTTGTATTAAAGAGGAAGAACTCACATTCAGGACCTACATTAAAGCCGTATCCCATTTCGGCAGCCTGATTGATAACCTTCTGCAAAACATTTCTTGGGTCACCCTCAAACGGAGTAACATTATCTGCCTTGTAAACAGAGCAAATCAAGCGACCTGTTTTCACTTCAAGATGCTTGCCCCAAGGATAGATTACCCAGCTGTCAAAATCAGGATGCAGGTACATATCGGATTCATCAATTCTTACAAAGCCGTCGATAGATGAGCCGTCAAACATACAGTCGTTATCAAGTGCCTTTTCGAGCTGTGAAAGAGTAATGGCAACATTTTTCATAATACCGAAAAGATCGGTAAACTGAAGTCTGATGAATTCAACATTGTTTTCCTTTGCGTCCTTTAAGATTTGTTCCTTTGTGTACTTACTCATATAATACACTCCTCCTAAAATATTTATTTATAAGCCGTACAACACCGCAAATGGCTTATAAAATGAGAAGGGGGCGCTCCACCCATTGTGGAACGCCCTCGTTCTTTATGTTCCCATAATACTCCTGTATTTTTTATTTGTCAACAGTTTTTTATATTCAATATTTTTTATCAATTTTGATATATCATTAAAATTGTTTATGCACCTAAATGCTATGCCGAGAGCCTATAATATGTATTAATTTATATATATTGACTAATCAATATTATTCCTGTAAAATGTTAGAAATGATAGCTTTGTTCACAGGCAAGAAAGGCAAGCATCAACTTTAAGGCAATATAACGGAGGACAAAATGATAAACTATATATGGCCGATAGCACTTGTGGTTTTTTCAAATGTTATGTACCAAATCTGTGCAAAATCGGTACCCGGCAACCTTAACCCATTTGCATCGCTTTCAATAACATACTTGGTTGGGGCGGTAATATCTGTAATACTGTTCTTTGTATTCAACAAAGGCGGCAACCTTTTTCAAGAGTATTCAAAATTGAATTGGGCATCATTTGCATTTGGATTTGTAATAATAGGCTTGGAGGTCGGTTGGCTGTATGCGTACAGAGCAGGCTGGCAGGTCAGCACGGCAGCAATAGTGCAAAGTGCATTTTTGGCAGTTGCACTGATATTCGTAGGCTACCTGATTTTTAAGGAAGCAATCACCTGGAACAAGGTTGTAGGCATCGTAATATGCCTTGTCGGCCTTGTCTTCATAAACTACAAATAAAAATACAAAAGAGAAAGAATCTCGAAAAGGATTCTTTCTCTTTTTTACACCCTTACATTAGGGTAACGGTAAAAATCCGTTGAAATTCCACCTAACATATGATAGAGTAAAGGCATAGTGCTTATCGCAGGGAGGGGAGATTATGGACATTAACGAAAGCGAAAAGCAATACGAGGGTTATTTTAAGGCAGGCAAAAACAATGCCTTCAAAACGCTTTGTGCAATTTACAAGGGAAGCAGTATGAAGATTTTGCTTTCTTCAATTTGCTTTGCAATCAAGCACTCACCTGTTTGGTTGCTTCCTATTATTACTGCAAATCTAATAAATTTTGCTGCGTCGTCAACTCCGCAGGACAAAACAAAAATTGTGATAAATGCAGTCGCGTTCGGAGTACTGCTTATAATCAACGTACCCCTAAACTACCTGCACGTTCACTTTTATTCATCGGCAATACGAAATGCAGAGGCAGGACTCAGGCTTGCTCTCGTTTCAAAAATCCAACAGCTTTCCATTCGCTATCATAAAAGCACGGAAAACGGCAGACTTCAGGCAAAGCTGATGCGTGACGTTGAACAGTTCCAAATGCTTTCGGAGCAGCTGTTTGTAAATCTGTTGATGTTTGTGCTGACGATAATTGTTACCATTTCCGTAACACTGTCAAAAAGCCTTATCGTTTTTGGATTTTTCCTTATTTCAATACCTGTCGCAGTCGTTGTAACGCTGTTGTTTAGGAATAAGATACGACTGAAAAACAAGCTTTTCAGAAGCGAGATGGAAACCGCCGGAGCCAAAATGATTGAAATGGTAGAGCTTGTTCCCGTTTCAAGAGCTCACTCGCTTGAAAATTGGGAGCTTGGCAGAATGGAAAAGCAAATCAACAACGTTAAGAAAAAGGGCTATTCGCTTGACACCTTTCAGGCTCTGTTCGGGTCTGTGTCGTGGCTGACGTTTCAACTGCTTCAGCTTAGCTGTCTTGTTTTCACCGCATTTCTTGCCTTCAAAAAGAAAATTCCGGTGGGCGATGTTGTGCTTTACCAAAGCTATTTTTCCGCAATCGTCGGAAACATCACGGCGCTTATTACTCTTATGCCGATAATTTCCAAAGGAATGGAGTCGCTTTCATCCATTGGCGAGCTTCTGCTTGAAAACGATGTGGAAAACAACGAAGGAAAGTACAAAATGAAGGAGCTTCGCGGAGAATACTGCTTTGAAAACGTGTGCTTTCACTATGATGACGACAAGCAAAAGGATGTGCTTAAAGGCTTTAGCCTTAACGTTCCTGCCGGAGAAACAATTGCCCTCGTCGGCGAAAGCGGTGCAGGAAAGTCCACAATACTTAACCTTGTTATAGGTTTTGATTTACCGATCAGCGGTGTGCTGAAAATAGACGGCCACAGCATTAACGACATTGATTTGAGAACATATCGTTCGCACATTGCGGTTGTTCCTCAAAACCCGATAATCTTTAACGGAACAATAAGAGAAAACATCACCTACGGCTTGGCAAACGTAAGCCAAGAGGAAATTGACAAGGTGGTAAAGGCGTCGTTGCTTGAGGATTTAATCAGCGAGCTCGACGGCGGACTTGATGCTAAGCTGACCGAACACGGCTCAAATTTAAGCGGTGGACAAAGGCAAAGAATTTCAATAGCAAGAGCACTTATCAGGAATCCGCAGGTAATTGTTCTTGACGAGGCAACCTCGGCACTCGACTCGGTTTCCGAAAAGAAAATAAAGGAAGCTCTTGATAATCTTACAAAAAACAGAACAACATTTGTTGTTGCACACAGGCTTTCAACCATCCAAAACGCAGACCGCATTGCCGTAATAAAGGACGGCGGCTGTGCAGAAATAGGAACCTACGACGAGCTTATGGCAAAAAAGGGCGAATTCTATCAATTCAAAATGCTTCAGGCTTAATAAAAAATCAAAAGAGAAAGAATCTCGAAAAGGATTCTTTCTCTTTTTTACACCCTTACATTAGGCTAACGGCATTAAATTCTTTAACCCTAATTTTGAGGGAAACAAAAAGGAAGCGCTTGAATAATAAGGAAATTAACGAACAGTACTTTAAGGAATACAACCAAAAATCGACAAGCAAAATAATTGCTCCAAAGGGAATTAATTATTGCCTGTCGGTAAAACAATAACACATTTTTGAGCAAGTCGGTTTATTTGAATAAAAAATGTAAACACTACCGTTATGAATACTTTTTTGATGTACACAACGGTTTTTTTGCTCGGCGGAGATATTTACTGCCTTATTGAACTGCTGTACAGGTCAAGGACTCATTACAGTATGTTTTTTTGTGCAGGTCTTGCCATGCTTTTTCTGTTTGTAATATACAGAGAAAACAGAGAGGTTTCTCCCCTGCTTTTTGCTTTGGCAGCGGCAATAATTATAACTCTGCTTGAATTTGTTTTCGGCATTATATTCAACATTTTTTTAGGTATGAATGTATGGGATTACAGCAACGTTCCTCTCAACATTATGGGGCAGATTTGCCTACCGTTTTCGCTGATTTGGTTTGCTTTCGGACTTGTTATCTACTTCATATTCCGCATACTGCCTTTGTAAAGAAAAGCTGAAATGCCAAAGCAAATTCCTTCACGCTTGACATATACCCTATAAGGGTATATAATAGCAATACCCCACAGGGGTATGAAAGGAATGGTGTTATGGATGATATGAAAAAATGCGCTTGCTGTGAAAAAACAACAGAGCGTTCCGATGAAGAAAGAAAAAAGCTAATCCACCGCCTGAACCGAATTGAAGGACAAATTCGCGGTATTCGCAAAATGGTGGAAAAAGACGCTTACTGTGCAGATATTTTGGTACAGTCGGCTGCCGTGAACGCTGCTGTTAATGCTTTTAACAAGGAGCTGTTGGCAAGTCACATCAGAGGCTGTGTTGCAAGAGATATTCGCAACGGCAATGATGATGTAATTGACGAGTTAGTAGTGACCTTACAAAAGCTCATGAAATAAAGGAAGTGTTACTGTTTAATTATGGAACAATATACTGTAAACGGTATGAGCTGTGCCGCCTGCACTGCTCGGGTAGAAAAGGCGGTATCGGGTGTTAAGGGTGTAACCTCCTGCTCGGTCAGCCTATTAACCAATTCAATGAGCATAGAGGGTACTGCCGATTCAAAGGAAATCATAGAGGCGGTACATAACGCAGGATACACGGCAAGTCTAAAAAAAGAAAACAGCAAACAAAATTCACAATCATATTCCAATGAAGATGCGTTAAAGGACAGAGAAACTCCCGTGCTCAAAAAAAGGCTGATTGCATCTCTTGGCTTTTTGATTGTTCTTATGTATGTTTCGATGGGGCATATGATGTGGGGATGGCCTTTGCCGTCTTTCTTTGAAAATAATCATATTGCAATGGGACTTTTGCAGCTATTGCTGACGGTTGCAATTATGGTTATCAATCAAAAATTTTTCATCAGCGGATTTAAGAGCTTGTGGCACCGTGCACCGAATATGGACACATTGGTTGCATTGGGTGCTACGGCTGCCTTTGGTTACAGCACCTTTGCTCTGTTTGCTATGACAGATGCACAGGTTAAAGGCAATGCAGATGCGGTAATGTCATATATGCACGAATTTTACTTTGAATCCGCCGCTATGATACTTGCACTGATAACCCTTGGAAAAATGCTTGAGGCTCGCTCAAAGGGCAAAACAACCGATGCTCTTAAAGGCCTGATGAGGCTTGCTCCAAAGACTGCAACCGTCTATCGTGACGGCACTGAAATAATTATTCCGATTGAACAGGTTGCAAAGGGTGATGCTTTTGTTGTTCGTCCGGGTGAAAGCATCCCTGTGGACGGAATAATTTTAGATGGAAACAGCGCAGCAGATGAATCCTCTCTTACAGGTGAAAGCATTCCGGTGGACAAAACGGTTGGAAGCACAGTTTCTGCAGGTACAATTAACCAATCGGGATTTATACGATGCGAAGCCACAAGAGTCGGTGAGGACACTACACTTTCGCAAATTATTCAAATGGTCAGCGACGCGGCTGCAACAAAGGCACCTATTGCAAAGGTTGCAGACAGGGTGTCGGGTGTGTTTGTCCCTACCGTTATTGTTATTGCAGTGATAACGGTTATAGCATGGCTTATTGCCGGTCAGACAGTAGGCTTTGCTTTGGCAAGGGGTATATCAGTGTTAGTAATCAGTTGTCCCTGTGCACTTGGGCTCGCCACTCCTGTTGCAATTATGGTAGGCAACGGAATGGGTGCGAAAAACGGTATTTTGTTCAAAACCGCAGTATCCTTGGAAAAAACAGGTAAAACGCGAATTGTCGCCCTTGACAAAACAGGAACGATAACCAAAGGTGAGCCAACGGTAACAGATATGATTCCCGTAGGCATAAGTGAAAAAGAGCTTTTGTCTGTTGCCTACGCGTTGGAGAAAAAAAGCGAACATCCGCTTGCACGAGCAATCAATCAAAGGGCCGAGCAGGAAGGCTTGACAGTCGGCGATGCAGAGCAGTTCAAGGCTTTGTCGGGCAACGGACTTACCGCAAATCTTAACGGTGATGCCCTACTTGGCGGAAGCTATAAATTTATCAGCGAGCAAATTTCCGTTCCGAGTGAAATGAAAGAAAAATCAGAGCGACTTTCCGAAGAGGGAAAAACACCGTTGTTCTTTGCCCGAAACGGTGAGCTTTGCGGTATCATCGCAGTTGCAGATACTATCAAGGATGACAGCCCGCAGGCAATAAAGGAAATGCAGAATATGGGCATCTATGTTGCAATGCTGACAGGTGATAACGAGCGCACTGCAAAAGCAATCGGAGCAAAAGCAGGTGTTGATGAAGTGATTGCAGGCGTGCTCCCCGACGGCAAGGAAAACGTAATTCGCGAGCTACAGAAAAAAGGAAATGTTGTTATGGTGGGTGACGGAATAAACGACGCTCCGGCACTCACAAGGGCAGATGTGGGAATTGCTATCGGTGCAGGAGCAGATGTTGCTGTTGATGCGGCAGATGTAGTGCTGATGAAAAGCCGTTTATCCGATGTCCCTGCGGCAATTCGCCTGAGCCGTGCAACGCTGCGAAACATTCACGAAAATCTCTTTTGGGCATTCATTTATAACATTATCGGTATACCCTTGGCGGCAGGTGTATTTATCAATATACTTGGCTGGAGGCTTAATCCGATGTTTGCTGCGGCGGCAATGAGCCTGTCAAGCTTTTGCGTAGTCACTAATGCACTGCGCTTAAATCTGTTTAAGATGTATGATTCAAAACAAAATCACAAAATCAAAAATACATTAAAAACTACAACCGAAAAGGAGACAAAAACTATGGAAAAGACATTAAAAATTGAAGGTATGATGTGCGGACACTGCGAGATGCACGTAAAGAAGGCACTTGAGGCACTTGACGGAGTGACAAATGCCGAGGTCAGCCATAAGGCAGGAACAGCCGTTGTGACAATGGAAAAGGAAATAACAAACGATGCTTTGAAGCAGGCTGTTGAAGACCAAGGCTACAAGGTAATAGGCTAAAATGGTAACAGGCAGACACTAAATGTGTCTGCCTCATTTTTTGTTTTGATAAGGCGGAAATTATGGTATAATGAAAAAAATTATGTTATATTGAAGGATTTTGCGGACTAATTAGTGAGGGGTTGTAATAAACCGTTTTTGAAAGGAGGAATGCTCATGGGAAAAGCCTATGCCGACGAACAGCTTGAAGAAGCCTTTACCTTGTACAGTAAATCATTGGAAAGGTTTTGTTATACTCGGTTGGGAGAAGCAAGCGAATACTCAAGCGATTGTGTACAGGATACATACTGCTTGTTTTACAGCAAGCTGCTTGACGGTGAAAAATTTCAAAATCCCAGAGCGTTTCTTTACAAAACCGCAAATAATATGGTGCTCAAGGCAAAGGAAAAATACTTCAAAAACGCAAGACGCACCAAAAATCTTGAAGAAGCAGAGGGTATTTCCTTTTGTATTGAAGACGAATACGAGCAAAGACAGGATGACAGCATTGATATTGAAAAGGCACATCAAATCCTTATTGCAAAGCTGACCGATTCCGAAATTGAGCTATATCAAATGAAATATATAGAGCAAAAATCCCTAAAGGAAATAGGCTCAATATTGGATATACCGCCGTCAGCGGTTGCTATGAGAACATCAAGATTAAGGGCAAAAATCAAGGAACTGATAACCCCTACATTAAATGAAATCAGGGGAGGAGGCATATAGCATGGAGCTTGTAACAAACAGCAAGGCACTGCTTTTAGTGCTTAATGATAAAATCAACAATGCACAGCTTATTGATTATTTGAACGAGGTTATTGACGAGGAATTAAACAAGGAAGAGCCGGATTGCAATTTGATAGATGATTGTGTCAATGCATTATACGAGCTTGAGGACAGCGATGATATATCGTCTGCACCTCATTTGGCACTGACAAGCGAAAGCATAAGAAAAATGGTTAGCCCTCAAAGAATTTCCTGGAGTAATCTTAACCGTTCGCTAAGGATTGCAATAATTGCTGCAATAATTGCAACAGGCACTTTAACCGTTAATGCCGCTGTCGGAGAGATAACCGGAAAATCAATAGTTCAAAATGTCAGCTCGGTATTGTTTGAAAACAAAAGCAATGCTGAAGATGAAGGCAAAAACGAAACATCTGCCTTGAAAAATGATAAAAAGGAAGCAACAACCAACACTGAATCAACAAAGGAGCAAAATGAGGCAGTATTGGTTGAATCAACAAATGAGGCTGCCAACGAGGCAAACGGATATGTTGTAAAAATGGAAGTCACGCACCCAAATGATTTTTCCTCAGGCAAAAAATCTTACAGTAAAAAAGGCAATTCCTTTAATCATATAAGCTACAAATACTTGGTGGAAAGCCCAAGCGAGCTTGCACAAAACTTCAACGAAAAAGAATATATGCAGGATTATTACCCGATAAACATCTGCTACGAAAATGACGAAAAGGAGCATACGTTTGGCGAATGGCAAATAACCAAAAAGGCCACCTGCGGTGTTTTGGGCGAAAAGGTAAGGACCTGCAATGTCTGCGGTTGGAAGCAAACCTGCCCTATCAAAGCAACCGGCAAGCACAGCTTTGAGTACGATGCGGCATACGGTAGCCCTACCGAGGGAAAGGATTCGCTTGTAAGGGCGAGATGTGTTAACTGCTCTGTTGAAGCACAAGCAACACTTCCTGCCCCCAAATACATTGTGCTCGACACAGAGACTGTATACTACAACGGCAACAAAACCGCCAAGCCAAAGATTATTGCAGTGCTTGACAGAAACGGATACGAAATCCCCAAAAAATACTACAAAGCGGAATATGACCGAGATTTGTCTTGTTCAAAAAACAATTATGTAAGCGCTTCATTTGACAATACAGATTTATATTCGGGTTACCTTGTAGCAAGATATACTCTTTTACCTCCCGATATTGATATTTCGTCAATATCGGCAAGCTACGGCACGGTTACCGTAAAATTGAAAAAACCAAGCTTTGCGACTGAGGATTTTATACAAAAATATGAAATTCAATATTCTGCATCAAAAAGCTTCAAGAACAGCAAATCGGTAACTGCGAGCGGTGTAAATTCAACAACAGCTTCACTTTTGGGATTGTCCCCCGGAAAGACCTACTACATCAGAGCAAGAGCATCCTACACGTGGAACAAATCTACACGGCTAAACGGAAGATGGTCGCCGACATACTCAATCAAAATAAACTAAGGAGAAGGACTATGAAAAAAACAATCAGCATTTTACTTTCAATAATTATTGCTTTTTCTTCCCTAAGCGTTGGCTTTGCTGCGTATGCAGAAGAATGTGAGCATAGCTATTTTACTGTAAAAACAGTTGCTCCCACCTGTGCAAACGACGGCTACACTCAAAGGACGTGTAAAAAATGCAACCACACAATTCACACAGATATTACTCCTGCAACAGGAGCACATAATTACATAAACGGAATATGCAAAAATTGCTCTGCAAAGGATGAAAACTACAAAATTGAGCCGACGCAGGCGTCATTAGATGAAACAGTAACGCTGTCAACAACCAAGGCGGGAGAATATGTTTACGCTTCATTTGTGCCCGACGAGGACGGATATTATGACGTACGTGGAATAAATGCAACAATTTATATGTGCGAAATAACGGACACCGTTACAAATAAAAATCTGGCATATAATATTTATTTCAACAGCGAAAGCTATTCTACTGCACTGCTGACAAAAGGCACAGAATATTTGATAAAGGTGTGTTTTGGTAACGGTAATGCAATAGGTGATATTTCGTTTGTTATAAAAAATCATTTGCACAATTTTAATCTGACAAAGGGCACAAGCACCTGCTCAAAGGAATCAACCAACACTTATCGTTGCTCGGGCTGTGGCTACAATTATACCGATACAAATCCCATAGACCCAAACAAGCACTATCTGTCGTTTGAGGGCGGACCTGTTTGCAAATGGTGCAACAACACGACAACTGTAAAGCAAGCTGTGGAAAACGAGGAAAACGTGCTCCCCGCTACAAGCAGCGATACATACATTTACTATTCCTTTGTGCCCGAAAGCGACGGACAGTATGCTGTGTTTACAACATGCGGCTCTTCAATCTTTTTGCCGTATATTATGGACGAAGACCATAATGTTTTGAACGACAGATTGTATCAGCAAAAAAAGGGCTATAGCGGTCACCCGAGCCATTTTTCTGCCGGAATAGTATATGACAAATTTGAAGCAGGGAAAACATATTACATCGGTATTTATTGCAAGGATAAAATTGCCGATGAGCAAAACACCTTTACTATCAAAAAGCACGAGCACGACATATATCTCGACTCAAATGTAGCCGAAACCTGCAATAGGGAGGGCTACAAGATATACAAATGCTCCACCTGTGAATACACCGAAAAAACAGATATTGTGCCCCCAACAAACAACCACGATTATCTAAACGGCAAATGCAGAATTTGCTCAATGAAAAATCCGGATGAAATCAAATCAGCCACCTTCACCCCCGAGCAATCTGCAACCCTAACCTCAAAGTATCAAAATGAGGAGCTGATATTCAACTTTACCGCTGACG
>NZ_CAMFQO010000009.1 GCF_945980375.1 uncultured Eubacterium sp. | reverse complement strand
CAATCATAGCAACTGCTTCTGCAGGAGTCTTGTGGCCTTCGTCAACGAGGTCGCACGCAATCTTGAGAGCGGCAGGAGCTGTTCTCTTACCGTTACGGCACTGAAGCATATAAAGCTTGCCGTTTTCTACGGTGAACTCCATATCCTGCATATCGTGGTAGTGATTTTCAAGAGTGTCACAAACCTTAATAAAGTCAGCATAAGCCTCAGGGAACTCCTGCTCCATCTGTGAAATAGGCATAGGAGTACGAACGCCTGCTACAACGTCCTCGCCCTGTGCGTTGATGAGGAACTCACCCATCAACTTATTTTCACCGGTTGCAGGGTCACGGGTAAATGCAACACCTGTACCTGACTGATTGTTAAGGTTACCGAATACCATAGGCATTACGTTAACAGCAGTACCCCATGAATAAGGGATATCGTTATCTCTACGATATACATTTGCACGAGGGTTATCCCATGATCTGAATACAGCCTCGATAGCAAGCTTGAGCTGCTCAACAGGGTCTGAAGGGAAATCTGTGCCAAGCTGATTCTTGTACTCAGCCTTAAACTGATTTGCAAGTTCTTTAAGGTCGGCAGCAGTAAGATCTACGTCGAACTGAACACCCTTTTCTTCCTTCATCTTGTCGATAAGCTGCTCAAAATACTTCTTACCAACCTCCATAACTACATCAGAGAACATCTGGATGAATCTTCTGTATGAGTCATATACGAAACGCTCGAAGGCAGGATCATCGTTACCTGCGATCATAGTTTCTACTACCTGGTCGTTAAGGCCGAGGTTAAGGATTGTATCCATCATACCGGGCATTGATGCTCTTGCACCTGAACGTACAGATACCAAAAGAGGATTCTTAAGATCACCGAACTTTTTGCCGTTGATCTCCTCCATTTTTGCAACGCCTTCCATGACCTGAGTCATAATCTCATCGTTGATTTTACGACCATCCTCGTAATACTGTGTACAAGCCTCTGTTGTTACAGTAAAGCCCTGCGGTACAGGAAGACCGATCTTGGTCATCTCTGCAAGGTTTGCACCCTTACCGCCAAGTAGGTTACGCATGGTCATGTCGCCTTCTTCAAACATGTATACCCATTTGTTTGACATTTGAGTTACCTCCTAAAAATTTATACGAATTTGATGTTTATCCTGCGGGATTTACGACAATGCAGAATAATCCGATAAAAGTATACCATACAACAATGGTAATTTCAAACATTTTTTTCATTATTTAACGAATATATTATAAAACAGTTGAAAAATTATCAAATATAGTGCATAATTATATAAAATCAGCGAATTAACAACAAAGTACAGATTAGCTTTTTAAGAGAGGGAACCCGATATGAAATGTGCAATTATCCTTGCAGGCGGAAAAGGTACCAGAATGAAAACAGACGCACCCAAGGTTATGTGCGAGGTTATCTTTGAGCCTATGATAAAATATGTTGTAGATGCGGTTAAGGATGCCGGTGCCGAGGACATCTGCGTTATCACCGGATACAAACACGAAATTGTTGAGGGATACCTAAGCTCGTACGACAGCAAAATCAAAACTGCCCTGCAGGAGCCACAGCTCGGAACAGGTCACGCAGTTATGCAGGCAAGGGATTTCATTTCCGCTCACAGGGACGATGATATTCTTATACTCAACGGTGACGGTCCGCTTATGGATGCAGACACAATCAACAAGGCATATGATTACCACAAGCAAAACAACAACGCAATCACCCTGATTTCTGCCATTGTTGAGGACACAGACGGTATAGGTCACATCAAGCGTGACGAAAACGGTGTGCTTGAGCGTATCATCGAACACAAGGACGCAAACGAGGAGCAAAAAAAGATTAACGAATCAAACGCAGGAACATACTGGTTTAACGGCAGTGAGCTACTTTATGCGCTTGACCGAATTACAAACAACAACGCACAAAACGAATACTACCTGACCGACAGCCTTGAAATCCTCATCAAGAAGGGTATGAACGCAGGTGCCTATGTATGTGAAAACAACGAGGCTATCCTCGGTGCAAACGACAGAAAGCAGCTCAACATCCTTAACAACATTATGAGAAGAAACAACAATGATTCGCTTATGCTTGACGGTGTTGACATTCAATGCACCGACGGTGTTATGATAGGCAAGGATGTCAAAATAGGCGGTTCAACAAGGATTTTGCCAAACACAATTATTTTGGGCAACACCGTTATAGGTGACGGCTGTGTAATCGGTCCCAACACATATATCAAGGACAGTGAAATAGGCAACGAGGTTATCCTTGACAACTGCAAGGTAACAGACAGCAAAATTGAAGACGGAGCCGACTGCGGACCGTTTGTTAAGGTCAGGGCAGGCAGTGTGCTGAAAAAGGGTGTACACATCGGCAACTTTGTGGAGGTTAAGAATTCCGTTGTCGGCGAGGGTACAAAGAGTGCTCACTTGACATACATCGGTGACAGCGACGTCGGAAAAAATGTTAACTTCGGCTGCGGAACGGTTACCTCCAACTTTGACGGAAAAGAAAAATCAAGATGCACAATCGGCGACGGTGCATTTATAGGATGCAACACAAACCTTATTGCTCCCGTTAAGGTGGGCGAGCTTGCATATATTGCGGCAGGCTCAACAATAACAGACGACATACCGGACGAGGCTTTGTCTGTTGCAAGGGCAAAGCAGGTTAACAAGGAAGGATGGGTTGCAAGAAAAAAGCCGTACAAAAATCAAAAATAAATGAAGGCAAGTATTGTGATGAAAGAGAAAAGAAGTAAAAAGCTGCTTGCCGTTTTGCTTGCGTTTACAGCGGTAATATGTACAGTCGCAGGATGCTCGGCAAGCAACAGCGACGAACAAGCCCAAACAAGCGAAACGACAACCGAAACCACTACCAAGCCCACAACAACCGAGGACTTGGACACCACCTTTAAGGAAAACAAAACACAAAAGGTTTACCCCGGTCTTTCAAAGGACAGTGAGGGTGATTACCCATACAAGCTTGCAACCTACACATCATACTACCGTTCGAGCGATGAAACAAGAACTGCCAACCTAAAGGCTGCTGTAAGCAAGCTCAACAACATCAAAATTCCAAATGACGCTGTGTTTTCATTTAACCAAACGGTCGGCAAGAGAACGGTAACAGCAGGCTACAAAACTGCAAAGGTTATCAACGGCGGAGAATTTGTTGACGGTCTCGGCGGCGGAGTCTGTCAGGTAAGCTCCACTCTGTTTGAATGTGTATTGAGAGCTAATGTTGAAATTGTTTACAGAACATACCACTCACTCGAAATAGGCTATGTGCCTCTCGGCGGTGACGCAACTGTTCAATGGAACAGCAAGGATTTTAAGTTCAAAAACAACCTCGGCTGCGACGTGCGAATTAAGATGACCTGCGAAAACGGCAAGCTGACCTGCTCGCTGTACGGCAAGGAGGATGTGAGGGTTGACGGTGTAAAAATTGACATAACCAAAAAAGGTGATGAATACATCTTAACCCGTACGGTAAACGGCAAGCAAAACTACCGTACAATCAGCCGATACAAAAAGCCAAAGCCATCCACAACAAAGGCAACAACAACCAAAAAGGATGACAAGAAGGCATCCGAAAAGGACAGCACCGACAAAGCCGACACAACAAAAAAGAAAACATAAGGCTAAAACAAAAACCGTAGTTTTTATGAACTACGGTTTTTATTTATACAACAATTAAAATTGCCCTCCTATATTAAATACGAGGGCAATCAGTATTAACAAAACATAATTATTAGCTTTGAGGCGATTACCACGCTGATGAGCGCGATGGGATATGTTGCCGCGTATGCCGCCGCAACATCCTCGGTGCCTGCCACACTGATGAGTGTGCCGAGTGCCGGGGTACTTGTCATACCGCCCGTGATTGAGCCAAGGTTATTAAGCAACGGCATTTTCAAAACATACTTGGCAAAAACAAATCCTATAATCATAGGCAAAAGGGTTAACACTGCGCCGTAAAGGAAATAAACAGGCTCAAAATACTGCACAAACTTTGCACCGCCCGTTACACCTGCGCCGATAAGGAACATCATAAGGCCGAGCTCTCGCAGGGTTCGAAGCACAGACTGCTCCGGCATAATGCTGATTTTGCCGACTCTGCCAAAGTGCCCGAACACGAGGGCAATCAAAATACATCCACCTGTTGTTGTGAGAGAAAAGCCTTTAACCTTAATTGAGCCAACCATAACACCGAGAATTGCAGCCAGGGCAAACGCGGCAAGCCCCAAATCATCAATTTTAACAAGGTCGCTGACGGCCTTTTTCTTTTCGTCACCCGCCTGTACAGAGATTTTTTTCAGCTCCTCGCTCATATCTGCCTTTGCAAGCTTTGGAACGATTTGCACAAAAAGCACAACGCCGATAACGCCGAACAGATACGCAATGGCGTAGCCTGCCGAAACGGCATCCTCAAAATGAGCCCCCATTTCGCTGACTGCTTCCTTTGAAGCGGAGAAGGCCGGTGTTGAGGTAAGAGCACCTGCAAGCAGGCCAACCATTGTGGACTTGAAGGTGTCGTGGTCAACAGAGGTCACCCTACCGCCCAAAACAATGCAAAGCACGCAAACGAGTGCGCCTGCACCGATAATAACCAAGCCGATCAAAACATAGGACTTAAAGTTCTTTTTCATATTTCTGAAAAACCTTGGTCCTGCGATAAAGCCGACAGAGGTTACAAAGAAAATCAAGCCGAGATTTTCTACAATCTTAAGTGCCTCTTTTGTAAAGGATACAGCGTTGACATCACCGACAACAAGCTGTTTTTCAAGAACAGGGAACAAAAATGCACCAAACAGCAATGCAACAATGAACACGCCTGCCGTGCCGAGATTTACTCCCTTAACGGTTATTCTGCCAAGCATGTAGCCGAGAGCAGATATTGCAAGCACACTAAAGGTCAAAAAAGCTACACCGCTTACGGATAAAATACCTAAATCCATTAATTACACCCCTTATTTTTCATTTACCTTTCGGGTGTAATCAGGCAAAAGCTTTGGTGATACAATATCGCTTTGCAATCCTGCATCCTTAATTTCGTTTTCAAAATCGCTAACGTGGGCAAGCGTCAAATCCGCAAGCTCGGTTTCCTTTGCCTTGGCAGATGCGTTTTTACCTGCATTTCTGCCGAAAACAATAATGTCAAGAAGCGAGTTGCCCATAAGCCTGTTTCTGCCGTGGATACCGCCAACGGCCTCACCTGCAACATACAGATTTTCAACAGCGGTCATACCGTTTGCACTAATGTCAAGTCCGCCGTTTTGGTAATGGAGGGTAGGATATACAAGGATAGGCTCCTTGCGAATATCTATTCCGTACTTGCCAAACATTCTCATCATGGCCGGAATTCTCTTTTCGATAGTACCCTCACCGTTTTTAAGCTCAATCATAGGAGTATCAAGCCATACACCTATACCGTCATCGGTATGTACTCCGTTGCCGTTTGTAGAACATTCGCGGATAATTGATGCCGCTGAAACATCACGGGTTTCAAGCGGATGCATAAACACCTCGCCGTTTACATTGACAAGCTTTGCACCGAGAGAGCGCACCTTTTCCGTAACCAAGGCGCCGAAAATCTGCTCCGGAAAAGCAACACCTGTCGGGTGATACTGCAAGGTGTCTGCGTACAAAAGCTTTGCTCCTGCACGGTAGCCGAGAATAAGTCCGTCGGCTGTTGCACCGTAGTGATTTGAGGTTGGGAAGCCCTGATAATGAAGCCTGCCTGCACCGCCTGTTGCAATGACAACAGTCTTTGCCCTGGCAATCAGGATTTCCTGTGTTTCCATATTCATAAGAACGGCACCGGCAATTTTGCCCTGTGTGTCCTTAATAAGCTCAATAGCGGCTGTAAAGTCCACGATAGGTATTCTTCTGTTTTGTACCTCGTCACGCAGGGTTCGCATAATCTCTGCACCGGAATAGTCCTTTGCGGCGTGCATTCTCTTGCGTGATGTACCGCCGCCGTGGGTTGTTACCATTGTTCCGTCTGCATCCTTATCAAACTCTACACCCAAATTGTTAAGCCACTGAATAGCCTCGGGTGCGTCATTTACAAGCTTGTAAAGAAGCTCCGGCTTTGCGGCAAAGTGACCTCCGCCGAATGCATCAATATAATGCTGTGCAGGAGAATCATTTTCCTTGTCCGCAGCCTGAATACCGCCCTCTGCCATCATTGTGTTGGCATCGCCGATTCTGAGCTTGGTAACAATCATACAGGATGCACCGTTGTTATCTGCCTCGATAGCGGCAGAGGCACCTGCACCGCCGCCGCCGATGATAAGCACGTCAACATCATAGTCAACCTTGCTCAAATCAATATCGGCAGGGTTAATTCTGCTGTGAGCCTGAAGCAAATCTGCAAGCTCAAGCGGTACCTTTTCACCCTTGTTCGGTCCTATTTGAAGAGTAGCAAACTGGTCCTGCTTGTAGTCGGGATGATATGTTGCAAGGAGGGTGTCCTTTTCCTGTGCTGTCATACGACGAGGCTCAAAAACTGCGTTTTCTGCTCTGTTTGCCGCAACCCTTTGCATGGATTCCTGCATTTCTTTATTATACATTTCAACCGCCTCCTTACTTTTCTATCTCTCTGTTATTATAAAGCTCTTTCATTTCCTCAATCGGCTTTTGCATAAGATTTTGAAGGAGCTCCTCAAATGTGCCGTCCTTAATTTCCTGAACTCTGTTTGTCAGGTGCTTACTCTCCGGAGCGAGATACTTGCCGTTAATTCTTCTTGCCAGCAGGGCAACCTGCGGATGAGAGATACCCGCCGGGCACCTTGATGAGCATACGCCGCACATTACGCAGTCAAAGCTTTCCTCGGCGCACTTTTCAAATTCACCTCTTTGAGCATATGCAATATACTGCATAACGTTAAGCTCCTGAGTACAGGCATTTGTGCAGGCGTTACAGCCGACACAGGCATAAATCTCGGGATAAAGCTGCATCATAACAGCTTCGTTTGTGCTGATTTTTTCTATATCATAAGGCTCTTTAACAAGCGGGAAGAAAGGAAGAGTTGCAATATACATACCCTCCTGAACCTGTGTTTGACAGGCGAGGCAAGCCTTTAACTCCTTATCTCCGGCAATTCTGTAAATGGTTGCACACGCACCGCAAAATCCGTTGCGGCAACCACAGCCCCTTTTGAGCTGATAGCCGGCATATTCCATTGCGCTCATTATTGTAAGGCTTGACGGCACGCTGTACCTTTTGCCGAACAAATAAACATTAACCATATTATTTTCCATAAATCCAATATCCTCCCAATCTTAATATTCGTCAGGCAATTCGTCCAGCTCATCACAACGAAAAACCGGACCGTCCTTGCACACATACCTGTTGCCGATATTACAACGACCGCACTTGCCGACGCCGCATTTCATCCTAAGCTCCATAGTAGTGTAGACCTGTGTTTTTTCAAAGCCAAGAGCGATAAGTCCCTGCAGGGTAAACTTAATCATAATAGGCGGACCGCAGATAACGCAGGTTTTGTTTGTGTCAAAGCCAAGCTCCTTAACATAATCGGGAACAAAGCCAACGTGACCGTCCCAGCCCTCCTGCTCGCGGTCAATGGTAAGATAAACGTTGATGCCGTCCTCGCTGCACCATTCGTCAATAATCTCTTGATAATCAACAAGGTCATCCATACTGCGAGAACCGTACACAATATCAATAGAGCCGTACTTGTCTCGGTTATCTCGGCAATAGTTGATTACCGAGCGTAACGGAGCAAGACCGATACCGCCGGCAATAAAAAGCAAATCCTTGCCTGCAAAATCGGTATCAACAGGAAAGCCGTTGCCGTACGGACCCCTGATTGCAATTTCCTGTCCAACATCCATCATATGAAGCCACGATGTAAGGCAGCCGCACTTTTTGATGCTGAACTCCATATATTCCTTATTGGTAGGTGACGAGGTGATAGAAAACATACCCTCGCCTGCACCGGGAATAGAAAGCATTGCGCACTGTCCCGGAATATGCTCAAACACCTTGCCGCCCTCAAGAGCATTTACCCTAAAGGTTTTTACATCGGGGGTGTCCTGTCGAATATCCGTAACAACACCGATTTGAGGAATTAAGGTTTCGTTATTCATTATGCTTCAACCTCCAATGCTTTTTCTACCTTTACGATATTCATTGAAATAGGGCATTTTGCAAGGCATCTGCCACAGCCTACGCAACCGAATATGCCGTCGTTGTTATCCGGAAAATACACAAGCTTGTGCATAAACCTTTGGCGGAAGCGCTCAAGCTGTGATACACGGGGATTGCCGTGAGCCATCTTGGTAAAATCGCTGTACATACAGCTGTCCCAGCACCTAAACTTTTTAACTCCGTTGCCGGTGTCAAACTCTCTGATGTCGTAGCACTGACAGGTTGGGCACACAAAGGTACAGGTGCCACAGCCAATGCACGACTCGCTGAGCTCGCCCCATTTTTCGTTATTAAAGTGATTGAGCAAATCGCTGTTCTTCATACCCTCAAACGAGGTGTTACCGAGAGGAAGCTTGCCCATAACGGTTTTAACTGCGCTTTTAACCTGCTCTACGGGTGCGCTGTCGCTGTCCTGCAAAGCATCGCCAAGCCTTGCAATAAGGTCTGCACCCTTTTCTGTTTTGGCTTCAAGGTAAAGAGTGTCGCCGTTTTGCCAAGCGGTAACATCACCCTGCGGGTCGGAGGCATCTATGCCAAAGGCGTTACAAAAGCAGGTTTCCTCCGGTCTGTTGCACGCAAAGGAAATTATTGTTGCGTGGCTTCTTCTGTTTTTATAATATGTATCAACAGGCTCCACGAGGAAAACTCTGTCTAAAATCTCAAATGCTCTGACATCACAGCCTCGAACGCCGAACACAACAAAGTCCTCACATTCCTGTCTGGTATCCTTAATCTCAAGCTTTGGTCCGTTCATACGAATATCGTAAAGGCTTTCTGTCTGCGGGAAGAAGAAATCCTTTGCAGAGCGGTTGGTGTTATACCTTTCGGTAAGCTTCATACCGTCCTTATATCTTGCAAACTCTGCAACATCACCGTTATCGGTTGGAATGTACAGTGCCTGATGCTCTGCAATAGCCTTAAAGAGAGAGTCGATTTGCGACATAGAAATCTTTTTCATTATTCCTGTCCTCCTCTCTCATAAACAACACTTGGCTCGCAATCGTCAAAATCGAAATTAACAAGCGGATATCTGCTGTCTGCGTCTGCGCCTGCCTGATATTCACCGTAAAGCTCGTTAGCATCCTTGATGAACTTTCTGTTAAGCAGGTGAAGCGGAATATTTTGAGGACAAACACGTGAACATTCGCCGCAATCGGTACAACGTCCGGCAACGTGAAACGCACGGATAATGTGAAAATTGCTTTCCTCAAAGCTTGTTTGGGCTGCCTTTTGAGCAACGCCCGACTCATCATTGTCAAACACGCATTTTTCACAGGTGCAGGCAGGGCATACATTTCTGCAAGCGTTGCAACGTATGCACCTTGAAAGCTCGTTTTGCCAAAAAGCAAATCTTTCATCGGGTGTCATAGCCTCAAGCCTTGCAACCTCGTCAAATCTGTCAGAGTCTACTACATCACCGTTTTCGCCGATAAGCTCGTCATAAATTACGATTTTTTTGCTCTTGCACGACAGACAGCGCTCTGCCATAACCTCATATTTTTGCACGGTCTTTTTGTCACCGTACACGGTTTCAACGGTAATGGAGGTGTCGTCCTCCTTAATATCGCTGATAGCATTAAGTCCTAAAGCCTTAACCTTATTAATATCGGTTTTGCCAAAGCACTCAATACCTATAATATACACCCTTTCTCTGTCAACCCTATGCTCCTTGATAAGCTGCTGAAGGCTATATGAATCGCACGGCTTTACAAAAATTGCAATTTTGTCTGCGTCCTTTCTTGTTTGCTTAACAAGATACTTTGAAAGGTTGGCGCACGAGAAGGTGTTGTACACAAAATCGCTGTCAACCTCCTCGGGTGAGGTGAACACACCCGGAGTTAAGTCGTACTTAAATTCGCCGATTTTCCAGCCGAGCACTCTGTCAACAGTGCCGTTTTGGAGGAGTTCCTTTGCCTTTGCAATTATTTGTTTTTGCATCTCAAGTCCTCCAATCTTTTATTTTCGCCGAGCTGATAAATAGTTTCCACAAAGCTATTCATTGTTTCGGCGAATTTTTGTCCCTCTGCGGCAGACACCCATTCTACCCTTGTTCTGCCCTTTTCTATACCGAGATAATCGAGCATGGAAAAAAGCAGAGTCATTCTTCTTCTTGCATAATAGTTGCCGGTAGTGTAATGGCAGTCGCCCGGATGGCATCCGCACATAATTACGCCGTCGGCACCTCTTTGAAACGCACGCAGAACAAACATAGGATTTACTCTGCATGAGCATGGCACACGAATAATCTTTACATCGGCAGGATAGTTAAGTCTGTTTGTGCCTGCCAAATCGGCACCTGCATATGAGCACCAATTACAGCAGAATGCTACAATTTTAGGCTTAAATTCTTTATTCTCTACTTGCATATTGCATCTACCTCCGCCATAATTTGCTTGTTGGAAAATCCGTTAAGATCCATAGCACCTGACGGACAGGCAACCGTACAGGCACCGCAGCCCTGACATACGGCAGGGTTTACGCTTGCAACACGCCTGATTTGAATTGTTCTGTCCGGCATACGGAACTCCTTGTCCTGATAGGTTATTGCACCGTAAGGGCAAACCTTTTCGCACGACGAGCAGCCGTTACACATCATCTCATCGCTGTGAGCAACACACGGATTGCAGGTAAGCTTATCCTTAACGAGCAGACCGATAACCTTTGCCGCACATGCCGAAGCCTGTGATACGGTTTCAGGAATATCCTTTGGACCCTGACACATACCCGACAGGAATACGCCTGCAGTAGGTGATTCCACAGGGCGAAGCTTTGGGTGAGCCTCGGTGAAGAAATCGTTGGTGTCCATAGATGCGGTGAGCATTGTTGCAAGAGGTCTTGCAGACTTGTCGGGCTCAACAGCCGCCGCAAGCACAACCATATCCGCATCGATATGCAGTTGTCTGTTATTAAGCAAATCGGATGCCTGAACCCTTAGCTTTTTGCCGTCGGGAACAACCTTGCCAACCATACCCTTTACGTAATGCACTCCGTATTCCTCTACGGCTCTGCGGTAAAATTCGTCAAAATTCTTGCCCGGAGTACGAACATCAATGTAGAACACATAAACATCCGTGTCAGGATATTTTTCTCTGGTAAGCATTGCGTGCTTTGCAGTGTACATACAGCATACCTTTGAGCAATACGGCTTGCCCTTTGGGTCGGTTTCGGCACAACGGGAGCCTACGCACTGTACAAACACGATGGTGTGCGGATGCTCGTGGTCCGACGGTCTGAGCAGGGTTCCGCTTGTAGGGCCTGCCGCATTCATCAATCTTTCG
The DNA here is from genome assembly GCF_945980375.1 of uncultured Eubacterium sp. GTDB lineage: Bacteria > Bacillota > Clostridia > Oscillospirales > Acutalibacteraceae > Eubacterium_R. Next base: position 37,802 of record NZ_CAMFQO010000009.1, on the reverse strand, counting down.
TACTCAAGAGATGTAACAACATCAGGTGACTGATTGTACGCAAACTCGTCGAACTTATCAACCTTTATCGGCTCAAAGCCTGTTGCAACAACAATAGCACCATACTGTGCGTCGATATATTCATCCTTGGCGTCGTAATTGATAGCCTTTGCCTCGCAAACGGTGGAACAAAGACCGCACTTGCCGGTTTTCATCTTAATACAATAGTTGGGGTCAATGGTTGCAACCTTTGGTACGGCCTGTGCAAACGGAATATATATTGCACTACGGTTATCCATACCGAGATTAAATTCGTTTGGCACCTTTTTCATAGGGCATTTTTCGGTGCAAAGTCCGCAACCCGTGCAAATGTCCTCGTTTACAAATCTTGCCTTGCGCTTAATCTTAACATTAAAGTTACCTACAAATCCCTTTACCTCTTCAACCTCGCTGTAGGAATAAATCTTGATTTTTTCCTGCTGTGCGGCCTCTACCATCTTTGGTGTGAGGATACACGCCGCGCAGTCGAGGGTTGGGAATGTTTTGTCTATCTGTGCCATTTTTCCGCCGATGGTAGGTGACTTTTCAACAATATCAACCTCAAAGCCTGCCTCGGCAATATCAAGGGCGGTTTGAATACCTGCGATACCTCCGCCGATAACAAGGGCACGCTTTGTAACAGGGCTTTCGCCTGCAACAAGCGGTGTGTTGAGCTGAACCTTTGCAATAGCGGCTCTGCCCAAAATAACTGCCTTTTCGGTGGCTGTTTGCATATCCTTATGTATCCAGGAGCATTGCTCGCGAATGTTGGCAATCTCTACCATATACGGATTAAGGCCAACCGAAGCCGCCGCCTTGCGGAAGGTATTTTCGTGCATACGCGGTGAGCAGGAGCAAATTACAACACCTGTGAGGTTATAATCCCTGATTGCGTCCTTTACAAGATTTTGCCCTGCCTCGGAGCACATATATTGATAATCGGTGGAGTAAACCACGCCCGGCTCGTTTTTGAGAGACTCTGCAACCCTATGAACATCAACCGTGCCGGCGATATTGCTACCGCACCAACAAACGAATACGCCTATTCTGTGCATATCTTTTACTCCTCCTTACTTCCAATACTTTCTTAACGCAGAAACGATAGCCTGCTGCGGTAAATCCTCATCCCACTGTGACGGAATATCCTGTGCGTTCATATGCTTGGCACCCTGCTGACGAATTTTTGCAAGCCTTACAGCCTCAACAAATCTTGCAGGCTCAACACCTCTCGGGCATCTTTCTATACATGCAAGGCAGGAAAGGCAGGTGTACAGCGATTCGCTCTCCATAAGAGGCTCTATCATACCGTTTGCCACCATAGAAACAAACTGATGGGGATGATATTCCATACTGTCGTACGAAGGGCAGGTTGCCGAGCATTTTCCGCAACCCATACATTTAAGCGGATTAACACCGGCACTGCGGATAACCTGCTCTTTAAGATTTTTATTTTCCATCTGCAAGTCCTCCTTATTCGCCGATTAAGCCGAGTGCCTGTGCAAGAAGCTGTGTAAAATATACCACCGGCACATCGTAATCCGTAGCATTCTTATTTAGGTTATACATACAAAGCGGGCAGGCAGTAATAATCATCTGGGCACCGTTGTTTACTGCGTTTTCAAGCACGGCATTGCCCTTTGAAGCCGCCAAAGGCTTATTGCCGATTGTTGTGTAACCGCCGCAGCATTCGTTACGCATTGAATATACAACAGGTGTTGCGCCCAACGCCTTAATAAAATCCTCCATAATAGTAGGATTTTCAGGGTCATCCATTTGCATAACACTGCTTGGACGCAAAAGCAAACAGCCGTAATATGCGGCAATTTTTTTGTCCTTAAGCGGATTTGTTACCATTGACTTGATTTTGTCAAAGCCTATTCTGTCGCGTAAAAGCTCAAGAAAGTGAATAACATTTGTTTCGCCGCGATACGCTTCACCAAGCCCCATATATCTTGCAACCTTGTCTGCAATTTCCTCGTCCTTCATATCGTTGTTAACCTGCTTAATAACATTGTGGCAGGCGGAGCACATAGTTACAAGGTCGTTGCCTAATTCCTTTGATTTATTAAGGGCACGCACAGAGGAAAGCTTAGTGGCAATTTCATCCTTTGCCATAGGATAAACACCGCCGCAGCATTGCCAATCAGGCAATTCCTCAAGCTCCACGCCGAGAGCCTTTGCCGACATTCTGGCGTATTTATCCAATTCCTGCGCCTTTGTTTTTAAGGTGCATCCCGGATAATAACTAAAGGTCATCATTCTATTCTCCTTTGTAATGTAGCGGTAATAATCAAACCATATTTTCCGGATGGAAAACCTCGTCAAACTTTTCCTCTGTCAAGAATCCAAGCTCAACACAGGCAGCCTTGAGAGAAATATTGTTCTTGTATGCAAGCTTTGCTGTCTTTGCAGCCTTTTCATATCCGATATATGGGTTAAGAGCAGTAACAAGCATAAGTGAATTGTGAAGATTGTTTGCCATCTTCATCTCGTTTGCCTTAATGCCTACTGCACAGTTGTCGTTAAACGAAACCATAACCTCCGACAGAAGTCTTACAGACTGTGTAAAATTATAGATGATAACAGGCATAAACACGTTAAGCTCAAAGTTACCCTGCGAAGCCGCCATACCGATAGCGGCATCGTTACCCATAACCTGAACTGCAACCATTGTTACAGCCTCGCACTGTGTTGGGTTAACCTTACCCGGCATAATTGATGAGCCCGGCTCATTTTCGGGAATAGTGATTTCGCCCAAGCCAAGACGTGGACCCGATGCAAGCCAACGAACATCGTTTGCTATCTTCATAAGGTCTGCCGCAAGAGCCTTAAGTGCACCGTGTGCAAATACAATCTCGTCCTTTGATGTGAGAGCGTGGAACTTATTAGGAGCAGTGATAAACGCTTTGCCTGTGATTTCGCTTACTGCCTGAGCCACCTTTTCGTCAAAGCCCTTTGGTGCGTTGAGTCCCGTGCCTACTGCCGTACCGCCGAGTGCAAGCTCCTTGAGCTCGGGAAGGGCAATCTCAAGCAATTTTCTGTCCTTTTCAAGAGAGCTTCTCCAACCGCTGATTTCCTGTGAAAATGTGATAGGCGTTGCGTCCTGCAAATGAGTTCTGCCCGACTTAACGATGCCTTCGTTTTCCTTCTCAAGTCTCTTAAATGTTGCAATAAGCTTATCGAGTGCGGGGAAAACCTTATCCTCAATTCCCAACACAGCCGCAATGCTCATAGCTGTCGGGAAAGTGTCGTTTGATGACTGTGACATATTGATGTCGTCATTGGGGTGAAGAATAACCTTATTTGCAATTTCGTTACCGCGGTTGGCAATAACCTCGTTTGCGTTCATATTTGACTGTGTGCCTGAGCCTGTCTGCCAAACAACAAGCGGAAAATGCTCGTTGAGCTCACCGCTCATAACCTCATCGCACGCCTGCGAGATAGCCGCAAGCTTTTCATCGGTCATTTTTTCAGGCTTAAGCTGATTGTTTGCAATAGCGGCAGCCTTCTTGAGAACGCCGAATGCGTGAGTAATCTCCCTTGGCATAACCTCAATGCCCACACCGATTTTGAAATTTTCGTGGCTACGCTCGGTTTGTGCTGCCCAATACTTGTCGGCAGGAACCTTTACCTCGCCCATTGAATCGTGTTCAATACGGTATTTCATAATTCTTTTCCTCCTATATACGTCCGTCTAATTTTTTTCTTTTATATTATATATTCGTCAAAAATCAATATCAAGGGTTAATTGTTAAAAAAATAACAATTTCTGCATTTTCAGTTACTTTAACAAAAATATCCTTGATAAAACTTTATTTTTTGTAAATCTGCTCGGGGTATGTTAAAAACTTGCACAATATTGCTCAAAATTTGCACAACAAAAGGACACCTATCGGATAGATGCCCTCTTGTATAATTACATATTTAGTCCCTCGTATGACCCTTTAAGAATATTGTAGCTGTTGCGAAGCTTTTCAATCTCCTCATCGGTCAAATTAAGGGGAAGTATTTTTCTTACGCCGTTACGGTTTACATAGGCAGGAAGACCGAGGTAAACATCACGCATACCGTATTCGCCGTTAAGCCTTGATGATACGGTAATAACGCTGTTTTCGTCACCGAAGATTGCCTTGGTGATTCTTACAAGGCTCATACCGATGCCGTAATAGGTTGCGCCCTTAAGCTTGATAACCTCTGCGCCCGAATCCTTAACCTTTTCGATAATTCTTTCAATATCCTCGCGCTTGTAATCGTTTGCAAATCTTTCGTCATTGAAAAATTCCTCAACATTTTTTGTAGAAAGATTAAGCTGGCTGAACGGCACAAATTCGCTGTCGCCGTGCTCACCTATAACATAGCCGTGAACAGAGTGCGGATCTGCCTGAAAATAATCGCCCACAAGATAACGAAGTCTTGCCGTGTCAAGAGTTGTGCCCGAGCCGATAACGCGGTTTGCAGGAAAGCCTGAAAGCTCATAGGTAACCCTTGTCATAACATCAACGGGATTTGACGCAACAAGAAAAATTCCGTTAAAGCCCGATGCAACAATCTTTGAAACAAAGGACTTGAATATTGCAACGTTTTTGTTAAGCTGGTCAAAGCGGGTTTCGCCCGGCTTTCTTGAGCCGGCAGACGCTGTGATTACAACAAGGTCTGCATATGCACAATCCTCAAATGAGCCTGCACGAATTTTCATATGAGAACTCGAAAAGCACAATCCATGGTTAAGGTCCATTGCCTCGCCCTTTGCCTTATCCTCGTTTACGTCAATAAGAATCAGCTCATTACAAAGGTCGGAATTAAGCAATGCATACGCATAGCTCATACCAACCATACCGCAACCGACAAGTGCTACTCGTCTGTTTGCCATAAATATCACTACCTTCCAACAAGTTTGTTAAATAATAGACAATCAAATTTGAAATTATTTTATATTATCGGTGTTTAATTGTCAATAATTTAACAACTTTTGCGGAAAAATTCTCTTTTTATACCAAAAAGCCCGCTGAAAACCAAAATCAAAATGGTAATCATACATAAACATTTTCAACAAAAAATAAAACGCAGGGGCACAAAGCACCGTGCTCCTGCGAAATATTGTCATTAAAGCTGTTCTGCAATAGTGTAAATAAGGCTCTTTGTCTTTTCCCAGCCGAGACAAGGGTCTGTGATTGACTTGCCGTAAACGCCCTCTTCAACGCTCTGACAGCCATCCTCTATGTATGATTCAATCATAAAGCCTTTAACCATCTTCTTGATGTCGTCGCTGTGACGCATAGAATGAAGAACCTCGTTGGCAATACGAATTTGCTCAAGATATTTTTTGCCCGAATTAGAGTGATTTGTATCAATGATAACGGAAGGATTTTTGAATCCGCCCTCGCAATACTGTGAGCAAAGGTTCATCAAATCCTCATAATGATAGTTAACGTGATTAATGCCGTGCTTGTCCACGCTGCCACGAAGAATAACGTGAGCCATATCGTTACCCTTTGACTCAACCTCCCAGCCTCTGTACAGGAACATATGTCCCGACTGTGCGGCCTTGATTGCATTAAGCATTACGGAGATGTCGCCCGATGTAGGATTTTTCATGCCGACAGGGATATTAAGAGCAGATGACACAAGTCTGTGCTCCTGATTTTCTACGCTTCTTGCACCTACCGCAACATAGGACAGCAGGTCAGACAAATATCTGTGATTTTCGGGATAAAGCATTTCGTCCGCACAGGTAAGACCGGTTTGCTCAATAGCGTCCTTGTGCAAATTTCTTACCTCGATAATGCCCTCAAGCATATCAGGCTTCTTTTCTGGGTTTGGCTGATGGAGCATACCCTTGTAGCCTGCGCCTGTTGTACGAGGCTTGCCTGTATAAATTCTCGGAATAATGAGAATTTTGTCGTCCACCTCTTTTTGAACATCTGCAAGTCTGTGAATGTAATCAAGCACCGGCTCCGGCTTGTCCGCAGAGCAGGGACCGATTACAAGAACAAGCTTATTGCTTTCGCCCTTAAATACCGCCTCTATTTCCTTATCTCTTGCTTCCTTCTTTGCGACAGCCTGCTCGGACAAAGGATACTGTGCCTTAATCTCCTTTGGTACAGGCAATTTTCTTATGAAGGTTGTGTTTTTCATATTGTCCATAATTTTACCTCTCATAGTTTGTTGTCAAATTAATCATCACTAATTTTATATATTATCATCATTTTTTTGAATAGTCAACTTTTTGACGGTATTATTTTTCCAATTTTAACTTAAAACCGTCGCTGTTCTACGACATCACAAATAATTTTACACAATTATACAAGACAATTAATTGACAATAATAAATTAAGTTGTTATACTGTACTATATAGTCGGTATTGACATCAAAGCTCCTGCCACACGCCTTGTCAGGCTACGATAACGGTGTTAGGGAGCTTGGCAATTATGTAGCCGAAAGGACTGTAAAACTGATATGGAAAAAAACAGAGTATCGCTTAAAATTTACGGCAACTCATACACTATCTTAACTGAGGATGACCCGGAATATGTAGAACAGCTCGGTGAGCTCATTAACAAGGAAATGCACGATATCTCCAACGAGTCGCCAAATCTTTCGCAAACACAATGTGCCGTGCTTGTTGCCCTTGACCAAGCAGATGCCTGCAAAAAGGCAAACAGCGAGGCGGTTAATCTTCGCGTACAGATTAAGGACTACATTGAGGACGCTGCAAGAGCAAAGCTTGAGGTAGACGTTGCAAGACGGGAAATTGAAAGGCTCAACAGAGAGCTTTCCTCTTTAAGAAATCAAATTGCAGGCAAATAATATTTCAATGGGCACAGGCAATTTGTGCCCATTATTTTTTTAGGTAACGTATGAAAAGCATAGAAATTTTGGCACCTGCCGGCAGTATGGAAAGCCTTGTTGCCGCCGTTAGATGCGGGGCAAACGCAGTTTATCTCGGCACAAAGGGAATCAATGCCCGCAGAGGTGCATCAAACTTTACATTTGAAGAATTAAAGCAGGCTGTGCAGTACTGCCACGCAAGAGGGGTTAAGGTGTACCTTGCGCTCAACATTCTTGTGGCGGACAGCGAGCTTGAGCTTGCGTACAAAACAGTTCAGGCATCATTGTCGCTTGGGGTTGACGCATTTATTGTGCAGGATTTGGGTCTTGCAAAAATCATACGCACTCACTTTCCTACTGCAAAATTGCACGCGTCAACACAATGCAGTGTCAACTCTCCCGAGGGCTTTAAGGCGCTTGAAAAAATGGGCTTTGTGCGTGCAGTTATTCCGCGAGAGATGAGCCTTGAAGAAATAAAGGAAATCCGCAATGCTACCGATATGGAGCTTGAGCTTTTTGTGCACGGAGCGCTTTGTATGTGCGTAAGCGGACAATGCTATATGTCGGCAATGCTCGGCTCAAAAAGCGGAAACCGAGGACTGTGCAAGCAGCCGTGCCGTCTTGGCTTCAGCGCGGATGCAAGTGGAAGCTGTGATTTGTCACTAAAGGATTTAAGCCTTATCAGGCACATTGACGAGATTGCAGACAACGGCATTGTCAGCCTAAAGATTGAAGGCAGAATGAAGCGCCCCGAATATGTTGCGGCGGCGGTCACCTCCTGCAAAAAGGCAATCAGCGGTGAATATTCCTCTGCCGACGAAAGCACTCTAAGGTCTGTGTTCAGCCGAACGGGATTTACCGACGGCTACCTTACCGGCAAAAGAGAAAATATGTTTGGCACCCGTCAAAAAGAGGATGTTGTGGCGGCAAAGGATGTTTTGAAGGAGCTGTCACATCTGTACGACAACGAAAATCCGTTGGTGCCGATTGACCTTGAATTTGTATGCAAGGCAGGGTGTAGGGCAGTGCTGACGGCAAGAGCCTTGGGCAAAACCGCAACCGCAACAGGTGAAGTGCCCGAAAAAGCCATCAACAAGGCTATGACGGAGGACTCGGTCAGGGCAAGGCTTGCAAAATTCGGCAACACGCAGTTTTACCTAAACAGTATAAAAATTGACCTTGACGACGGATTGATTTTGCCTGCAAGTGTAATAAACGCAATGCGCAGAGAGGTTGCCGAAAAGTTAAATCAAACAGATATTGAGCCTTTTGTGCAAATGCCGTACAGGGCTAAAAGGATTGTTCAAAAGGACTGTACTCCGTATCTAACGGCAAGATTTTTGCACCCCGAGGCTATACCCGACAGGCACCCGTTTAAGCGAATATTTATTCCTGTTTGGAGCAGTGACGAGGATTTTGTGGACAACCGTGCAGGAGTCGAAATACCGAGAGGGCTTTTTGGTATGGAGCAGGAGCTGACAAAAAGGCTGGAGCATCTAAGGAAAATCGGTGTAAAAAAAGCTCTTTGCTCTAACCTTGGAGCATATGCCCTCGCAGAAAAATTGGGATTTGGTGTATACGGCGACTTTGGATTGAACATATTTAACAGTGAAAGCGCAGTGCTTTTTAACTCGCCTATTATATCATTTGAGGCGACTCTTGAGCAGGCAAACAAAATAAAAGCCGACGACACGGGAGTCGTCGGATACGGATATTTACCGTTAATGCTTACGCGCAACTGCCCGATTAAAAATCATCTTGGCTGTGCCGAATGTACAGGAAGGCTAACGGACAGAAAGGGATTTGAATTTGCCGTAAAATGTAACAAATACCCTTGTGTAGAAATCCTTAACCCCGTGCCTATTTATATGGGTGACAGGCAGGATGAGATACACACCGATTTTATTCACCTGTATTTTACCGACGAAAGCAAGGCACAGGTTGAAAAAATAATTGATATGTTCAAAACCGGCAGTGCTTATGAGGGCAAATACACAAGAGGACTGACATACAGGGGAGTTGAATAAAATGATAATTCTTGCATCACAAAGCCCCAGACGACAGGAGCTTTTGAAATACATTACAACAGAATTTGAAATAAGGGTGAGCGATGTTGACGAAGCTCTGCCCGACGGAATATCACCAAGTGACGCCGTGCTTTATCTGTCCAACATCAAGGCACAGCCGTTTGCAAACGGTGATGATATTGTTATAGGTGCAGACACGGTTGTTGCACTTGACGGCAAAATCCTCGGCAAGCCGAAAACCACCGAGGAGGCAAGGCAGATGCTTCGCTTTCTTTCAGGCAGGGAGCACAGCGTTTTTACCGGCGTTACCATTGCAAATGCAGAAAAATCGACATCCTTCGCGGTTGAAACAAGGGTTAAATTTTTCGACCTGACAGATGACGAAATTGAGCGTTACATTGCAACGGGTGAGCCTATGGACAAGGCAGGCGCTTACGGTATTCAGGGCTATGGCTCGTTGCTTGTTGAGAGCATAACAGGCGACTATTTTAACGTTGTAGGTCTGCCTGTCAGCACCCTTGCAAGAAAACTGATAAAGTTTAGTTAATAATAACAAATTTTTACTGATTTTTTGTTGAAAACCGAGAATTTTTATGTTATAGTATAAATAGGTTAATAGCAAACTTTTTCCAAAAAAAATTGAAAGGGGATAGTAAAATGGCGGCGGATTTACATTGCCACACAAAGCTGAGCGATGGCTCGGTAGGCATTGAAGACCTTATCGTTATAGCACAGAAAAGCGGCATTGACACCTTGGCGATTACCGACCACGACTGCTTGGCAGGCGTTGTCAGAGGTCAGGTAATCGGCAAAAGATACGGCATCAACATTGTGCCCGGTGTAGAGATTAGTGCATTTGATGAAATTGCAGGCAAAAAGGTTCATATCATTTCTTATCTTGCAGACGCTCCTGACAGACTTGAGCGAATTTGCAAAAAAATATCTGTTGCACGCAAGCGCGCAGGACAGATTATGATGCTTAAGGTTGCGGCAAGATTTCCTATTACAAGCGAGTTTATCATCAACCATGCAAGCGGCTCTACAAACCTTTACAAGCAACACATTATGCATTCGCTTATGGACGCAGGATATACGGACAAAATTTTTGGTGATTTATACTACCGACTTTTTGATACAGGCAGTGAACAAAATGTTCTTGCTCCTACAAAATATCCAACTGTTAAAGAGGTTATTGACGAAATTCACGGTGCAGGAGGTATAGCAATTCTTGCTCATCCGGGTAAATTCGGCAATCAGGAGGAAATTGAAGAATACGTTGAGCTTGGACTTGACGGTGTTGAGGTTTGGTCGCCCGAAAACAGCGATGAGCTGACAGAGCAGCTTGCGGCACTTTGCAAAAAGAAAAAGCTTTTGCAAACAGGAGGCTCTGATTTCCACGGAATTTACGGCAGACAATCCGTTACCGTCGGCTCGTACTGCACACCGCAGGAGCACCTCGACAAACTAATGAGCTACAAATCCCGCAAAAAGAGCGCGGCTCGCAGAGCGGCAAAAAAGGCAGAGGCTCAGGCACAGGCTCAAGATAAAGCATAAATAATAGGATAAACAAAAAAAGATTGAACGCGATGTTCAATCTTTTTTGTTTTGTGTGTATTGGTTTTTTATCCCCTCCGAGTGCTTCGCACAACAGCGTCTCGCCTCCCGGCTCGGTCGGTGCTTCTGCACTTTCGTGCAGAGGTCTCCACCGGAGACCCGCACCCCTTACAACAAGGGGAGGCAAGCAAGGGGAAACAGAAATATGTTTAATATTTAAGGATAATTGCGTAATCCTTTGCGTTTACCACGCCGTCACCGTTGAGGTCTGCCTCTGCGTTAAAGCCTTCGTCGCCCTGCTTCAAATTATATGTATCCATAAAATTGAAATGCAAAGTTCTTGTGTTGCACTTTGTACACTCAACATCAATCTCGCCGGTTACGCTGTCAAGATTTTTAATCATATCGTGATCATCTGCCCAGATGATGTAAACCTCCATATCGGAGTTTACAGCCGAGCAATCAGCCGACCAGGAAACAAAGCGCTTGCAGGTTGGTGCAGCCGGTACGGTTGGGTAAGCGGCACTCTTGCCCGATTCTACAAGCTTATAATCAATCCTTGTTGTTTTGCTTTCATCAAGATAGAAATTAACCTGATACATACTTCTTGCAACAACAGCATTAACGGTCATCAAGTCGCAATTTGAATTGTTTACATTGTACTTATAAACAAATCCGTCCTTAACCTCTTGGTTAGAGGTTATCAGCTTGCCCGAAATTGCACTAAGCTCGTCTGCAACAAAGTAGCCACCGGTATAGGCAACGACATTTTCCTCGCCCTCCTCGGTTTCCACAATCTTATCAAGAGTGGTGGAAACAATCTTTGTAAAATCACGGAAGGTTTTGTAAATACGGATTTGATTGCTGATAACGCTTGCATTGAGGTCAATCCACTGGTTGCCGATAAACTCGGTTGAAATATTGGCAAGAGAAGTATTTGTGCTAAGGTCAAGCTCTGCAATATGATTGCTTGAGCAACGCAAATCGTTAAGCGATAAATTATATGCGGTGTTGAGAGATGTCAGCTCGTTTTGGTAAACATAAAGAAGTGTGAGCTTGGTGTTTTTTGAAACATCAATGCTTGTAAGCTTATTTACATTTGCCTGCAAAACCTGAAGCTCCGTACAGCCTGTAACATCAAGGCTTGTAAGCTCATTATCAGAGCAGTTAAGCCTTGTAAGATTAGGCAGTGAGCCAAGGGTGAGCGACTGCATTGCGTTACCCATACAGGTAAGCTGTGTAAGTGCAGTGTTGCTGCTGACATCAAGTGTTTGCAATCCGACAGACGCACAGTAAAGCTTTTCAAGGTTAGTGAATTTTTCAATACCACTCATGCTTTCGATGGTTGCACCCTCGCCGCAGTATTCCCCAAGATAACCTGAAAGCGACATAACCGTAACACTTTCAATTTCGGCTGTGCTGAGATAGCCGTTTGAATCCTTGTCGTACACCTGGGAAAGAATGGTACGAAAATTCTTGTCGGCAAAATTAGTTTCGTTAATAGCAACCAAATCTTCGGCATATGCCACGCTGCCTGCAGAGAGGCAGGTGGCCATTGTCAGCAATGATAAGCCGGAGGCTATAATTCTTTTTATATTTATTTTTTTCATAATTATATATACCTCTTATTTTATCTTTGGATTGTTACAGGAATCTTTGCCGTTACGGTTGAGCCATCGGCATTTGTTACGGTACAGCTAATGTTCGTTGTATTAACTGCCTTGCCCCTACCAAGAGTTGTAAGGTCTACCGTACCGTTACTGTCAACTGTAATGAGATCTGAATTTGTTGATGTCCACTGAACACTTACAGGGTCTGCCACGCCGATTTCGTCGGTTGCATATGCAAGCTGGAACGACTTGAAGTCTTTGTAGAACATACCGCAGCCGGTCTTTGCAACAGATGTTACCTGCTCACCGTCAAGGGTAATGTAAATTGAACTGATGTAAACAAGCTCGTCAACGATAGTAATATTATAGGTATATGTTGTTTCTCTGTCGTAATCATCAACTACTCTTGCAGATACGGTAAGAGTTGCATTTGCGCCAAGCTCTGTCTTTGAAATTGTAATAATTCTGTCGTTGATTTGAGATGTACAATTTACCAAATTGTCTGTTGCAAGCTCAAAGGTCTTGAACATATTGCCGGCAACATCAACATCTATTCTAACCGAATTGTTAACAGCCTCAAAGGTTGCACCGTTAACTACGGTTTCGTCTCCAACCTTCATTGTTACAACAGGAAGAACAAACCTATGCTCCTCAAGAACAGATAGTGTTTCCGTAAGCTTTGTGCAAGCAGCATCAATTTCTGCCTGTGAAGCGTTTGGATTGTTGTAAACTGTTCTTGCCGACTCCAAATCATCAAGAAGCATAATGCCGTATTCCTTTTCGTAATCCTGATAATTAAGAGCGGATGCTTGAGCGATTGCCTCCTCAAGTGCGGAGGTATCCCAGGTTGTTTGTACGGATATGTTGCCAACATAGCCGCCGTCAAGAGAAGTTACTCTAATTGTTGTTACACCCTGTGAAACGAACTTAACATAGCCATCGGCATTGACTGTTGCAATGCTTTCATCCATTGATTTGTACATACAATCTGTTACGGATGGGCTGATTTGCTCAAGATTTGAATCACAGGTCAAGGTAACCGGAATTTGCTTTTGCTTGTTAGGTGCGCCGTAAACAAGGGTTGAACCAAATGTTACACCTGTTACGCCGTATCTTACGAATGAAACAACCACGCTGTCGTAATACTTATCGCCGTATGCAGTTGTGATTGTTGCGGTAATAACTGCGTAGCCCGGAAGTGCGGTTGTGTTTGTTACCTTGCCATCCGAATCAACGGTAATGTTTTCGTTGGTTGATGACCATTCGATAGATTCATACATACCGTCCTCGGGACTTGTGGTTGACTTGAGCTGAACAACAGCCCCGTTAAGTGAGGTGTTCTGTAATCTGATGTAGCCCGGGTTAACCTCGCTTATTGATGTTTGAGTATCGTTAAGCGACACCTTAACGCCTGTTGCCGGAATGTAGCCGACAAGCTGTGCATATGCAGCCTCAAGTGCTCTTAATGCGGCATTTACTTCTCGCTGATTTGCCTTGCCTGCATTTACGATTGCCTTGCCGTTTTCTACCTGCTCGCTTAGGTTACGCAGGGATTCCTCGGTATACTGGTCGCTGTCCTTAACGTTATTTATAAGCTCCTCGTACTCTGTTACCTTTGCGGCAAGCTTGCTGAAATCGGTAACAACGGTAATGCTTACCGTCTTGGTGTAGCCACCGTCAAGGGTTTTTGCAGTGATTGTACATGTGCCTGCATCAACAGGAGTTACAACACCGGTTGATGATACAGTTGCAACCTCCTCGTTATCAGAGGTATAGAATACCTTGCTGTTGTATCCGTCACCCGAGCCGGTTGTGGATACGCTAAGCTGATAAGGATCATCCGAGCCAAGCAGCGTGTACGACTCAGGAGTTACGGTAATGCCTGTACATACAACGTCTGACATTGTTACCCATACCTCACGGCTTGCTGTCTTGCCGTAGTGGTCTGTGTAAACAACCTTTACTCTTGCCCATGTTCCCTCGCTGCGCTTTGCAGGAGTTAGCTTGAAGCCGTGGGACGCCTCGCCTGCCGTGTTCATATTTTGATTTTCGATAATCTCCCATGTAACAGTCTTGTACATGGCATTTGACGGATAAGCGGTTGGCTTAAGAACAATATCGTTATAATCGTTATAATTTGAATAGCCGTTTGAAAGATTAATGCTGACTGCATTGTTTGCACCGACAGGGCCTTGCGCTATGCTTGTTGAAGAGTTGGTAAGGCTTCGCTTAAAGGCTTCGTAATTAATATTGATGGTTTCAACGTGAATGTACGGATGACCTTCAAGATTTTGACCTGCAAGCTCAAGCAAGCCTGTTGCGTCGTCAATTTCCTTTTGAGTTTTTGTTCTGTCATCAAGCACCAAAAGTGCCGCGTCGTATGCATCCTTAAATGCAGAGCCGTAAATATATTCGTATTCGGTAAAATCGGTATCCTTATACTTTTCGATAGTTGCTTTAAGTGCTGTTCTGTCACCCTCGGAGGATACCTGACATTCGCCGCTGACACCGCCGTCGTATGATACGCAACGAACAATAGTTGAGCCTGCGCCGACAAAGTGTACGGTGCCGTCCTGGTCTACTGTTGCTACCTTTTCGTCATCCGACTCCCAGAAGTAGTCCTTAATATCTGCTGCAGCGATATGACCGAGTGATGTACCGGTAGGAAGAATTGTTGCAGTAAGCTTTTCCGTTGTACCGATAGCACCGACAATGCTGTCCTTTGAAAGCTGAACACCTGTTACAGGGTTGTATGAGAATGATACCCAAACAGTATCTCTGAACTCCTCGCCGAATGAATCTGTTACAACACATTCGATTTGACCGTAGCAGGGCTTGTTTGATGTCGGTGAGCATACACCGTCGGACGATACGGAAATCATATCGGTTGATGAGAACCATTCTGCCTTTTGGTAGGTTGCGTTGTTTGGATACAAACGAACCTCAAGGTCAAGCTTTGCATTCTTGTAGCTTAAGCCCTCCCTGAGCAAACGAAGGTCGTACTGATAGAATTCAGAGGTTTGCTCACCATCAAGGTAAAGCTCTACCTTTTGAATGTTTACAAACTTTTTAAGGTTGAGATATGCATTGTGAAGCTTGTCGTACTGTGCGTCAACCTCCTCCTGAGTATAACCCTTTTGGGCAATCATTTGCTCTGCCTCGGTTTTTGCCTCAATGTAAGGCTGCCATGTTTCAGGATAATAGCTGACCTCCTTCAAATTAAGGTCGTCATACTGCTTGCACAAAAGCTCAAGCCTGTCATAGTTTGTTGTTACGGTTACAACGCACTCTGCGGTATATCCGCCGTCTGCGGTGGTAACGATAATTTTTGCGGTACCGCCGTATACAAAGGTGATTAATCCGTTTTCGTCAACCGTTGCAACGTTTGTATTTGTTGAACGATAGGTTACAGCGCCTACCGAAGCAGTTGAGTTGCCGAGAATGTTCTTTGGCAAAACCGTTGGAGTGAGTTGATGTGTTTCACCTATCTTTGCCTCGTTTATTTCGTAGGTATCAAGCTCTACGCCCTCTGCCTTTGTACGCGCAAACGCAACATGAACAACATCCGACACCCTGTTGCCGTTGTAGTCAACAACAGTGCAGGTGATGTCTGCCGAGCAAGGATCGTTTGATGTAGGAGTGCAAACACCGTTTTCATCAACCCTTATCGAGTCATTTGATGAGCTCCACTCCGCTCTTGAGAACATTGCACCAACAGGGTTAACCTTGTAATCAAAATCGTAGCTGTAATTCTTGTAATTCTTTGTTGAGCCAACGCCGACTGTAACGTATTTCTTTGCAAGCGGTGTTCCGCCGGTTGCTTTGATTTCCAATGAAGAAATACCGACAAATCCGCCAACCTTTGTAAATGCGGCAAGAAGATTTGCTGCCGTTGTGTCAACAACTGTTTGAGACGCCATATCCTCCTCGTACAAAACAATGTACGCAAGGTCAAGCTTCTTCATATAGTCTTTGTAATAATTTTGGTTAAACTTTGTGCGAAGAACAACGGTCTTGTCGCAAAGGTCAACAATTTCTGCAAGCTGCTGCTTGTCTGGCTTAACCGTTACATCAATTGTATCAACAATTCCTCCGTCGGCAGATACGCAATAAAGTGTTGCCACGCCGACATCGTGTGCTTCGATAACGGCATCGGAATTGTCATTGCCCATATTCCTTACGGTAAATATTTCCTCATCGGAGGAATACCAGTTTGCATCGTAGCAGGCATAAGCGCTGCTGTCCCAAGTACCCTCAAATGTCAGTGTGTGATGAGCCTCGGTTGATTTGCCGTTAATAAGCTCAATTGCCTCTTCGTTAATTGTGTTGGCACTTGCATAATTTCTTGTTATGCAGACGGTAACAACATTTGAAGCAATCTCGCCGTCGGCAGACACAGCATAAATATCAAATTTCTGTGTATACTCATTTGCAGGCTTGAGGGTTACATCAATAGTGTGAGTATCGGCTGAAAGAGTTTGGTTAAAGTTACTGTTATTTACAACCCAAGTAAGATTTTGATCGGTTGCATTTTCGGGATAAACATTTGCATTAACGGTTACACCCTTGCCGTTATATGCATTGCCGACGCCGATTTTGTTTGTGCAGTAATAGTAATCCTTGCCGTTGATTGTTACGGTTTCCTTGCGGCCGAGCGAGCCGCCGATTGTACCTGCAACGTCAATTTCGATTTTTTCAACAGGTATACCGGTTTCAACCTGCTTGGTTGCGGTGTACGCACTGATTTGATAAAAGCTTCCGTCCGAAAGCAAATATCCCGTTTTTGCCTCAAGGGCGATGGTACATTTACCGCCGTTTAGCGGAGTAAAATGTCCGTTGCTGTCAATTTGACCCACACCGTCGGGGTCAACAGCAGGATTTTCGCTGTCTGCCCAAATGTATGTTGGGTTGCCGGAATCGTCCTCCGGTCCTACCATACCCCACTTTATGTAAAGGTTTTCGCTGTCCGAAACACGGGCAGGATAAACCGTGTAGGTGTAATTTTCGGTGTCCTCTATTCCTACAATGTCGTCACCCTTAATGTCAACCTTTGAAAGATACTTACCCGTTTTACCGGTAACGGTAATGGTAAAGGTTCTTCTAACGTCGTTTGTGGTTGAAATAGCGGTGATTGTACAGGTTTGCGATGACAGTTCACCGAGTGAGCCACCCGCATCAAGACCGGTTACGATACCTGTATCCTTTTCAACACAGGCAATGCTTGGATCGGATGATTCCCAAATAATATCCGTAGTGTCACCAACCTCGGGAACAATTTTGGTTGGCACAAGCTGAATCTGACGACCTTCCTTAACGGTATTAACACCCTCAATCTCGAAGCTTTCAAGGGGCTTTGACGGAACAACCTCAAAATCAATAGTGTCGTTGTACACAAACTGAAGGGTGAGGTTTGCAATAATCTCTACCGCTGTTGCCGTAAGCTGAACGGGGTCTGCCGTGTCG
Organism: uncultured Eubacterium sp.; assembly: GCF_945980375.1. Lineage (GTDB taxonomy): Bacteria > Bacillota > Clostridia > Oscillospirales > Acutalibacteraceae > Eubacterium_R. The sequence continues at coordinate 20,301 of NZ_CAMFQO010000009.1, read as the reverse complement.
CCCACAATGTCGGAAATGGCAAAGCAGGCATCCAAAATTCCGGCAAGCACGGTACGGTTTATATCAATTCCGATATACTTTATAAGAATATCGGCAGCCTTGGTTGAATCAATGGTACCTGTGTTTTCAAGGGCATGGAAATAGTTGATGAACTTTAGCAGGCCCTCGATAACATCCTCTGAGTCAGGTGATGCCATAATTGTTGTAGTGCCCACGTTCTTGAACTTAACCAAACCGCTGTCGTCTACTGTGGCAACAACCTTGCCCTGTGTAAATATTGATGATGATTTTACGGAGTAAACTGTACCAAAATTGAGTCTTTGCGGAGTTGTAATTGCATAAAGCTGAACCTGACTTCCCTTTGCAACGGTATCAGGTATCTGTGATTTGTTGGTAATGTGTGTGCCGTTTGGCAGGAACGCAGCATACCACTCCTCGTTTTTCTTAACAACAACCTTAATTACGTCGTCGGCAACAACCTCGCCCTCCTTGTTGTAAAGAACGCAGTGGATGTTTGAGTTAACCTTGTCAAGATATGTCCTGAGCGAGTCAATCAAATCGCCCTGGTATGATTCAATCTTCTCGGCGATGATTGAATTTGAGCCGAGTGTTTTCTCAAGCAGAGAAACAATCTCGTCGGTGTCCATAGAGTCAAGGTCAACATACTCGTTAAAGAATGCCTTTTCAATGAGGGAAGCAACAGGCTTACCGATAATCGGAATAGTCTTTACCTCATTGTCAATCCAAAGGTGGATAACGGCACCCTTTGATGAGTCAAACGCCTTAACCTTACCTGTTTGGTCAACATCGGCAAGGGCAGGAGCCTCCGAATACCACTTTATGTAGCCACTATCGGGAAAGACGGAATCTATCAGCTTGTACTTGAGCTGAAGCTCGTCGCCCTCTATCATATAAACGACGAACGGTGTTTCGCCGTCCTCCTCGTAGGTAGGCACGATAGTGTCTGTGTCGCTGTAAAAGATTTGCAAATCATAGTAGCCGGATACACCGTCACCCGCAAATGCAGAAAATGCAGGCAATGCAGTTGTAAACGCTAATACTGTGGCAAGCATAATGCTTAAAGCCTTTTTCACAAATGTCCTTTTCATAATTTTTCCTCCCGTTAGGAACAATAATTACTCCGTATATACTTATATACTATTAAAAATAAATAAATACAGTTCAACACTTATTATAAACCTATTATATTTTTCCGTCAATATTTACCAAGTCGGCAAAAATTACAAAATTTTTTTGTACGGTTTGTGCATATCGGCGGAGCAATATTACAAATTGTATAATTAAAGGACAAAAAATATCCCCCTTTAAGTTAATAAAAGGGGGAAGCCTTAGCTTTCAAAATACATATCCAAATTTTTTGAGGTTATGTCGCTGATCATACCGATAAGCGATTTTTCACCCTCGTCAAGCTCAACAATCTTTCGCCTGTCCAAAACAATCAGCTGCTTGCCGGATTTGGTTTTAATTGAGTAGGTTGCGCGCAAAACCTTCTTCTCGTTTTGCATATCCTGCTCAATTGCGTGACGGGCAACCTCAACCTCCCGCGGAACAATAAGCCGTGTCAAATCGCCGCCGAAATCCTCAAAAAGCTCTGTCCTTGTATAGCCCAAAAGCTTGAGAAAATCGGAGCTTGCAACGGTCAGCCTGAACGGGTCGTCATACGAGGTAGAGAACATTGGACCGGGCACATTTTTAAGCACCTTCAGCAGCACCTGCTTTTGATGCTCTGCCTCTCTTTCAGCCGCCTTTACCGCCGAAATGTCGGTAAACATTGCGTGAAAGACAGGACAGTTATCCTTCTTTTCATAGCGCTGAATATCCGAATTAAGCTTAACCCACATATATTCGCCGTTATGCGTCGAAATACGAAGCTCCATATCAATAGGCTTCTTTGCCGCCATGGCAGAGCCGATTGCCGTAAATGCCCTGCTCTTATCGTCAGGGTGCACAAGGTCGTCAATGCGGTAGCTGTCAAGCGTTACCATATCCTTTGTTGTGCCGAAAAATCTGCAGCACGCCTCGTTGGCATAAAGCACATTAATCCTCATATCCGAGTTAACCTTGAAAAGACAGACACCGCCTGTAACAAGGTCGATAAGATGGTTCATTGTTTTGGCTTTTTTCTGCAAGGCCTTGCTCTTTTTTTCCGATTTTCCGACGTCGGCAAAGGTAATTTCGCACAACGAATTATCCTCATTATTCCTTGCAGTAGCATGAACAAAATTATACTTAGAGGAATTATCCATCAGGTAAATATTAAAATAAACGTAAGGAGAATCCTTCTTGCAGATTTTTTCCATTACATCCTGCCTGTCACGAGGCTGCATCAAATCAAGCAGTGACAGCTTGCCCTGCTTAATTTTTGAGTAATGCATACCGACAAAATCACAAAAATGGCTGTCGGCATCCACAACAACAAAATCCTTCTTTTTATCAACAACGCAACTGAGGAATTCTACCTCAAATGCCAATTCATCAGTATTGTCAAGCAACAAAACATTCACTCCGTAACAAAGTCTTTTTAATGTATATTCCAATTATACCACAGCTATGTTAAAAAAGAAACAATGTTCACAATAATTTTACCGATAATTATCAATTGGACACAAATTGTATGTATTTGAAATTTTTTCGTTGTAATCCATAATAAAGTATGATAAAATATTATATCATTATTAATGTATACATAGGAGCAAGTTTATGAACAAGGTTTATCGAGTATTCGCAGAAAAGAAAAAAGGTAACGACATTGAGGCTGTTCATATGTTGGAGGACCTCAAAAGCAATGTCGGCATTACCGGCTTGGAGGATGTTCGCATCATCAACCGATATGATGCACAGGGCTTGTCGGAGGAAAGCTTTAATGCGGCTGTTAAAGGTGTTTTTTCCGAGGCAAATCTTGATGATGTGTATTATGACGAGATGAGCTTTGACGATGAATGGAGAGTTTTTGCAACAGAATATCTCCCCGGACAGTACGACCAAAGAGCCGACTCTGCCGCACAGTGTATTCAGCTTCTTACGGTAGGTGAAAGACCTGTTGTTGCATCTGCAAAGGTTATCGCAGTTAAGGGCGACATCACAGACGCAGAGTTTGACAAAATCAAGGCGTATGTTATCAACCCTGTTGAATCAAGGCTTGCATCAATGGACAAGCCCGACACTCTTGACATCAAGAGCGACGTGCCTGCCGACATCGTAAGAATTGAAGACTTTATCAAAAAAAGTGATGACGAAATTGCACAGTACCACGCATCTATGGGCTTTGCCATGAGTGTTGCGGATCTTTGCTGGGTGCGTGATTACTTTAAGAACGACGAAGGCCGTGACCCGTCATTGACAGAGCTTAAGGTTATTGATACATATTGGTCCGACCACTGCCGTCACACCACCTTTGCAACACAGCTTGACGAAATTAAGGTTGACGAGAGCAAATACTCAAAGGCTATCGAGGAGGCTCTTGAGCAATACTTTGAGCTTCGCAGTGAGGTTTACGGCGAGCGCAAGGACAAGATTGTTTGCCTTATGGATATGGCTTGCCTCGGCACAAAGGTGCTTAAAAAGAGAGGAATTGTTACAAATCTTGACGAAAGCGAAGAAATCAACGCTTGCTCCATTAACGTTGATGTTGAGATAGACGGCAAAACAGAGCCGTGGCTTGTTCAGTTCAAAAACGAAACACACAACCACCCAACGGAAATTGAGCCGTTCGGTGGTGCCGCAACCTGCCTCGGCGGTGCTATACGCGACCCGCTTTCAGGCAGAGCATACGTATATCAGGCAATGAGAGTTACCGGCTCGGGCGACCCTACCACACCGTTTGAGGATACTCTTGACGCAAAGCTTCCGCAGGCAAAAATTACCACAGGTGCGGCTGCTGGTTATTCATCATACGGCAACCAAATAGGTCTTGCAACCGGTCAGGTTACAGAGCTTTATGACGACGGCTACGTTGCAAAGAGGATGGAAATCGGTGCTGTTATCGGTGCTTCGCCAAAGGAGAACGTTATCCGCGAGGTGCCACAAAACGAGGACGTAATCATCCTTCTCGGCGGTCGCACAGGCCGTGACGGCTGCGGCGGTGCAACAGGCTCATCAAAGGCACACGACAGTTCATCTATTGAAACCTGCGGTGCAGAGGTACAAAAGGGTAATCCGCCTACAGAAAGAAAAATTCAGCGCCTGTTCCGCAACCCTGAGGTATCAAAAATGATTAAGCGCTGTAACGACTTCGGCGCAGGCGGTGTTTGCGTTGCTATCGGCGAGCTTGCAGACGGCTTAAAGATTGACCTTGACGCAGTGCCTAAGAAATACGACGGTCTTGACGGCACAGAGCTTGCTATTTCCGAATCACAGGAGAGAATGGCTGTTGTTGTTGACAAGGCAAATGTTGAAAGATTCATTGCCCTTTCAAACGAGGAAAACCTCGAGGCAACGGTTGTTGCAAGAGTTACTGATAACAACAGATTGGAAATGACATGGAGAGGCGACAAAATCGTTGACCTCAGCCGTGATTTCCTCAATACAAACGGTGTTGTTCAGCACGCAAAGGCAGAGATTGCCCCTGTTGACGACACGTCATACAGAGAGCAAGTGCCTGCCGAGCTAAAGGGTATGAGCAACGCACAGGCACTAAAGGCAAACCTTTCACGCCTTGAGGTTGCAAGCCAAAAGGGACTTGTTGAAAGATTTGACGCATCAATCGGCGCAAGCACTGTACTTATGCCGTACGCAGGCAGGTATCAGCTTACTCCGGAGGAGGCAATGGTTGCAAAAATTCCTCTGCTTGAGGGCAACACAGACACGGCAACCGTAATGTCCTACGGCTTTATTCCAAAGGTTTCACGTTGGTCACCGTTCCACTCGGCAGCATTTTCCGTTGCAGAATCAATGGCAAAGCTTGCCGCAGTAGGCTGTGACCCGACAGACGCAAGGCTGACATTCCAGGAATATTTTGAAAGACTCGGCAACGACCCTAAGCGTTGGGGCAAGCCGACCGCCGCTTTGCTTGGTGCTCTTTCTGCACAAATAGGCTTCGGTGTTCCGTCAATCGGCGGTAAGGACTCAATGAGCGGCAGCTTTAACGACCTTGATGTTCCGCCTACGCTTGTATCGTTTGCCGTTGGCATTACAAAGGCATCGCAGGTTGTATCTGCACAGTTCAAAAACGCAGGCTCAACGGTTAAGCTTGTTAAGCTTCCTGTTGACGAAAAGACAGGTCTGCCCGCATACAGCGAGGCTCTTGCACTTATGAAGAAAATTGCCGATGCGGTTAAATCGGGCAAGGTTCTTGCTGTCGGTGTTGTTAAGGAGGGCGGTGCTGCTGCTGCCGTTTGCAAAATGGCATTCGGTAACAAAACAGGCTTCACCTTTGCATCAAACCTTTCACAAAAGGATTTGTTTGCTCCGCTTCAGGCAAGCTTTGTAATTGAAACAGACGGCAACGACGACTTTGGCGGTACCGTTTTGGGTACAACAAACGACAATGCCGTATTTATCATTGACGGTACGGTTTACACCTGTGACGAGCTTATTGACGCTTGGACAGGCAAGCTTGAAAGAGTGTTCCCGACAGACTCCGGCAAAAAGGCAAAAATGTATGCAGATGTACCTTTGTACAAGGAGCGCTCTATCTTTGTTGCAAAAAACAAGGTTGCAAGACCAAAGGTATTCATTCCTGCATTCCCGGGTACAAACTGCGAAATTGATACTGCACGTGCATTTGAAAAGGCAGGTGCAGAGCCTTCAATTCTTGTGGTTAACAACCTTTCACCGTCTGCAATTAACGAAACAATTGACAAAATGGTTAAAGAAATTGAATCAAGCCAAATCATTATGCTTCCGGGCGGATTCTCCGGCGGTGACGAGCCTGAAGGCTCAGGCAAGTTTATTGCCACAACATTCCGCAACCCGAAAATCAGCGAGGCTGTACAAAAGCTTCTTAACTGCCGTGACGGCTTGATGCTCGGTATATGCAACGGCTTCCAGGCTCTTATCAAGCTTGGCCTTGTACCGTACGGCGAGATTAAGGACATCAACGAAAACGATCCAACACTTACCTTCAACACAATCGGCAGACACATTTCGTCAATGGCGTACACAAGGGTTACAAGCGTTAAATCGCCTTGGTTCTCAAGTGTAAACGCAGGCGACGTGTTCGCTGTGCCTATCAGCCACGGTGAAGGCAGATTTGTTGCAAACGAGGATGTTATGAAAAAGCTTATCGCAAACGGTCAGGTTGCAACACAGTATGTTAACCTTGACGGCGAGGTTTGTGACGATATGCCGTTTAACCCTAACGGCTCTGTATGTGCAGTTGAGGGTATCACATCACCTGACGGCAGAGTTCTCGGCAAGATGGGACACTGCGAGCGTAAGGGTGACGAGCTATACAAGAACGTACCGTTTGAAAAGGATATGAAGATATTTGAAAGCGGTGTAAGCTACTTTAAGTAATCGGCAGGTGGAATATGAGCAATACCGAACATACACACCGCCATCATCATTCCGACGAGCACAGGCGCGAGGTTTCAAACCGTCTTGCCCGTGCTATCGGGCATTTGCAAAAGGTTAAGCAAATGGTGGAAAACGACGAGGACTGCAGCGATGTTTTGGTGCAGCTTGCGGCCGTTAAATCCGCCATAAACAACACGGGCAAGGTAATACTCAAGGACCATATGGAGCATTGCATTGTTCACGCAGTTGAGGACGGCGACACACAGATGATTGACGAGCTGAACACAGCTATCGACAAGTTTATGAAATAAGGAGAAATTATGCCTACATTAGCCTTGAGCCCTATGCTGTTATTAGGGATAGTAATCGCATTTTCGTTTGTAATCACATCAATATTTATGTTCAAGCCAAAGGGCAACGAAACCGTGCATATAATCTTCTTTTGGCTTGCCGTTGCACTAAATGTACTTGTAACATTTATCAGCGCAACATCACTGCCCGACGGTTATATGCGAGAGGCAATTATCGCCTGGTGCGGTTTGATTGTTTCTGCCGTGGGTATAGTGATAAGAATCGGCAAGGGCAAAACAAGCATAATTGCCAACATATTTGTAATGATGTCCACGGTGTACGGAGTATTGGGCTACTTCCTGCTTGGATAAAACAATAAAGCAAAATACGGATTAAACCCTTGAGTTTAATCCGTATTTTTTTATCCCCTCAGTCGTCATAAATGACGACAGCTCCCCTTACATTAAGGGGAGCCGATTGTGGCTTTTATATATTGTATATACATTTCAATTATATCTGTATCCGTGAGGTCATAAATCATTCTGGCGCCTACGGCGTCCTCCAGCTCGTTGAAAATTGCCCTGCCGTTATCAAAAACAAAGTCCACACCGTAATAATCGGCACCGAGGGGCGTTACCAAATCGATTATTTTCTGCACCCTGCCCTGCTCCTCGGCAGACAGGCTGTACATCTGTGCACTGCCCCCGAGGCAGTAATTGGAGCGAAAATCCGTTGTTGATACACGCAAAATCGACGCAACGATTTTTCCGCCGAGCACCCAAACCCTGACATCCCTGCCCAAATCCGAGGCAGGCTTCTGGCAGACAAAGCCTTCGTCATATTCGGCAGAATCACTGCACATCACAACCCCATTGCCTCCGTGAGAATCGCGAGGCTTTTTTACAAAGGGCGGTGTGCTGTATCGGGTGGGCATAATCTCCACGCCGTGCTCCTGCATAAAATCGTAGCAAAGCTGTTTGTCGTTAGCCAAACGAGTAAATTCGGCACCGTTGAACACTCTTGCGCCCTTGCTTTCGTAATAATTCGCAATGGCATAATTGTTGCTTCTGTTGATTACAACATCGGCATCTCCTCTGTAATCGGGTGCAACAAGCACGGCACCGAGTTCGTTTTCAAATCGGCTGACTACATAGGAATTACGCCTTGCCTCATCGGGCGAATAAACCAAAATTATTTTCATATTCTTCCCAATATTTCCTCAAAAATCAGCGGTGCAACATCCACACCTGTTGTTTGCATAATGTTGATAATATGTGCGTTTGAATTAACCTCGCACACCGTATTGCCCTGCATAATATCAACTCCGCCAAAGGTTAAGCCGAGAGCCTTGCAGGCATCAACGGCAAGCCCTGCCTCCTGCTCGGTAGGGGTATATGCCTCGGCAACACCGCCGTTTGTTATGTTTGAGCGAAAATCATTTTTATTGCTTCTGCGCATAGCTGTAACAACCCTGCCCCCGACAACCTCAAGCCTTACATCCGTGCCGCCGCACTCGATGTATTCCTGAAGCAAAAACGGCTTTGAGCTAACGTGAGAGAGTACATCCTCAACGCTGTTGCACAAAAACACCTGTTCACCGAACGAGCCGAAGCATTCCTTAAAAACAACAGGCAAGCCCAGCACGCCTACTGCCCTTTGCACAAATTCGGTATAATCCGCATCAAAAAACGATAGAGGTGCAAACACGGTTTTAGGCTGACGCACAATGCCGTCAAGTGCAACAAACGTTTTTGCCTTATTGTCGCAAAGCTCTATTGCCCTTGCACTGTTGAAAACGGGAATTCCCTTTTTTTCAAGTGCTTCGGCAAGCAAAATATCCTTGTCCCAAAACAGCACAAAATCGGGGTTTTCGTCAACAAATACAGCGTCCTGATTTGTCACAAGACGCAAATCAATGCCCATATTTTTTGCACAGCAAAGCAGATGACCGTGCAGGTCGTCATATTTTTTTCCGTGTAAATAGTGATTAACTACCAAAAAGCCGTACATTACCCCGCCCCTTTTTACAAATTACCTTAAATATTGTACCAAACTCACTTGCAAACTGCAACAAAATATTGTACAATGTAGAATGTAATATAATGAGTATATATAGGAGCTTGAATATGACAGAGTACAAATTGAAATACGGATGCAACCCAAATCAAAATCCGGCAAGGATTCATATGGACGGCAAGGAGCTTCCGTTTACCGTGCTTAACGGTGCGGCAGGCTACATCAATCTTCTTGACGCGTTTAATTCCTGGCAGCTTGTTAAGGAGCTTAAGGAGGCAACAGGTCTTGCAAGTGCGGCAAGCTTTAAGCACGTTTCTCCCGCCGGCGCGGCAGTTGCACAACCGCTTGACGAAACCGACAGAAAGGTTTGTATGGTGCCTGAGGGACTTGAGCTTTCTCCTATCGCACAGGCTTACGTCAGAGCAAGAAGCTGTGACAGACAGTCATCATTCGGCGATTTTGTTGCCCTTTCGGACGAATGTGATGAATCGGTTGCACAGTTCCTTATGAAAGAGGTTTCCGACGGCATTATCGCTCCGTCATACAGCGAAAAGGCACTTGAGCTTCTTAAATCCAAAAGACGAGGCAACTTCCTCATCATTCAAATTGATAAGGATTACACTCCGGAGCCTATGGAAACAAAGCAGGTTTTCGGCATCAAATTTGAGCAAAAGCGCAACGATGCAAAAATCACCATGGACCTCTTTAACGATATGCCTACAAAGGTTAAGGACATTCCCGAGATTGCAAAAATCGACCTGTTGATTTCTATGATTACACTTAAGTATACACAGTCAAATTCGGTTGTATACGCAAAGGGAGGACAAACCCTCGGTGTAGGCGCAGGCCAGCAAAGCAGAATTCTCTGCACAAGAATGGCAGGCTCAAAGGCGGATATGCTGTGGCTTAGAAGAAACGAAAGGGTGCTCAATCTTCCGTTTATCGACGGCATAAGAAAGTGTGATGCCGACAATGCCATTGACCTTTATATTTCGGACGATTACGAGGAATTGCTAAAGGACGGCGTATGGCAAAGATACTTTACCGAAAAACCACAGCCGTTTACCGCAGAGGAGAAGGCTGCTTGGCACGAAAAAATGGACAATGTGGCTCTCGGCTCCGACGCATTCTTCCCGTTTGAAGACAACATAGAAAGAGCGGTTAAATCCGGTGTTAAGTACATTGCACAGCCCGGCGGCTCGGTAAGAGACGAAAATGTTATCGAGTGCTGCGACAGCCACGGTATTGCAATGGCAATGACAGGCATAAGGCTTTTCCACCATTAATATCAACTATCAACCATCAAAGGAGTTGTGAAATATGAAAAAGAAAATGTTATCACTTGCTATGGCAATGCTGATGATAGCCGGTGTGGCTGCTTCGGCTCCTGTCAGTGTGCAGGCTGCCGAACGACAGATAGTTAGAATTAATGTTTCGGGCGACGTTACACAATCAATAAGGAAAGCTCTTGCAGATTACGAAACCGTTGCCACTCCCGAAAACCAGTACGAGTTTGTTGTGCCTGCAGGCACATACACCCTTACGAATAACATCACCATTTATTCAAACGAGCACTTAAATCTTAACGGTGTTACCTTTATCAAGGGAGATTACGCAGGCTCTATGCTCAGAGTGGGCAGAAATACAGACCCCGCAAAAGGCTATGGCTATTATCAAAACATATCTGTTACCGGCGGTACATTTGATGCAAACGCAACAACCGTATCAAAAAAGGGCGGTATTGCAAACTTTGACCACACAACCAACCTTGTGTTTAACAACGTAACCTTTAAGAACTGCCGCGACAGCCACCACCTTACCGTTGCAGGCTGCAAAAACGTTACCGTAAATAACTGCACATTTTCAGGTTTTTACAGAACGGAAAACAAAAACGTTAACATGGAGGCTATCCAATTTGACGTTTTGGTTAAAAATCACTACACCGGCAGAGCATACGATGTAAGCTACGACGGACTCGGTGTTGAAAACGTTACCGTTAGAAACTGCAAATTCAGCAACGTTAACCGTGGTGTTGGCGCACACAGTGTGCAAACAGGCACATATATGCGCAATGTAAAAATCCTCAACAACACCTTTACGGGCATAGGCGGATACGCAATCACCTGTGCAAACTTCATCGGGGCTACAATCAGCAACAACGTGATAAGCAACAGCGGTGCGGGCATTTTGTTCAGGACGGTTAACCAAGGCTTTGCAAACACATATTACAAGGCAAAACAAACCGTTAAGGACACGGGCTCAACCATCAGCAACAACACAATCTCGCTGAACAAACCGAGCGACAATCAGTTTAAGGTTGTGCCATACGGCATAAAGGCATACGGCATAAAGACCGGCTCATCAAACAAAGGCATCCCTGCCGGAGATTATCAGGTGTACAACCTAAAGATTACAGGCAACAAAATCACAATGAACAGCTACGGCTACGGCATTTGGCTGACAGGTGCGTGCAAATCTCAAATTACAAGCAACACGGTATCCGTTAAAAAGGGCGGAACATCGTCTAATCAAAGCCAGGGTGTTAAGCTTGAAAGCTGCAACACGGCAAGCATAAAAAGCAACAAGCTTTACGGCAACTCGGTTAAATATTCGGGTAACGGACTGTACCTTGTAAAATCAAAGAGCATTACCGCTTCATCAAACAAGATTTCAAAGTTCAGCAAAAACGGAATTTGTGTTGATACAAAATCAAGTGCAACGCTGAAATCCAACACCGTTTCAAGCTGTAAGGAAAACGGAATTGTTGTTCGCAATTCTTCATCTGCCAAGATTTCCGGCGGAAAAATCAGCTCGAACAAGAAAAAGGGTATCTATGTTCACAAAACAGCCAAAAAGGTAACAATCAAAAGCGTAAAATGCAAAGGAAACAAGGGCGGCAACATCAAAAAGAAGTAAACCGTCAATCAAATAAATATAACACAGTCTAAAGGAGATTTTCTGTTATGGTAAGAGCAATAGTAGGCGCCAATTGGGGCGACGAGGGCAAGGGAAAAATCACTGATATGTTCGCTGAAAAAAGCGACATTGTCATCCGCTTTCAAGGTGGCGCAAACGCAGGCCACACCATCATAAACGAGCATGGCAGATTTGCACTTCACCTTATGCCGTCAGGTGTGTGCTACGACCACACAACCTGTATCATCGGCAACGGTGTTGCACTTGACATCAACAAATTCATCAACGAGCTTGAGGATGTTAAAAAGGCAGGACTTAATCCAAAGCTTCTCGTAAGCGACAGAGCGCAAATCCTTATGCCGTATCATATTTTGCTTGATACTTATGAGGAGGAAAGGCTCGGCAAAAACGCATTTGGCTCAACAAAAAGCGGTATTGCTCCTTTCTTCTCCGACAAGTATTCAAAAATCGGTATTCAGGTTAACGAGCTGTTTGATGACGAAACATTAAAGGCAAAGCTTAAAAACATCTGCACTCTTAAGAACCTTACTCTTGAGCACGTATACCACAAGCCTCTGCTCAACGAGGACGACCTTTACGCAACCTGCGTTGAGTACAGAGAAAAGATTGCACCTTATGTTTGCGACACCCACAAGTACATTGCAGACGCCATAAAGGACGGCAAAAACATTTTGCTTGAAGGTCAGCTCGGTACACTTAAGGACCCTGACTTCGGTATTTATCCAATGGTTACATCATCATCAACTCTTGCAGGCTACGGCTGTGTAGGAGCAGGCATTCCTCCGCATATGGTAGAGGACATCGTTGTTGTAACAAAGGCTTATTCATCGGCAGTAGGTGCAGGCGAATTTGTATCCGAAATCTTCGGCGACGAGGCTCAGGACCTGCGTATTCACGGCGGCGACAAGGGCGAATTCGGCGCAACAACAGGCAGACCGAGAAGGGTCGGCTGGTTTGACTGCGTGGCATCTCGCTACGGCATTGAATGTCAGGGTGCAACACAGGTTGTTATGACTGCGCTCGACTGCCTTTCATATCTTGAGGAAATTAAGGTTTGCGTTGGCTATGAAATCGACGGTGAAATCACGAAGGACTTCCCTACAACCTCACTTCTCAAAAAAGCAAAGCCTGTACTCAAAACCCTCAAGGGCTGGCATTGCGACATCAGAGGCATTAAGGAATTTGACAAGCTTCCAAAGGAGGCACAGGATTATGTTAAGTTCATTGAAAACGAGCTCGGCCACAGAATAAATATGGTATCAAACGGCCCTGAAAGAGAAGCAATCATTTTCAGAGATTAATATAAATCACGCTGGCAGACTGTTGAGAAATGGAACTGAATTTTGCATTTTGCAAGGGAAGATGTACGAGGGTACCTCGACCGAGCAAAAGGCGAAAAACGCCAAAAGCAGATTGAACTCGATGTTCAATCTGTTTTTTATCCCCTCAGTCCCCTGCGGTGACAGCTCCCCTTTATTGCATAAAAGGGGCGCCAAATATATTTTCTTTTGGCGTGGTTCAGACCATTTATCGACAGCCTGATTTGGTAATAATTGTCTTGAAAAATTATGTGACTGTATATATAATATAGGTATGGAAGAACCAAAGAAAATAAACACAATCAGAAAAATTCAATCAAAAAGAAGCGAGGCGTTTTTTCTTGTAATAAGAGGTCTGGAGGTTGGAGTTGCCGCCGGACTTATCGCCGTGCTGTACCGATATATGCTGTCATTTGCGGAGGACGGACTCAACAAGGTTTTAACAGGCATCAGCGGTAATTGGTGGAAAATTGCTCTTTGGCTTGCGGCGCTTGCTGTAATCGGTCTGTTTGTGTCCTACATTGTCAAGTGGGAGCCGGACTGTGCGGGCTCGGGTATTCCGCAGGTTACGGGCGAAATTAAAGGACGCAAGGCTCCGATATGGTGGAGGGTTATCCTTGCCAAGCTTATCGGCGGAACGGCATCGGTTTTTGCAGGCTTGTCGCTCGGCAGAGAGGGTCCGAGCGTTCAGCTCGGCGGTATGGCGGCAAAGGGTGTTGCAAAAATCACCAAGGCGGACAAAACCACCGAGCTTCGTATGATTTCCTGCGGTGCAGGCGCGGGTATGGCGGCGGCATTCAACGCACCGCTTGCAGGCATTATGTTTGTGCTTGAGGAAATTCATCATTCGTTTGACAAAAACATTCTGTGTATGGGCATTGTTGCAACCGTTGTTGCCGACTATGTTTCCAAGCTGTTTTTCGGCCAAAGCACAATATTCAATTACGACACGGTTAACTTTCCGCTTCAATATTATTGGATACTTGTTTTGCTCGGTATCATTATCGGTCTGTCGGGCGTGGGCTACACAAAAATTATGCTCAAAACGCTTGACAGCTTCAAAAAACTGAAAAATATTCCGAACAGGCTCGTTCTTCCCGCCGTGTTTGTGTTCAGCGGAATTGTAGGCTTGCTTGTTCCGCAGGTGCTTTGCGGCGGTCATTCCATGGTAGAATACCTTATGAACGAAAAGCCTGCTCTTCCCGTAATGTTCGGTCTGCTCGTTGCAAAGTTCTTGTTCGGTGCAATTTGCTTTGCCTGCGGTGCGCCGGGCGGTACGCTGTATCCTCTTTGCATTTTGGGTACATATTTGGGTGCATCATTAGGCACGGTTGTTCTGCATTTTACAGGCTTACCCTACGGCTTGTGGGAGGAATTTGCAGTTATCGGTATGGCAGGATTTTTCTCTGCCACAATCAAAAGCCCTATCACCGGCGTTGTGCTGGTCTTTGAGCTTACAGGCAATATGAACAACTTTTTGCCTCTTGTTACGGTTGCGCTTACAAGCTATGCCGTGTCAAACCTTCTCGGCAGTGAGCCGATATACGAAGCCTTGCTTGCAAGAATTTCTACCGACACGGACGGATACACCGCACCGAGAATGGAAAAAATTATCAAATCATTTGTAATACCTACCGGCAGCGACCTTGCAAACAAAAAAATCAAGGATGTTGATTGGGGCAGGCACGCACTGATTATCACCGTAGAGCGAGGCGAGGACAGCATTACTCCAAACGGAGATGTTGAACTCAAGGTGGGTGACGAGATAGTATTTTTTGTATCGCAAAGACGGCTTGCAAAAACAAGCGAGCATCTTGAGGAATTGTTCAAAGAGCAATACAAGCCAACAACATAATTTTCGGGAGAAGCAATATGACAATCAAAGAAAAAATCAATGACAAAATAGGTAATATTGTATCGCGCTTTAATTCTCTGTCACAGGAGGAGAACAGCAAATTACAAACAGAAACCGTAATATCGGACGGTATGCCGGAGCTTGCAAGGCAGGCGGCTGCCGAGGGTGCTGTATTGCTTGAAAACAAGGGCTTGCTTCCTCTTGCCGCGGGCACAACCGTGTCGCTGTTCGGCAGAACATACAAGGATTACTTTTTTGTAGGCTACGGCAGCGGCGGTGATGTTATCAGGCCGTACAACATAGACATTGCCGAGGGTATAGAAAACTGCGACAGGCTAAAGCTCAACACCACCCTGCACAGCATTTACCTTGAGTGGATAGAGAAAAATCCTGTATCGCACGGATATTGGGCACACTGGCCCCTGCGTTATTGGGAAATGCCCCTGACCGACGAAATCGTGGCACAGGCAAAGGCAGACAGCGACGTGGCTGTTGTAACAATCGGCAGGTCATCGGGCGAGGACAGAGATTGTGATTTGGACAACGGAAGCTACTTCCTGCACGATGAGGAAATTGAAATGCTCGACACCGTAACGGCTCACTTTGACAAGGTTGTTGTTTTGCTGAACGTCGGCAACATCATTGATATGAGCTGGGTAAAGCATTACGGAGATAAAATCGGTGCCGTTATGTATGTTTGGCAGGGAGGTATGGAAAGCGGAAATGCCGTTGCAGACCTCCTTTGCGGTAAGGTAAACCCAAGCGGCAGACTGACCGACACAATAGCAAGAAACTATTACGATTATCCGTCATCAGCAAGCTTCGGCAACAAAAAGGCAAACGAATACACAGAGGATATTTTTGTAGGCTACCGTTACTTTGAAAGCTTTGCACAGGACAAGGTGCTTTATCCGTTTGGATACGGCTTGAGCTACACAAGCTTTGAAATTAAGTGTAACGATGTAAAAGCAAATGACAACGGCTTTGAGTTTAATTTTACCGTTACCAACACAGGCGACGTCGCAGGCAAAGAAACCGTACAGCTTTATCTCGGCAAGCCCTGCGGAAGGCTGGGCAATCCAAGCAGAGCCTTGGCGGCATTTGAAAAGACAGAGCTTCTTGAGCCGAAGCAGAGCCAAAGCATTACGCTTTTTGTTGATATGTATCAGCTGACATCGTTTGACGACTGCGGCTCAACAAACAACGCGTCGTCATATGTTATCGAAAAAGGCGAATACAGCTTTTATGCCGGCAATAATGTGCGTCAGGCAGAAAAGGTGTTTACATATTTTCAGGAGGGCACAGAACTTTGGCAACAGCTAAAGCAGGTTTGCTCACCTAAAAATGACTTTATCGTTTGGAGAGCAGAGGAAAAATCGGGAAAGATATATCTCGGCTCAAAGCATGTTGCCAAGGAAAAATACGACCTTGCAACAAGAATACTCAACAACCTGCCCGCAGCCATTGAGCAAACAGGTGACAAGGGTATAAAGCTTGCAGACGTTAAAAACGGCAAGGCAACCCTTGACGAATTTGTGGCACAGCTTGACAACACCGAGCTTGAGGCAATCACAAGGGGCGACTACAAAATGGACAGTCCTTTGGGCCCGAAAGGTAACGCAGGTGCTTACGGCGGTGTGCTTGAAAGCCTGCGCAACAAAGGTATTCGTCCTATAATCACAACCGACGGGCCGTCGGGAATCAGGCTTATTTCCTGCTGCTCGCTTTTGCCGATTGGCACACTTTTGGCTTGCTCGTTCAACACAAGGCTTGTTGAACAGCTTTATACAATAGTCGCCAAGGAAATGAAAGAAAAAGGCACCGATGTATTGCTTGCACCGGGTATGAACATTCACCGCAATCCTCTGTGCGGCAGAAACTTTGAATATTTTTCAGAGGATCCGTATGTCAGCGGTAAAATGGGTGCCGCCTGTGTAAAGGGTATTCAGTCGCAGGGAGGCTCTGCGTGTCCAAAGCATTTTGCGTGCAACAATCAGGAGCTTTGCCGCAACACAAACGATTCGCAGATAAGCGAAAGAGCATTAAGAGAAATTTACCTAAAGGCATTTGAAATCTGCATAAAGGACAGTCAGCCCAAAAACATTATGACATCGTACAACAAAATTAACAATGTATGGTGCCATTACAACTACGACACCTGCGTAACCGTACTGCGAAACGAGTGGGGCTACGAGGGCAACGTAATGACTGACTGGTGGATGAAGCCGTCAAAGAGCATTGAGTTCCCGAATTTGCGTGACCAGGCTTACCGCATAAGGTCGGGCGTAAATCTGCTTATGCCGGGCGGAGACCGTGTTACAAACGGCAAGCCTGACGGAACATTGCTTGCAACACTCGGCAAGCCCGACGGCATAACCCTCGGCGAAATCCAACAGAGTGCAAAATATATTCTCAAATCCGTAATGGATATTGAATAATTTTAGTTGATATTTAGGTATAATTGTATTATACTATATTGTAACGAGCACAAAAGCTCAAAAATAACAAATATATAGGAGAGTAAAATTATGTTAGTTTCCGCAACAGAAATGCTTAAAAAAGCAAAGGAAGGTCACTACGCAGTAGGACAATTCAATATCAATAACCTTGAGTGGACAAAGTCTATTCTTCTTACAGCTCAAGAGCTTAACAGTCCTGTTATTTTGGGTGTATCAGAGGGTGCAGGCAAATATATGACAGGCTTCAAAACAGTTGCACAAATGGTAAAGGCAATGGACGAGGAGCTTGGCATTACCGTTCCTGTTGCTCTTCACCTTGACCACGGCACATACGAGGGCTGCTACAAGTGCATCAAGGCAGGCTTTACATCAATTATGTTTGACGGCTCTCATTATCCTATTGAAGAGAACGTTGCAAAGACAACAGAGCTTGTAAACGTTGCTCACGCACTCGGCCTTTCAATCGAGGCAGAGGTTGGCTCAATCGGCGGCGAGGAAGACGGCGTTATAGGTGCAGGCGAATGTGCAGACCCTAACGAGTGCAAGATGATTGCAGACCTTGGTGTTGATATGCTTGCCGCAGGTATCGGCAACATCCACGGCAAATATCCTGCAAACTGGGCAGGCCTTTCATTTGAAACACTTGACGCTGTTCAGCAAAAGACAGGCGCTATGCCGCTTGTTCTTCACGGCGGTACAGGTATCCCTGAGGATATGATCAAAAAAGCAATCGACCTCGGCGTATCAAAGATTAACGTAAACACAGAATGTCAGCTTGCTTTCCAGGAGGCAACACGTAAGTACATCGAGGCAGGCAAGGACCTTGAGGGCAAGGGCTTTGACCCACGTAAGCTTCTTGCAGACGGTGCAAAGGCAATTTGCGACACCGTTAAGGAAAAGATGGAGCTTTTCGGTTCTGTAAACAAGGCTTAATAGCATAAATATTAAAAACGCAAAAGCGGGTTGAACATCGGGTTCAATCCGCTTTGTTTGTTGTTTATCCCCTCTGTCACCTGCAACAAGGAGAGCCGAAATTTAGGGATTTACATAAACGTTGCGACTGCATCAACTATATCGGACATTTTGTTGACCGTTTTCTTTATAAATTTTTTGGTTGATGCCGAGCCTGACGATGCGGTGCATCCGCCTGCTATTGCCATTGCAGAGCAAAGTGCAAGTGTTGCGCCGACACATTTCATAACTATCTTTGCAGATTTTGAACTCATAAAAAATACCTCCGTAATATCACAAATCATGCTTTTCAGCAATATTATTGTTTGAAAAACAGGTGATAATAACGCAGGTAATTTTTTATTTTTATGAAATTTTTTATTTAATGTTTATTGATGTATGTGCAATTCGCACTGCCTGACCTTCAATATCATTAATGTAATCGGCAAATTTTATTCCGTAAAATTCTCCGCTCGGCAACAGCTCAAGCAAGGGCTCAAGAACAAATCTGCGCTCGCTGTACCGCGGATGAGGACAGATGAGGTTTAGCGAATTAATAGTCAAATCCTCTGCAAAAATCAGGTCTATATCCAAAATCCTCGGTCCGTTTTTAATGCCTCTTTCACGGCCGAAGCCTGCTTCGATACCAAGGCAGACGCCAAGCATTTCGTTTGGCTCAAGCCTGCTTGAAACATAGGCAACGCAGTTGTAAAAATCATCCTGCTTTGCGTATCCGACAGGCTCTGTTTCGTATACGGACGACATTTTCTTCACATCCGTATACGGAATGGAATTTATTGCCTCAATCGCTTTTTCGATATTATTTTTTCTGTCGCCGATATTAGTGCCAAGTGATAGTATGTAATCCATTATCTTTCCCTCGATATAGTAACTGCAACGTAATCAAAATCTGCCTTTATGGGTGCCTCGGGCTTTTTGAGGGTAATATCCACCTTAAAAATATCAGGGAACTCCTCAAGCACGGCATCGGCAACAACCTGTGCGGCCTTTTCTATCAAATCATATTTATTTTCGCAAAATGCATTGCGTATTGCCTTTACAACCCTTGCATAGCTTACGGTATCGTCAATACTATCCATTTGGCATGCCCTTGCTATGTTTACATAATAATCCATATCTATAACAAAGGTTTGACCGTTTTCCTTTTCCTCGGGGTTAACACCGTGGTATGCAAAAAGCCTTAATCCTTTAATTGAAATTTTATCCATAATCTATTCCCTTGCGTTTTTTACGGCATATGCAAAATATACACCCTGCTTTTCTGCTTTTACGTTGTGCATACGAATTATATCGGCTCCGCCCAAAACAGCCACCGTATCGGCTGATACATTGCCGTAATCTCTGTTTTTCGGCTCGCTTTCACCGCCGTATTCGCCTATAACGCGTTTTCTGCTTGTTCCGAGTAATAACGGATAACCCTGCAGCTTATAATCGCCTACGGACGAAATAAGCGACAAATCCTGCTTTCTGTCCTTGCCGAAGCCTATTCCCATATCAAAGCAAAGCTGTGATTTATCTATCCCAAGCTCCTCGCACCTTTTTGCAGACGATATGAAGAAATCTCGCACCTCATTTACACCGCCTGTGCCATTGTGCATTATTATCCAGCCGGCACCGTTATCCCTGACAACATTTGCCATTTTTTCACTGACAACACCGCTTACATCGTTGATGATGTTTGCGCCCCATTCGATAGTATTAAGTGCTACAACGGGATAAAACGTGTCGATGCTGATGGGAACATCAGTCAACGCTCTAACCCTTGAAATAACAGGCTCAAGCCTATCCATTTCCTCGATAGGCGAAATCTGTGTGTAGCCCGGTCGAGTGCTTTGCGCACCAAAGTCAAGAATATCCGCCCCGTCGCTTACAAGCTGTAACGCATAATCAACCGCATCTTGCGGATCAAAATGCTCGCCTCCGTCCGAAAAGCTGTCGGGTGTTACGTTTACTATTCCCATAATAAGCGGTTTTT
>NZ_CAMFQO010000008.1 GCF_945980375.1 uncultured Eubacterium sp. | reverse complement strand
AACACTTGAAAAGAGGTGCTTTTATGGCTATTAGCGAAAGAATTCACTTTTTCCGAAATCTGCGTGGAATGACACAGAAATATCTCGGTTTACAACTCGGTTTTCCCGATAAATCTGCTGATGTTCGCATGGCACAGTATGAAACAGGTTCCCGTACTCCAAAAGCGGATATTACCGCAGCGTTGGCACAAGTTTTGGATGTTGCACCCGAAGCATTGAACGTGCCCGATATTGACAGTTACATAGGTTTGGCTCACACTTTCTTTGCGCTTGAAGATATTTATGGCATTACCGTCAGCGAAGCCGATGGGGAACTCTGCCTTAAAGTTAATGCCGACAAAGGCAAGGATGCCGCAGAGGTTATCCGTATGCTTGCCGCTTGGAACGAACAGAAAGCCAAACTCGATTCAGGTGAGATCGACAAGGAAACCTACGACCAATGGCGCTATCACTATCCCAAGTTCGATACAACGGGCGGATGGGTTAAAGTTCCTTCCCAAGAACTCAGCGATGCTATGGTCGAAGCGTTCAAAGACCGTTTGAAACCGGACTAAGAAAAAAGACGACAAAAAGCCCTTAACTGCGGTAATCCACAGTTAAGGGCTTTTTAATCGTCTAATACAGATTTAATTGTTGATGACAACCACTTGGCTATTATTCTGATAACCTACAAACCACTCGTGGTATAGAATAATGGTCACTCTAAGGATTGTTATCAAATCGTTATCAAAAGGGGTGAGCGAAATCCGAATACCCTTGATATTACTGGGTTTTTGGGCTCTCTTTTATTATTCCCACTCGACTGTGCCGGGGGGTTTGGAGGTGATGTCGTAGACAACGCGGTTGATGTGGGCGCATTCGTTTGTTATGCGGTTGCTGACCTTTGCAAGAATGTCGTACGGTATTCTTGCCCAATCGGCTGTCATAAAGTCGTCTGTGGTTACTGCTCTGATTACCACAACATTATCGTATGTTCTATGGTCGCCCATAACGCCTACCGAGTTTACGCCCGGAAGCACACAGAAAAACTGTGCAAGGTTACTCTCGTAGCTATTCTTTGCCATCTCGTCACGAAGAACCCAATCGGCATCCTGCAAAATCTTTACCTTTTCGGCAGTTACCTCGCCGATAATTCTTACGCCGAGTCCGGGGCCCGGGAACGGCTGACGCCACACAAGCTCGTGAGGAATTCCAAGCTTTTCGCCTACTGCCCTGACCTCATCCTTAAACAAATCTCCGAGAGGCTCGATTGTATCAATAAACGAAATATCACTTGGCTTTTCCACCATATTATGATGAGTTTTGATAACGGCAGTCTGTGCCTTACCGTCGCTTTTTCCCTTACCTGATTCGATGCGGTCGGGATAAATGGTTCCCTGTGCGAAAAAGCCCTCTGCGGCTCTCGCTCTGACCTCGTCCCAAAAGACCTTATAGAATTCGGTACCGATAATCTTGCGCTTTTGCTCCGGATCGGTAACACCCTTTAGACATTCCATAAAATGCTCGCCGCAGTTTACACGAACAAAATTCATATCAAAAAGTGACGTGAAGGTTTTTTCTACGAAGTCGCCCTCGTCCTTTCTCATAAGACCCTGATCGACAAAAACGCAGGTGAGCTGTTTGCCGACTGCACGGGAAATCAAGCCTGCCGCAACAGAGCTGTCTACACCGCCGGACAAGCCGAGGATAACGTGCTTATCGCCGATTTTTTCACGCAATTCCTTTACGGTATTTTCAATAAAATTATCCATCACCCAATCACCTGAGCACTTGCAGACCTCGTACAAAAAATTGTACAAAACCTGCTTGCCGTACTCGGAATGAGTAACCTCGGGATGAAATTGAACAGCGTAAATATTCTTTTCCTTATTTTCCATCGCGGCACAGGGACAATCGTCTGTAAAGCCGATAATTTCAAAGCCCTTTGGCGGAGTTGCAATATAATCGGTATGGCTCATCCAAACAACAGATTTTTGAGGAACATCCTTGAAAAGCACGGATGATTTTGCGTTAAGCTCTATCTTGCCGTATTCCGAAACAGGAGCTGTCTTAACCTCGCCGTCACCCATCCACGCGATAAGCTGACAGCCATAGCAAATGCCCAAGACAGGAATGCCAAGCTCCAAAATATCCTTTGTATAATGAGGTGATGACATATCAAAAACAGAATTAGGTCCGCCTGTAAATATTATGCCCTTGTAACCGTTTGCTTTGATAGTTTCAAGCGGTGTGGTATAAGGCAAAATTTCTGCATAAACATGGTGGTCGCGCACACGCCTTGCGATAAGCTGATTGTACTGACCGCCGAAATCCAAAACTAAAATCTTTTCCATAGCATTCTCACAATCTAAATAAATGTAAAAATATTATATATTAAACCAATGATTATTGCAAGTGGGTATTGCACCAAAAGCATTGATTACGACAACTATGCTTTTTTGAGGACGAAGACGAGCCAGCCGTTGTTTTCGAAGCGGTCGGTGACCTCAAAGCCGTTTTGGGCAAAGGAGAACAGCACCTCATCCTCTCTGCTTTCAATTATTCCGCCTGTGATATACACTCCGTCGTCGGTCAAAAAATCCCCGACAGTCTTATTAAACTCCATAATAATATCGGCAACAATATTGGCCACAACAACATTAAATTTGCCGTTAACCTTATCGGACAGATTGCCCTGAACAACGGTGAATTTGTCATCGCCGAAGCCGTTTTGGAGAGCATTTGCCTTGGCAGTTTTTACGGCGAGAGAGTCTATATCCACACCAAAGGCAGACCTTGCACCGAGCAAAAGAGCCGCTATTGAAAGTATGCCCGAGCCGCAGCCGATGTCAAGTACGGTGCTGTCGGAGGTGATATAATTTTCAAGGGTTTCGAGGCAAAGCTGAGTGGTGGGGTGAGAGCCCGAGCCGAAGGCAAGTCCCGGCTCAATATCGAGCACCTTTCGGTCGCCCGCGTCATAATTATCCTCCCAAACAGGACGGATAAGAAGCTTTTTGCCGATAGGCATGGGGTGAAAATACTGCTTCCAATTATTCTGCCAATCCTCCACCTTGCAATCGGAAATTGTAATTTCGTGCTTAATTCCAAGTGCATTAAGTCTTTCTGCGATAAACGATGTTGACTCAAGAGGGTTTTCCTCCGGATTAATATAAACGTGAATTATTCCCTTTGTTCTGTCCTTTTCAAGCAACGACTCCTCAATCAAATCGATATGAGCAATCTGCATTGTTTCCTCCTCCAAGGCAGAATAATCCTCTATATAAATACCGTACGGCACAACCATATTTGCAATATCGCCTGCTGTGTCAATATCCTTTGTGTCAACAGTGACAGCAATTTCTGTCCAGCTGTCCTGCTCAACGGCATTTGTCATTCCCATTGTCGTACCTCCGATTAAAAGTTAACCTTATGCTCGGGCTTGCCCAAGCTGTGATTGTATATCTTTCTGTTATCAAGAGCCCACTGTCTGTCGGAAAATCCGCCTGTCTGAACACCGCTGAGTGCATTGTTAAACTCAAAAATTGTTGCATCAAGGGTATCAAGAGCAGAAAGAATTTCTGCCTCAATAAACATTGGACGCACGGGTGACCCATACTCGGGAACGCCGTGATGTGACAAAATCATATGCTCGAGCAGGGTGACCTTTTCGCCCGTAATTCCAAGCTCCCTTGCAGCCTGCTCAACATACATTGCGCCCTTTACAAGATGACCGATAAGGTCACCCTCGGTGGAATAACCGCTTGCAAGGCCGGACTGTGATGTTTCAATCTCCCACGTTTTTGCAACGTCGTGCAGGATTGCACCGGAAAGCAACAGCTCCTTATTTATATTGGGATAGATTTTGCAGATTTCCTCTGCCATACGCACAATGCTCATTGTGTGATACATAAGTCCGCCTACAATTGCGTGATGAAGCCTTAATGCAGCCGGATAAACCACAAGCTTATCCCTTTTTTCATCAATGATTTTAAGCACTATTGCCTTAAGCTCGGCATCGTCAAAGGCGTCTACCCTTGAGCGAAGCATACCGAAAAGCTGTTCGCCGCCAACCTCTGCCGACGGCACAAGGTCGGAAAGATTATAGCTGTCGCCTGAATTGGCAGGTCGCATTTGAGAAATCCTGAACTGATCCTTACCGTTGTACTGCTCCACCGTTCCTCTGATTTTAACAATCATATCGGCAGAAAAGACATCATTAGGAGTATAATCCCACCACTTGCCTGTCATTTCGCCGTCCTTGTCGCATATAACTACATCAAGATAGCAGGAGCCTGTTTTTGTCCTTTTTTCTTCACATTTTTTAAGCAGGACAAAGCCCTCGCTCATTCCGTTTGTCAACTGTGTAAAATTCATACGCCGTTATCTCCTTCAATATCAATTTCAAACTACAAGTCAATTATACATTAACAGCCGTTTTTTATCAACCGTACATACAAAAATATTCCCCATATTATTTGACAATTCAAAAAATATATTGTATTATTAATTAGCATTAATATAAAAATTACTCGGGAGGATATACATATGAGTACATGTTGGCTTCAGGGCAAAACCGTTGTTGTTACCGGTGCATCGGGCGGTATGGGTGCAGGCATCGCCGCAACCCTTATCAAAAAGCATGACTGCACAGTAATCGGTGTTGCAAGAAACGAAAAGAAAATGCTTAAATTTATTGAGGAGCTCGGCCCCCAATATGCAAGCAAATTTTCATACAAGCTTTTTGACGTAAGCGTTAGGGAAAATTGGGAGAGCTTCGCAGAAGAGCTTAAAGCTGACGGAACAAAGGTTGATGTACTTGTCAACAACGCAGGCATTTTGCCAAAGTTTAAGAGATTTGATAGGTATTCATACGACGAAATTGAAAGAGCAATGAACATCAATTTCTTCTCGTGCGTATATTCCGTAAAAACAATGCTCCCCATGCTTCTTGAGTCAAGTACACCTGCAATCATCAACATTGACTCCTCTGCGGCTCTTATGACCTTGGCAGGCACATCAATGTATTCTGCATCAAAGGCAGCTCTCAAAGGATTTACGGAAGCACTTCGTGTTGAATTTCAGGGAAAGATGTATGTAGGACTTGTTTGTCCGGGCTTCACAAAGACTGACATTTTCTCCGGTCAGGGCGATGCAGATATGTCAAACGGTGCAAAAATTATGGATATGATTTCCACCGATTGTGACAAAATGGTTAAAATGATTATGTTTGGCATTGAGCATAAGGCTCCGATGCAGGTTCACGGCTTTGACGCTCACGCAATGAGCGTGTTCAACCGCCTTATGCCTGTTTACGGTTCAAAGCTCTTCAGCTCTGTTATGAGAATGGCAAACGTAGATATATTTAAGGAAGTATTTTCAGACTGATTGCTGAATAAAGCTGCTTCTTTGTTTTGGTAATGACGCCAAGGCAGGATAGTATTATTCTGTCTTGGCTTGTTTTATTATTTTGGAAATGAGGTATAACGAATATGGGAGAAACTGTCTCAAAGCAAAAGTATCTTAGCTTCAAGGAAATTGCGGCTTACTCGCTTGGATTGTTCGGCTTTCAGGCAATAGTCGGATTGCTCAACAGCTACCAGGCAGAATTTGACGGCTCAATTTTGGGGGCAAATGTATCGGTTGTTGCAATACTAATTTTGATTGCAAAAATTGTATCTGCCGTCGCTGACCCTGTTGTAGGTAATTTGGTAGACAGGTCAAAAAGCAAAATGGGCAAGTTCAAATCCATGATTGTTTATTCAATTATTCCTTTGCTTATTTTCACCGCGGTGATATTTATTGATGTTCCGTTTAAGGAAAACAAAATTGCAACATACATTTGGATTTTTGTAACGTACCTGATATGGAGCATTGCCATGACAATGGGTGACGTTCCTTCGCAGGGCATTGCCGCTGCACTTACTCCAAATCCAACAGAAAGAACAAACGTTGTTTCTATCTCTAACACATTCAAGCAGGTTGGCTTCAGCGCATGTGTTGTTATCGTGCCTATTGTATGCCTTATCATTCCAAACGGCTCAAAGGTTTTTGTTAAATCGGGCGAGACCGATACCCCTATGATTGCCATGGAATATCTCGGCACGGCAATACTTACAGCCATTCTCGGCTGTGTGCTGTTTGCTCTCATCCCGCTTATCAACAAGGAAAGGGTAACGGTAGAATCCGCAGAAAAAACAACAGCAAAGGATATGCTTTTTGCTCTTAAGGACAACAAGCCGTTTATGCTTGTAATTGTTTCATATTTTCTTGGCTTCGGCAGACAGATGGCTATGGGTATTCAGGTTCAGGCCGCAACAGTAATTTTGGGAAGCCAAAACCTTGTTGCCGTTTTGGGTATCGTAACCGCCGTTGGCTCAATGATAAGCATGGCACTTTGCCCTCTGCTCATCAAAAAGCTTAACGAACGCAATGCTTACATCCTTCTTTCGGTATACGGCTTTGTTGCATCGGTGTTCTCGTTTGCCGTTGGCTATTTCTGGTTCAAGTCACCTCAAAGCTTAGTTCTTACCGTATTGTTCTACGCAAGCCTCTTCCTTATCGGCTTGCAGTTTGGTGCAGTAACCCTTATGCCGATGATTATGACAGCCGACTGTGTAGACTACTACGAATACAAAACAGGCAAGAGAATGGAGGGTACCTGCTATTCTATCCTCACTCTAACAATCAAGGTTTGCCTTGCGCTCGGTACGGCAGTAGGTCTTATCTTCGTTCAGGCATCCGGCTACTATGACGGACTTGCAACAGGTACATTCACACTCGGCACAAAGAACATTATCTTCTTTGCATACACAGCATTGCCGGGTATACTTGCTCTGCTGTCTGTTATACCAATGCTCAAGTACAAGGTTGTCGGTGAGAAGAAGGCAGAAATCAGCGAAGCACTTGCAAAAAAGAGAGAAATTCAGTAATCGCAGATATATTTGAGAATACAAAAAATCGGGTTGAATTTTAGATTCAGCCCGATTTTATTTATCTGTGTTGTTGAATGCTTTATCCCTTCAGTAGTCATAAATGACGACAGCTCCCCTTACATTAAGGGGAGCCGGGAAAAGTTTTTTATTTTGCTGTTTTTGCTTTGATATTTGACCACGGACCGTAATATGTTTTGCCGTTTGCTTTTTTGAATGCACGGATTTTTACATAATACTTTCTGCCCTTGGTAAAGTTCTTGCCGGTATAGGTTGTATATCTTCTGCCTGTGATTTTTGTTTTTGCAACAATCTTCTTAAAGGACTTATCCCTTGCCCAATAGATTTGATAGCCTGTTGCAGAGGTTGAGCACTTATTCCACTTTGCCTTGATTTTGTGACGGCTGCTGTACGCCGTAAGGCTTACAAGCTTAACCTTGGCAGGTGTATAATTCTTTGTGGTAGTGGTTGGTTTGGTTGTAGTGGTTGTCTGCTGAGGAACAGTTGCGTTTGTATTATACAAAACCGCATCTTTTTTTGCTTTCATAAATCCGGCTGCCCAAGCCAAACCATCGGATGCTGTTACATATGCACCGATATTAAAATAATTATACATACCCTGGAACGGAGCAACCGTGCCCTTAACAGCCGTTGCAGTTGGGCTTGTGCCGCCGTTTTCCTGCCTGATTTTTGACGAAATATAGTTTACTCCAAGCTTACTGTAAGCGGATGCCTTCTCGATAGCCTCAACATAAGACTTAACCTGCGAAACGGTTTTTGCCTTGCCCTCGGTATCGGTGTACGAAATAGGCTTTGAACTGTCGGCCATCCACGTTCCATTAAGTATAGCCTTGGCAAGCTTTTGCTTTGCGTTGGAGCCTGCCAAGCATTCATTAGCCTCAGCGGCAATTATGCT
Organism: uncultured Eubacterium sp.; assembly: GCF_945980375.1. Classification (GTDB taxonomy): domain Bacteria; phylum Bacillota; class Clostridia; order Oscillospirales; family Acutalibacteraceae; genus Eubacterium_R. Next base: position 43,301 of record NZ_CAMFQO010000008.1, on the reverse strand, counting down.
TTCGAATTGAAAAATATACTGATCGGTTAAGAAATTAAGAGGGTTGATGTAACGCTGAACATCAGCCTTACTTGCACTTTTGTTTACAGCCATTTCGCCCTTTACTGCGTTTGCAATAGACATTCCTGTGGGCTTAAGAACAAAGTTCCAATTTGGGTGCTTTGCTTTTAATGCTGTCAGCTTATCGGCATAGCTCTTGGGTATACCCTCATACTCACCCTCACTTACCACTGTGTCGCCCGATTCGGCATTGTATACAGGAATGTAAAACGTGTGCTTTGCATTAAGCAGGCCTGCATTCTTGTATCCGTTATAAAGTATTATTCCCTCGTCATATGCACCCTTTATATTAGACATGTACTCGTGCGAAAATTTTTTGCCGGTGGTTATGACATTAAATTTTTGAAAGTACAATGTGTACTGATGTGTAAGATAGTTGTTTGCAATGTACTTTGCACCGTGGTATATAGCTTTATAGGGATCGGTCCATGGTCTGCCCTGATTGTTAAAATATGTTACATCGGCATCCGCCTTGTTGATATAACCGACAATTCCGTTTGTTGCCGTTGCACCTGCAGAGGTTTTTGTTGCCTCGTACTTGCCATTGGCAAGCTCGGTGTAAAGTCTAACCTTATACTGAGTTGATGTTTCCGAAATATAGGTCATACGCTGACCCTCGCTTATCTTTACATTTACCGACCCCGCCGCCTGAACAGGTGATGCAAATGAACATAATGATGTACACAGCATTGCAACGGACAAAATGCCGGATACTATTTTTTTCATACATATACTCCTTAAATATTACAAATTGTAACCTTTATTTCAATATATCACAATTCATTGCAAAAATCAACATACAAATTTTTGCAATTATGCTTTGCTTTGTGCTATAATAAAACAAAAGGAGTGATACCATGTTTGATATTGCGATTGTGGGCAGTGGTCCTGCCGGAATTTCCGCAGCGATAAACTGCAAAATCAGAAACAAAAGCTTTGTGCTGCTTGGCAATAACGAGCTGTCGCACAAGGTTGAAATTTCGCAAGAGATTAATAATTATCCTGCTCTGCCTAATATTTCGGGAAGCGAGCTTAACGAAAGGCTTCGTGCACATCTTGACAATATGGGCATAGAGGTTACACCGCAGAGAATTACAGGTATATACAATATGAACGGCAAATTTGTACTGCTTGCAGACAAAAAGCAATTTGAGGCAAGAGCGGTTATACTTTGCCTCGGTGCAGAAACCGTAAAGCCGTTGCCAAACGAAAGAGAGCTTCTCGGCAGAGGAGTCAGCTACTGTGCCACCTGTGACGGTATGCTTTACAAGGACAGAACGATTGCTGTTTTTTGCGACAGCAAGGAGCAAGAGGAGGAGGTAGAATATCTTGCCGACCTCGCGAAAAAGGTATATTACAGCCACAGATACGACTCGGATATAACCGCAAAAAATGTAGTTCACCTTGAAAAAAGGATTGCAAAAATCAACGGCGAAATGAGGGTTAGCGGAATTGAGCTTGCAGACGGGACAAGCATAGAGGTTGACGGTGTGTTCTTCATCAAGCAGGCTGTGTCGGCAGATGTTTTGCTAAATAACCTGCAAACAGAAAACGGAATAATCAAGGTTGACAGAAGTATGCAAACAAGCATTGACGGTTGCTTTGCCGCAGGCGACTGCACGGGAACACCGTACCAAATTGCAAAAGCGATAGGTGAGGGCAACATCGCCGCCCACTCCGCCATAGCATATCTGTCAAAATAAAAGCAGCAGTTGAGGACTTGAACTTCAACTGCTGCTTATTTTATATCACTAATTGTATCTTTGTAGACAATGTATTTTTATCACCAAATCATTTACTTTTACTTGATTATTTCACTCTTTAATGATAATATATATTTATTAAAATATACGCTAACTTAACATATCTTTTAGAGGAACATTACATATGGATAAGAAAAATATAAAGATGGATAAATATACAACAAAAGAAAAGCTATTAATTTCCTCCCTGGTTTCTGCAATGGTTTCATTCATAGTTTTTATATTTAATCCGATAGATATCTTTGCAAATAATGCACAAGAATTTTCATTTGCATTTAAGGACATTGTTTTTCCCTTTTTGTTGTGCTTTTTGGGAAGCTTTGCTGCTATATTCGGAATACTTATGATATTCAACAGGCATCTTCTTAATCTTATTACTTCAACGTTAATATCCATTTTCATAGCAGGATACATATACAATATTTATATGGGAAAAGACACTTTCGTCTCGGGTGATGTAAGAATAGATTTTGATAAGGCTACAACAACGTACACTATTATTTTAGGCATTACAATTTATGTAATGTTTTTGATTGGTCTGTTTTTGAAGAAAAAATGGAAAAACATATGTGCATTTTTATGTATAGTTTTGATTGCCATGAATTCGGCAACGCTTATTTCCGATTTTACAACAAAAGACTTTGTTTCAAACAGTGGAATAAACGTAAAATATGCATTATCTGAAAAAAATATGTTTAATGTATCACAAAAGGAAAATATCATATATTTTCTTTTTGACAGATTTGATAAAATCTTTTACGACGAGGTTGTACAGGAATATCCTGATTATTTTAATGAATCTTTAGACGGCTTTACCTTTTTTGATAACACTGTCTCAACCTTCAGTAGAACGTATCCGGCAACAACAGGCCTTATAACAGGAGTTGAATACGATGGCAAAACCGATGCAAAGGAATACTTTGAAAAAGCCTATACCACCTCTCCGTTTCTAAAAGACTTAAAAAACAACGGATATGACATTAATATTTATGCTGACAGATATTATGAATACACAGATGCAGACATATTCAAGGATTTAGTTAGCAACGCAACAAAAATTGATGGATATACTCCAAACAAAAAGGATATACTGGAGTATTTACTAACCCTTTCAAACGGTCGTGTATTTCCGCATCAAATGCCGGCATACATTTTTAATTTCACTGCACAAGGTACGGTTTTGAAATTGTCAAGCCTTGACAGTGATAATGAAATATATCACGACGATGACGCAAAGCTCTATAAAAAGCTAAAGGAAAACGGATTAGATTATTACGACAGCGATAAAAACTTTACATTTATCTATTTACACGGTACTCACTCTCCATACACCCTTAACGCAAACGCCGAAAGGGTTAGAAGCTCAACATCAATAGAGCAAACTCTCGGTTCTTTCAAGATAATAAAAGAATACCTAAATGAGCTCAAAAGATTGGGCGTATATGACAATTCAACAATAATTATAACAGGAGACCACGGCTATCCATACACGGATTACAAAAATCTACTTAATGAAGTTTCAGAGGGCACACGAACCTGCGTCTTTATAAAACCAAAGGCTTCAAAATCCCAAGGATTAGCTGTCAGCCATGTACAAGCCTCGGTTTCAGACATAATACCAACAATAGTAAAGGACGCTAATCTGGCAACCAAAAACAATTACGGTGACAGCTTGTTTGAAATAAATGAGGATACTGTACGCACAAGAATTTATTATCACTCAAGAATAAACGAAAACAGCAAACTGATTTTGGATAAATATCAAATAACCGGTGATGCCTCAAATATTAAAAATTGGAAGCTTGAAAAATCAATAAACACAAAACAAGCATGGTATTAATTAGGAGAAAATATGGAATATATATCCAAGCCTTTTGGTATAATAATGAATTTTTGCTATAATCTTGTATCAAACTACGGCATTGCAATAATATTCTTTACATTAATAACAAAGATTATAATGTTTCCCATTTCACTGTGGACACACAAAAATTCATTAAATCTTATAAAAATTCAGCCTCAGCTTAACGGCATAAAGGCAAAATATTACGGCGAAAAGGATAAAATTTCCGACGAACAGTTAAAGCTATACAAGGAACAACACTATCATCCTTTGGCAGGATTAATACCTATGATAGTTCAGCTGTTTTTGCTTATGTGCGTTATTCAGATTATATACAATCCTCTTACCAATATTTTATCAATTGGAAAGGCAGAGGTTTTTCAGATAATATCTGCCGTTTGCGATAAAACAGGATTTGATATAAGCTCAAACACCGTCCAGCTTTTTGCAGTAAGAGAAATTCAAAACGGATTTTCCATTTCCCAAATATGCAGCAAAGATACGGAAAACGCAATTAAATCGCTAAATATGAATTTTGTAGGCTTTGATTTATCAGCCACACCGTTTTCTGCAGGAGGGAAAATGTATATTGTTCCCGTTTTAGCGGGATTATCGGCACTTGCTCTGTGCCTTTTTCAAAACATAAAAAATCCTCTTCAGGCAGAGCAATCAAAGGTTGAACAAATAGGTACAAATGCTGTGTCTATCGGCATTTCACTTATTCTTGGCGGGTTTGTGCCTGCCGGCATAGGCTTTTATTGGATTTGCAGCAATCTTTTTACCATGCTTCAACAAATAATTCTTAATACGGTTATGAATCCAAAAAAGCACATTGACTATGATGCATTGGAAAAAAGCAAGGCAGAGCTTGAAAAAATTTCTTCAATAGGCAGCACAAGCTCTCCAAAACGAGGCACAGAACTGTATAAACGCGAGAAAACAGCTTACAAACGTTTTTTCTCTGTTGAAAACAAGCATCTGGTAATCTATGCTGAAAACGGAGGATTCTATAAATATTTTGATAAAATTATCACTTATCTTTTGAACAACTCAAACATTATTGTTCACTATATCACAAGTGACCCTAATGATAATATTTTTAATTTGGAAAAGGAGTTGAAAAATCTTAAGGCATATTTCATAGGCGAGAAAAAAATGGTTACTGTTTTTATGAAGATGGATGCCGATATTGTCCTTATGACGACTCCTGATTTGGAAACTTATTATTATAAACGTTCTTATGTAAAAAAGGACATCGAATACATATATACCGTACATGGACCAATGAGTACTCATATGGTTATGAATAAAGGATGTCTTGACCATTTTGATACTATTTTTTGTGTAGGAGAATTTCAAATACCCGAAATCCGCAAGCAAGAGGAAATCTATAAGTTACCTCAAAAAGAGCTTGTTGTTTGCGGATATGGATTTTTAGAAACGCTTCAGGAAAAATATGACAATATGCCAAAGCAACAAAACAGTATCCCAAAAATACTGATTGCTCCTTCGTGGCAGGAGGGTAATATTCTTGACAGCTGTATTGAAAATCTTCTTTACGAATTACTTCAAAAAGGATATAATGTTGTTGTAAGACCTCACCCTGAATACAAAAAAAGATATCCGAACAAACTTGATACATTAGTTGAAAAGTATAAGGATTACAATGGAAATGATTTAACATTTGAACTTGATTTTTCATGCAGTGACTCAATTTATAATTCCGATATAGTAATCACAGACTGGTCATCAACCTGCTTTGAATTTTCCTATGTAACTCTAAAGCCATGCATTTTTGTAGACACACCTCCAAAGATCTATAACAAGGATTATGAGGAAATAGGAATTGAACCGCTCGAGCTTACATTAAGAAATATCATCGGAAAAAGATTTGAACCAAATAATTTTGAAGGTATGTCAGACACAATCAACGATATGCTAAAAAACAAGGATGAATATACCGACAAAATAAAAACTATTCGCAACAAATATGTTGCAAACTACGGCAAAAGCGGCGAGGTTGCCGGCAAATACATTATTAATCGCCTAATTCAAAAGCAAAAGGAGCAAAAGAAAAATGAATCCAATTAACCTATACATAGATCCATCGGTAATGAGCTACACTCTTCAATTTGTTGTTGCAGGTGTTGTTACCGTGGGAGCGGTAGCGGGCATCATCGTAAGAAAAGCAAAAAAGAAAATTAAAAAAACTCTTAATATTGAAGAAAAAAAAGAAATTGAAGAGGACATTGTTGACCTCTCCGATACAAACAGCAATAACAATTAAATGATTTTTCATCGCTTAAAAACTAAGCGGATATAATGCGAAAAAAATGTTAAGCAACTAACAAAGCGATGCTTTAATTGCCGCAGGCGACTGCACGGGGACACCGTACCAAATTGCGAAAGCAATAGGCGAGGGCAACATCGCCGCCCACTCCGCCATAGCATATCTGTCAAAATAAAAGCAAAAAGTAAAGGCACTCCTTGCGGAGTGCCTTCGTTGTTTGTTTTAGCGAGATTACATCTCTGCGATTGCAGCCTGTGCTGCAAACATTATTTTGTGTTACAACATAGCGATTAAAAAAGTGACATCTGTTGATTTTCGGGATATAAGTCCTTAAAAACTTCAATGCCTTTTAAATACTTTTCAAGTTCACCTGATTTTGACAGCCCTACAAATATTGCAGTTGCTCGTGCTTGACAATTTATAGATTTTAAAGGATTGAACTCAATATCAGTGAAAGCGTCATATTTCACTAATTCTTTCGCAACATCTGGGGTTTCTAATAACGCATGAATGTAAATCCAATCATAAAACAATGTCTTTGGTTCTAAAGGAAATTCCTCATCATTATATTTAAAGCATTTTAAATTACCAGAATTCTTTAATCGTTCATCTTTCTTTGCTTCAGCTGGAGTAGAACTCATCAAATCTATATAAGGTCCACCATTTTCAAAAACTTTTGATGATTGAAAAATACATTCCACTGGATACTGAAATCCGTTTTTTTCACTTGTTAGTTTTAAATTAAACGCACTTAATTGCATACCTATCGAATCTTTTGATCTTCGTGATACTTCAAGCACATTTAGATTAGGATATTTTTCTGAAAAAGCAGTATGAAGCGAGTCAATACTTTTATGCTTTTGTGTAATTGCAAAGCCTGTATAGAATTCAAAATCAATATTCACTTCTTTAAAAAAAGGTTTTTCCTCTATTGCTAAAAAGGTAGGTCGTCTTGCCATTCTATCCCCTCCCTAATACTATCATTTTTCCAAAATTTGTAGTCTAATCTGTATTTTAAATACTCAGTTGCACGTTTATCAAACAGCTCGCTTTGTATTCCTTTTTCTATCAATTCATAATAATCATGAGAATAAAGACATATTGTTTCTATGTATTTTTTATCAATATACCCTTTTATCAATATTTCTGATTGTGGATTCGTTGTATCATATTCATTAATTTTTAATTCTTTTCTAGTACTTTTATTTCCCGTTATTCTATTGTATGCAACCTCGGAAAACAACTCATCTATTGACTTTGCAAAAGGTGTATTCTTTGCTGCATTTTCAACAGATAACAATATTTCTCCTGAATTATACGTTTTTAAAAGTTCAATATCAAGAAGAATAACTGCAAAATGAATGTTTTCATTTATTTCTTTTGAATACTTGTATTTGTAATTTGGGAAAGAAATCGAACAACTGATAAAATCTAGTAACCCATCAAATCTATCTTTGTCAGGCCTTAATGAATTAATGCCATTTCTTATTTGATTAAATACAGAACATATACCATTTTTCAATATACTATCAATATTTTCAATGGGTGTAAAATGCACTAAGTATTTAACATTTCTAGCTAATAAATACTCATATATTTCTATTGGTGTTTGTTTTGGAATTATTGCCTGATTAACCTGATTTACTTTTTTTAATAAAATATCATCCTTTTCTTTCTTCACTTGGATTAACATCATTTCATATTCTTCAACAGTCATAACCTCAATAACTTTGTAAACACCTACTTTCTCAACATAAAACTCTGCACCAGATTTAAATGATCCTTCATCAATTAATCTTATTATTTCTTTTCCAATAACTGAATCTATGTTAATACAATTACAATTTGTCGGCTTTGTTTTATTACAGGATAAAACATTATATTTAGCATTAGAATTACTTCCTACTTGAATTTTGAAAACGCAATCACAATAATTCATATCATCACCTCAATAACTAAATTTTTCCCTATGTAGAATTATTTCAACGCCGAATAGTTCTTCCATAGTTTCCATTATCTTTTCTTCGTCTATACCAGCCGGATAACGATAACTTACATTATACACACCAATCAACTCTCATTATCTCACTTTTTGCCATCAATGTATTATAACGATTTGACACATTATAGAATGCAAATAATTATTTGTCAAGAAACAAAAAGAGGACGCCGAAGCGTCCTCTTAATTATTGCTATTTTTGTTACCGATTAAGCGTTCTTCTCTGCGATTGCAGCCTGTGTAATAAACAATCACTAACACCAAATGAAACGCCCGTAAAATCAGAGCTTTTTGAATTATACCCAAACAGATACATTTAAGTCAAACCATTTATATACTCTTTTCTTCGTTGATATTGCATATTGATGTTTTTTTGCATCTTCAATTGTCAATACAAAAGCTCCAATCTTAACAGGCTCACACTCCGGATTTTTAACGCCTGTTCTGATGTACCACCTGAACTCGTCTTTTGAAACCCATATTTTTTCAATAAAAGCTTCAATAACCTTTTCAGGAAGATTATCAACATCAAAGGAAGTATATTCCTCAAGCTTTTTTCTCAGATTTTTTAGCTTTGATATATTAATTTTGCAAACAGAAACATCTGATTTGTCGGAATTCAGGTGCTACATATTTTCTGCCGTTTCATTATAATACACCACACTTGTTTTCTAAACCAATGGTTGCCTCTTAATTCTCCCATAGGCAATAAACCCTCTCGTTTTATATTGAGAGGGTTCTTTTCATTTATTTACTTAGTATTGACATTGAGCCTTTGTATTTTTCTATCTTTTATTGGTAGAAAAAGGTTTATTTTAAGCAAATACAACTTCCATACATTTCACCACTGTAAAAGTAATTAAAAGATCTGCATCCCCCAGCACATTTATACCAAACATCGCAATTTGCACATTTGCCCTTGAGCATATCCCTGCGAAATTTTCTGTTATATGCAAAGGCAGTTGGTGATGTCCAAATATCAAGCAGTGTTGTTTGCAAAAGATTACCCTCTATGAATTTATCATCATACAGTGATTCACAGCCTCTTACATTCCCCACAGAGTCAATTCCTATTGTTGTAATACCTGCATTACAACCACTATACCCCATACGAACATTGCCACGAATAAGATGTTCAAGCTCCGTATGATATCCAATGTTGTCTGCAATAGCAATCTGAAAATCAGCAATTTTATTTTCTCTTGCAACAAATTCACATACAGTATGCAATTGCTCTTTTGAAGGAACAAGATATTGCTTGTCCGATGCATTACCAAAAGGAGAGCAGCATTGCAATTGCCACGCATCAATATGTAGAGCTTTGAGCTTTTTATAAAGTTCAGGTATGGTATTTATGCTTTTTGAATTAAGCGTTGATATAACCGTTGTAACAAATCCATTTTCCCTTAATAGCTTGATTGCCTCTATTGCCTTATCAAAGCTACCTTTTGTTCTGAATTCATCATGAACATCTCTGTCACCGTCAATTGACAACGAGATATGCCTTATACCTGTTTCCTTTAACTTTTCAATAATAAAATCATTTATTAAAAAGCCATTAGTAATGATGCTTGTATCTCTGCCGTTATCAACAAGATATTTAACAATATTATCCCAATCCTTTTTCAAAAAGGCTTCTCCACCAATAATGACAACTCTGCGGCAATTCATATCAACAAGCTGTTTAGCAATATTGAGGCACTGCTCTGTGCTCAGTTCATTTTCTCTTTCAGCACCTGCCTTAGAGCCACAGTAGGCACAGTTAAAATTACATTTTCGTGTTATCTCCCAAACACAAGTATCAAGTTTATACATACTATTTCCAATCCCCAAACATAATATCAGGCGGAGCATAAACAGCCAAAGTATTTGCCTTGACCATATTATCAAGTCTACTCTGAACAAATCTAACACTATTAATGTATTTCTCTGCAAGCTGATTCATTTCCACAATAGGCAAATCATCAATCAGAGTAGAATCTAATTTTGAAATACCCTTATCAATCAAATCTTTTGCTGTTTCAAGATGACTTATTGCCGATAATAATATATTGCTGCTTTTTTCAATGTCTTCAAGATTTGTGATTCCTGACATAGCAAAATACACTCCTTATTTTTAATTTTCTTCATCCCAGTTCAGAAGTACCGTGCATCTATCTTCATCACTCTCATCAAAATATTTTCCACCCATAACATCCGGAGAAGCATAAACACAAGGAATATCTTCTATATCATTTTGTTTATTAAAAGGATATGGCTTACAATGAGGACACTCTGAATGCTGAGCAGCATTGTAAAAATGTCCGTTTTCGCATCTTACAAGTTTCATTTCCGGCTTCTCCGACTCAGGAGCTTTGTCGGTTTGTTTTGCTGCCCTTTTTCCAAACAAACCCTTTAATCCTCTTTTCAACTTGCTTCCAAACACATCCGGTGAAGCATAAACACTATTACCTGAATTATCAAGTGCAACTCTCAATTCCTGCATTGTCTGGAATCTTTTATCGGGATCAATCTCTATACATTTATTAACTATGTATTCCAAGCCTTTTGAAAGGTTTGAATTTATCTGACAAATAGGCAATGTTTGACCATTATTGGTTTTAGGATCAACACCAGTAACGAGATGATGCATTGTCATTCCCAAGCCAAATATATCTGTTCTTGCATCTGTTTGTCTTGCCCCATACTGTTCAGGAGCAGCATAACCTTTTGTGCCCAGATTTTGAGTATCACATAGATTATTGGGCTTATATTCTCTCATAATACCGAAGTCAACAAGAACTATTCTACCATCAGGTTTTAATATAATATTTGCAGGCTTTATATCTCTGTGAATAAGCGGAGGCTTTTGAGAATGTAAATATCCAAGAACATCGCATAGCTGCCTTGCCCAATCAATAATATTTTCCTGTGGTTGTGCTCCATATTCCTTATAAATATCTTCAAGAGTTGCTCCTTCAATATAATCCTCAACTACACACAAATATTCATCTGTGTCAATTATATCAATAATGTTAGGAATGGCAGGGTGATTAAGTTTTTTAACAAAATTTGCTTCATTAATCATTGCTGCTATAACATTTGCAGGAGAATTCTTCTTAATGCATATTTTTGCAGCCCAAGCCTTGTTGAGCCTTTTGTCCATTGCAAGATAGGTTTTTGTAAAAGCTCCTTGACCGATTTGTTTTAGTAGCTCATACTTGCGATCAATTACAGTGCCTTCGCATATTTCAAAAGCTTCTGTTTTATCAGACTTGTCACTTTGATTTAATCTCGAAATAATTACAGTATTCAGAAGTTCAGCTGTAATAACAAAACTATTGTCCCCGAAAGCATTGATGATAATATCTTTATTCATAGCTGCAAGCTTAGGTAAGTAATCACACGGATACATATGAAGAACAGATGTATCGGGACCTTTATCGACCTCATCCTTCGTTGTAAAAATAGGAACAAGCTCTCTACCATCAGCCTCAACGGTGGAGATTTTCATTCTTACATCATTATTAAGTTGTAATTTTTGACCTTTCTTAAGTTTTGAAACATCTATACCTTCAAACATTGCTTGAGTATCAACGGATACAGGAATGTACATAGGACATATCAAAATCAATTCTATAATAGCCAATAAGAACTTTATTTTTTCTTCTTTATCCTCTGTACTTTTCCAATCCTTAATCTCCAAATGTATATACTCAATTTGTTGCTCTTCAGATAATGTTTCTGTACCTTTATTCACTTTGTAAAAAACAAGTGTTTCTTCATGGGCAATATCGATTTCATCATCCGCTGAGAGTTCATATTTTGTTTTTGGTTCAATCTTGTTACCATTGAGCCATACTCCGTTCATAGAGTCTGTATCAGCAACAAACCAAGTTGAATTTTCAAAGTAAAAACGAGCATGATGTCTTGAAATATAGTTTGAATCAAATTTAACATCACAATCATCCGTTTTTCCTACACATACAACATCTTTTTTGAATTCCAGATGTTCTCCCTTTGAAGTAATAAACAGTTTGAGGGTGTTATCATAAAGAATAACCGTCTTGTTCGGATCGATTGGTGCATATTTGTAATCCGAATCATATTTATCATTATATTCCATTTCCAAAATATTCCATCCCGGATCTCCATATGCATCTTCCCATTTTTCCTTTCCGCACTTTCTACATCTGTATGCCATAACATCATAATATCCGGAAAGACTCACATAATCGTGTTCATCGCTTTTGCAATCCAAAAATGACGCACCTTTATCGTCAGCCATAGCACGAATAATCTGAACAGATAATGTACTCATACCATCTGCATTGGGATGAGTGCCATCTACAGAATCATAAGGCAACTGATTTGCATATAAATTAATCAGCCTACAATTGTTCTCACATACACATCTTGTGATAATATCATTATATTTTTTTATGTCTTTTCCATTATATGTTTCCGGGAAAGTAAAGTTTGGATTTGATGACATATATGTTGAATTGAGAGTGCAACACCATATTTCAGAGTTAGGATAGTTCTTTTTCAACTTTTTTAACATTAATGAATATGCTGACTCGAATGAACTCTCTGAAGGTGTTAACTCCTCTCCAAGATAATCTGCGTAATAAAGCAATGTACCAAACGCCCAATCATTAGTGCCTAAATAAACAATTATAACATCAGGCTTTACATTATTTATGTGAAGTCCGTTTGTCCTTTCGTTTGAGCAAGCAGAAGGGAAAACACTATCATTATTGGGCAATTTAGCAACTCTACTACCCGACCATGAATTGTTCACGAGAAGCTCTCCACCGAAAAAGTCAATAACCTTTCCCCACCAGGTGTCCTTCATTTCGTGAATATTGGCTCTATTTGAATTATCACCTTCATAAAAAACATTATATCCTCTTGGATTATAACCCGCTAATGTGCTTATTGAATCACCTAAAATTGAAAATTGTTTTCCATAATACTTGTTAGTGATTTTCCATTCATAGTATGTATTTTTCCATTCATAGTATTTAGGAATTTCGTTTCCTGCTTTATGAATTCTACCACTTGGCATAATCGCATCTCCATAGGCATAAGCAAAAGGAGTTCCACCTGAAAATCGCTCCTTGCAAAGTTCAGATGAAATACCGTAAAATTCCAATTCAAAAGCAGTAATATTAGGACAAGCAGAAAACGGATCGTTGTTATTTGTGCTTTTTATAGCAAAAACAATTTTTTTCATATTTTGTTGCAAAACAGAAAACAACTCTTTAATTACCTCATTAAACGCTGAGGCAACAATTTCAGGCGGATTTTTAAACGCTCCACATCCAAATGCACCTAAAACAAGTATTTGAATATGGTTTTCTAATGCAACCTCAAATATATTGCGAATTCTTCTTTTGAACAGTTCATATAATGCAGCCTTATTCGTATACTTTCTTTTTGCAATATAAGGTGCTGCACAAGTTAAAACAGAAACATTAAACCACTCGTTTTCAGGCATAAGAAAAGGAACCGTATCATCAGTTTTGAACACAGTTACATTATCAGTATAAATAACTCTATCTGAGAAAAAATTATTTGTAATTTTCTTGTTGTAGTTATAGTATTCATTTATCGCTTCTGGAACAAGCAAACATGGGTAGAGGCTACTGCTTCTGCACAAGCATTCTTCCTGAGCCATAGCACCATTAACAACTCCGCCGCCAGGATTGTGAGGGTTTGCAAAGTTGAGCACACCGATTTTGCCTTGACCTACATATTCCTTTGCGGTTGCAAAGCTAGTACCCTCGCAAACAGTAATAAAATCACTTTCAACAAGTCTTGCCTGGTAATCATATTTTGAAGCTTCGCTTCTGAAATTTTCTTTATATACTTTTGTTGATTTCTTTGCCTTTTCAGTAGCCTTTGACAATGCTGAAGTTTCGCACATTTTCAAAGTATCCTGAAAGCAATTAATAAGTTGTTCGTTCATAAAATGTCACCTTTTCAAACATTAGACACTATACTTCAAATATGTTTCTTAAAAAGGGTTGCCGCTTCACTGGCAACCCTCTTATTACGCTTCAATATATTTTGTAAAATCGGAATTATATTTTTCTAACAACAGTTTATTTGTAGTTTTTGTAACTACTTTTACCGTTGATGTTATATCTTTTTTGCCAGGTTTATATCCGGCATTAATATACATATAAATAGCAAACAAAACTGCTATTTCACCTGAAAATTCATCTTGTGCAAAAATTTTGTATGTATGTAAATCATTATATACAACACAGTCTTTTTCTATTTGAGCAATTTGAGTATTGTCCTGATAAATAGGTGATTTGCTACCATCTGTACCAAGACCAATTGGAAATAAATCGTATGTTATTCCTGCTTTTTTCATTTGATGATAATCAAATTTTTTGAATAGCCCTCCATTAAATTTGGTTTGATAAACAATACCATTTTGAACACCATTTTTATCTATAATATATGGTCTAAAGGGGTGAGCCATTTCAATAATATCTGATTTTCCGAAACGCATTTCAAAACTATGCTCAAATAGTTTTCCTGTTATATTTGCCTCCATTGAGCCAAGAGAACCTTTAAGAGAAAAATCTCCAACCTGAACATTTCCTCTGTTTATAACAAAGCTCGCTGCAAACAAATCTTTTGAAACTTGTACAACATCAAGTATCATAGATGAATTTTACTCCTTTGGAACAATTACACCGTCTTTAATTTCTAATTCACCAAGATTGTCAAGAACGGTAGTTCTGAATTCTAATTCTTCCTTATCCTGAAATCCAAGAAAATATACGGTATCTATTGCATCCCTGTTAAAGAAAAACATTGATGTTGGATCAACGATTCCTTCAGGATAATAACAAGCAGAATAATCATAGATGGTATCATCGCCTTCTTTTGCCTGAATGCGACCACAAATCATTACTCTTTTGTCACCACCATTTAATAACACAACAGATCCAATTGGTAATAAGTCTTTATACATAATTAGTACCTCCAGATTTTGCTTAATTATATCACATTACATTTATTTTATCAATTATGCGAATTGTAAATTACAACTATTGGTAACAAAATAATTATTATTTCTTTCCCGTTAGTGAAAAGTCACTCCAGTCAATGCTTATTTCAACACCGCCACCTAATCCTAACGCTCCACCAATTTTTCCAGAAACTCCACCTGTTGTAGCCTTTCCTTCTGCTGAAATTCCAACAGCTCCTGCTTTTCCTTCAATACCTGCATCAATTTTTATGCCAAATATAGAAAAGCCACCTGAAACGCTTCCTTTAGCCAAATAAGCTTCTGCACCAACTTTACCTTTGACGCCGAGTTCTGTTTTTGTTGCACCAGTAGTTTCATCTTTGTAGGTTATAACACCAGCACTTCCACCAGCTTCTGCTTCAGCACCAAGTAAAGTTCCTTTGCCCTTAACATGGGCGTTATGCTGATCTGTGCCAAATTTAACTTCAGCATTTCCTTTTGCAGCAGCAGCTTCTGCTTTCACTTTTGCATCAAGTGACGGAGAGAATTTACCTTCTTTAAACAAAGTAGCTCCTACCTTACCACTTGCACCAACAGAGCCGACTGTTCCTCCGATTTCTCCACCAAGCAAGCCTATATTGCCTTTGATCTTACCTTTTGCGAGATGTCCTTCCGCTTCAATGGATTTCTCAATACCAGCATCGCCCTTTTCCGGACTCCACTTTGCTTTTGATTTTGTTTTAATAGAGCCTCCAATTACATCGCCTTCGGCACTTCCAGACGAGTCAAAGCCAAGCACTTTTCCTTCTGTCGATTTTTTGCCCTCAGCTACGGAACCTTCCAACTTCCAATCATCTTTCAAGATTTGCTTAAAGGTACTATCACTTTTACCTTTTTCAGAAACCTTTGTTTTATCTTTTGTCTGTTTAGTTGAGTCTGAACCACCAAGTCCTCCGACACCTAAACCAATTACACCAAGTCCCTTAATTTTACCCGTTAGAGCATTTTTCATGTTCATAACACGAGCATCAGCTCGGTAATAACTATTTGCTCCATTTTCTACCATATTTCTTATATTGGTAATTCTGCTTTCAATATTTGACAACTGAGAAGAAACACTTGACAATCTGTTTCCTAAATTGTTTCTACCTAAAATTCTGCTATCAATCTGCCCACGAGTAGAATTTAGTGAGGATCTTGTATTAGAAACTGTAGTTTTTGCCGAATTGATTGTAGGACTTAATCCAATAACCCCTCCGACATTTATTACTGTCTTTGCCATTAAGTCCACCTCCTAAAAACTATTGAAATCGTATTTATCGAGGTGTTCCACATTTAGGACAAAAACGCTCTGATGCACTAAATTGAGTAGCACATTTTTTACAAAATGCCATATTACCATCTTTAGACTCATTTGAAGCAGGCTGTGAACTACTTACTGTTGGTGTCGTATTTATTGATGGCATAGTAGGGAAGCCTTCATTGTTTTTGTTTAGCTTTATTAAGAGAATAAGAATAGCTACTCCAAGTGCTATCAAAATTGCTAAACCTACATAAATTGCTATAAACTCTGGATACATCAGCCTTTACCTCCTTCATTGCTATTCCAGTGGGTATTTCTACCCACTGGAATTATATCATTTTAGAATGTTTGTGTTTCCTCATCATCATCTTTCTTCTTTTTCTTACCAAAGACAATGAATGCTGAAACACCTATTGCTACTACAACTACACCTACAATAGAACCGATAAATAAAGGAGTATTATTGTACCAACGAACAAACCAATTCGTTGTTACAAGGAAGTCCTCTACAACAAGTTCGTGTATATTTCCAGCAGCATCTGTAGCAACAAACAATACGCTTTGCTTTTCATTCTTTTGAGGAATATCAAAGGTGTATGTTTCGCCTTCAACTGTATATTTTATTTCATTACCCGGCTTAACTTCATTACCATAGTAAATAGTAACCTTATCAAGAACAAGGTTGTCCTTAATTTCAGCTTTTACAGTCTTAACTTCAACAGGGTACTGTTCGCCATTTTCTAAGTCAATTGGAACGATTATTGGCTTTGTTGTATCAATACCAAATGAAATTTCAGCAGATTTTGTTTCATCAGTATTATCATTGTTGTTTCCTGCAATATCCTTTGATAAGACTCTAAGTCTGTATTTACCATCACTATCAATCAATGATTTGTGAACGGTGTATTTATACTGACTCCACTTTCCGTTACCACCTGAAGGATCAACATCATAATCAGTACCTTCTTTAAGGTCAACTGGAGTTCCGTCCTTAAACAGAGTAAGTTTAACGCTACCTTTTTCAAGAGTATCTACATTTGTTTCGGTAAAGATAATATCTTCCTTAACATTTGTAAATTTACCTTCGATTCCAAGCAAATAACGATCAAATGTATATACAGAACCGAATCTGTTTGCAGAGAATGTAATTACCTTTGATGTTTCATTACCAGCATAGTCTGTTAATGTAGCCTGTAAAGTGTATATATCATCAACCTTCTGAACTTTCTCAAAGTCCTTATAAGTAAGTTCCTGACCATTATCTATAGCCTTTGTTGATGATTCGTAGTCAACCTTTGAATTCTTTGCACCAATAAGCTCAATCTTAACAGCATCCTTGTTAAAGTTTGTATCGGTACAAGTAACAATAGGAGCTACTGTGCCATTGTTAGCTGACTTATCTTCAACACCTGTAATTTCAAGTGTAGGAGCTGTCTTGTCAATGCAAAATTCATCAACAGGAACTTCATCCATAGCATTACCAGCCATATCTAAGAACTTAATCTCAAATGTGTATTTTGCATCAATTGAATAATTAATCTTAGCTACATGGACATCGCCTTTATCTTCCCAGTCAACATCTGCATTAAGTTGTGCAGGGAATGTAATTGGATTTCCATTATCTGTTGCTGTACCTATAACCTCAACTCTTGAAGCATCAAAGTTGTGTTCTGTAATGGTAATTGTTGCTGTTCTGTCAGCTTTAAAGTATCTGTAGTTATTGCCATCCTTTAACGCATCATCATTATCGTAAACAACGCTCGTAAGTACAGGAGCGGTCTTATCAATTGTAAATGCGTGCTGTGCAAACTTATCAGCAGGATTTTCTGCACGATCAGAATAACTAATATCAAAGGTATAATCTCCGTCTGCAACATAATCAATTGTAGCAGTATAATATGTTTCATCAGGAGCTTCTGTATTTTTGTGTGCCTCCCAACTTGAAATTGTTGGAATTACACCATCAGTGTTAGTAATGTTATAAATAACATCCTTTTCATTAAAGTTTCTTTCTGTAATCTTTACTGTAGCCTTACGATTTGCCTTATAAATATCCTTATATGACTCATCCGGCGTATTATTATCATAAGTAACTTCAATAGCTGGCTTTGTTGTGTCAATGCTAAACTCAATTTCCTGTTCAGATGTGTTACCAGCTCTGTCAGTCATCTTTACAGTAACCTTGATGTTATTACTGTTGTTATTTACAGTAATCTTTCTTTCCATTTCTGTTACAAGGTTGTTTTCTGTCTTTATCTGCTTCCAGCCTTCTTCACTATCATCAGTATAAGTTTTGTCATTGTTTACAGTAACCTTACCACTCTGATTATTATCAGTATCATAAGGAGCAACAACCGACCATTCAATTTCACGAATACCAGAATATGTATCTATTACATTGATTGTAACAGGTACCTTGCCTGCATAAAGCTCTGTGCCATCTTCTGTTGTGAATGATGAAGCTTCTTTTGTGAACTTAATATGTTCTTCATCGTTATGTTTTGCAGCCGATTCAAGAATAGATCCATCCGGTTTAACAGGAGCAATACTTGTTCCATTATAAGCCAAAATAGAAGTATTATCAGCGTTATCAATTACCCATGCATAAATTTGACCTTTGAAATTGCCTCTGATTGGGATTATTGCTTGATGTTGGTCGGCTTTATACTCTGCTACCGTATAACCTTCTGTTGTTGAACCTGAAGCAACAGGCTTATCAGGCTCAGAATAATCAACTGTGTAATATCTTACTTCACAAGCATCAGAAATATCCTTAACGCCTTCAACAGTATCATCAACAGTTACAATAACATCTACATCGTTTTTGAAATAATATCCATAGTCAGTTTCTTCAACAACGCCTTCTGAATCCTTGCCAAGTTCAAAGCTTACGATTTTTGCTGCTGTTGTATCAACATAGTATGTAAATTCTTTTGTGGCTGTATTTCCACAGTTGTCAGTAACTAATACTGAAATCTTATATTGACCATCGCCCTGATAAGGAATATTGTCATCAGAATCTGTGCCGAAAGTCAAATCAATATGGCGATTAGGCTCAGCCTTAGTTGCATCTTTATCAATACCAAGACCTTCGTTAAATGTCACAGTTTGATATGCTTTTTCGCTTTGATTGTAATATGCATTAACTACAACAGAATATAAACCTGAGTTTATATCTCCATTTGTTTCATCAGTTACATCAAAAGGAATTGTAATGTCCTTACTATTATACCAATTTTTAGTATTTGCAGTTGGTGTAGTAGTATTAACTGTTATATCTGATATATGTGGCGGCTGTTTTTCAGTCATAATTAAGCCATTATCATCCTTCATTTTGTCATTTTCGGTATTTGGAAAACAATTTGCTTTGCTTGCCATTGTCTCAGCTGAAGCATTTCCGGCATTGTCGTATACTACAGCTTTAATAACTCCTTTGAAGTCCATTGGAATTGTTGTTGATGCTGTATATGTATTATTCTCATCAACATTGACATCAACCGATATAGGTTTTCCAAACTTATTACCCAATGCATTATCACTATACATTTGGAATACAATTTTATTGCACTGGGAATTAGCATTGCCATTTGTATCAGAAACAGTTGCTGTTACTTTAATTTCTTCATTACAGAAAAGTCCAAATGTTAAGAAGTTTATAACTTTTGCTGGTGCCGATGCATTAAGCTTTTCAAATGCAAATCCATCAATATTCGGTTCAGCTGTATCAATTCTTACAACAATATCTTTTGCCAATGAAATATTGTTAGCTTTGTCTATTGCATATACATAATATGTTTGATTTTGCTCGACGCTCTTATCTATAGTGAATACATACTTTCCACTTTCGAGCTGTGCAACTGTCGAAAGACCACGAATAGCATCATCATCTAAATCGTTTGATGTTGTGTATACCACACGGTCAATTGGAGATGCTCCGGTTTCGATTGAAGCATTTACACTAACCTTAACATTATCATTATGCCAATCCTTTGATGGTTCTTTTTCAACTGAATTAATTATTGGTAAAACCCTTGTAATCTTAACATCTATTGATTCAGCTTTTGAAACATTACCGGCATTATCAATAGCATATACATAATATATTTCGGTTTGTGATTCAGTTAAATTAAATGAATACTCATTACCTGATAATGTAGCAGTATTATCTGAACCCAATGCTTTAATCTCTTCATTAGTTAATGAAGCATTAGTGGTATAAACTACTCTATTAATTTTTGAAACTATATTGCTGTCTGTTTCGTTGCTATCTGATACTTCTCCACTAACTATTGTGTTTTCATTTGTCCACTCTCTATTAGGTACTTTGCTTATGTTTTTCACAACAGGGGCAGTTTTGTCTATTTTCACCTTAACTGCTTTAGCTGATGAAACATTTCCAGCCACATCTACTGCATAGATATAGTATGTTGAATTTTGCTCGCCGTCAACAGAATTAAAACTGAATTTTCCATCAGCAATTGCAACTTTATTTTCTGTTGCATTTAAAACAGCATCATTATTTAAGGTTGCATCTTTGTTCCAAACAATATAAGAAAGACCTGAAGACGGGTTCTTTTCTTCATTTTTATCTGTTACTGTACCTGTAATTTCAACATTATTTGCATTAGTCCATTTAAATTCAGATTCTGAAACAGAAATTTCTGGAACATCATTGTCAATAACAATAGTATATTTAACTGGTTGATCCGAAGCTTTTATTGCATCCTGTGGATTAATTGTATTTCTATCGTTTGGTTTAACCTGAACATTAGTTAATTCAAAAGATTTTGATACAGTTACACTACTGCTTCTCGGATTGTACCATCCGTTGTCATTTGTTTTGAACTGTGAATAAACAAATTGCAATTCGATATTTTGATTTCTGCCTCTTTTATCTTTGTTTTGATTTGTAAAAACAATTTGTGAGCCAGATTTTAATACAATTGTGTTGCCAACAGTCTTAACAACTAATCCGTCAGTATTGCTACTATTTAATTCACTTATAGAATTAAGTTCATTTGTACCATCGTTAAAGACTATTGATTTAGTACCGTTTTTTATTTCAAGTTTGACATTGTCTTTAAATGAATATAATTTATCGTTTATTTCATAACTTACATTAAAGTTAATAGTATCACTTACATCCTTAACTATAACAACATATGCTGCTGCATCATTATCATATTCGTATGCTGTTGTAACATCATTAACTTTAACTTCATTTATTATGTAACCTTGTGTATTTTTTATTTGGAATTTTAACTCATCACCATAATTTGCTTTTGTTGCAACTTTATTAGTGCTTCCTGAAACAGTTACTGTACCTTTATCAGTTTCATTATCAATATTAATATCATATTGGTTAAGTGCAAATTCAGCTTCAAAGGTATAGTTTTTGTTCATTTCCAAAGCTATTGCTTCGGAACCTTCAAGACTTTTGTTGTTCTCGGTATAGTTTTTTTCTTCCTTTTTATCTGCTTCAAGGTCACCTTTATAGGATATTTTTGAAACACGATATGTTGGATTCGGTATAACCTCAACTATAACCTTTGTCGGATTTGTAGGATCTGTAGATTCGTTAAATTCTTTTTCAAGATTTACAGAACCACCGGCAACTGTTTGCTTTGTTCCATCGGTATATTCAACCTTACCATTTTCATCAACAGTAAAGGATATTTTATAAGTTTGTCTTTTGAAAGATACAACTACAGAATGTGAAGCAGTAATGTTTGAAAAAGAATATGAATATTCTTTTTGAGCAGTTGCAGAAGTTTGTTCAACACCATCTACTTTAAAACTGTCAATACGGTAGCCATCCTTTGCTGTTGCAGTAACTTCTTTTGAGTCATTATATTTAACCGTACTTGTTTCTGTAATATCGCCATGCGAATCAGAATTTGTAGTAATATTAAATGTTTTAATTGCAAATTGTAAAGAGCTGGCAGGCTGAGTAGCCGATAAACTGCTAATTGTTGTTGAAGCCTTTTCGTACTTAGCTTCCTTTGCAGTTGCAGTAATAGTATAGTCTTTACCCTTATATGCTGTAAAACTATATTCACCATCAGCATTGGTTGCTGTTGTTTCCGTTATGTAGCCAGTAACCTTTACTGTAGCGTCCTTATAAGGATTGCCATCTTCATCTGTTACAGTTCCTTTGAGTTCAACTTTCGGAATAGCAACAAGGCTAACATCCGTATTAGCATCACCACTTGCAGGAGTAATTTCAAAATCAGCTACAACTTCATAGCCAATTTTTTCAGCTACTGAAACAGTATATGTTTCGTCCTCCTGAACAAAGTTTTCAAAGGTTGCCACACCATTTACCGTGTTCTTTGTAGAACTTTTGTCATTGTCTGCTTTGTTTGTCAGGGTGATTTCAACCCCGTCAAGGTCAATGGTTGATGAACCATCGGTCAAAGTAACAGTATAACCATCGACTGCTGCTGCAAATACATTGACAAGTGTTCCCAAAGGAATCATTGTTACAAGCATTACAACAACCATAATAGCTGCCATTACTTTAGATGTCTTTTTCTTAACATTACTCAACATCTTGTTTTACCTTCCTTTTTACAAAATAATTTATATATCTAAAGTTTTTTCCGTTTAGAATAGTGTGAAGCCTAAACGATAAAACCAAAAGAAAAATAAATATGTATTGAACTGACTTTTCTCCAACTTTAACAATCATTAACAATGATAAAATTATCAATGAAACAAAGAAAATCAAATCAGCAATAGCTCCATACTTGTTTTGCAAAAACGAGATGAGTCCTATTTTTGCATTCAATTTACGATAATTTCCTTTGTTCAATATTTCTTTTCTTATTTTGTTTGATTCCCAAAAGAAATATTGTTCAGCAACTAAACCAAGCCAAAATATTAAGGGAAACACGATTTTAATCATTAGATAAGATTTTTCATTTCCTACAATAAACATACTTGGGACAATGGCAATGCTTGATATGAAAGAAAAGATTATTGTTAATATCAAGTATTGTTTGCTTTTTTGTATGAGTTGCATCATTAAATCACCTCATCAGAATGAGTGATTGTCTTATCCTTTGTAACCTTAAAGCTTATAGGAGTTGCCAAATTTTCAGAAACTTCCACATTTTCACTTAATACAGTTGTTCCCTCTGATAATACTGTTGTACTGTCGCTAAGAACTTCTGTAGCATTATTACTCAATACCTCTGTTTCGTTCGAACTAAGTACCTCAGTTGCGTTTGTGGTATCGCTCAAAACCTCTGTTTCATTTGACGAAAGCACTTCTGTAGCATTATCGCTAAGAACTTCTGTGGGGTTACTTCCTTCGTTTAATACATCTGTTGCTGTGGATTCAAAATCATTAAGACCAATAGTTCCACCCTTAGTTTTCTTTTTAACAGAAATGTCCTCAGAAGGAGTTTTGTCAAGGCGTTTCGATAAATGTGCCTCTGCCATAGCTTGCTGATCTTCTCTTGATACTTCAACTTTTTCAGTTAATGTACCTCTTTCAAGATTTACCTCACTTGGTCTAAACCTTCTATCTCCATGTGCTTTATTGAATTCTCTCATTGCTTTGATTTCACGAGCAACTGTTTTGCCTGTTAGATCACCTATTACAGAAGGTATGTTCTGATTTATAAACATAAATATAGCGACTACCAAAGCAATTCCGGCAAGTGAAAATCCAATAATTGCTATAATTAACCATGTTGTTGCACTCATTAAACTTTCACCTACTCTCTATATGCATTCTCTATTGCTTTTTCTGTTGAATCAAAACGGGCAATTACATCATTCTTCAAGCCGGCAGTTTTATCTGTAGATGTTGATACATCTGTAACTTCTTGTTTTACTGTATTAAATAAAGAATTCATTTGCTGCTCCGTAATATTATCTGCTTTGAATTTTCTTGCATAGTTTTCCATTGAATACATTGCTAACTTATAAATTTCAAGCTCAATAATTTCACTTTCATTGTTTGATGAAGCGATTTGATGTGTTAATTCCTCTAAATTTTCCCAGTAAGGAGCATACTTACCTTTGTCGTCAGCTTCTTCAATCTGCAATGTAATATCTCTGTTAAACTTACCAATTTCCTTATAAATTGAAGCCATTAAATAATTTGGTGATGTTTCATTCGTAGCTGCATCTTCAAACCATTGAATTGAGCTTTTCATTCTTGTTATTTGATTATCGGCAGTTTCGGTTTTTCCATAATCATAGTAATACCAGTATAATTTTCCAATCTCAAATGCCAAATCAGAATAACTATCTTGTTCTTTAAGTTGTGTTAAATTAGCTTCAAGTTTTTTCTTTAATACTTCTTCTTCGTCTGTTGAAAAAGCAGCATCATCCTTAAAGGCTTCAATCATTCCTTCATAAGCTTCAATGGATGTTGGTTTTATATCAACTGCTTTCGAATAATAAGAAACCTTTTCCTCCGAAGTAGAAGCTTTTTCGGCTAATGATATGTTTTGATTATAGTCAGCATTATTTGTAACAGTTCTCATTGTTAATCCAAATACACCAACTAATAAACAAACAACCATTATGGCAACTGTAATAATAAACCTTTTGAGTTTAGTCTTTTGCATTTTTCTATATGCCGCACCGTATTCTTCATAATGATGTAAAGCATATAGTAGTTCAGCACAAGATTGGTATCTATCATCAGGATTTAATTGCGTGCATTTTTGTATTACAGCCTCAAGTCCTGCTGACAATTGTGGATTCCAATGCCTAATAGGATAAATTTCGTAAGGTGGCTCGCACGGATTTTGACCTGTAAGCAAATGATAAAGAGTAACACCAAGACAGTAAATATCAGTTCTTGCGTCCGTTTGTCCTTTGCCGCCAAATTGTTCCGGTGCAGCGTAACCCTTTGTTCCCAAGCTTACAGTATCCGCTAAACTTTGATCCTTGTACTCACGAGCAATACCAAAGTCAATTACCTTTATAGAACCATCCGGTTTTAACATAACATTTGCAGGCTTCATATCACGATATATAATCGCTGGTTTTCTCGTATGCAAATACTCCAAAGCTTCGCATATTTGCATTGCCCATTCAATTACAAGTTCCTGCGGTTGAGCACCATTGTTTTCAAGAATTTCGCTTAATGTTTGACCTTCTATGTAATCTTCAATAATATAAATAACATTACCATTATCTATAATATCAACAATACGAACAATAGCAGGGTGATCAAGCTGTTTAATCAGGTTTGCTTCAGCTATAGCACTTTGAATAACTATTTCGTTATTCCTATCTTTTGCACGTTTTTCAATTTCTTTAACAGCCCATTGCTTGTTAAGGCGCTTATCTCTCGCAAGATAAACCTTTGACATACCACCTTGACCGACTAAGGTAAGTATTTCATATTTATCATCAATTACTTGTCCGATAAAAGCCACAATTCAACCTCCTATTTTATAATCCTTATTAAAATTGAGGAAATATTGTCGGTTTCTTGTCTTTCTTTATTAAGTTCTATTAGACGAACAATATTATCCTTTATTTCTTTTTCATTATTATTATTTGAAGGTGCAAAGGCTTTTCTAATTTCATCTGTCGAAATAACATGTCTAAATCCGTCAGAACAAAGCATATAGCATTCTTCACTATTATATATACCTTTATAGAAAGCAGGCTCAACAATTTTTGAAGCTCCGATACATTGTAGCAAAACATTTCTTCTTGGATCACTTTCCACTTTGTCAGGTGCTAACCTACCCATCTTTACTTCTCTCGCAACAAGCGTTTGATCCTCTGTCAATATTTCAATATCATTGTTGATTATCTTGTATGCTCTTGAGTCTCCAACATGACCAATTAAGTAAGTTCCGTCATAGAGAAACAAAATCACTGTTATCGTTGAGCCTAACTGAATATGATTTTTCCTGCCATATTCAGCAATATTCTGATTTTGTTCTTTTATAAGACGTTCCCAATAATATTTCACTTCATCTATTACGTTATCTTTTGCGAGCAGATATGGTAAAGTTCCTTCAAACCATTTTGAAAAGGCTGAAATTATAGTTGAACTTGCAACTTCACCTTTTTCAAGACCGCCCATTCCGTCACAAATAATAGCAAGTAAAATATCACCTCTATCTGTTTGTGCTTCTTTAACACAAATACTATCTTGATTAGTTTCTTTTCTAATACCAATATCGGTATGCATTTCCACACAAAATGACATTTACTCACCAACCTTTTCTTCATCTATGTAAAAGACAAAATCTTCATTAGCTAAGCGAAGCTTTGTTCCGTTAAATATTTCAACTTCTTTTTCTACTGCTATAGCTCTGCCATCAACATAAGTCTTATTTGTTGAATTTAAATCAATAATATAATATCTATGTTCTTTTGTAATAATATCCGCATGACTTCTGCTTACAGCATTATTATCAAAAACAAAATAATCGCAATACTTTTTCTCTTTACCTATCCTAAATGACGGCTTGTCAACCATAATTTTTTCGTCGTTCTTTTCTCGTATAAGGTATGGGAAATTAGGCTTATCAAGTTCTTCTGAGCCTAAAACAGTTGTTCCACCCGAGTCCTCTCCTAAAACGGTTGTACCATCACTTAGTCCTTGCGTACTGTCTTTTGGAGGTGTGATAACTTCTTCCTTTTCTTTTTCCTTATCATCTATCGGCGGTATCTCTTCTTCAGGTTCGTCAAACGGATTATATGTTCCTTTTTTTCCTCCCATTGTACCAGTATTGCCCGATACTTTTGTGCCACATTGAGTACAATAGCTTGTTCCTTTAGGTAGTTTTGTATGGCAATTAGGGCATTCTTTATAACTCTTTTCAGAATTATTTCTTCCAAATAGACCTTTAATATATTCCTCTAAGTCGAATTCGGAGAAATTGATACCGCTATTAAGAATTGTTATATAGTCTTTTACATAGCTTGTATCTTCTCCCGGTGCAAAAGAACAATACTGTATTATGTTAAGCAAAAAGTCTCTTAATGACACCTCGCTTTCAAATCCCTGAATTGGAACATATACAAAATATATTTTTTGTGTTGCAGGATTAACTAAAACATGATTAAAATCCATTAACATATTTTCCTGATGAAAGAATGCTTTTTTCACTGCAAGCAAACAATCAAGTATGTTTTGCAACGTATTTGCAAATGTTTCTTTAGTTAATGGCGTTCTTAAATACTGTCTAAAAGTAGTAAAGCCCGACACATTATAAAACAATTTGAAAGAATTGTTTTTCTGAAAAACCTCAACACGAAGAAGTCCTTTTACCTCGTTATTGTTAATTGAGTAAATTTCATGTTCGTTTAACTGTTGCCCTTTTAAACTTTTAATCATTAAATGGTTAACGCCCATTTTTTTAGCAATTTTGATTTTATTCATAAATTCGCTTTACCTTCTCGCAGCAACTAATGCATTATAGCAATTAGTACGATTTTTCTCCGCTGCCTGTATTTTTTTCATAAGCTCGTCCCATTGCTTCATATAGTTAGCCCTTTTACTTGCAGACATACTTTTACTCAATGTCTTTTGAAGCTCGTCACGCTGCTTGTAAAGAGCATCACATTCATTAACTGCACGATTATAATTTGTTTGTGCTGTCTGAATTCTTTGTTGTTTTGCTCTTGCGGCTCTTGCAGCAGCAGCGGCAGCATCATCCTCTCTTTTGATGGTAGCTGCTGTACTTTTAACATCCGTACTTATACTGTTAAGTTGTTTCATTGCATTGTCTATTTGAGCAATTACTTGATCTATAGCACGAGTTATATAGGCAACTTCTTGGCTTTTCCAATTATTTGAAAGTGAGGATTTATAATTGGTAAGTTGATTTTTCGCATTTCTAAGTTGGCTTGCATAAGAAGATAGTTGTCCTGCTTGTGCGTTTGCAGTATTAATATTAATCATAAATAACCTCCTATTTCATATACTCAAAACAGGCAAATTTTTTATTAGTACATAATTATCATTAGGAGTAAAACAAACAAAATCTTGTACATAACTATCATTAACTGTCACAGAAAGTTCCTGCTCATAGGTTTCCTTCCAGAATAATATGCCTTTTTTGGCTTTTATAGTAATTTCCGTACTTCCAGGACTTAATGCTTCAACTATGATTTTTCCCTCATTTTTATTATATTGTACATTACATACTTTATTGTTTTTACTGCTAACTGTTACAGACTTTTTAGATTTTACCAAATTAAATGATTTTGATGGCAATTCTGTAATATTTATTGTTGCACTTGCACCATCATCAAGTATTACTTTATATGTTTCTAAACAAATACTTTCATCTTCAGATTTTTCAACAGATGCATCAATATCATCCCCTCGAGTACATTTATCCACAAAATTACCATCTTCAAAATGGAATCCACAACTCCAAAGATCAACAGAAAAATCTAAGTTCGAACCTTTACTAATCCAATCCAATATTAATTTAACACCGGAATCTAAAAGTTTTCCCGATAAGCCAATGTCTAAACATATTCCTATACAATAATTAAATTTACTATCATTTTTAGAATAATCATCCAAACCTTCAGCATCAGCATAAAGACCTTTTTGCTTAAGACTATCCTCATAATATAAATTTGTTAATGCATTTAAATTAGCGTCGAGACCTACATCATATCTAATTACATTTATAAAAGTAAAAATATTTATACTTGCGTCAACGCCAAGTCTTCCGTGCAAATTAACATTAAGTTTTAACTCTTCTTCTTTTGTACCAAGATTTCTTGTTGAAATATTACCATTATTTGTTGTGATTTGCACTCCACCGTTATCAACCGATGATGTAAAAGAAATCTTACCATCTACAGAAATGCGTATATAAATATATATATTTGCACCTACAATTCCATAAACAGTTGGACAAAATCGAGCGATTTTTATTTCTTTTGCACCTTTAGAATCGGAATCTGTCCAACGAGAAGTGTTCCAATTTGAAGGGAATTTACCATTTCTATTGCTATCTGGCGTATATCTTAAACTTTGATCCAAGGAAAATCCCATACTTGAATCACAAGTCATTTTTACAAACCCTGTACCTTTTTTTGTTGCAAAACTTTTCAAGTTACATGCATCAACATTAAAGTCACCTATTTTAAAATCTACAGATGCATTAACTGTTTGCTTAGCGTTTTGCCAATCTTGTTTTCTTCCTGTCTCTTTATGTGTAAATGCTTTTTTTGCACTAACACTTATGTCAGCACTTGTTACATTAAATTTTAACTCCCAACCATCTACATTCGTTTCAAGAGCTACAAAAGTTGTTGTATCGATACCGTTTCTGTTTGCTTCATCTACATTAACCGCCTCAACAGCTGGTTCAAACTCTAATACAGCAAATTGACACACATAAGTATTTCCATTCATTGATGAAGCAAGTAATTCACCGATTATTGTTCCTAATGGATTGTTTCTAAAAAAATTATCATTTGTCAAGAGCAGATCTGCTCTTTTTAAAACAACTTTGTCCCCAACTTTAGGTTTACCTAGTGATTTTTCGTAAGTATTTTTATTAATCGTAGCCATAAAACTTTGAACATTGCTTATATTTGCAAAATCATCTTTACCGTTCGCAGTTTGAATTAGGTTAGCATCTGATGAATTATGATTAAGATCAATGATGTTTTCATCATATCCTAAATAATTTAATGGTGTTACTTCAAGTTTATCTGTGCTTGAATAAGCTATGGGAGATTCAGCATAATCACTTTCGTTAAATGAAATTACAATGTCACCTTCTGTATAATCAGAGTCATCTTGAACGTATACATCTTCAGCAACAGTTGTTTTTTCAGTGTTTGTTTCAAAATGGAAATTAGAAGTATATGCATTAGCTTTTTCCATTATTTCTTCACAGTCTGAAAGAGACATTTTTTTCGCACCGTCAAAATATCCATTATTCAAATCAAAGAAACCGCTAGCATACGCATTTGCTATAATTTGTGGGTCATCAAGCAAATCGGCATCTTTAATATCATTTACATTACCTTCAACTAAACCATAAGTCGCATTTGCACAAACCATAACTACAATCTCTTTAGTTACCGCTGATTTTAGACCTTTAAGTGCTTGCTCTTCAGTTAAATAACCCCATTCCGCTATTATGCTTGCTTCAACAGAACCATCCTTGCAATTTTCTATATCAGTTGCATTATAATTCATTGAGGTCATTCTATTTTCATACACGTAATATGAAAAAAACTCACCCTTAGTCAAATAAATTTCATCATCTGTTTTTTTTACAGTACAACCAGCCAAAAGTTGTGTAATCATTATCACTGATAAAATTATACAAACAATCTTTTTTATTTTATTCATTTATTTAACCTCCAAAACAAAGTCAAGCACTGAGTAAATTTATTTCTATATCAAAAGAATAAATTCTTGTTATTTTCAATTTTAGGGCAAGTGGGTGCAAGCACCCACTTGCAATGTGTCAATTACTTAAATGCACTTGCATTAGCTTGAACGCCAGTTTCAGTTGATTCATAACTTTGAGCAGTATGATCAAGAAACTTTGCATATGATTCTACTACACTTTTATACTCTTCAAAACGAGGTTTGAGAGCGTTCATTGCGGCTCTAATATCTGTTGCTGCGTCACTCTTCCAAGTTGCTTCCAAATCATTCATATTTTTATTTATATCTGCAAGCTTCTGATCTAACTGTGTGTTAATATTACGAACCTTTGTCGCTGTATCCATTAACACTTGGGTGGAAATTTGAATTGAATCTGCCATTGTTGTAACCTCCTTAATTTACAAGTTTTCTTGCCTCAGAAACTACTGTATCCTGAGTGTCACGATAAGCTTTTGCGCTTTTTCTAAGGAAATCTGCATAGTTGAGCATCAGAGTATGCATCTTCTCGAAGTCATCTTTGAAGCCTGCAATCTGATCAACAAATGCGGTATTGTCCTTTCCGTTCCATGTTGAAGCCATAGCATTAGTTTCGGAATAAAGTGCATCATACTGTGTCTTGTAATCTGCAGCTAAACCTTCAATTCTTCCTGCTGCGGACTCCAACTGCTCAGGTGTAACCTGAATTGTTCTTGCCATAATAATGACCTCCTTAAAATATTTATATTAACATCAGTTTCGAACCATTGCGAATTTCCAGTTCATAAACCGATAAATTAATATTGATGATTGTTCCATCTTCTCGATGGCAAATTGTTGTATTTTCATTTGCTATAAAACGACCATCTGACATTTCAGATATAGCCTTTTTAATAAGTTCCAAAACTTCATACATTGGAGATTGTAACGGAATAAATACATCAAACGATTGATTTATAACAGGTACAAATATTTCAACTAATACCTTTTCCATATTATTCAACCTCCTCGTCTAATTTTGGTGAGAGAAGTTTAACTAAAGATGGCTTGTTTCTTGTGATTACATAGCCATATTCATTGCCAACTTCTTCGTAAAGTTCACTTGTGATCTTATTGATTTTCAACATATATTGGTCTGCAACGCCATCACCAATCCATACTCCATCAGCTCCGGTAATATGACGCTTATACCAAGCATCGTAGGAATAGCCACTATATTGAGTTGCTGACTCAACGATAACAAAGTGCAACTTATAAAAGCTTTCTGCTTTTTCAATTAACAATCCGAGCTTTTCCTTGCCATCATCAGTTAATTGCTCACAAAATCTCTTAAATCCTGCAAAAACATAGACTCTCTCATCGTAGTTATCCAATGATGCCGGATCCATTTTTGCATCCTTAAAGGTGTTGTTTCGCTCTACCATTTCAGCAAACAAGTCTTGAACGAATGTTTCGTAGTTTCCCGCAACAGCTTTTGCACCAAATGTTTCATCATTAAACAACTGCTCCGAGTCAATCAAATATGTATTTGTTGCAATTGAAAGAACTTTAATGAGTTCTTCTGTGAAGTTAGTTGCTTCGTAAACTTCTTGTGCCACTATTGGATATACAACCTTGTTTGCAATGTTTGCCGAAATAATATTAAGTGATTTTTTGTTTACACCAAGAGGAATATTATTGAGTCCATCTATAGTTGATGCAACATAATCAACATCTACTGTATTCGGGAGAACCGGAATAGGTTTAGCAAATATCTCAGCTTTTTCTCTAAGCTCAAAGCAATATGTACGTAAATAATCCTGGATATCATCAACATCTTTACAGTATGCGGTTTGGAACTCATAAACTCTATCAAGAGAAACCAAACCTCTGCCTTTAAATTTTGATGGTATTAATCCTTCTGTTTTTCCAACAATCAAAGAATAATCAGTTGCATCATTAAGTTGCATAGTCAACATCATCTTAAAGTTTTGCTGAGTTTTGTAGCGAACTGCATTAGTGTTTCCTGCTGTAACAGCAAAATAAATACCGTATTTTACACCATCTCTGGAAAGCAATGTAAATTCTTCCTGTAAGTCCTCAAATTGCTCAGCAAATCCCGAATAATTGTTCAATAAAACAACTATATTTGGAATTGTTTTACCACTATTCTTGATGTAGCTTGCATAATCTCCACCAT
The DNA here is from genome assembly GCF_945980375.1 of uncultured Eubacterium sp. Taxonomy (GTDB): domain Bacteria; phylum Bacillota; class Clostridia; order Oscillospirales; family Acutalibacteraceae; genus Eubacterium_R. The sequence goes on along the minus strand of NZ_CAMFQO010000008.1, from coordinate 10,553 downwards.
ACTCAGAGAATAAATTTCTTCTCTTTTCGATTTCCTGATGTAGCATCTTCAAGAAATTAATAGTTTTTTCTTCGTCTGATGAAACTACTACACCACCAACTTGTGGAGCCTTATCAAACACTTTCAAAGTTTCCGAACCGAAATCCATAATGTAAATATTCAATTCTTCTGCATTGTGATTTTTGATAAGAGAATAGCAAAGAGTTGTTAAGAATGTTGTTTTGCCATTGCCCGTAGCACCATAAACCAAGCAGTTTCCTTCTGATGAGAATGGAACCGTAAGAACACCTTGTTTTTGATTGAATGGATCGTCATACTCTCCTACAACAGGATTAAGAGTAGCGCCTTTATCTACTATTGAATACTTGTTTTCAAGGTCTTCTACATAGATAAGTTCCGGTATCGGATCAAGCCACAGTGGTCTAACTTTAATTTTTTCTTCAGTTGCAAGATCAGATAAGTATTTTACTATTGAAACGATTTGTTTAACTTTACTTCCGCTTATTACCTTCTTTTTGCTCGGCTTCAGCTTCATCATCGTTCTGCCGAGATTATCTACAACTTGAATGCTATTATCAACTGATTTTTCCACCGTATCAGTCGGAATATATTCTGCACCACACCAAGCTGATTGACCTAATGCAAATAACTCATTAAATCCAACCTGAAGATAAAATCTACCAGTTTGCGATAATTCAGCAGCATCCGGACACTTAATCATATCTTGGCTATCTGCTTTTTCTTGAACTTTAAGACATACTCTGAACTTACTATTACTCCAAATTTGATCATCAACAACACCACTTGGTTTCTGTGTTGCAAGAATTAAGTGAACACCTAAACTACGACCTATTCTGGCAGCACTGATAAGCTGCTCCATAAATTCAGGCTGTTGTGTCTTTAATTCAGCAAATTCGTCTGAAATTATGAATAAATGAGGGACAGGCTCACTTACAACCTTATCTCTGTAAAGTTGTTGATATTTATAAATGTCCATAGTTCCTTCATTTGAAACTTTTCTCGCTTCATTGAAAATAGCCTGTCTTCTTCGAAGTTCACTTTGAATAGAAATCAATGAACGCTTAACTGCCGCACCATCTAAGTTTGTAATCGTACCAGCAAGGTGAGGAAGTTTTATTCCTCTATCCTCATCTTCAAATGCACCAGTTAAACCACCACCTTTATAGTCTATTAAAATAAATGCTACTTCATCAGGATGGTAATTTACTGCAAGGGAAAGAATGTATGTAATAATAAATTCTGACTTACCCGATCCAGTCATACCTGCTACCAAGCCGTGAGGACCATGAAATTTCTCGTGTAAATCTAAATTAAATGAACCACCATAAGAATCAACGCCTATCGGTGTTTGTAATGTTATAGTTGGATTATTTTCCTTCCATCTTGTTAGAGAATTTAGATGTTCGATTTTACCAACATTAAACATTTCCAAAAACGTAATCATTGATGGCAATGAATATCTTTGGGTGCTTAAATCAAGTTCTATATTAGCTATATCTTGTCCTAAATTATTGATGGAAGCATCATTAACTTTGTCTGCAACAAATGCAATATTCTTACCAGTGGTATCTTCTCTATCGAACATTTTGGACTTGTCGGCATTTGCGAATATTACCGTCTTTGTTTCTTTTGGCAAGTCCTTTAGTTCTGGTGCAGACAACAAAATACTGAAAGCTCTGTTGTTCTTATACTTAAGAAGTTGCTGTAATGATTCACATTTCTCGCTAAGGGTTTTACTTGTTGATATTACAACATAATACGGAAGCAGCTCTGTGTAATCCTGATTTGATACATCTCCACGAGAAAGTATATTCTTCTCTATGTAAGCGGATATTTCCTTTACCTCATCAGCATTTGTTGCCATAAAACGTATTGTTTTATCATTATCCCAAAAATGCGGTATAAATCTTGCAAATCTCCATTCGTCTTTATCATTTTCATCACACATCAAAATAATTTTAAGTTCATCATAACTGTGTAACGAAATCATTTGAAGAATGAGAGATTTTATCATATTTACCGTTTGAACATACTCTCCGAATATTCCAACAGTCATATTGTCAACTAAAGAAACGCTTACAGGAACATTCACAAGTTCTTTAGGTTCAGCTCCCAATGAGAACATCGCATCCTGCAAGTTATCGTCTTCCATTGTGAATTTCTTTTCAGGGAACTTAACATCTGCATCAAGTGGCAGATTTCCTAATCCCAACCTCAATTTTAAGAAATCTGAATGTCCAATAGCTCTTTCCCAAAGATTTGATTTTTCTTCAGCTATTCTATCCGCACATTCTTCTAATGTTATAAGATTTTCTTGAAGTATATCACTTTGTTCTTTTGACTTTCTTTTTATTTCATCCCTAACACTATCTAAGTATGCAAGATATTTTTCCTGTCTTTTTTTCTCGCTAATTATTCGAGTTTTTTTCTCGTGTTTTTTTGTAAGTATTGGCCACAGTACTGTGCCTAAAAGCATACTTACCGACATCATTAGCGTTGGCAAAGCCTGAGTTATTTCTCCACCATTTGATATAACATTGCTCACCGCAAGTAAACCGGTACTCAACGAAGTCAAGCCCATAGTTAATGATGGTCCCAACATTAATGCAAGAGGTACTGTGTCAAGCTTTTGAAGTTGTGGTGGTGGATCTATTTTTATTTCAGCATGTTCAATCTCTCTATGAAATCGTGGTGAACGGAAAAAATAGTTTTTTTCAGGAAGTTCAGAAGATTCAACAATTTCTTTTATGGGCTGTGGTTTATATTCTGATAAACTTTGAGAATTGATTTTCAATAGTCCATCCGGATTATTTACAGCTAAGAAATTACAACCAACAATGATTTTTAATCCCATTATGTAGATAATATCGCCCGGAATCAAATTCCTTGACTCTACTCTGTATCCATTTACATAAGTTCCGTTTGTACTTCCCAAATCTGCAATAGACCAGTTTTTGCCATCATAGATAATTCTTGCATGTTTACCAGAAGCAAACTTATTATCATAACAAAAATTATTATCATTTGTTCTTCCGATATTGAAAACATCGTTTTTCCTTACCATAACTTTTCTAAAAGTATGGCGTGTATTATCTATACTTTCGGCAAATAAGATGACTCTTTCGTTGTCTCCAGCAATCTTCAAGTTAAAGAATCCTTGAGGATGCAAAACGGTATTATTTACTGGCTCATTATTAGAGTTTAAAACCGAAACCTTTTTATTGCTCTTTAAAACCCATTCACCGTCGACAGCTTCAATGCTAATTAATTCACGAGGATTTCCCAATGAGTCTGTATCTGTAAGCCAATATTGACCTTTAATTTTGTTTGGCAATGTAAGACTAAACATCTGCCTTGATTTTATTAAATTAACTATCATTTCTTGACTTCTCCTTTTTGTACAAATTCATATCTATTTTTAAAAGCAATAGTTGTTCAACAATGTTCGCTTGCTTTTTAGCTACTGCTTTAGCACCTTTTTCAAAATCATTATTCGATTTGAAGAAAAACACAATGGCTAAAAATTGAGTCCAAGTCATTGGTTGTTTCCCACGTTCAATTAATGAAATCATTTGTCGACTCATTCCGACTTTTTGAGCTAATACAGTCTGCGACACCCCAAGTTCCTTTCGTAAGTAAGGCATTGCTTTTGTAAGTGTTTCTATCATATCTTCTTGTTGTTTTGATAAATCATTCAAAGCCATACCTCCTTCTCTTTATCTGAATATTTTTTCGTAGAACTACAAGTTCAAAAATATTACAAATATATATAAAAGATAATTATACACATCACATTATATTATTTGACTAATAGTTTGTCAACAAAAAATGCCAAAAAAGAAGATGTTTTTGTATATTTTTTACTTTATATCCAAATTATTGCTTTGAAAATGTATTTTACCTGAAACATTTATGGTCAAAATTAGTGTCAAAATTATTCTAAAGGAGGAATTTAAATGTCAAGACGAGGCGATAATATTCATAAACGAAAGGATGGCAGATGGGAAGGTCGTTACAAATCCGGAGTTAATGAAATGGGTAAAACCAAATACAAGTCTGTTTATGGAAAAACTTATGGTGAATGTAAAGAGAAATTGGAAAATGCAAAGTTAGGTAAATTATCAAATACTGTAAATTTGACATTAAATTTCAGTTGTATTTTAAATATTTGGCTTGACAATAACAAGGTCAGAATAAAGGAATCAACATTATTGAAATACCGACACATCATTAACATTCATATCGTGCCCGAACTTGGATATTTAAAAATTTCATCAATAAATGCCTGCATTGTGAATGCTTTCTTAGAAACCAAATTGAAGCAAGGTTCAAAAAAAGATGGTAAAGCTCTTTCTCCATCATATGTCAAAACAATGGCGATAATAATAGAATCTGCTTTAGACTTCGCTGTGAAAGAGGGATACTGCCTACCTTTAAAGAGCGAGATTAATAAGCCCTATCTTGACGAAAAGGACATAACAATTTTGACGATAAATGAGCAACGCAAATATGAAAAAGTTTTAAAAAAATCAACTTCTTATGTTGCATTGGGAACTATTATAGCTCTATATACAGGTCTGAGGATCGGAGAAATATGTGCTTTGCATTGGAAAGACATTGATTTGAAAAACGGTTTGCTTTATGTAAATCATACGGTTTCAAGAGTTCCGTCAACCGATGGTATACATAAGACAAAACTTATTCTGACAACCCCTAAAACAAAGGCTTCAAAACGAGTTGTTCCAATACCCTCAAGTTTAAAAATTGTATTAGATAGCATAGAAAATAAAAGTGGCTTCGTTGTATCTAATACAATTACATTTATAGATACTCGCACCTTTGAATATCGTTTTAAAAATTTCTTAATAGATAACGATTTGCTTATAATAAATTTTCACGCACTCAGACACACGTTTGCAACAAGGTGTCTGCAATACGGAATGGATGTAAAAACATTAAGTGAAATTCTCGGTCATGCTTCAGAAACCACAACCCTGAACACTTATACTCATACATCGTTAGATGTAAAAAGAAAACAACTTGAAACTGCTTTGAAAAAATGCAGTTGATTATGGTCAAATTTATGGTCAAAATCTTTTGAAAACGCCTTATTAACGCTGAATTTAAGAACTTTTCGTTGAACTTGTAGTTCTACGAAAAAACAACAGTCATAGGCTTGGTAAAGGATTGTTCCTAAACCAAGCCTATTTTATATGTCAATTAAAATTATGACAATTGTGCGATTTTGGTGTGCAATGTGTTTCTTTGCAAAGTAATCAATTTTGAAAATAACTAAAAAACTCACATTTCTTTAGTGTTTTAAGTAATATAAGAAACGATATAAATATACCAATAATGCAGATAGCCAAAGATACAACATTTCCTCCTGTTATTAATGCCGAAAACCTTACAAGGTCATCCTGATTCAACAAAATTTCAGGTGCAAATATAAAGCCGAATATAGATATAAGAAACGATAAAATGCTGATAACAATGATTAGAATTTTTATATAGTTAATCCAAAATATTTTGCTTCTTACAGCTATACATAGCAAAAGGGGAATTATGGTTCCGCTAATTGCGATAAAAAACATTCTGGCGTTTGACATTGTTTCAAAACTACATACAACGCTCGGCAATGGAAATAATGAAAAATTCACTACATTTGCACCAAAAGCAATTGCACACATTGAGTGGCTTAACTCGTGTAAAAAAGGGTAAATTATAATCGCTGTAAAAAGCCCTACGGGTAAAAGCATAAACAATTTAAAATAGTATTTCATCTCATTCCTCCCTTTCTATTTTTCTCAAATAAAGCAAAAATATAGGGCATTTGCTAAATCACAAATGCCCTATATTCAATTCAATTGCTTGTTATTCTCCCAGCCCCAACAAAAGCCTTTATACTGTTCTACCCAACTATCAAGACTTTGAATAACAACTCCTCCAATATTATGGGCGACTTTGCCGTTGCCAATGTAAATTCCAACATGACCATACTGGCTACTTGAGTATCCATACACTGTTGCTCCGACAGGAATTTTTGACCAATCAGATGATACTCCCCACATTTCAGCAGCACATAAAGCACAGTGGGCTGATCCTCGAGAACCTAAAACAACTTGATATACATCTGCTACCCAAGCCTGACAATAGCCTGAACGAGCTGAAATGGAATAAGCCTCTGAGTTTGTGGCAACAGCGACAATCTTTTTCTGCACCTCGTCAGCAGTTTCATTCTCAAAGGTTAAAGAGCCGATGTCAATGTTACTGCCTGATAAGTTCAAACCGAATATGAGTGAGTTCCACAAATCATTGTTCTTATCGTCAATAAGGTCATTGAGATATGCCCTCTGCTCATCGGTAAAGTTGTATTCGTCAGCCATTTCTGATGCAGTTTTACTTGTGATGTTGATGTCAAGAACAGTAATAGTAACCTCCTCTGTAACGGTGGTCTTGTTGCCATTCTCGTAAGTTTCTTCCTTTTCTCTTGTTTCTGTTCGGGTAGTTATGCTTGATGTAATCGTGTTCATATCCCAAAAGATTTCAGAGAGCAAGTCCTTTGCATTCTCGTCAACAGTTGCAACCTGTTGTGGTGCAGTAGTGTCAGTAGTTGTCTTGACAGAGTAAATTGCAAGAATATCCTTCCAATTCGCTCGGCTACCGTTTATCTCATAGGCGTCATAAGTATTGCTTGACTTTATTCTGTCAATTTCATCCTCATAGTCATTGTTGATTTCCTGAACAACTATGTTGATCGTCATTCCGTTTCCATTATCTTCGCCTGAGAAAAATATGCCATATACGGAAGCACCGACAGCGGCAACAAGAACGATTACAAGTATAATGATAACCGATACCCAACCACCTGCAATAATTGCAGATACAAGAGCCTTGCTACCCTCGATAATTGCCTTAACTGCATTCTTCATTGCAACAGCAGCCTTTTTGATAAATTCGGCAGACTTCTTTGCACTCTCCTTAAATGCCTTTCCTGCCTTCTCAGCTTTCTTTGCATTTTTAGTAGTCTGATATGCTTTTTTAGAGGCTTCTTGTGTAGCCTTTTCTACTGTCTTTGTATCTTTTACAGCCTTACTGCCATTAACGGGTTTAGGTGCTTTTACAGAGCCTTGAGGCTTTGTAGAGCCATTAGGTGCAGTTGGCTTATCAATAACTTCAACATCATTAGCAACCTCTCTTGACTTCTTCCTTTCAAGCTCACGAGAGGCTTTTTTAATTCTGTATTTCTTGATGTTATCAGCCGTATTTTCAGTAGCCTTTTTACCTATGCGATTACCATAATAGGCAGTATCCTCTGCACCCTGAACACCATATTCAAACATTCTGTCATTTGCGTATTCTTCAGGTGTAGCCTCCTGAACAGGTGCAGTATTCTTTTTCACTCTGTTCTTGGATTGATTTGCAACTGTGTTGACCTTTGCACCTGCATATCTTGCTCGGTCAAATTTCTTGATGTTTTTTGAAACCTTCTTGTAGTCAGCCATTAAACCACTTCCTTTGCAACTACAACAAATCTGCCATTGTTTCTTGAATATTCACAGGTTGAAAGAGTGATAAGCTTATCTCCGTATTTAGTGTTTGTTTCTGTGTCATACAAGGCTAAGCTTGAGCATTTCTCTGTGAATATGTCGAAGTCATCAGGTGTACTGAAACTGCTGTATTTGGTGTAATCAAAGCCCTGATTTGAGTATGCAATGGTCTTGAAAGCATAGACAATTTCATAGGTGCTTTTACTGTCAAGGGTGCTGAACTCAATATACTTGTGCTTCTTGTAAAACTCAGAATTTGAGTATCTTGTAAGGTCATAAAACATAGTTCTTGTTTTCATATTATGACCGTAGATTATTGTATTGTCGGTAATACCACCGATAACAAAGGGTACACCATAATCTGAATACTGCTTATTAAAATTATGCTTGAGATAATACTCTCCGAGCATTACAGGATAATTGATATTTGTGCCATCAATTCTTATCCAACCTATGAGGTCATTGTTTTGTTCATATAGAGCTGAAAGCCCGTTATCTTCGCTATTTGATGTTTCATTATCCGTGTTCTCATATTCCTCTGCAATGACCTCAAATACCTCCTGCTCAGTGTCATAGGTCTTGTAATACTGAATAATGAAAAAGGTGCTGGCTGCGAATATCACAGCCAACACCATAGCGAAAAGAACAGTAATTATTCAAACGCTGAGGAAATTGAAAGATTAAACATTTGCAATATGCCGGCGATATCTTCAGTTAAGCTATGTACCCAAGCATTAAAAGTATTTGAAGGTCTTATTTCTGACTCTAGCATTATTGATGATGCAGTTAAAAAAGCAACAAAAAAGTCTGTTAATTCTGTTTCTTCTTTGAAAAAACAAATAATTACTAAAGAAGCTGAAATTGAGAAAATCAAAAAGCGAAACAAAAAATATTTGGATTTGCTTGCAGACGACCTTATCACAAAGGATGAATTTATCAATCACAAGGCTGAAAACGAAAATCAAATTGTAAATCTTCAAAATGATATACAAGAATTGCAGTTTGAAATCGAAAATCATAACAAGCCTAAAATTGACAGTAAAGAACTCTTTGAAACGCTGCATCAACTGCTTGATTGTTCAAATGATGTTGATGAAAGAATTATTGACAAGTTCGTTTATCGAATTATAGTGGATAGTCCAACCCATTTTATTTGGCAGCTTCATTTTAAGCCAATTACAACCGAAAATCCACAATTTGTTGACTTGGCATCTCATCACATTGATTGTAATTTTGCAAAAAACTACTCAAAACAACACCATAAGAAGTTCCATTCCACAAGATGGGTAGATATTGATGTTGATGTGCAAATTGCAATTTAATACTATTAAAACACAAAAAGAGGACTACCGAAGTAGTCCTCTAATGTTTTATAAAGAGTTATTCTCGATTCGCTGTGTTTTAAGCTTGTTCTGCAATTGCAGCCTGAGCGGCAGCGAGGCGTGCGATTGGCACACGGAATGGTGAGCAAGATACGTAATCAAGACCGATCTTGTGGCAGAATTCAACTGATGTTGGGTCGCCGCCGTGCTCACCGCAGATACCGCAGTGGAGTGCAGGACGGGTTGCCTTACCGTTCTTAACTGCCATTTCCATAAGCTGACCAACACCTGTTGTGTCAAGTCTTGCAAACGGATCGCTTTCGAAAATCTTCTTGTCATAGTAAGCGTTGAGGAACTTACCTGCGTCGTCACGGCTGAAGCCGAATGTCATCTGTGTAAGGTCGTTAGTACCGAAGCAGAAGAACTCAGCCTCCTTAGCGATGTCGCCTGCAGTAAGAGCAGCACGAGGAATCTCAATCATAGTACCAACCTCATACTTCATTTCAACACCTGCTGCTGCGATTTCTGCATCTGCAGTTGCAACAACAATGTCCTTAACATACTTAAGCTCCTTGGTATCGCAAGCAAGAGGAATCATTATTTCAGGAGCTACTGTCCAATCAGGATGAGCCTTCTGAACATTGATAGCTGCACGGATAACAGCCTTTGTCTGCATCTTTGCGATTTCAGGATATGTAACAGCAAGACGAAGACCACGGTGGCCCATCATTGGGTTGAACTCGTGAAGAGAAGAAATGATAGCCTTAATATCTTCAACTGTCTTGCCCTGTGCGTTAGCAAGCTTTTCGATATCTGCTTCCTCGGTAGGAACGAACTCGTGAAGAGGTGGATCCAAGAATCTGATAGTTACAGGACAGCCCTCAAGTGCTTCGTAAAGAGCCTCGAAGTCGTTCTGCTGATAAGGAAGAATCTTATCAAGAGCAGCTTCTCTTTCCTCTACTGTGTCTGAACAAATCATCTCACGGAAAGCAGCAATTCTGTCCTCCTCAAAGAACATATGCTCTGTACGGCAAAGACCGATACCTTCAGCGCCAAGCTCTCTTGCCTTCTTTGCATCTGCAGGAGTATCTGCATTTGTGCGAACCTTAAGCTTTCTGAACTCGTCAGCCCAAGCCATAATTCTGCCGAATTCGCCTGCGATTTGAGCATCAGCTGTTTCGATAATACCGTCATAGATATTACCTGTTGAGCCGTCGATTGAAATATAATCACCTTCGTGGAATTCCTTGCCTGCGAGAGTGAACTTCTTGTTTTCTTCATCCATATTGATGTCGCCGCAACCTGATACACAGCAAGTACCCATACCACGAGCAACTACGGCAGCGTGAGATGTCATACCGCCACGAACTGTGAGGATACCCTGAGCAGCCTTCATACCTGTGATGTCTTCAGGTGAAGTCTCAAGACGAACGAGGATAACCTTTTCGCCTCTTTCGTCCCATTCTACTGCATCCTCTGCTGTGAATACAACCTTACCGCATGCAGCACCAGGAGAAGCACCGAGACCCTTACCCATCGGAGTAGCAGCCTTAAGAGCCTTTGCGTCAAACTGTGGGTGAAGGAGTGTGTCAAGGTTACGAGGGTCAATCATAGCAACTGCTTCTGCAGGAGTCTTGTGGCCTTCGTCAACGAGGTCGCA
>NZ_CAMFQO010000007.1 GCF_945980375.1 uncultured Eubacterium sp. | reverse complement strand
GAATGTTCAATCTGTTTTTTTATTCATCCTTCAGGGCTTTGTTTATTGTATTGAGCACTGTTTTTTTGTCTGCTGACCACAAGGGTGCAATTAAATTCTTTTTTGCTCCGTCGCCTGTAAGCCTATGAATAACAACGTTTTTTGGTATTATCCTAACGCAGTCAACAATAATCTGTGTATATTCCTCAAGTGACAGAACATTAAATTTACCTTGTTTGTATTCTTCTGCAAGATCTGTACCGTCTATGACATGCAAAAGCTGTAATTTTATTCCGTCGGTTGCCTTGCATGCGTATTCAACACTTTTAAGCATATCCTGCTTGCTTTCACCGGGCAGGCCCAAAATAATATGTGTAACAACATTTATACCAATGCTGTGAAGCTTACTTACTGCCGTATCATATACATCATTTGCATAGCCTCGCCTAATGTATCTTGCAGAGCTTTCATTAGAGGTTTGCAGTCCAAGCTCAACGAAAATAGGTTTAATTTTATTAATATCATCAAGGAGCATCAGTACATCATCACCGAGACAATCCGGCCTTGTAGCGATTGACAGTGCAACAATATCCGGGTGATTAACGGCTTCGGTATAAATCGTCCTTAACCTTTCAACAGGAGCATATGTATTAGTAAATGCCTGAAAATATGCAATGTATTTTCCGTTTTTGATTTTTCCCGATATCCTGCTTTTGCCTTTTTCGATTTGTTCTGTAATTGACAGGGTAGGGCTCTCGGCAAAATCTCCGCTGCCTCCCTTAGAGCAAAATATGCATCCTCCTGTACCTATTGTTCCGTCTCTGTTTGGACAGGTGAAGCCTGCATTTATAGCTATTTTATACACCTTTTGTCCGAATCTGTCCTTTAGATAGCTGTTAAGAGTTGTATATTCCATAAAACTCCTCTATATTTCTTTTGTTACCGCAAACGTACGATTTGATTGAGTTAAGGCTTAGCACATCACCGTTAACCTGTGTGCATACTCCTCCTGCTTCATTAAGGATAAGAGTTGCACCTGCCCAATCCCACGGGCGTAGAATAAGCTCGTAATAAAGGTCTGCCTTGCCCGATGCAACATAGCAGATGTCGAGTGCCGCAGAGCCACCGCGTCTAACCTCAAGCGCTTTATAGAATACTTTTTCCGTAAGCTCAAAGGTTTTGTGTGCAAGCTCATGCTCGTAGGGACAGGTTCCGAATAACACAAGGCTTGTCTGCATATCGCAATCGCTGACATGAATTCTATTACCGTTAAGATATGCACCCTTACCCTTTTCTGCGTAGTACATATTGTCAAGGTCAGGGTCATAAACAACACCGATAATCAGCTCCCTATCCTTTGCGAGACCAACGCTGATTGCACTGTGCTGAAAGCCTTTTACAAAATTTGTTGTTCCGTCAATAGGATCTATGATAAAGCAGTAGCCGTCTGTCAACTCCTTGTTGCCGTCTCCTTCTTCACCGAGAAGAGCAGCATCGGGAATAATCCTTTTTAATTCGTTATATAAAAATGTCTGAATTTCTTTATCATATTTTGTAACAAGGTCAACATTAGAGGTTTTTAACGATACAGAAAGGTCGCTTCCTGCACCTGTGTATATCTCTCCCGCCTTGTATACGATGTCAACTATTCTTTTTAGCATATTATCATCTCCAAAAGGATTATATCATATTTCCTGCTAATTTCAATATAATATAGTATGTTTATTATTCTTTGTATAGCAAAGCTTTTGATGCGTGCTCTTAATCTTTTGCATAGAGGAGCAACAACCCTTCCCGGAAGGATTGCCCTACGACTAAAACCTAACATTTTGTTTGCCCTTTCAAGGGATGTATACTGTATCTGCGTTACGGGAACAAACGGAAAAACAACAACCTGCGCAATGATAGAAAAGGGACTTATTGCAAATAATAAGCCATGCTTCATTAACAAGGGCGGAGCAAATATGATGTCGGGTGTTGTAACTGCGTTTATAAAAAACGCAACACTATTCGGTAAGCCAAGGTGCAAATATGCCGTTGTTGAATGTGACGAAAACAGCTTGCCTCTCATTACAGGCAGTATCAATGCAAAAATAATAGTTGTAACAAATGTTTTTCGTGACCAGCTTGATAGGTACGGCGAAATAAACACAACTCTTGAAAAAATAAGGCAGGGAATAAGTAATTCTCCCAATGCCGTAGTAATACTAAATGCAGATTGTCCTGTTACATATTCTTTGAAATTTAGATGTAAAAATGACGTGATAAGCTTTGGCGTTGATTGCAGCAGCGGTGTAAGCGTTGTATCCGATTCGCCGTTATGTCCTTTGTGTTCAGCCAAACTTTCTTATCATTCGCTTATATATGCACAGCTCGGCAGCTTTTATTGCCCTGTGTGCAAATATCATAGAATTAAGCCTGATTTACTTGCAACGGATATTTGTAACTCCTCGTTTAATATCGGTGAGAAACGAATTAATATGTCGCTCGGGGGAATATATAATATTTATAATTTTTTGTCTGCAGCTGCTGTTATGGAGCATTTGGGCTTAAGCTATTTGCCTATACAATCCTTTGGAGGAAGCTTTGGCAGGACAGAAAGCTTTTATAACGGGAACAATAAGATTACTCTAATGCTTGTTAAAAATCCTGTTGGTTTTTCAAGCTGTATTAACCTTGCTTTTACGCAGTACGGAATATTTAACAGTATCTTTGCACTTAACGATAACGATGCCGACGGCAGAGATGTCAGCTGGATATGGGATGTAAGCTTTGGTAGGGTATCGTCAAATAAATGCTACACAATCGGTACACGTGCCTACGATATGGCTGTAAGGCTGAAATACGATGATATTAAAGCAACGGTTATTGAAAACGAAAACTATAGTCAAATGATAGATACTATTATTTGTGATAATACAGATTTTGTTATTTTTGCTTCATATACAGCAATGATGGATATGAGGCATTTGCTTATTGAGTCCTTTGGCGGTGATGAGTTTTGGCAATAAAAATTGTACATCTTTATCCTGATGAATTAAACCTCTACGGTGATAGCGGAAATATTGCCTGTATTGTAAAAAGATTATATGCAAGAGGTTATAACGCAGAGGTTGTCAATGTAGGTGTTGGGGAGAATATACCAAGCTTTGATTTGCTTTTCATCGGCGGCGGACAAGATAGGGAAATGATGGCAATTAATAAGGATATTAAAAGAAAAGCAGATGCTTTATCGTATTACATACATAAAGGCAATACAATACTTGCTATTTGCGGTGGCTATCAGCTTTTGGGAGAATATTACAAAATGTCAAACGGCAGTGTTATGGAGCTTACGGGTGCAATACCCTTTTTTACCGAAGGCTCAAAGCATAGGATGATAGGTAACACTGTTTTTTCCACTCCGTTCGGCAATGTTGTAGGCTTTGAAAACCATAGCGGAAAAACATATCTTTCAAAGGATATTGCCCCTCTCGGAAGAATTATTAAAGGCTTTGGCAATAATGGAGAGGACAAAACAGAGGGAGTCCTTTTCAAAAATACCTTCGGTACATATGCTCACGGTCCCGTTCTTCCGAAAAATCCGTCACTTGCCGATGAAATAATAAAAAGAATGCTCGGCGTTGACAGTTTGATTAATATTGACGACGATCTTGAGAATAATTGCCACAGGCAGTTGATATTAAGATATACATAGCTCTTGACAAACTAACGGTATTTTGATAATATACTATCAATATTGAAAAGGCTGTGATTAAGAGGAGTAACCCCCGATTGCCTTGCAGAGAGCTGACGGTTGGTGCAAGTCGGCAGGATAGGCGGGTGAAGGTAGCTTATGAGCCGACGGGTGAACTGACAGTAGCCTTGTCCGTATTTCTGCGTTAAGGATATAAAGAGGCACGGCTGTTATGCTGTGCAATTTGAGTGGTACCACGGATATTTCGTCTCATTGTGTAATGAGACGATTTTTTTATTGAAAGGAAGATATATATGGCTAAAGAATTGGAAAAACAATATAATCCGTCAAATTTTGAGGATAAGATTTATAAGTTTTGGTGTGAGAATAAGTATTTTCATGCCGTTAAGGATGAGTCAAAGCCAACCTACACAATCGTGATTCCTCCTCCAAACATTACAGGACAGCTCCATATGGGACATGCTCTTGATAATACTTTGCAGGATATTCTTATCAGATATCACAGAATGAACGGTTATGATACTCTTTGGCTTCCGGGAACAGACCACGCTTCTATCGCAACAGAGGCAAAGATTGTTGAAAAGATGCGTGAGGAGGGCGTAACCAAGGAAGACATCGGCAGAGAAAAATTTCTTGAAAGAGCTTGGGATTGGAAGGAAACCTACGGCAATAGGATTATTGAGCAGCTCAAAAAAATGGGCTCCTCCTGCGATTGGGACAGAGAACGCTTTACTCTTGACGAGGGATGCTCAAACGCTGTAAGGGACGTATTTAAGCGCCTTTATGACGAGGGACTTATCTACCGTGGCAACAGAATGGTAAATTGGTGCCCACATTGCAACACATCAATTTCCGATGCAGAGGTAGAGTACGAGGAAAAGGAAGGCAATTTCTGGCATCTTCTTTATCCTGTAAAGGAAACGGGTGAAACCCTTGAGCTTGCTACCACAAGACCTGAAACAATGCTTGGTGATACGGCAGTAGCTATCAACGGCGACGACCCACGATACAAGCATCTTCACGGATGTCACGTTATTCTTCCGCTTATTAATAAGGAAATTCCTATTGTATGCGACGAGCATGCAGATATGGAAAAGGGTACCGGTGTTGTAAAAATTACCCCTGCCCACGACCCTAACGACTTTGAGGTAGGCCTTCGCCATAATCTTCCTATCGTAAGAACATTTACCTACGACGGACATATGACAGGTGCAAAGGAAAAGGCTATTGCCGATGAAATCCTTGCATCAGGCAGAGCAACCCAAAATGAGCCTGAGGTTCTTGATTGCGGAAAATATGCCGGTATGACTACAACGGAAGCAAGAAAAGCAATTCTTGCCGACCTCGAGGCAGGAGGATACATTAAGGAAATCGAGCCTCTCAAGCATGATGTAGGCACCTGCTACCGTTGTCATTCAACAATCGAGCCTATGGTTTCAAAGCAATGGTTTGTAAAAATGGAGCCTCTTGCAGGACCTGCTATTGATGCTGTTGAAAACGGAGACATTAAGTTCGTTCCGGAAAGATTTAAGAAGAATTATATGTCTTGGATGAGAGGTACCCGCGATTGGTGCATTTCGCGTCAGCTTTGGTGGGGACATCAAATTCCTGCTTGGTATTGTGAGGATTGCGGTGCTACAACCGTTTCAAAGGATGATGCCTGCGAATGCTCCGCTTGTAAGAGCAAGAACATTGTTCAGGACCCTGATACTCTTGATACATGGTTCTCGTCTGCATTGTGGCCGTTTTCAACTCTCGGTTGGCCTGAGGATACAGATGACCTCAAGAGATATTATCCTACAAACACTCTTGTTACCGGCTACGATATTATAGGCTTTTGGGTTTCCAGAATGATTTTCTCGGGACTTAAATATACTGATAAGGCACCGTTTGATACTGTACTTATCCACGGCCTTGTTCGTGATGCACAGGGCAGAAAGATGTCAAAATCTCTCGGCAACGGTATTGATCCTCTTGAGATTATTGACCAATACGGAGCTGATGCGTTAAGATTTGCTCTTGCAACAGGTAATTCTCCGGGTAACGATATGCGTTTCTCCGATGACAAGATTACATCATCACGAAATTTTGCCAATAAGCTTTGGAATGCGTCAAGATTTGTTCTTATGTATCTTGGCGAGGATTACAGATATAACGGCTTGCCTCAAAACCTGCTTATTGAGGACAAGTGGATTATTTCACAGGTTAACAATCTTGCAAAGGAGGTTACCGAAAACCTTGATAAGTTCGAGCTCGGTATAGCAATCCAAAAGCTTTACGATTTCATTTGGGATGTTTTCTGCGATTGGTATATTGAGATTGCAAAGATTAGATTGCAGGGTGAGGACGAAGCTGCAAAGGAGCAGGCAAAGGCTGTTCTTGTTTATGTCTTAACCGATATTCTTAAGCTTCTTCATCCGTTTATGCCGTTTATTACAGAGGAGATTTATCAGGCAATCCCTCATGATTGCGAATCCATTATGATTAGCAAATGGGTAAATTATGACGAGGCTCTTTCCTACGATGCCGACGAGGCTGAAATGGAAAAGATTATGGCTTCAATTCGTGCAATCCGTAACCGCAGAGCAGAAATGAATATTCCGCCGTCAAAGAAATCAAAGGTGTTTGTTGAAACATCAAACACTGCTACCTTTGAAAACGGTGCAGAATTTATCAAGCGTCTTGCATATGCAAATGAGGTGCAGGTAAGCGAAGCCTTTGGCGACCTCGGTAATGTTGTTACAATTATTACCGATGATGCAAGAATATATATTCCGCTTGGTGATTTGGTAGATTTTGAGGCAGAAAAGAAACGACTTGAAAAGGAGCTTGCAGCAGCACAGGATAAGCTTGATTTCATTAGCAAAAAGCTTAACAATCCCGGCTTTGTAAGCAAGGCACCGGAAAAGGTTGTTGCTCAAAACAGAGAGGATGCCTCAAAGCTTGAGGAAAGAATAGCTCAAATCAAAAAATCTATCGAAGAAATTGAACAGTAATGAATTATAACGAAGCGTTAAATTTCATATTAAGCAAGCAAAGCCTCGGCATAAAGCCGGGGCTTACTCGTATTAAAGCACTGCTTGATTCTATGGGTAATCCTCAAAATAAAATAAGAATTATTCATATTGCGGGAACGAACGGCAAGGGTACTGTTGCAAGGTTTATCAATGATGCCCTTATTGATGCAGGATATAAGGTAGGGCTTTTTACATCACCGTGGATAATTGATTACACAGAGCAAATCCAAATAAATAACACATTTATTTCACAGGAAGTTTTTGCCGAATATGTTGATGCTTACCGTGATAATGATTGTACGGAGTTTGAATTTTTAACGGCTGTTATGTACAAATATTTTGCAGACAGTAATGTTGATTGGGCAGTTGTTGAGTGCGGAATGGGCGGCAAGGGCGACAGCACAAACGTTGAAAAGGAAAACATTGCCGTATTAACCTCAATATCTCTTGACCATACGGATTTTTTAGGCTCAACCATTGAAGAAATTACCAAAGAAAAGGAAGGTATAATAAGGGATAACTGTCCTTGCTTTAGGTATAATGATACCGGGAACTTTAATTCAGATAATATAGACCTTGCAAACAGAGTTTTGCAATATCTCGGTGTAGAAATGGCGGAGCCTGTTAAGCCTGTAGGTCGTCAGCAAAGAATAGGAAATGTGCTTATAGACGGTGGGCATAACGTTGAAGCGGGCAAGGTGCTGGCGCCGCTTATTAATGATGAAATAGCCGTTATCGGTATGATGAAGGATAAGGATATTGACGGCTACTTGTCATATGTTGCACCAAAATGTAAAAAAATAATTTGCACAAATGTAGACAACAAAAGGGCAATTTCGGCATACGAGCTTTCTCGGTATGCCAAAAAATACTGCGATGATGTTACCGTTACAGACAATCCACGGCAAGCAGTTAAACAAGACGGTGTCAGCTTAATTTGCGGTTCGTTTTATCTGCTTCGAGAAATAATGGACCTGCTTTCATAATTCAACAAATTTTTACACAACCAATCTGTTACATTGTTAGCAGGTTGGTATTTTTTATTTGGAGGTATTTTTGTGAATGTAACCATAGAATCAAGCGGAAATCTTGTAATAGCCTATCTTTACGGCGAAATTGATCATCATACTGCCGTTGACATCAGAGATAAAATTGACAATGCCGTAAGCTACATTAAGCCGTCACATTTAATTCTTGATTTTAAGAATGTAACATTTATGGACTCAAGCGGAATAGGTCTTGTTATGGGCAGATACAGACTGCTGATGAATTTTCATTCAACTCTTGAAATCAGAAATGTAACTAAGCAAACAAAAAAGCTTATGGAGTTAGCCGGACTTGGCTCAATTGCAATAATAAAGGAAGTGTAAATATGACAGTAAAAAACGAATTTAAGCTTACAGTTGAAAGTAAAAGCATTAACGAGAGCTTTTGCAGGGTTGTTGTGTCGTCCTTTGCATCAACACTTGACCCCACAATAGAGGAGCTGACTGACCTCAAAACAGCTGTTTCGGAGGCGGTAACAAATTCTATCGTTCACGGATATGACAATACCTGCGGTAAAATTTACATTACAGGACAAATTACGGATGATAGCTACATAAAAATTATTATAAAGGATAAGGGCAGAGGTATAGCAGATGTCAATCAGGCTATGACTCCGCTTTTTACTACGGGTGAGAGTGACAGAGCAGGACTCGGATTTACTGTTATGCAGTCATTTTGCGACAGAGTTAAGGTTGTTTCTTCTCCCGGAAAGGGTACATCTGTTACACTTATTAAAAGAATAAACGGTCGTACAAAATGGTAAAAGACAGCAGAGAGCAAATGATTAAGGACAACATAGGACTTGTTCATTCCATAGCCAAAAGATTTAAGGGCAGGGGCGAGGATTATGATGATTTGTATCAGGCAGGCTGTGTTGGATTAATTAAGGCTGTGGATAATTTTGATGCATCAAAGGGCTTTCTTTTCTCTACCTATGCCGTTCCCGTTATTATGGGCGAAATCAGACGGCTTTTCCGTGACGGAGGAGCAATAAAAATTTCTCGCTCGCTCAAGGAAAAATCCATAAAGGTGCAGGCAATAAGGGAAAGGTTTGTAAAGAAAAATCTTCGTGAGCCTACCTTAAGCGAACTGTCACAAATAAGCGGAATAGATAAGGAAGAATTGTCCGAGGTGCTTAATGCCGTAAATCCGGTAATCTCTATTTATACAAGTAATGACGAAGAAGAGGGAGTTATTGAAATCCCTGTTGATGACAGTGATACTTTGTTTAATAAAATTTCTGTTGATTATGCAGTGAAGGGATTATCAAACGATGAACTGCTTTTGATCAAATACAGATTTTACGAGGGAAAAACGCAGGTGCAAACAGCAGAGCTTTTGGGTATTTCACAGGTGCAGGTTTCACGCAGAGAAAAGCAATTGCTGCTCAAGCTGCGACAAAGGCTCGAATAAGAAACAATCCTTAATAAAACATTCAAATTTTATTTGCATTTCACCCTGTTATATGATAATATAAGACATTATATTGTGAAATTTGGAGGGAGGACAATATGCAATATATTAATTTGGCATTATCATTCAACGACCTTGTTGAAAAGGTTGACGGATGGGTATGGGGTTGGCCCCTAATCATTTTGATTTTGTGTGCAGGTGTTTGGCTTACATTCAGGACAGGACTTGTTCAGGTTTTTCATTTGGGCAAGGCTCTTAAGTTTATGGTTAAGAATGAAGAAAACGGCGAGGGCGAGGTGTCATCGTTCGCTGCTCTTTGTACCGCTCTTTCGGCGACAATCGGTACAGGTAACATTGTAGGTGTTGCAACAGCTATTTGCCTTGGCGGTCCGGGTGCATTGCTTTGGATGCTTATTGCGGCATTCTTCGGTATGGCAACAAAGTATTCCGAGGGCTTTCTTGCAATTAAGTACAGAGAAAAAAAGGACGAAGGTCACTACATCGGCGGTCCGTTTTACTACATAGAAAAGGGTATGGGTCCAAAGTGGAAATGGCTTGCAAAGCTTTTTGCTTTGTTTGGAATTTTAGCAGGTCTTTTGGGTATCGGTACATTCACTCAGATTAACGGTATCACATCTGCTGTTCAAAATTTCTTTGATCCAAATAAACAACATATTGCTTTTTCGATAGGCGAATACAGCTATTCCTGGGCTGTTGTTATCGGTGGATTGGTTGTAACAGCCTGCACTGCTCTTGTAGTACTCGGCGGTATTAAGAGAATTGCAAATGTTTCGCAGGTTGTAGTTCCGTTTATGGCAATTGTTTACATCGTATTTGCACTTATTATTGTTGTAACTCACGTTAAGGCTATTCCGTCAACTGTTGCTTTGGTTGTTAAATCTGCATTTGCTCCGGAGCCTGTTATCGGTGCATTAACAGGCATTACAATTAAGCTTGCAATGCAAAAGGGTATCGGCAGAGGTATCTTTTCAAATGAGGCAGGTCTTGGCTCTGCTCCTATTGCAACAGCGGCTGCAAAGACAGACGACACCGTTCGCCAGGGCCTTGTTACCATGACCGGAACATTTATTGATACAATCGTTATTTGTACATTAACAGGCTTCTCTATTCTATTGACAGGAGCACAGGATAAATTCGTTGCAGGCTCATTTGAAGGCGTAAGCATTACAACAGAGGCTTGGAGAACAGGCTTGCCTTGGAATGAAAATTTGTCCTCATTCATTTTGATGGTATGCTTAACCTTCTTTGCATTCACAACAATTCTCGGCTGGGATTATTACAGCGAGCGTTGCCTTGAATATTTGGTAGGAAATAAAAAGCTTATTATTGCTTATCGTATACTTTACATCATTGCTGTGTTTATCGGCCCTTACCTTACAGTAGCTGCCGTATGGAACATTGCAGATATTTTCAATGGCTTGATGGCATTTCCAAACCTTATTGCTTTGTTTGCTCTTTCGGGCATTGTAGGTAAGGAAACCCGTGCATATTTCAAAAAGAAAAATCACGAGGATATAAAGGAAGTAGCAAGCAAGAATAAGTAAAACAATAAATTAAGCGACACAAAACCGTGTCGCTTAATTTATTTATTCAACTGTTACAACCTTTGCAAGATTTCTCGGCTTGTCAACATCAAGTCCCTTGTCTGCAGAAACGTAATAGGCAAGCAGCTGCATGGCAACAACGGCAGGGATTATATTAAAATCATCCTTTAGCGTTGGTAAAGCAAAATCAATATTGTCCGAAATTCCGTGTGTAGCTATTGTGATAACCATTGCGCCTCTGGATTGTACCTCGCGTATATTGCTCTGTTGCTTTGATGCAAGTGCCTTTTGCGTGATGAGTGCAATTACGGGAGTTTTGCTTGTTATTAATGCTATGGTGCCGTGCTTTAATTCTCCTGATGCAAAAGCCTCGGAATGAATGTAGCTGATTTCCTTCAGCTTTAGTGATGCTTCAAGCAGAGCAGGGTAATCAAGTCCTCTGCCAATCATAAAGGTGTGCTCTGCTGTGAGTAGACTTGACGATAAACGATGTATTTCCTCTCGTCTGTCAATAACATTTTCAACTGCACTCGGTACCTTTTTTAATTCGTTTATAAAATCCTTCACATCATCTTTGCTTAATATTCCGCGAAGATATGCGATTTTTGCTGCTATCAAATAAAATACGGCAACCTGTGTTGTATATGCCTTTGTGGATGCAACCGCAATTTCCGGTCCGGCGTTTGTATATATAACATTGTCCGCCTGCATTGCTATTGATGATGCCTTTACGTTGACTATTGCAAGGCTTCCGGCTCCGTTTGACTGTGCATATTTCAATGCTTCAAGGGTATCAATTGTTTCTCCGCTTTGCGATACGCAAATAACAAGAGTTCTGTCATTTACAATAGGCATTGAGTACATATATTCACTTGCAACGCAAACGTTTACGGGTATTCGGCACAGCTTTTCTATTAAATGCTTACCGATTAACCCTGCGTGCATTGCAGTACCGCAGGCTATAACGGTTATGCTGTCAAAGTCTCTAAATAGTTTATCGTTTATATCAAAGCAAGGCAAATCATTTTTTACATAGTCGTTAATAATTCGTTGTATAGCCGCCGGTTGTTCGGTAATTTCCTTTTCCATATAAAAAGGAAAGTCCTTTTTTCCGCTACTGTTAATATCCCAATCAAGCTCGATGTATTCAATATCAACCTGATTGCCGTTAAAGTCATAAATATTAAAACCGTCCCGGCTTATTTCTGCGATAGCAAGCTCCGGCAAAACAAAATATTCTTTACTGTATTCACCGATTGCCGTGATGTCGGAGGCGATATATGCACCGTCATCATTTTTACAGCATACAATAGGGCTAACATTTCTTACCGCATAAATCTTGTTTGGTATATCGTCAAACAAAATTCCAAGAGCAAAGGTGCCCTTTATTTCTTTTATTGCTTTGATGATAGCATTTGAAGGATCGCTGCCTATTTGATAGTAATTATCAATTAATGCGGCAACAACCTCTGTGTCAGTCTGACTTTTCAGCCTTCCTGCAACGCCGAGCTGATTTTTGATAGATTCATAGTTTTCAATGATTCCGTTGTGTACAAGTGTTACGTTACCGAACTTGTGCGGGTGAGAATTTGTGTCGCTTACATTTCCGTGGGTTGCCCAACGGGTATGACCGATTCCTGTATTACCGCTAATACCGTTTGCCTTTGCTTCAAGCTGTGCAACTCTGCCCTTGCTTTTTGCAATAATAACCTCGTTTAACTCGCTGTTGTAAACAGCAATTCCTGCACTGTCATATCCTCTGTATTCAAGTGATTTCAAGCCCTTTATCAGCTTTCCCGACGCGTCAAGGCTTCCTGTATATCCGATTATTCCACACATAGTATAACCTCATTTCTTAATATATCAATATGAAATATCAAGAATTTTATACTTAATATATGAACAATGTTTAGATAATAATGAGAGATTTTGTAATATTACTTAGGTTTTCTCTTCCTCGTGGAGAAAGGTAGCAAACATCTTCAATTCTTATTCCGAATTTATTTGGCAAATATATTCCCGGTTCAACGGATGTCACATTGCCTACCTCATATGTGTCGTTGCTTCGAGGGGAGGCACTAAAGCCCTCGTGTATTTCAAGACCTACTCCGTGCCCCAAGCCATGTCTAAAATATTGTGCCATATCCTTTTCGGCCAAAACATCATATGCGGCTTTGTATACATCGGCACATCTGACTCCGGCATTAAGTGCCTTTATTCCGGCAATTTGCGCATTTAGTACAAGCTCATATGCCTCTTTCATTTCGTCTGTAGCACTGCCAACGGCAATAGTTCTTGTCATATCGCTGTGGTATCCCTTGTATGTTGCACCAAAATCAAACAGTACAAAATCGCCGTCGTTAATTGTGTTGTCACTTGGCACTCCGTGAGGCATTGATGTTCTTTTGCCTGCAAGTAAAATTGTGTCAAAGCTTAATCCGTCGGAGCCGTTTTTTGCCATAAGATAATCAAAATAAGCAGCAAGCTCTTTTTCTGTTTTGCCTTTGTTGATGTGGTTTAACAGCTCTGTAAATGACTTTTCCGCAATTTGATTTGCTTTTTTCATCAAGACAATTTCCTCTGCTTCTTTTTTGTTACGCTCTCGCATAAGCAGGTCATCAAGCTCAACAAAATCACAACCCTTGCACTTTTCCATCATCTGCACAAACGCCTTTAGTGATATGGTTTCGTTTTCATACACAATTGTTTTAGCATCCCCAAGTATATCAAAAAGGGTTGAATATATGTTTTTTGAATATTCAATAACATTTAACCCTGTATTCTTTGCGTTTGATTGTGCAACCTCTGTGTAGCGCGAGTCAACAAGATGGTATGCTTCACCGTTTTTCTTTATAATGACCATTCCCTCGCTTGGAGAAAAACCGCAAATGTAGTGCATATTTGCTTCGTTAATAAGCACAAGCGCGTCGGCATTTTTACTGTTGAGTATGTTTATACACTTTTGTATATTGTTCATTTTTAGATACCTCGTTAAAAATAATATCAATATTATAAATCTTTAATTATTTTATGTCAATTTGTTGACTTTGCTTTTTCTATATGCTAATTTTATATTGTTATATTATATTTTTATGAGGAGATACTTTATGGAAAAATACCTTATTAATCCAAATCAAAAAATTGCCAAAATCAACAAAGACATTTACGGCCATTTTTCAGAGCACCTGGGCAGATGTATTTATGAGGGTATTTACGTCGGCGAGGATTCAAAAATACCAAATGTAAACGGTATGCGCTGTGATGTTGTAAATGCTCTTAAGGAAATGGGAATACCTGTTCTTCGTTGGCCGGGAGGATGCTTTGCCGATGAATATCATTGGAAGGACGGTATCGGTGAAAAGTCAAAAAGAAAAAAGATGATTAATACTCATTGGGGCGGTCTTGTTGAGGATAATTCCTTTGGTACACACGAATATTTTGAACTTTGCCGTCAGCTCGGCTGTGACACCTATGTTAACGGTAACGTTGGCTCCGGCACAGTTCAGGAGATGAACGAATGGGTTGAGTATATGACATTTGACGGAGTATCTCCTATGGCAGAGCTTCGTAAAAAGAACGGCGACGAAAAGCCATTTAACCTTAAGTATTTTGGTGTAGGCAACGAGTCTTGGGGCTGTGGCGGTAATATGGACCCTGAATATTACGGATGCCTTTTCAAACGCTACAATGTTTATGTGCGTGATTACAACGGCAACAAGCATATTCAGCGCATTGCCTGCGGTCCAAACAGCGGTGATTACCATTGGACCAAGGAGGTTATGGATAAGGTAAAGCACCAGGCAAACGGTATCTCTCTTCATTATTACACAGTGCCCACAGGTGATTGGGGACATAAGGGCTCCGCAACCGTATTTGACAAAAAGGAATATGATTCTACCATTTGTAAGGCTTATCATATGGAGGAGCTTATTACAAATCACCTTGCTGTGATGGATAGTGTTAATCCTCAAAAATGGGTTAAGCTTATCGTTGACGAGTGGGGAACCTGGTACGATGTTGAGGAAGGAACCAATCCGGGCTTCCTTTATCAGCAAAATACTATGCGTGACGCTATTGTTGCAGGTCTTACACTTAATATTTTCAATAAGCATGCAGACAGACTTATGATGGCTAATATTGCTCAAACCGTAAATGTTTTGCAGGCTGTGTTACTCACAGACGGCGAAAAAATGGTTAAAACTCCTACATATTATGTTTTCAAAATGTACAAGGAGCATCAGGAAAATACGCTTGTAGGCTCTTATATTACAACCGAAAACATCAAGTCTGATAACGATAACAAGACATTTCCTCAGCTTGTTGAGTCTGCATCTGTTGATGAAAACGGTACAATTTATTCAACCGTTACAAATACATCATCAACCAAATCTGCAAAAATAAAATGTCAGGTTGCAGATACAAAGGTTGAAAGCATTACCGCAGAAATCCTTACAGGTGAATGCCATCAAAAGAATGATTTTGACGATGCAGATAATGTAAAGACTGTTGAGTTTACCGATTTCAGAAAGCTTAAGGATGGCTTTACTGCAACAATTCCTGCCTGCAGTGTTGTAAAGTTTGTTATCAACAAATAATGGATAACGTCTGCAAGCGATGCCTGCTTTTTGAGGCAGGTGAAAAGGTAACATATAGTCAAATAATGGCATACCTTGAAACAGTTCCTGTCGACGAAAAGGTGGACGATATTATATATCGTAACAGGCTTTCGTTTTGCAGGGAATGTGATAATTTGCTTTCGGGTATGTGTATAAAATGCGGATGCTATGTTGAGGTTAGGACAGCACTGAAAAATAAGAGCTGTCCCGATTTCGATAATCCCAAATGGTAAAAAGAAAATTGTGTTTAGTGTGAAAATCACACTAATTCGATTGTATTGCCCTCATACGCCTTATCCGGCTACAATAAGGTGTTAGGGATTATAACATTACTAATTGTAGCCGGAAAGGCTAGGAATTAGTGTGAAAAATCACACTAATTCGATTGTATTGCCCTCAAAATTTGCCTGTGGCATAATTTTGAGATGGCTAAATTCCCATTATACGCCTTATCCGGCTACAGTAAGGCGTAGAATTTTTTTATAAACTATTGTAGCCGGAAAGGCTATGGGAATTATATGAAAAGAATTGCTGAATTTGAAAAGGTAAGCCTTGAGCAGTTTACGAAGGATTGGATTAAGGCTTTTCCCGATACACAGGATGTAAAGTCTGTTTATGATAGCATTAAGCTTCCTACCCGTGCAACCGTAGGCTCTGCAGGATATGACTTTTTTGCTCCTGCCGATGTTACAATCAAAACAGGAAAGTCGACTTTAATTCCGACAGGCATAAGAGCAAAAATTGATGACGGCTGGGTGCTTAGTATTTTTCCTCGCTCGGGGCTTGGCTTTAAGCACAGAGTAGGGCTTGATAATACTGTTGGCATTATTGATGCAGATTATTACAATTCCTCCAATGAGGGACATATTATGATTAAGCTTTCGTGTACTGCTCACGATGACGGACACAGTGTTACGGTTCCTGCCGGTGATGGATTTTCGCAGGGCATATTCACTCAGTTCGGTATTACTGTCTCTGACAATGCTGACGGTATTCGCGACGGCGGCTTCGGCTCAACAACAAAGGCTTAATTCAAAAAATGAAATAAATAATTACCGAGATATTTCAATCTTTAAGGACGGCGTAATTATGTAGGTGGTTACGTCTTTAGGTGATGGAATGAATTTGTTAGGAAAAAGAATTAAAGAGGAGCTTGTTTCGATAAGTGGCTTAAAAATAATAATTATCGGCTGCGGTGTTGTAGGTACTGCTCTTGTCGAACAGCTGTCGATAGAAAATCACGACATAACCGTTATTGATACATCTGCTCAAAAAATTCAAAAAATTACAAGTGCATATGATGTAATGGGTATTGTTGGCAACGGCGCTTCCTTCAGCATACAAAAGGAGGCAGGCATACTTGACGCAGATTTGCTTATCGCTGTTACTAACTCCGATGAGTTAAATCTTCTTTGTTGTATTGTTGCGTCAAGAGTCGGTGATTGTGCAACCATTGCCAAGGTGCGTAATCCCGATTATTCTCACGAGCTTAATCATATCAAGGAGCGTCTCGGTCTTGCTATGATTATCAATCCCGAATACGAAACATCACGTGAAATTTACAGAATACTTTGCCTGCCGACAGCGCTTGAGGTGTCTGCCTTTGCTCACGGCAAGGCGGAGCTTGTTAAGATAAGAATTCCTTACGGAAATATTCTTGACGGAATGACTATTGCACAGCTCGGAAAAAGCACTAATGATGTTCTTGTTTGCGCAGTTGAAAGAGAAAAGCAGATTTACATTCCTACCGGTGACTTTGAGCTAAAGGCAGGGGATGCAATTTCATTTGTTGCTCCTTCAAAGAGAGTATCCGAATTTTTTAAGCACATAGGCTTTAAGTCCAATAAGGTAAAAAATACTATGATAATCGGCGGCGGTGAAGCCGGTTATTATCTTGCAAAGCGTTTGTGCGACAACGGTATTGATGTTACAATTATTGAAAAGGACAAGGAACGATGCGAGGAGCTTGCTGCACTTTTGCCAAAGGTTGATGTTATCAACGGCAATGCTGCCGATGAGGATCTGTTAAATGAAGAAGGACTTCCTACTGTTGAGTCGTTTGTTACCCTCACAGGCTCGGATGAGGAGAATATCCTTCTTGCCGTTCATGCCAAGAACTTTTCAAATGCAAAGCTTGTAACAAAAATTAACAAGATTAAGTTTAAGGAAGCTATTGATAACCTTGACATCGGCTCGGTTGTCTATCCTCGATACATTACACCGGAGGCTATTATTGCTTATGTCAGAGCAAAAAAAGCCTCAAAGGGCTCTAACGTTGAAACCCTGTATCATCTGTTTGACCATAGGGTAGAGGCTGTCGAGTTTAAGATTGACAGGGAATCAAGAGTTACAAATGTCCCTATTATGAAGCTAAAGCTCAAGGATAATTTGCTTATTTGCTTTATTTCACGTCAGGGAAAAATCATTATTCCAACCGGTCAGGATTGTATTTTGCCGGGTGACAGTGTAATGATTGTTACAACTCATACAGGCTTCAATGACATCAGTAATATTCTCGATTAGGATTGTAATATATGAATAGTTCAATTATCAGAAAAATTCTTGGCTATGTGCTTGTGCTCGAGGGGTTATTGCTACTCCTGCCGTGTATGGTAGGCTTGATATATTCCGAAAAGGAATACAAGATTTACCTTATATGGTCAGTGATCACACTGCTTATCGGTGCAGTTATGGTTGCAAAAAAGAATACAAACAATGTCTTTTATCTCAAGGAGGGCTGTATAGCTACTGCATTAAGTTGGATTTTTCTTTCGCTTTTCGGTGCTGTACCGTTTTATTTGACAGGTGAGATACCTCGTTTTACCGATGCTCTTTTTGAAACCGTATCAGGCTTTACTACCACCGGAGCAAGTATACTTAATGATGTTGAGTCGCTGTCACATGCATCGTTGTTTTGGCGTAGCTTTACACATTGGATTGGCGGCATGGGTGTGCTTGTATTCATTCTTACTGTTGTTAAAATTTCCGGCGGTTCAAATGTAAATCTTTTGAAGGCGGAAAGCCCCGGTCCGTCTGTGGGTAAGCTTGTTCCAAAAATGCGATACACGGCTCGTATGCTTTATTTGTTGTATTTTGCTCTTACTGTGCTTGAAATAATTTTTCTTGTTGCAGGCAAAATGCCGATATTTGACGCTGTAACGGCTGCTCTCGGCACTGCAGGTACAGGTGGATTTGGAATAAAGGGCGATTCCATGGCAAGCTACTCACCATATATTCAGTGGGTTATTACTGTGTTTATGGTTTTGTTTGGCGTAAACTTTAACTTTTACTATTTTGTTCTGTTTAAGCATTTCGGCAAGGCTGTAAAAATGGAAGAGGTAAGGGTATATCTTCTCGTTATCGTCAGCGCAATAACAGTAATCAGCTTTAATACTTATCATATGTACAACAGCGTTAGCGACACGTTAACTCATTCTGCATTTCAGGTTGCATCAATAATTACAACCACAGGATATACAACTGTTGACTTTGATTTATGGCCGTCGCTTTCCAAAACGATCCTTGTTCTTCTTATGTTTATAGGTGCATGTGCAGGAAGCACGGGAGGTGGAATTAAGGTTTCGCGTATTGTTTTATTGCTGAAAACAATAAAAAAAGAGGTTCAGTCATACATTCATCCTAAAACCGTAAAAAAGGTGAGGCTTGATGGAAAGCCTGTTGAACACGAAGTTATAAGGTCAACAAACGTTTTCTTTATGACATTCTCTTTGATTTTTATTACAAGCCTGCTTATTATTTCTGCAGAGAATTATGACTTGGCAACAAACTTTTCGGCGGTTGCCGCTACGATGAACAATATCGGTCCCGGCTTATCTCTTGTCGGTCCGTCAAGAAATTTCAGTCAATTCAGCGATTTGTCAAAGTATGTATTTATTTTTGATATGCTTGCAGGCAGGCTCGAGATTTTCCCCATATTACTACTGTTCAGCCATAATTTGTGGATTGATGTTATGAAAAAGAAATCACATAAAAAAATACTCAAAGGCTAATGCCTTTGAGTCAGCGTGTCGAAAAAATCAAATTATAAATTTCGACACGCTGGTAGACTGTTGAGAAATGGTGCTGAATTTCGCCTTTTGCGAGGGAAGATGTACGAGGGTACCTCGACCGAGCAAAAGGCGAAAAACGCCAAAAGCGGCTTAGATTCGATGTCTAAGCCGCTTTTACAATCCCTCCGAGTGCGATAAATCGCACCCACCTCCCTTTACACAAGAGAGGCTCAAATCGGTTTATTAAATTTATATGGCGTGTTTCAGCCCACTTTATCGACAGTCTAACTCAAAGGCTGATGCCTTTGAGTATTTTCTTTATGCCGCTATGTTATACCAGTTTTCCTGAACATCCTTTATTTTTTCTTCGCGAAGCCTGTGACGTTCCTTTTCCTTTTCTGCCTGCTTTTCCTTTTTGTCCTGAATAAGCAAAAATATACAACCGACAACAAAGTATACGATCAATTCAATCAAAAAGAATATTCTTTGTCCGTCCTTTGATACTGACAAAAACAGGTTGAAGGGGATAGCCATTGCCGCATATCCTACTGCCAATGTAATAATTGAAATAATAATTCCTTTGAGTATTTCTTTAATTTTCATAATAATTCTCCTTTGAATTTTCTTTACAACCACATTGTAATTCATAGGAGATATTAATACAATAGCCTTGCTCTTTATGGTACTTAAAATAGTACTTATAATACAAAAGTTCTAAAAATTATTGCGTAAGTATTGACTTTAGTATTTCAACCGCCTTTGGTATATCCTCGGCTTTAACAGCTGATGGAGTAAGTGTTATCTTTGCTTTTTTGTTATCGATATTTATAATGTTTACACTTATTCCGTGTTTTTCAAATACATCTGCATCTATGATAAAGTCAAGCTGAATTTT
Organism: uncultured Eubacterium sp.; assembly: GCF_945980375.1. Classification (GTDB taxonomy): domain Bacteria; phylum Bacillota; class Clostridia; order Oscillospirales; family Acutalibacteraceae; genus Eubacterium_R. The sequence continues at coordinate 56,803 of NZ_CAMFQO010000007.1, read as the reverse complement.
CACTTGTAAGCCGTTTTCACTCAATTCTACATTAGCATTTGGCAAGGCTGACGAAAGCTCGTCACACAGCCTTTTTGCTTTTGTTGTATAGTGCCTCCTGATTTTTCTTGCCTGTGAATTTATGTGTCCGTCACGGATGTATTGACAAAGTGCTATTTGCTCTGTTTTGCTTGCTGCCTGGGCAAATCTGTGTCTTTGCATTTCAAATTTTCCTGCAAGCTCCTCTGTCAGTACCATAAAGCTTATTCTGATTCCGGGAATAAGCACATTTGAAAAGCTGCCCATATAGATAACATTTTGTGAGCTCGACAAAGCATAAAGCGACGGCGTTGGCTTTGCCTGATACAAAAAGTCGCTGTCAAAGTCGTCTTCAAATACGAGGCTGCCGTGCTCCTTACTGTAATTTACAAGCTCAAGCCGTCTTTTAATCGGCATTACATTTCCGTATGATGTCATATGCGACGGCGATACATAAATTATATCAGCGTCCTTGTCTTTTGTTTTTACATCATATCCGTAATCGTTGAATATTCCTATGCCCTGAACAAAGCTTTTGTCGGGAAAAGAAACGGTCTTTCTGTCTTTCGTCAAAGCACACAGAATATGCAAAAGCGATTGAACCCCGGCGCCGACAACAATTCTGTCGGGTGAGGCAGATACATTTCTTTTTGTTCTTATATAGTCGGACAGTGCCTCTCTTAAATCCTCCTCGCCCTGAACATCACCGTATGATAACAGCCTGTCCTGTTGCCTTAATGCACTTTTTATATACCTTTGCCAAAGCTTAAGGTCAAAGCTTTCCTCATCGGCATCTCCGCTTTTTAGGTCGTATTTTATATTGCTTATTGGTTTGCTTCGTGTTTTTTTAGATAGGGGAGCAGAGCTCTGCTCTGTGACATAGTATCCGCTTTTCGGACTTGAAATAACATATCCGTCTGCCTGTAATTCAAAGTAGGCGTTTTGTATTGTTGTTTTGCTGACAGGCAAAAGCTTTGATGCCTGCCTAACTGACGGCAGTCTGTCACCTGCCTTTAGCTGATTTGACACAATCAAGTCCTTATAGTAATTGTATATTTCCATATATTTTTTCATAACTGTACCCTAAAATATTATAAATTTTGCCTATATGAAAAATGACAGAATTATTATATAATATATAAAACCGGATTTCAAGGAGAAATATAACACTATGGCAGATATAATTTATACACTCTGTGGTGGAACATATATCAATATTACCAACAAATGTCCGTGCCGTTGTACCTTTTGTATTCGTTCGCAGGGCAATGCAGTAGGCGAGGCGGAAAACCTTTGGTTTTACGGCAACGAGCCAAGCCTTGACGAAATAATTAAGGCTGTTGATGATTATGGATTTGAGAATGTTGATTCCGTTGTATTTTGCGGATACGGTGAGCCCACCGAAAGACTTGATGTCTTGCTTGCTACTGCAAAGCATTTAAGAGAAATCAATCCAAGCATTAAGATTAGATTGAATACCAACGGACTGTCAGATTTGATTAACGACAGAAGCACTGCTCAGGAAATCGGCAAGGCGTTTGATGTTGTATCTGTATCCCTCAATGACCCCGATTCCGATAGCTATGATAAGGTTACAAGAAACATTTATCCTACAAAGGCTTTTCCTGCTATGCTTGAGTTTACAAAGCAATGTGCAAGGTTTTGTCCGCATGTTCGTATGAGCGTGGTTGATGTTATAGGCGAGGAAAATATAGAAAAATCAAGAAAAATTGCCGAGTCTCTCGGTGCTGAATTTGTTTGCCGTTCATTTGATAACGGTAGGTAAACATCAAAATAACATACTTTAAGCTCCTGCTTTCTGGAGCTTTTTGTTTTTGTTGTATTAAATTCTAAAAAAATTACCAAAAGTTAGTGACAAATGTTTATTTTTATTGTATAATGTTTTAGTAAATTTATATATTTGAAAGGAGTTTTTTATGAAACACTCTGAAATTGTCGGAAAGATGAGCCTTGAGCAAAAGGCTACATTTGTTTCCGGTTATGATTATTGGCATCTTGAGGAAGCACCTGAGCTTGGTCTTCCGAAGATTTGCATTACCGACGGACCTCACGGCTTGCGTAAGGCAAAGGGCAAGGATTATGTCCCTGAAGAAGGCGAAGCAAAGAACTCGGGCGGTGGTATCGGCTTGGGCAACTCAGTACCTACAACCTGCTTCCCTCCGGCAGCAACCTCATCTTGCTCTTGGGATGATGAGCTTCTTTTTGAGGAAGGTGTTGCAATGGGCGAGGAATGTCTTAAGGAAAAGGTATCGGTTATTCTCGGCCCCGGTACAAATATTAAGCGTTCTCCTACCTGTGGCAGAAACTTTGAATATTTTTCAGAGGATCCGCTTCTTGCAGGTAAATGCTCAGCCGCTGTTATCAACGGTGTTCAGTCAAAGGGCGTAGGCACATCACTTAAACACTTTGCCTGCAATTCACAGGAAGCATTCCGTATGGTTCTTAACGAGGTTATTGATGAACGTACAATGCGTGAGATTTATTTTCCTGCATTTGAGATTGCTGTTAAAGAGGCACAGCCTTGGACTATTATGAATTCATACAACCGTATTAACGGTGTTTATGCATCACAAAATGAGTGGATGCAGCAACAGGTTCTCCGTAAGGAATGGGGCTTTGATGGCTTGATAGTAACAGACTGGGGCGCATCTGTTGACAGAGTTGACGGTGTTAAGGCAGGTACAGACCTTGAAATGCCTACATCAGGCAAGCTTAATGCTCAAAAGATTGTTGCAGCCGTAAAGGACGGAACTCTTGACGAAGCAATTTTGGACGAAAGAGTTGACGCAGTTGTAGACCTCATTTTGAAATCAAAGCCTGCTCTTGAAAAAACACATACATATGACAAAAAGGCTCACCACAAGATTGCACAGAAGATTGCAGAAGGCTCAATGGTTCTTCTTAAAAATGACGATAACATTCTTCCTCTTCAGGCAGGTCAAAAGGTTGCAGTTATCGGTGAGATGGCAAAGGCTCCTCGCTTCCAGGGCGCAGGATCATCCGTTATCAATCCTACAATGCTTTCAAATGCGTATGACGAGCTTGTTGCTCTCGGCGTAGATGTTACCTATGCACAGGGCTATTATAAGTCAGCAGGTTCAAAGAAAGAGCAAAAGACAAGAATGACAGAGGCTCAGCTTACTGCCGAGGCAGTAGAGGCTGCAAAGAACGCCGATGTTGCTGTTGTATTTGCAGGCCTTACAGAAGATTTTGAGGGCGAGGGATACGATAGAGAAACTATCAATATGCCTCCAAATCATAACAAGCTTATTTCCGATGTAGCAGCTGCAAATCCAAATACGGTAGTTGTTCTTGCAGGTGGTTCTGTTGTTCTTATGCCGTGGCTTGCAGAGGTTAAGGGCCTTCTTAATTCAGGTCTCGGCGGTCAGGCAGGCGGTGCTGCTGTTGCAAATATCCTTACAGGAAAGGTTAACCCATCAGGCAAAACATCCGAAACCTATCCTGTATCATTTGAGGCAAATCCAACATTTGGCAATTATCCGGGCGGTCCTGTTACATCAGAGCATAAGGAAAGCGTTTATATCGGCTACAGATATTATGACGCTGCCAATGAGGATGTTGTATTCCCATTCGGCTACGGCTTGTCATACACAACATTCGAGTATAGCGACATCAAGCTTTCAGCTGATTCTATCAAGGATACAGACACACTCACAGTATCATTTAAGGTTAAGAATACAGGTAGCCTTGCCGGTGCGGAAATTGCACAGGTATATGTTGCCGATAAGGAATCAACAATTTATCGTCCTGTTAAGGAGCTTAAGGGATACAAAAAGGTATTCCTTAATGCTGGTGAGGAAAAGGAAGTATCTGTTGAGCTTTCAAAGAGAGCATTTGCTTTCTATAATGTTAAAATCGGCGATTGGTGTGTTGAGTCAGGTGACTTTGATATTATGGTAGCTGCTTCTTCAAGAGATATTAAGCTTACTGCTACTGTTAATGTTGAGGCTCCTGCTTGTGAAATCCCTGATTATCGCACAACAGCTCCTGCTTATTACAATAATGTTGCAGGCATCACCCGTGATGATTTTGCCGCAGTTTACGGCGAGCTTCCAAACCCTCAAATTGATACAACAAAGAAGATTGATAAGTACTGCTGTCTTAATGACGCAAGACATACAAAGTGGGGCGGTAGGCTTTGCAACCTTATCAATAAGGTTATGGTAAACCTCGGCTCTGCAGAAAACGGTGACGGCAAGATGCTTGCCGCTATGGCAACACAAATTCCTATCCGTAACTTTGTTCAAATGTCTATGGGTGCATTCAGCGAACAGCAGGCAGAGGGCTTGATTATGATGCTCAACGATGACCAATCATCATTCGTTGGCTTCAGCAAGATATTCTGGACTCTCGGCGGAACAATCGCAAGGCTTCCAAAGCTTTTGTCTGCAATTTAATTAAGTATAATAAAAAAGGCAGTTCGGTTGAACTGCCTTTTACATTATGTGCGGTTATTCCTGCTTTTTTGTTTCTTCTTCCAATTCAGTTGCCTTAGCCTAATAGCATCCGAACCTAATAGCCTAAAGTAAGGTAATTATGGTATCTGTCGCCATTTTTTGCCTTGATATACGGCAGTATAACTTCGTCAAAGAAATGACGACAGCTACACAAACTAACTCACTTTAGGTGCGTAGCAGTTTATATTAAACAAATTTTTAATTAGACAAGGCATATTTTTAATTGCATACTTGCGTATTCAATTAAAAATTAACGCAGTATAATCGTAAATTTGTTAATATAAACCTAATTATGTTCGAATACTGTTAGGCTAACGGTGTTAATGTATATCAATACAAGCATAACGATTAATGCAAGATACAGCAAAAGGGAAATTGCAAAGAATTTCTTGAAGGTCTTTTTATACTGCTCTGCGTTTTCTCTTGCAGAATCTGTTTGAGCAGTTAGGTTAGCAGGTCCAAAATTAAACTCAGAATTTTTATATAATTCTATCGCTGCTGCGGCACCCTTGTAATCGTTGCCTGCCTTAATTGCAACTCCTGTAGTTGTCGCACTTGCAATGAATATTATTACGGAAAAAACTATAAACAGTATTGTTGATTTTTTGTTTTTCATAAAAACATCCTCCCAAAATGTATTTTATCAAAAACATTATAACATATTAATTTTTTACTTGCAATTTATATTTTTATAGGTTATAATATGCAGGTAATTATTTGGAGAGTTGTCCGAGCTGGCCGAAGGAGCACGATTGGAAATCGTGTGATGCTTTCAAAGGTATCCGAGGGTTCGAATCCCTTGCTCTCCGCCAAAAAAGACGGTTTTTACCGTCTTTTTTCTTTAATAAAAGCGGGTTGAAAATTCCTTCAGCCCGCTTTGGTGTTTTATATATGAAAGCATTTGTGCAATGATTTGTAATCACCGAGAACAAGTAAGCTTTTGCTTGCAGAAAGATATGTGTCAGGTGATATTGACATATTCATTCTGCCATTTTCCTTGATTGCCAAAATATTGATGTTGTATTTTTTTCTGACATCAAGCTGGCCGATTGTTTTGCCGTTCCATTCTTTCGGCATCTGGATTTCGAAAATTGCGTGCTCATCATCAATCTCAATAAAATCAAGAATATGGTCTGCCGTGTATCGCATAGCCGTCCATCTTGCCATTTGCTTTTCGGGATATACAACCTCGTCGGCACCGTTACGGAGCAAGAATTTTTCCTGCACATCTCGTTTTGCGGCAGATACAACACAGCTTGCACCGAGCTCCTTTAGTAGCGATGTGGTTTCAAGTGAGTTTTGGAAATTGCCCGACATTGCTACAATACATACATCAAAATTTTTGATGCCCAATGATTTTAGGAAATCAACATTTGTGCTGTCTCCGATTTGAGCACTTGTAACAATCGGTAAAACCTCGTTAACCCTGTCCTCGTTTTGATCAACAGCCATAATCTCGTGATCGAGTCTGTTAAGCTCGGTTGCTATATGCTTGCCGAATAAGCCTAATCCAATTAATAGTACACTTTTCATTTTGTTCTCCTTTAGTGTGCGTTATCCTACTGTAATTTTATCAAGCGGTAGCTTTGCATTAATTTTTTTAGTACCTGAAAGTGCGGCATAAATAAGTGTTAAGCCTCCCACTCTGCCAAGGAACATAAGTACAATAATAATACCCTGTGACGCAGGATGGAGTGTAGGAGTTAGCCCAAGTGATAAGCCGACTGTACCGATTGCAGAGGCTGATTCAAACAAGCAATCGGCAAGAGGTATTTTCTCTATTGTACTTATTGCAATTCCGCCGAAATAGAATAATACAAAATACATTATTGCGATTGTTGACGCATTTTTAACCGCAGAATTGTCAAATCTTCTTCCAAAAGCAGTAACATCCTCGCGTCGCCTAAAGGTTGCTATTGCGTTTAATATCAGCACAGCTATTGTTGTTGTTTTAAGTCCGCCGGCAGTTGAGCCCGGAGAACCGCCGATAAGCATAAGAGCAATCATAATTGCCTGAGAGGGCTTTGACATAGCGGTTAAATCAGCTGTGTTGAAGCCGGCAGTTCTTGTGGTAACTGATTGAAACATTGCAAGAAAAACCTTTTTTTCGGCACTTACATCGTTGAAATCAAAGAAATAAAAATATATAGCCGGAAGGATAATTAATATCGCAGATGTAACAAGAATAATCTTGCTTTGCATTCTGTATTTTTTTATCCTAAGCTTCTTAGTACAAATATCATCCCAGGTTAAAAAACCAATACCTCCGATTATTATTAAAAGCATGATAACAATGTTAAGCAGAGGATTTGTGTTAAAGCCTGTAAAGGATTGATATGGGCTTTGTTCAGTGCCCAAAATATCAAAGCCAGCATTACAAAAGGCTGATATGGAATGGAACACGGAAAGCCAAATTCCTTTCGGCCCGAATTGCTTGCAGAATACAGGCATCAGTGATATGGCGCCTATACTCTCAACAATGAATGTTCCGAAAAGAATAAATCTTGTCAGCTTAACAATACCGCCAACCTTTGGGGCAGAAATTGCATCCTGCATTGTGCTTCTTTGTAAAAGGGATATTCTTCTGCCGGCAAGCATTGCAAACGAAGCCGCAACCGTTACTACTCCAAGTCCGCCGATTTGTATCAAAACAAGTATAATTGCCTGACCGAATACAGACCAATAGCTACCGGTATCATGTACAACAAGACCTGTAACACATACTGCCGATGTTGATGTGAACAAAGCTTCATTAAAAGGAGTTACAACTTTTTGAGCCGAGGAGATTGGTAGCATCAGCAAAAATGCCCCAAGCAGAATAACACCTGCAAATCCAAATATTATTAGCTGAAATGATGTCAGATGTTTTTTGTTTTTATATAGCTTGTCAGCCATAATGCGTTGATTCTCCTTTTTTATACATTAAAGGTTTCAAATGCAATGTGTGAGCTTGGCTGATCCTCGTACAGTACACCGATAGTGTTGTCGTTAATCCTTGTCATACAGCTGTATGCATAAAAGCCTTCGTTAATTTTTATATCGTCCTTAGACCACTTGATGCCTTTGCATTTGCCTTTTTTGTCGTAGTCAAATGTACCTACGGAGATAACGCCGTCGTGTCTGCCTTTTTTGGACGGATGAGATACAAATATTCTGTCACCTATAACAAGACAGTTCTTTTGGCATTTAGGAGCCTTGAACGGTGCCTTCTTTGTCTTTTCCCAGGTAATACCGTTGTCGCGAGAAATTGCGGCAGGAGTTTTTTTGTAGCCCTTTGCCCTTGAAAATGAGTACAATACTCCCTCGGGACCTTCTGCCAATGTCCACTCGTCAATGTTTGGCGTGAAGGTTATATTTTCGTTTCTTCTCCATGTTTCGCCGTTGTCATCGGAATATACACATACGGTACCGTTGAGTGTATAAAGAGGGAATAACATTCTTCCGTTTTTGGTGGTTAATGCACTGCCGGGTGCAACGCCGAGGAAAAATCCGTCCTTCTTTTGATTGAGAATACTGCCTGTGATGTCAACCGGCTTTGACCATGTTTTGCCCTTGTCAGAGCTTTTAAGCATAAATACATAGTTTCGCTTAACTGCCTTAAGCGGTGCACCGTAGGTGGTTTTGGCATTGCCGTCAACAGCCTTGCCCTTGGCACCGTTAAGGAAGATGTTGCCTACATATTCGCTGTCCTTGTAAAGCTCACCGTCGGTAAAATTAACTGTGTACGGTGTTGACTTTTTGTTTTTGTCAAGCACCTTACCATTGTTTAGCACATAGTAAAAGCTTCCGTCCCTGTCATAAATAAGGGGTACAGTCTGTCCGTCAAAGCTTGCATAGGCAAGCTTACCTTTATCCATCATCTTTTTATTGAACAATCCCTTTGATTCAGGATAGTAGGTTACAAGCATAACTATATCGCCGTTTGGAGCAACTGTCATACATGGGTCAATGTAAAAGGCAGTAGCGGTGTTTTCCTTGTCGCTGTTAATTACTCTTGCAGGCGGAGTAGCAATGGATTTTAGCGGTGTCCATGTTTTTCCGTCATCGTTGCTTGTTCTTATTCCTATTTCTATGTAACCCCAATCTGTAGGTACATATGCATTGTCAATTGCAGCAACAAGTGTACCTCCTGCGTTAACTAAGCTTGGAATACGGAATGCAACACCTCTGTTGCCGTCATCTGCATCCTTGATGCACTCCGGAGATAAAAACTCCTCGTTTGTTCCGCAAAACAGAATTTGTTTGTTTGCCATATATATCACCCTTTTAGTAAAGATTTTTTTATAAATTATATTATAGCAAAAAATATATCTTTATACAATATACTTTTTTATAAAAATAGCAGTATTTCACAGTAAGCAACACTTGATAATCCCGTACATTTGTTGTATAATATATTGATTATTGTTTTTTAGGAAAAGATTTGCATATGGATAAGTTCAAATTAGTTAGTAAATTTAAGCCGACAGGCGACCAACCTCAAGCCATTGATGCCCTTGTCGAAGGCGTTTTGCATGGTGATAGGGAGCAGACTCTTATGGGTGTTACCGGTTCGGGTAAAACCTTTACAATGGCAAATATCATTGAAAGAGTGAATAAGCCCACACTTGTGCTTGCTCATAACAAAACTCTTGCGGCACAGCTGTGCTCCGAGTTTAAGGAGTTTTTTCCCGATAATGCCGTTGAATACTTTGTGTCCTATTATGATTACTATCAGCCGGAGGCATATGTGCCTACAACCGATACCTATATCGAAAAGGACAGCTCTATTAATGATGAAATAGACAAGCTTCGCCACAGTGCAACTGCGGCGTTGTCAGAGCGGCGTGATGTTATTATTGTTACTTCCGTATCGTGTATATATTCTATCGGTGACCCTCTTGACTATAAAAAGATGGTTGTTTCTCTGCGCCCCGGTATGCAAAAGGACAGAGATGAATTAATACACAAGCTTGTTGAAATTCAATACGAACGAAATGATATAAACTTTGTTCGTAACAAATTCAGAGTACGTGGTGATACGGTAGAGATATATCCGGCAGGCAGCAGCGGCAGTGCGGTCAGAGTTGAATTCTTTGGTGATGAAATAGACAGGATATGCGAAATTAACCCCTTAACAGGTAAGGTTGAGGGCGTGTTAAGCTCTTGTGTTATCTACCCTGCATCTCATTATGTTGTTGGACCGGAAAAGCTTAAAAAGGCTCTCAAGCAGATATATGATGAAATGGTTGAACGTGTTGCTTATTTTGAAGAAAACGGAAAGCTCCTTGAGGCACAGCGTATAAAGGAGCGCACAATGAACGATATTGAAATGCTTGAGGAAACAGGCTTTTGTAAGGGCATAGAAAACTATTCAAGAATAATGAGCGATCGCAAGCCCGGTGAGGCCCCGTTTACTCTTATTGATTATTTTCCCGATGATTTTCTTTTGTTTGTTGATGAAAGCCATGTTATGCTTCCGCAGGTCAGGGGGATGTTCGGCGGAGACCGCTCAAGAAAGCAAAGTCTTATTGATTACGGCTTTAGATTGCCGTCTGCATATGACAACAGACCGTTAAAGTTTGATGAGTTTTACGGAAAAATTAATCAGGTAATATTTACCTCTGCAACTCCGGGTGATTTTGAAAAGAATGTATCAACTCAAATAGTTGAGCAGGTTATCAGGCCGACAGGCTTGCTTGACCCGGTTATCACGGTTAAGCCTACAGATGACCAAATGGACGACCTATTGTCTGAAATTAACATTAGAACATCTCGTGGTGAAAGGGTGCTTGTAACCACTCTTACAAAGAAAATGGCAGAGGATTTAACTGCTTATCTTGAAGGCTTTGATGTTAAGGTAAGATATATGCATCACGATGTTGATACCATTGAAAGAATGGAGATTATTCGTGATTTGCGTCTCGGTAATTTTGATGTGTTGGTTGGTATTAACCTTTTGCGTGAGGGACTTGATATTCCCGAGGTATCGCTTGTTGCAATTCTTGATGCCGATAAAGAGGGATTTCTTCGTTCCGAAACCTCACTTGTTCAGACTATCGGCCGTGCTGCTCGAAATGAAAACGGTGAGGTAATAATGTATGCAGACAGCGTTACTCCCTCTATGGAAAGAGCTATTACCGAAACCGAAAGAAGAAGAAAAATACAAGAGCAGTACAATTCGGAGCATAATATTATTCCGAGGACAATTAAAAAGGATGTTCGTGATGTTATTGAAATTACATCAAAGGACGTGCTTGACGATAAGAATAGACGAATGACTGCAAAGGAACGCAGAGTATTAATTGACAAGCTCACGCGTGAAATGAAGGAGGCCGCAAGAATGCTTGAATTTGAGCATGCCGCATTCCTTCGTGACAAGATTAAAGAGCTTAGTGATGAGGAGTAATTTAGTGATGAGGAGTAATTATGATAAAAAACATTGTTGTTAAGGGTGCAAGAGAGCATAACCTTAAAAATATAGATATAGAAATCCCGAGGGATAAGCTTGTGGTTTTTACCGGGCTTTCAGGTTCGGGCAAATCCTCATTGGCTTTTGATACCATTTATGCAGAGGGACAGAGAAGATATGTAGAATCCCTGTCATCATATGCGCGTATGTTTTTGGGACAGATGGACAAGCCTGATGTTGATTACATTGAGGGGCTTTCTCCTGCAATATCCATTGACCAAAAAACAACCTCAAAGAATCCTCGTTCTACTGTGGGTACCGTAACAGAAATATATGATTATCTTCGTTTACTTTGGGCAAGGATAGGTGTTGCTCATTGTCCCGTTTGCGGCAGAGAGATTACTCAGCAAACCGTTGATCAAATAGTCGACAAGATTATGCACTTGCCCGAACGCACAAAAATACAAATTTTATCTCCAATTGCAAGAGGCAAAAAAGGGGAGTTTGTAAAGGAAATTAACGATATAAGAAAGCAAGGCTTTGTCAGATGCCGTATAGACGGTGAGGTTGTTGAACTTGAAGATGATATTAAGCTTTCAAAAACAAAGAAGCATAACATAGAGGTTATTGTAGACCGCCTTGTAATTAAGGATGGAATTCAGTCAAGATTGAGTGACAGCGTTGAAACTGCTACAAAAATAAGCAACGGCTTATTGCTTGTTGATATAGTAGGTGAAAAGGAGGAGCTTTTCTCTCTTAATTACGCATGTCCGGAGCATGGTGTATCTATTGATGAAATGAGTCCGAGAATGTTTTCCTTTAATAATCCGTTCGGTGCCTGTAAAAAGTGTGACGGTCTTGGTACATTTAAGGAAATTGATCCCGAGCTCATAATTCCCGACAGAAAGATGTCAATTAATCAAGGTGCAATTAAGGCAAGCGGATGGAATGTTGCAGAGGGTAGCTCTATTGCAAGAATGTATCTTGACGCATTGGCAAAGGAGTATAATTTTTCGCTTGATATGCCTGTTGAAATGATTAATGATGAGGGAATGAATGCTATCCTCTACGGTACGGGCGACAAAAAGCTAAAGATGAAACGCGTTACATCTTACGGCAGTGGAACATACTTGAGTGAATTTGAGGGTATCATTAATAATCTAAAGCGTAGATATACCGAAACTACATCTGATTACTCTCGCTCGGCAATAGAGGAAACCATGCGTGAATGTACCTGCAGCGAATGTAAAGGTTCAAGGCTAAAGGCAGAGGCATTGGCTGTTACCGTCGGGGGCAAGAATATATATGAATTTTGCTCTATGTCGGTAGCTGATGAGCTTGATTTTATCAGCAATCTTGTACTCACCGAAAAGGAGCAGATGATAGGAAAGCTGATTATTAAGGAAATAAAAGAAAGGCTAAAGTTTCTTAATTCCGTTGGCTTGGATTATCTTTGCCTTGCAAGAGAGTCGGGCACCTTGTCGGGCGGCGAGGCACAGCGTATTCGTCTTGCAACACAGATAGGCTCCTCGCTTATGGGCGTCCTTTACATTCTTGATGAGCCTTCTATCGGACTTCATCAAAGGGATAATGATAAGCTGCTTGATACATTGCGACACCTTAGGGATTTAGGCAATACGCTGATTGTTGTTGAGCATGACGAGGACACAATGAGAGCAGCAGATTTTCTTGTTGACATCGGTCCCGGAGCCGGAGTACACGGCGGACATCTTATTGCAGCAGGAACTCCGCAGGAGGTTATGGATTGTGAGGAAAGCATTACAGGTCAGTATTTAAGCGGAAAAAGAAAAATATCCGTTCCCGATAAACGAAGAGAGGGTAACGGCAAAAAAATTACCGTTTTTGGCGCAAGAGAAAACAATCTTAAAAATATTGATGTGGAAATCCCTCTTGGCAAATTGGTTGCAGTAACAGGTGTTTCGGGCTCGGGGAAATCGTCGTTGGTTAATGAGATTGTATTTAAGCACCTGTGCAATGAACTCAATCACGCAAAAAAACATACAGGTAAGTTTTCTTCAATGAAGGGCGTAGATGCTCTTGATAAGGTTATTGATATTGACCAGTCGCCAATCGGCAGAACTCCTCGTTCAAATCCTGCAACATATACAGGAGTGTTTAATGATATTCGTGATTTGTATGCATCTACAGCAGACGCAAAGGCAAAGGGCTACGGTCCAAACAGGTTTTCGTTTAATGTTAAGGGCGGTAGATGTGAGGCGTGTCAGGGCGACGGTATTGTAAAAATCGAAATGCATTTTCTTGCCGATGTTTATGTGCCGTGCGAGGTCTGCGGCGGCAAAAGATATAACAGGGAAACTCTTGATGTAAAATTCAAGGGCAAAACTATTTTCGATGTTCTTGAAATGACGGTTGACGAGGCTCTTGAGTTTTTCTCAACTCACACGAAAATTGCCCGAAAGCTTAAAACTCTTTCCGATGTAGGACTTGGATATATTAAGCTTGGACAGCCTGCCACCACTCTGTCGGGCGGTGAGGCACAAAGGGTTAAGCTTGCAACAGAGCTTGCAAAGCGCTCGACAGGCAAGACAATTTATATCCTTGATGAGCCAACAACAGGACTTCACACTGCCGATGTGTCAAAGCTTCTTGATGTGTTAAATAAGCTTGTAGATGGCGGAAACACTGTGCTTGTTATTGAGCATAATCTTGATGTTATCAAATGCTGTGACCATATTATTGACTTAGGCCCCGAAGGCGGTAACGGCGGTGGACAGATTGTTGCTGTCGGTACACCTGAGGAGGTTGCAAGAGTTAAGGGCTCCTACACAGGTCAGTATCTTAAAAAATATTTGCACTGATATTTATTACAATTATGTAACCATTATTGATAACAAAACCCGATTTTGATATTATGTTATAGATAAAATTGTCTAAAGGAGTAAATTTATGGAAAGAAAAGTCGTAATTTTTGATCATCCGCTTATTCAGCATAAGTTGAGCATTCTCCGCAACAAAGAGACAAGCACCAAGGATTTTAGAGAATTAGTTAACGAAATCTCTATGCTTATGATGTTTGAGGCTACAAGAGATTTGCCTATGGAAACTGTTGAGGTTGAAACACCTTGCGGTATTGCAAAATGCAATCAGCTTGCAGGCCGTAAGCTTGCGTTTGTTCCTATTCTTCGTGCAGGATTGGGTATGGTTGACGGTTGCTTAAAGATGGTCCCAAGTGCAAGAGTAGGTCACATCGGTCTTTATCGCGATGAAACAACTCACACCCCTGTTGAGTATTACTGCAAGCTCCCAAAAGATATCGATAAAAGAGATGTTTTTGTTGTTGACCCAATGCTTGCAACAGGAGGTTCTGCCGTTGATGCTATTTCTCAAATTAAAATGAGAAATCCGCGTAAGATTTGCTTTATGTGTCTTATTGCCGCTCCGGAAGGTCTTGAGGTTCTTAAAAAGGCACATCCCGATGTAGATATTTTCTGCGCTGCTCTTGATGAAAGGCTTAATGAAAATTGCTACATTATTCCCGGTCTCGGAGATGCGGGAGACAGAATTTTCGGTACTAAATAAATTTAGTATATAATTACAATTGGAGGATTACATAATGGCTAAAACAAAAATCAAATTTGGTAAAGAGCCAATATACGATGCACGTCAGCTTGGTGCACCAAAGATGGTTGTTCTCGGATTTCAGCATATGTTTGCTATGTTCGGTGCAACCGTAACAGTTCCGCTCTTAACCGGATTATCAATCTCGACAACCTTGCTTTTTGCAGGTCTCGGAACACTTTTGTTCCACCTCTTAACAAAGTTTAAGGTTCCTGCATTCCTTGGCTCATCATTTGCCTTTCTCGGCGGTTACTTTGCAGTTATCGCGATGGGCGCAGAAAAAGGATTAGACGTTAAGCAATCGCTTCCGTATGCCTGCCTCGGTGTAGCGTGTGCCGGTGTTCTTTACATTGTTCTTTCACTGCTTATTAAGCTTGCAGGCATCAATAAGGTTATGAAGCTTTTCCCGCCTGTTGTTACAGGACCAATCATCATAGCTATCGGTCTCGGACTTGCAGGCTCTGCGGTTACAAACTGCCAAACAAACTGGATTATTGCTATCGTAGCACTTATTCTTATTGTACTTTTCAACATTTTCGGTAAGGGTATGGTTAAGATTATTCCTATCCTTCTCGGTCTTCTCGGTGCCGTTGCAGTTGCCGCTGTACTTGCCGTAACAGTCGGTGCACCGTTCGTTGATGCCGAAACAGGCGCAGAATATATCGCTATTAACGGCAATGCAAATATGCTTCTATTTGATTCCGCAAAGCTTCAGGCTCTTAAGGATGCTGCATGGATCGGCAATCCTATCGATTGGAGCTCAACAGTATTTGGCGGTGTATCAGATAAGGGACTTGCGACATCTGCAATTATCGCTATCGTTCCTATCGCTATTGCTACAATGATGGAGCATATCGGTGATATTTCGGCTATCTCCGCTACAACAAACAGAAACTTTATTCAGGATCCGGGTCTCAACAGAACTCTTCTCGGCGACGGTCTTGCAACAATATTTGCGTCACTTTTCGGTGCTCCTGCAAACACTACATACGGCGAGAATACAGGCGTACTTGCTCTTTCAAAGGTATTTGATGCAAGGGTTGTACGTATTGCGGCATATTTTGCAATTCTTTTCTCGTTCTCACCAAAGTTTGCTGCTCTTATTAACCTTATCCCAACAGCAGTTATCGGCGGTATTTCATTCGTTCTTTACGGTATGATTTCGGCAGTCGGTGTTCGCAACATCGTTGAGGCAAAGGTTGATTTCTCAAAGGCTCGTAACACTATCGTTGCAGCTGTAATTCTTGTATGTGCTCTTGGTATCTCTGCAGGTATTTCATTCAATGTAGGCACAACAACAATTACACTTTCAGGTCTTGCAATCGCTTCTATCGCAGGTATTCTTCTTAATGCAATCTTCCCCGAAAAAGACTTTGATCCTTCAAAGGCTTTCCAGGCTGATACCGTTACAGCTCAAATTAACACCGAATCCGATTACGGTAAAAAGAAGGCAGATGCTGAATAATTTTAACATAGTATAAAAAGATAAACTGCCTCGGGATATCCCGAGGCCGTTTTTATCTGTAAAATCTTATTGCAACAACAATCTTGTGCTTTTTTGTTTCATTTACTGCTTTGGAATAAATGAATTTGCCGTATCCTCTTGCGGATACAACATCTCCGTCCTTTAACAAAACAGAATCCTTGTATATTATGTTGGAATTAATGAAAACCCTTTGTTGATTGATAAGCTGTGATGCGGAGCTTCGCGACATTTTGTACACCGCCGATAATACCGTGTCTATCCTTAATGAAGAAACAATAAATTCTGTTTCTTCGGGTAATTCATTAAGTATTTCCGGAACTGCATCGGCAACGGTGCATTTAATTGATGTATGCTTTACCGATGATAAATTTTCAACTATATAATTACTTATTCTGTCTATACAAAATATATATCCGACATTATCTATTATTTTTATGTCGCCAATCATTTCGCGTTCTATACCGAGATTCATCAAAGCACCTAAAAAATCTCTGTGAGTAAGCTTATCGGAAAACTTTTGATTTAACGGCTCAGCCTTGATGCAGGTGATAGGGTGGGTGAAAACCTCTCTGTCACTAAAGGCACAAATACATCTTTCTGCATTGGTATATCCACCGTATAGGGTTGCAACGCTGTTTGTTTTTATGCTGCTTAATATGCCGATTTCCTGTATGTTCAAAAAGTCTGTGTATGTTGTATATCCTCGTTCAAATGCTCTGTTAGAAAGCTCCGATATACGCTTTTTAAGCAATTCATTGTTATCCATTTTTTATCTCCAAAACAGTTAGTGTATCTCCTTTAACACAAAATTTTATTTCCATTCCCGCAAAGGAAAAACCGTATTGCCTGTCATCATTGTGATATGCAGGGCGCGGATCACCTGATAATATACTTAATAGAGGTTTTCGCTTATTCTCGTCAATCATATTGAGTAAATTTTGCGCAATGTCAACCTTAAGGCAGTATTCCTTTTTTTCATCCGCGTATCCGCATACCGCATCTGTGTGGCAATCTGTAAAGCTTATGTACGGCTTGATGTCGTATATGGGTGTGCCCGATACAAGATCTGCTCCGCTGACAATTAGTGATACATTGCCGTTTGCGTCCTTTTCAACTTTTTCAAGCTTTACACTTGAAAGACCTATTGGGTTAGGTCTGTACGGTGATCTTGATGCAAACACACCGACACGTTCATTCCCTCCGAGGCGCGGCGGACGGACTGTCAGAGATGATGCTTCGTGCGAATTTAGACTAAATCCCCAAATGAGCCACAGGTGAGAGTATTCCTCAATTCTTTTGAAGCCTGCCTCGTTTGAATATTCCTTTTCAAAAATTATCCTTGATATAAGCTCATTTGCAAGTCCGCTTTGCCTCGGCACAGCAAATTTACCGTCAAAATCATTTACTATTTTTGCTATCGTTTTCAGTTCCATATGTGCTCCGTTTTCTGTTTTTTAACAGTATTATAACACATATTTTTATGTTTTTGAAAAAAAATGTTGAATTTGTTTCAACTTTAATGTATTATATAGTAGAAATATCTTTCTGATTAAGGAGAAATATATAAATGGCTAAGGTAAAAGATAAATCAGCACTTGCAAAGTTTAACAGATTCCTTTCTATTGTTTTGGTATTGTTGTTAATTGCAACAGTAATTATTGTGATTGTTTCACCTGCTAAGGTTGCAGTTCAGGAAACAGCTCAGGCAGAATTTGTTGACGAGCCTGTAATTGACGAATTCAAGGCAGGTACATACGGTGGAGTTGAGTTTGGTTCAGCAGAAGATGTTGTTAATTATTATGTTGAATGCTACAATCACACAAAGACATTAACTGTTCCGGGCGCATATGAGGGTAACCCTATCACTATGTATAAGATGCTCGGTGACGAATCAATTACTATTGAAAACCTTCTTGTTGAGGGCAAGTCAAACGATACTATTAACAAGCTTGTTCCCGGTATTCTCGATAATCTTTTCAACGGTGGTGTTAAGAGCCTTACACCGGGTAACTCTATGGAGCCACAGCATGATAAGCAGGAAACTGCAAACGGAGACGTTGACAGAACAGTATCTCATCTTACTGCTGAGGATGTTCTTGCCTGCAATGTAACGGATAACGGCGACGGTACAATTACTTTGGTAATTCAGCCAAAGGCACAGCTTCTTGCAATGCCGGCTGAAGATTCACAGGGACGTTTCTTTAATGTACTTGGTGATATTTCGGGCGTTGTTAACAGCATCAGTGTTCTTTCATTCTCTGAAGGCACTATTGATGAAAACTTTGTTGTAAACTATGCAGGCGGTACAGGTACAATCAAGATTAATGTTGCCAATAAGGAAATTGTAGAGGCTGATTATGTTATGAATGTTCATATTGATGTTAAGCATGCTAACGTTGCTATCATCAAGGATAAGAATGCTTCTCTTGATATTATTTACAAGAATCACTTCCCGGCAGATGAAAAGTATATGAACGAAAAGGGCGTAACATACAGATAAAACGTTATAATACAAAAATAGACCGTTTTTACAACGGTCTATTTTTATGCCATATTTTGATATTCACTAACTGCCAACCTGTCGCAAATCTCGTTATACTTGTGACCGTTGTGGCCTTTAACCCAAACAAATTCAACATTGTGGATTTTAAGTAGCTCAAGCAACTGCTCCCACAAATCAACATTTAGTGCAGGCTTTTTGTCTGCCTTGCGCCAATTATTCCTTTGCCATCCAAAAACCCATTCCTTGTTAATTGCATCGCAGACATATTTGCTGTCGGTTGTTAAAGTAACGTTGCAGGGCTCCTTTAATGCTTTTAAGGCTTCTATTACTGCGGTTAACTCCATACGGTTGTTTGTAGTGCTTTTTTCTCCGCCTGAAAGCTGTTTTTCTATTCCGTTATAAACAAGCACGGCACCCCAGCCTCCCGGTCCGGGGTTACCGCTGCAGGCTCCGTCTGTGTATATATTTATGCTTTTCATATAATCACCGAGTATATTTTATCATTAATTTTGC
This sequence comes from uncultured Eubacterium sp., assembly GCF_945980375.1. GTDB lineage: Bacteria > Bacillota > Clostridia > Oscillospirales > Acutalibacteraceae > Eubacterium_R. Next base: position 37,793 of record NZ_CAMFQO010000007.1, on the reverse strand, counting down.
AAATAATCAATATAGATATTGTACTAATAGTTCTTGACTTTACTGCAATAATAATCTAAAATATATTTAATTATGTATGCGGAAAAATATTATAAAACAGGAGGTTCATTATTTAATGACAAATCAAAAAAAGGTGCCTGCATCAAACGACGACAGAAAGCGGAATTCTAAACGTCGTTATTACACCAAGAAAAAGGCACCAAAGAAATCCGTTTCTACTCCTCACGTAGAGCAGGAGAAGGTTCGTATTTCTTTCTTGGGTGGTATGAACGAAATTGGAAAGAATATGACTCTTTATGAGTACAAGAACGATATGTTCATTGTGGATTGCGGTCTTGCATTCCCAACAGCAGAGCTACCGGGCGTTGACCTTGTAATTCCTGATTTTACACATATTGTAAATTACAGCGACAGAATCAGAGGTATTATTGTCACTCACGGTCATGAGGACCATATAGGCGGTCTTGCATACTTACTAAAGCAGGTTAATATACCTGTTTATGCAACAAAGCTTACAATAGGTCTTATCAAAGGAAAGCTTGAGGAACACGGCTTACTAAATAAGGTTAAGCTTGTTGAAATCAAACCGAGAGATAACATAACACTCGGCTCATTCAATATTGAGCTTATTCATGTAAATCATTCAATACCGGACGCAGTAGGACTTGCTATAAGATGTCCTGCCGGTATTATCATTCAAACAGGAGACTTTAAGATCGATACAACTCCCGTTGACGGTGATATGATAGATTTACCTCGTTTTGCCGAATATGGCAAAAAGGGTGTTCTTGCTTTGCTTTCGGATTCAACAAATGCCGAGCGACCGGGATATACAATGAGCGAAAAGAACGTCGGTGAAAGCTTTGAGCTTTTGTTCCGCAAGGCAAAGGGTAAAAGAATCATTGTTGCCACCTTTGCATCAAACATTCACCGTGTTCAGCAAATCATAGATGTTGCAAATGCAAGAGGAAGAAAGGTTGCCGTTATCGGCCGAAGCCTCGAAAATCTTGTAAAGGTAGGCGAGGAGCTCGGATACCTTAACGTTCCGCAGAATATTCTTATTCCGATCGACACAATTAAAAGCTATCCCGATGATAAGCTTGTTATTATTACAACAGGATCTCAAGGCGAGCCGATGTCTGCCCTTACAAAGATTGCAATGGGTGAGCACCGCAAGGTTACAATTACACCTAATGATTACGTAATCATTTCGGCAACACCTATTCCGGGTAATGAAAAAATGGTTGGTGCTGTTGTTAACGCTTTGATGAAGCGCGGAGTAGAGGTTATCTACGAAAAAATGTACGAGGTTCACGCATCGGGACACGCCTGTCAAGAGGATCTAAAGCTTATGATAGGTCTTGTAAAGCCAAAATATTTCATTCCTGTTCACGGTGAGCAAAAGCATTTGATGAAGCATGCATTTCTCGCTCGTGCTATGGGTATTGAAGATAAAAACATTTATATCTCCGAAATAGGTGAAACCGTTGAACTGACCGACAGCTATATTAAAAAAGCGGGCAATATTCCTGCAGGTGATGTTTATGTTGACGGTCTTGGCGTAGGCGATGTCGGCAATGTTGTTCTTAATGACCGAAAGCGTTTATCACAGGACGGTATCATCATTGTTGTTGCCACCATTGATGCTCACGACGGATATGTTGTATCCGGACCGGACATTGTTTCCCGTGGCTTTGTATATGTCAAGGACAACGAGGATTTGATGAATGCTGCAAGAGATCTTGCTTGCAGGGTTATAGATGAACAGTATGATAATAGGTATCACGATTGGAATTCGGTAAAGACAAAGCTTCGCGATGAGATTTCTCATCTTATGTATGAAAAGACAAAGCGTTCACCGATGATATTACCTATATTTATGGAAATATAAATTATTAGAAAGGGCTTTGAAAAATTATGAAGGTTATATTAAAAGCAGATGTTAAGTCGCTTGGCAAAAAAGGCGAATTGGTTAATGCAAGTGACGGATATGCAAGAAATTTTTTGTTCCCCAAAGGATTAGCTGTTGAAGCAAATGCAACTGCTATGAACGAGTTTAATACCAAGGAGCAATCAAAGAAATTCCACAAGGCAGAGGAAATTAAGGCTGCAGAGGAAATAAAGAAAATAATTAACGGCAAAACCTTCTGCTTAAAGGCAAAGGCAGGAGCTAACGGCAAGCTTTTCGGCTCTGTGACATCAAAGGATGTTTGCGCAAAGATTAAGGAAGAACTTAACATTGATATTGATAAAAGAAAGATTACAATGACCGATATTAAAGCCTTTGGCACTGTTAAGGCAGAGGTAAAGGTATATCAGGGCGTTGTTGCTCAAATCAGCGTTCAGGTAACTGAATTGTAAGGATAACGATATGGCAGAATTAAATGTTACATTACCATATAATCTTGAAGCAGAGCAAAGTGTTTTGGGAAGTATATTGATTGACAATAAGTGTATGGCAGATGCTAATATGTATTTGCATGCGGATTATTTTTATCTTCCCCAGCACAAGGCAATTTACAGCGCTATGGATTATCAGTTCCTCAATAACGGAGGGGCTATCGACCCTGTAATTATTGCTGATGCGCTAACAAAGGATGGCAAGTATGATATGGCAGGCGGTAAGGAATATCTTATGCAGCTTGCAAGCTCTGTGCCGTCAACTGCTAATATAGAGAAATATGCAAAAATTGTTCAGGAGCAATACTATTTAAGAAATCTTATTCAGGTTTCTCAAAGTATAATTGAGGACGCAACCGCCGGAGCAGGCTCCGCCGGAGACATTATTTACAGCGCTGAACAAAGAATATATGATATTCGTCAGGGAAAAACAGGCAAGGGTCCTGAAAAAATTGCCGATGTAATTATGGGTAAGGTTTACCCTGAACTGAAAAACAGAACAGGCGAAAACAAGCAGGATTATCTTGGCATTCCAACGGGCTTCGGGCTTTTGGATAAATATATTACAGGCCTTAACAAATCTGATTTTATTCTTATCGGTGCCCGTCCCGCTATGGGTAAAACATCGTTTGCGCTTAACCTTGCGCAAAACATCACCATGGGTGCAAGAAAGCGGTGTCTTTTCTTTTCTCTTGAGATGACAAAGGAACAGCTTGCAGAAAGATTGCTTGCCTCACAGGCAGGAATTGAATCACAAAAGTTTAGAACAGGTGAGCTTTCCGAGGATGAGTGGATAAGGCTTGGAAATGCCCTTTCATCATTCCACGATGTTGAGCTTTATCTTGATGATACATCATCAATTACCGTTCCGGAAATAAAGTCTGTTGTCAGACGTTTGAAAAATGTTGATTGTGTTATAATTGACTATTTAGGTCTTGTTCAGTCCGCTGTACATAAGGAAAACAGAGTACAGGAGGTATCCGAAATTACAAGAAACCTAAAGATGATGGCAAAGGATTTGGAAATTCCGGTTATTTGTTGTGCACAGCTTTCCCGTGGTACAGAGGGTAGGGGCAAAACTCATACTCCGCAGCTTTCCGACCTTCGTGAATCAGGCTCTATCGAGCAGGATGCAGATATTGTTATGTTTTTGTACCGTCCCGATTATTATAGAAGCGAGATGTCCGAGGAAGAGCGTGAGAATGTAGACGAAAACCTTACAGAGCTGATTGTTGCAAAAAACCGTCATGGCGGAGTAGGTACAATTCAGCTTACATTTGATAAAGAATTTACAAGATTTAGAAGTATTGACAATGTTAGAGATTACAGCCAAGGCTGACAAATTAGTTGAAAAATACAATATGCTTTCTTATGGCGATTATGTGGTTGTAGGCGTTTCCGGCGGAGCAGACTCAATTGTCTTGCTTGAATACCTGCTTTCCAAAAAAGATGAGTACAACCTACGGCTCACCGTTGCCAATGTTGAACATGGTATCAGAGGGCAGGAATCACTTGATGATACTGCCTTTGTAAAGGATTACTGCATTAACAAAGGCTTAGATTTCAGCTCGCTGTCAATTAATGCTGTTGAAGAAGCAAGAAAGTGCGGTATGGGAATTGAGGAGTATTCAAGAAAAAGGCGCTATGAATTTTTCGAATCATTCAATCCTGACAAAATTGCTACTGCACACAATCTTTCCGATAATGTTGAAACGGTTCTTTTCAGAATGGCTCGAGGTACGTCTGCAAAAGGCCTGTGCGGTATTCCTGCAGTACGGGGAAGGATTATTCGACCGCTTCTTTCCTGTACCGCTGACGAAATAAGAAATGCCTGCAAATTGGCATCAATCCCATACAGAATTGACAGTACAAACAGCGACGTGGCTTACAGTCGAAATCATATAAGACACAATGTTATTCCACAGCTTGAAAAGCTCAACCCATTATTTACCGATGCCGTGTCAAGAATGATTGCAAGCGTAAACGAGGATGAGGATTTTTTAAGTATATGTGTTGAAGAAGCATACAGCATTTGCTTTAGTGACGGAAGACTTATTACGGACAGACTGAAAAAACAACATCCTGCAATATTAAAAAGAGTAATCATTAAATATTTGAATTCGTTTGATGTCTCGGTTGACGAATTACATCTTAACGGAATTTTGAATTGTATAAGTAATTACGGCAAATATCAAATTGCAGGCAACGGCTTTGTAGTATGTGATAAAAACTCTGTTCGTTATGCTTTGCTATGTTACAACGAAGAAAAACAACTAATTGTAAATAAATCTGTAATAGATTATAAGGATTTTTTAACTAACTGTAAATTTTACACCAAACAATTTGACATATATTTTGATTGTGATAAAATAATCGGTAATGTCTATGCTCGTTACAGAAAGGCAGGGGACAGGATTTCTCCTGCAGGCAGAGATTGTTCAAAATCGTTAAAAAAGCTTTTTAACGAGGTTTGTGTAGATGTTGAAAAAAGAAACAGCATTCCTGTTATTTGCGACGATGACGGTGTAATTGGCGTTTGCGGCTGTTGCGTTGATGAACGGGTAATGGCTGACGAAAATACTAAAAACATTCTTTTGTTAAAGATTTCTTTGGAGGACTAATAATAAATGCGAAATAACCTTTCACAGAATTGGAAATCTGTAATATTTTATATTTTGATTCCTGTTATGCTTATTGGTTCAATATTCCTGTTTTCAGGGCAGAACAAGAAGACGGATGTAAAGAATTATAGTGAAATTGTAAATTTGTTCCGTACAAATCAGGTTGCCGAATACGAGCTTGATTTAAGCTCAGGTCAGTTGACATATAGGCTGTTTGATGACAAAAAGGACGTTGTTAACAAATATACTGTTCCAAGTGTAACATACTTTATAGATGACATCAGCGAGTATGTTAATGAGTATAACGATGCTCATACCGATAAGCAAATAACTTATAATTATAAGAAGGGTTCAACAAATAATTGGTGGCTCAGTATGCTTCCGACCTTCTTCTTTACAATTATAATTATTTTAATGTTCCTGTGGCTTATGCGTAAGATGACAGGCTCCATTTCCAGCGAAACAAACAGAACACTTGGCTTTGGAAAGATAAAATCAAAAACACAGTCAGGCGAGGATTCGGATAAGAAATTTGAGGATGTTGCCGGCTGTGAGGAGGAAAAGGCAGAGCTTGAGGAGCTTGTTGATTTCCTTAAAAACGGTGAAAAATATACCGAGCTTGGTGCAAGAATACCAAAGGGTGTTCTTCTTGTCGGCCCTCCTGGTACGGGTAAAACTTTGCTTGCAAAGGCTGTTGCAGGCGAGGCGGGTGCGCCGTTTCTAAGCATTTCAGGCTCTGATTTTGTAGAGATGTATGTTGGTGTCGGTGCTTCAAGAGTAAGAGATTTGTTTGAGCAGGCGAAGAAAAAGGCACCATGCATTGTGTTTATTGATGAGATTGACGCGGTCGGTCGTCATCGTGGCACAGGTATGGGCGGCGGCAATGATGAGCGTGAGCAAACCCTTAATCAGCTTCTTGTTGAAATGGATGGATTTGGTTCAAATTCAGGTGTTATCGTTATTGCAGCAACTAACAGACCTGATGTTCTTGACCCTGCATTGCTTCGTCCGGGCAGATTTGACAGACAGATTACCGTTAACAGACCGGACGCACAGGGAAGAGAGGATATTCTTAAGGTTCACTCAAAGGGCAAACCGCTTGCTCCTGATGTTGATTTGCACGAGGTTGCAAAGGATACTATCGGTTTTACCGGTGCCGACCTTGAAAATCTTATGAACGAATCTGCTCTTCTTGCAGTAAGAAGAAATAAAAAGGCAATTACATCTCAAGATATTATTGATGCAACATCAAGAGTAGAGCTTGGTACAGAAAAGAAATCTCATAAGTTCTCTGAAAAGGCTAAAAAGCTTACTGCATATCACGAGGCAGGTCATGCCGTTGCATCCTTCTATATCGAAGGTCACGACCCTGTAAGAGAGATTTCCATTGTCCCTCGCGGACTTGGTGCCGGTGGATATACCTGGTACACACCGCAGGAGGAAAATTATAATTCTCGCAAGGATATGCTTGATAATCTTGTTTCAATGTTTGGTGGCAGAGTTGCAGAGGCTCTTGCACTTAATGACATTTCAACAGGTGCGTCAAATGATTTGCAGCGTGCAACCGAGATTGTCAGAGATATGGTTATCAAGTACGGTATGAGCGATTCCATCGGACCTGTTGTTTATGACAGCGGTAACGGCGAGGTATTTCTCGGCAAGGATTACGGTCACGTTAATAATTATTCCGAGGCTACATCGGCTCGTATTGATGCCGAGGTTGAAAAAATTATGCGTGAGGCATACAACCGTACTGTTGAAATTCTCAGCGAGCATTTTGACAAGCTTGAGCTTGTTGCAAATGTTTTGCTTGAAAAAGAAAAAATTTCGGGTGAGGATTTCGAATCCTTGATGAAAAACGGCGTACTTTCTTCTTTCGATTCTCAGGATACTACTTCACCTGAAAATAATGATGGTACCGCTGCGGAAATTCAAAATGAAAATACTGACACCGCAGAAGAGAACAATATCGACGATTCTTCAACCGAAAATGATGAATAATGTACAAAATACCTTGACATTTGTCAGGGTATTTTTTATATAAATTAATATAAAAGACAGTTGACTATTTTTATGATTTGTTATATAATTAAATTCCGAAAGAGGTGCGATATGACAACACTAATTAAGGGTGCTTTCTGTTACACAGGAGCAGGGTTTACAAAACTTGATGTTCTCATTAAAGATGGTAAAATAAATACCCTTGGTACCTCCATTTCTACAAATGGAGTTGACGCTGTTTTTTATGCACAGGATAAGTATTTAATTCCGGGTTTCGTAGATGTTCACGTACATCTTAGAGAGCCCGGTTTTTCTTATAAGGAAACAATTAAGACAGGCACTATGGCAGGGGCAAAGGGCGGCTACACCGCGGTATGTCCTATGCCAAACCTAAATCCTGTTCCGGACAGCGTAGAGAATATTAATGTTCAGCTTGATATTATAAAGAAGGATGCATGTATAAATGTTTACCCCTTTGCATCAATTACAAAGGGCAGACAGGGCAGAGGTGAGCTTGTAGATTTTGAGTCACTAAAGGAGCTTGCAGTTGGATTTAGTGATGACGGCACAGGTATTCAGCTTGGTGAGGATATGCAACGCGCAATGCAGGAATGTGCAAGGCTCGGTAAAATAATTTCGGCTCACTGTGAGGTTAACGATCTTCTAAAGGGCGGATATATTCACGACGGTGAATATTGCAGGGCACATAATCATAAGGGTATTTGCTCCGCCTCCGAATATGAGCAGATTGCAAGAGATTGCGTTCTTGCAAAGCAAACAGGTGTTAAATATCATGTTTGCCACATTTCAACAAAGGAAAGTGTTGATATAATCAGGAAAGCAAAGGCAGACGGCGTTAATGTAACCTGTGAAACCGGTCCGCATTACCTAACTATGTGTGATAATGATTTGCAGGAGGACGGCAGATTTAAGATGAATCCACCGCTTCGAAGTGAGCAGGACAGGCTGGCACTCTTGCAGGGCATAGCTGACGGTACAATTGATGTTATTGCTACCGACCATGCACCGCATTCGGCAGAGGAAAAGTCAAAAGGACTTGCAGGTTCGGCAATGGGCGTTGTCGGTCTTGAAACTGCCTTTGGTGTTTTGTATACAAAACTTGTTAAAACGGGAACTGTTACTCTTGAAAAGCTTATTGAACTTATGAGTATTAATCCGAGAAAAATATTTGGATTGCCCGGTGGAGTTATTGCCGAGGGTGAGGTTGCCGATTTGGCGTTGCTCGATTTAGACGCAAGATGGACTGTTGACCCGTCAGAATTTGTTTCTATGGGCAAGGCAACTCCTTTTGAGGGTTGGCAGCTTCAGGGTAAAAATGTATTGACTATTTGTGGAGGTAATGTAGTATATGAAGCCTTATGATAAAAAAATCATTCTTGAAAACGGAATGGAATTTTACGGCTATGGCTTTGGTTCAAACAAGCAGGCTGTAAACGAGATTGTTTTTAATACCTCAATGGTGGGTTATCAGGAGATAATTTCAGACCCATCATACACAGACCAAATGGTTTGTATGACATATCCGCTTATCGGTAATTACGGTATGACCGATGACGACTACGAAACAAGAATACCCACTATGGGCGGCTTAATTGTAAGGGAGTATAATGACCTGCCTTCAAACTTCAGATATACCAAAACTCTTTCAGAGGTTCTTGATGAATATGACATCCCAGGCATTAGCGGTGTTGATACAAGAATGATTACGCGTATTATTCGCAATGAGGGCAGCCAAAAGGTTATGATTTGTAATGCCCATAAGCCGTATGATGAGGCTTATGCAGAGCTTAAGGAATACAAAATTCCAACCGATATGGTTGCGAGGGTATCGTGTAAAAAGCGTTGGTATTCCCGCACACCTAATCATAAATATGATGTGGTTGCTATCGACTGCGGTATTAAGCTTAATATTGTCAGAAAGCTTAATGAAAAGGGCTGTAATGTTACCGTTGTTCCATACGACACACCTGCAGATGAAATACTTAAGCTTCGCCCGGACGGACTCTTCCTTTCTAACGGCCCCGGTGACCCGGAGAATGTTGAGCCTGTAATTAATCTTGTAAGGGAGCTTCACGGCAAGCTTCCTATCTTTGGAATATGTCTTGGCCACCAAATGATTTCGCTTGCACTCGGAGCGAAAACCTTTAAGATGAAATTCGGCCACAGAGGCGGTAATCATCCCGTTCTTAATCTTGAAAACGGTAAGATAGAGATAACATCTCAAAACCATTCATATGCGGTTGATGTTGACAGCCTGGAGGGAACGCCTCTTAAGCTTACTCATAAAAATCTACTTGATAACACCGCAGAGGGTGTCGAGTCAGTTGAAAACAAGCTGTTTTCCGTTCAGTATCACCCTGAATCTGCACCCGGTCCGCAGGACAGCTCGTATCTTTTTGATAAGTTTATTGATTTAATGGCAAAGGAGGCTGAATAATATGCCAAAGCGTACAGATATTCACAAGGTGTTGGTTATTGGTTCAGGTCCTATTGTTATCGGACAGGCTGCGGAATTTGACTATTCCGGCACACAGGCTTGCCTGGCATTGAGAGAAGAGGGATATGAGGTTGTGCTTATCAACTCAAACCCTGCAACAATTATGACCGATACCGATATTGCAGATAAGGTTTATATGGAGCCTCTTAATCTTGAATATGTTGCAAGAATTATCCGTCACGAAAGGCCGGATGCAATTCTTCCGTCCCTTGGAGGACAAACCGGTCTTAACCTTGCTGTTCAGCTTGCAAAGAAGGGCGTTTTGCAGGAATGTGATGTTGAAATTCTCGGCACAAGCTTTGAGGCTATTGAACGTGCAGAGGACAGAGAATTATTTAAGGATTTATGTGAAAGTCTCGGTGAGCCTGTTCTTCCGTCGGAAATTGCAAACAACCTTGAAGAAGGCCTAAAGGCTGCAAAAGAAATCGGTTATCCTGTTGTTCTTCGTCCTGCATTTACCCTTGGCGGTACAGGCGGTGGCTTTGCCGATGATGAGGCAGAGTGTGAAATAATGCTTAAAAATGCTCTTGCCCTTTCTCCTGTACATCAGGTTCTTGTAGAAAAATCTATCAAGGGCTACAAGGAAATTGAATATGAGGTAATGCGTGACGCTAACGATACTGCCATCACTATTTGTAATATGGAAAATATTGACCCTGTCGGTATTCATACCGGTGACAGTGTTGTAGTTGCTCCGTCGCAAACCCTTACAAATAAAGAATACCATATGCTGCGTGACAGTGCGTTAAAGATCATTCGTGAGCTTAAAATTGAGGGTGGCTGTAATGTTCAGTTTGCTCTTGATCCACTGTCATTCCAGTACTATTTGATTGAGGTTAATCCAAGAGTATCGCGTTCATCAGCCCTTGCATCAAAGGCATCGGGCTACCCCATTGCGAGGGTATCTGCAAAGATTTCCGTTGGTATGCATCTTGATGAAATACAGATTGCAAACACTCCCGCATCGTTTGAGCCAACACTTGACTATGTTGTTACAAAGATTGCAAGGTTTCCGTTTGATAAGTTTGCGGATGCCAACAACTCACTTAACACTCAAATGAAGGCCACGGGTGAGGTTATGGCTATCGGTAGAACAATGGAGGAATCTCTTCTTAAGGCAATTCGTTCGCTCGAAACAGGCGTTTGCCATCTTTACAGCAAAAAGTTTGATGATTACACCGCCGATGAGCTTTTGGAATATATTAAGATAGGCACTGATGACAGATTGTTTGCAATCGCACAGCTTATCCGTCTCGGTGTAGATCTTAATATGATTTACAACGACACAAAAATTGATATGTTCTTCCTTGACAAATTCAAAAATATTACCGAATTTGAAAAAGAGCTTAATTCAAATGTCGCTGATGTTCAAACACTTAAAGATGCAAAGAAAATCGGCTTTTCCGATAAATATATCGGTCAGGTTTGGAATATGACCGAGGCAGAGGTTTTTGCACTGCGTAAGGAAAATAATATATTCCCTGTGTACAAGATGATTGATACCTGTGCGTCCGAGTTTGACAGCTATGTTCCTTATTTCTATTCAACATATGAGCAGGAAAATGAATCAATCGTCAGTGAAAAGAAAAAAATTATTGTTCTTGGCTCCGGTCCTATTCGTATAGGTCAGGGCGTAGAATTTGACTATTCAACCGTTCACGCTATTTGGTCAATCAGAGATGCGGGCTATGAGGCAATTATTATCAATAATAATCCCGAAACAGTATCAACGGATTACACAACATCGGACAAGCTTTACTTTGAGCCACTCACGGTTGAGGATGTTATGAATGTTATTGAGCTTGAAAATCCTCTTGGCATTGTTGTATCTCTCGGCGGACAGACTGCAATTAACCTTGCTCCTCCTCTTGACGCCCTCGGTGTGCCTATTATTGGAACAGATGTTGAGGCTATCGACAGGGCAGAAAACCGTGACTCGTTTGAAAAGGTTATGACAGAGCTTGGCATACCTCAGCCAAAGGGTGAGGCAGTAACCGACATCGAAGAAGGTGTTAAGGTTGCCGAGCAAATCGGATATCCTGTTTTGGTTCGTCCTTCGTTTGTACTCGGAGGCAGAGCTATGCAAATTGTTGCAAACGAGGAATCACTTCGTCACTACCTGCAAACAGCTGTTGAAATAAATACAGAACAGCCTGTACTTGTTGATAAATACATTATGGGCCGTGAGCTTGAGATTGATGCTATTTGCGACGGTGAGGATGTATTCATTCCGGGTATTATGGAGCACGTAGAGAGAACGGGTGTTCACTCCGGCGACAGTATTTCGGTATATCCTGCATTCACCGCTAATGAAGAGGTAAAAAGCAAAATTATCGACTATACCGTTAAGCTTGGAAAGGCTATCGGCATTGTTGGTCTGTTTAACATTCAGTTTATTGCAGACGATAACGACGATGTATATGTAATTGAGGTTAACCCTCGTTCATCAAGAACTGTTCCGTTTTTGTCAAAGGCAACAAGTGTTCCTATGGCTCACATTGCCACACAGGTTATTCTCGGCCACAACCTTAAGGAGCAGGGTATAACCAATGTATATCAGCCTGAAAAGAAGAGATGGTATGTTAAGGCTCCTGCATTTTCGTTCAGTAAATTAAAGGGTATGGATACCTACCTTTCACCTGAAATGAAATCTACCGGTGAGGCTATCGGCTACGACAAATCTCTTACAAGAGCACTTTATAAGGCAATTCAGGCTTCCGGAATGAATGTAGCCAATTACGGTACGGTTCTGGTTACCATTGCCGATCAGGACAAGCCGACTGCATTACCTCTTATCAGAAGATTTTACGACCTTGGCTTTAATATCGAAGCTACAGAGGGTACTGCAAAATATCTTAAAGAGCATAATATCAGGACAAGAGTCCGTCACAAGCTTACCGCCGATGAAAGCGATGAAATTCTTATGGCGTTGCGTCAGGGACACATTGCATATGTTATCAATACTATTGATATTAATGCAGGCGATAGCCATTCTGACGGCTCTGAAATCAGAAGAGCGGCAGTAGATAACAATGTCACTATGTTTACATCACTTGATACCGTAAAGGTTCTTCTTGATGTTCTTGAAGAAATTACACTTGGTGTATCAACTATTGATGCAGAATAAAGGAACGCATATGTATAAGCAGAACAAATATATAATTTTATCAAATGAGGCGTTGACTGATGACGTTTACAAAATGGTTCTCGGCGGTGATACTCAATACATCACCGCTCCGGGACAGTTTATTAATATTCATCTTGATGGCAAATTCCTACGCCGACCCATATCTGTTTGTGATTATGATGACGAAAGCATAACTATTATCTACAAGGTAGTGGGCGAGGGAACACAGCAGATGAAAAATCTTGTTGCAGGTGAATTTTTGGATTTGCTTACAGGCCTCGGCAACGGATATGATATTTCAAAATCGAAAAAGCCTCTTTTAATTGGCGGCGGAGTCGGTGTTCCTCCTATGTATAATCTTGCCAAAAAGCTTATTAAAGCAGGGCAGGAGGTCAGCGTTGTTCTTGGCTTTAACACAAAGCAGGAGGTTTTTTACGAAGCGGAATTTAAGGATTTGGGTTGTACAACATATATAACAACCGTTGACGGCTCATATGGCATAAAGGGCTTTGTTACAGATGCCATTAAGAATATAGATTACGATTACTTTTACACCTGCGGTCCGCTACCTATGTTTAAGGCTGTGTACAATGCTACCGAAACATCAGGTCAGTTCAGCTTTGAAGAAAGAATGGGCTGTGGCTTTGGGGCTTGTATGGGTTGCTCCTGCAAAACAAAGTACGGCAACAAGAGAATATGTAAGGACGGTCCTGTTCTTGTTAAGGAGGAGATTATATGGTAGATTTATCGGTAAACCTTGCGGGAATGAAAATGGACAACCCGGTTGTGCCTGCGTCCGGAACCTTTGGATTCGGTAACGAGTTTAAGGATTTTTACGATATAAATATCCTTGGCTCTTTCTCCTTTAAGGGAACAACAAAAGAAGCAAGATTCGGCAATCCGACTCCGAGAATTGCAGAATGTAAAAACGGAATGATTAATGCCGTAGGACTGCAAAATCCCGGCGTTCATCATGTTATTGAGCACGAGCTTGTTGAAATGAAAAAATACTTTCACAAGCCTGTTATTGCAAATGTTTCAGGCTTTAGCGTTGATGATTACGCATACACCTGCGAGCTACTTGATAAGCAGGAGCAGGTTGGTATTTTAGAGGTTAATGTATCATGCCCAAATGTTCACGGCGGCGGTATGTCGTTTGGAACATCTCCTCAGGCGGCTGCCGAGGTTACAAGAGCTGTTAAAGCCGTTACCTCAAAGCCTGTATTCATTAAGCTTTCGCCCAATGTAACAGATATAGTTGCAATAGCAAGGGCTTGCGAGGAAGCAGGCGCTGACGGTATCTGCCTTATCAACACAATGCTTGGTATGAGAATTGATATAAAACGCAGACAGCCTGTTATTGCAAATAAAATGGGCGGTTTCAGCGGTGATGCTATTTTTCCTGTTGCCGTCAGAATGGTGTATCAGGTTTCGAAGGCTTGTAGTATTCCTGTTATGGGATGCGGAGGAGTTAGCACAGCAAAGGATGTTATAGAAATGATGATGGCAGGTGCAACCGCAGTTCAGGTGGGTGCGGCCAATCTTGTTAATCCGTACGCCTGCAAGGATATTATTGAGGCTCTTCCTGCTGAATGTGAAAAGCTTGGAATAAATAAAATCAGTGATATTATAGGAGTGGTTGATTAATGGGAAAAGACGTAATTATTGCTTGCGATTTTGCAAGCGCAGATGAAACATTTAGGTTTCTTGACAATTTTACCGATGAAAAGCCTTTTGTAAAAATCGGTATGGAGCTTTACTATGCAGAGGGTCCTGCCATTGTAAAGGAAATTAAACGCAGAGGACACAAGATTTTCCTTGACCTAAAGCTTCATGATATTCCCAATACCGTTAAAAAATCAATGGCGGTTTTGTCAAAGCTTGACGTAGATATGACAAATCTTCACGCCGCAGGTACAATAGATATGATGAAGGCTGCGCTGGAGGGATTAACCCGCGAGGACGGCACAAGACCGATTTTGATTGCAGTAACCCAGCTTACATCAACAAGTGAGCAAAGGATGCAGAACGAGCTTTTAATTAATGCATCAATTAACGATACAATAGTTAAGTATGCTCAAAACGCAAAGGAGGCAGGTCTTGACGGTGTCGTTTGCTCTCCTTTAGAGGCCGGAATGGTAAAGGATGAATGCTCAAGGGATTTCATTACCGTTACACCGGGCGTAAGATTTGCAGACGGTGATGTCGGCGATCAGGTACGTGTTACCACTCCTGAAAAAGCAAAAGAAATCGGCTCTGATTATATCGTTGTCGGAAGGCCGATTACACAGGCTGATGACCCTGTCGCTGCATACAGAAGATGCTGTGCTGAATTTATTGATTAGGAGCTGTAATTATGGAAGGATATAAAAGAGAATTTATAAAGTTTTTAGAGGATGCCGGAGTTTTGAAGTTCGGTGATTTTACTGCAAAGAGCGGAAGAAAAATTCCTTACTTTATCAATGCGGGCGAAATTAAAACAGGCGAGCAGATTTCAAGGCTCGGTGAGTTTTATGCAAAGGCTTATTTTGATAAGGTGGGCAAGAAAAGAGCTGTGCTTTACGGACCTGCATATAAGGGTATTCCGATTGCCGTTTCCGTTGCTGTTGCACTTGCCAAAAACGGCCTTGATGTTCCTTTCTTCTTTAATAGAAAGGAAGAAAAGGATCACGGTGAGGGTGGTGTATTTGTTGGCTACAAGCCACAGCCGGGCGAAGAAATCGTTATCGTAGAGGATGTTGTAACTGCCGGAACCGCTATAAGAGAGAGTATGGCCATTCTTTCTTCTCTTGAAGATGTAAAGGTAAGCGCAACATTCGTTATGGTTGACCGTAAGGAAAAGGGCAAAACAGATAAGTCTGCTATTGCTGAGGTCGGCGAGGAATACGGTTTTCCTGTTTATTCGGTTGTTGATGTTTACGATATTATCGAATATCTTGAGCAGGACGAAAAGAATAAGGAAAATGTAGACCGTATCAAAGCTTATCTTGAGATAAACGGTGCAAAGGCTTAATTTAGAAAGGATTATGTAAATGCGTCATTTATTAGATACAACTGATTTGTCGCTTGATGAAATTGATGATATGATAGCTCTTGCGATGGATATCATCAATAATAAACAAAAGTATGCTCATATATGTGATGGCAAAAAGCTTGCAACCCTTTTCTTTGAGCCAAGCACAAGAACCCGACTTTCATTTGAAGCTGCTATGTACGAGCTGGGCGGAAATGTTCTTGGTTTTTCAGAGGCAGGCTCGTCATCTGCATCAAAGGGAGAAACTGTTGAGGATACAGTTCGTATGGTATCAAATTATGCCGATATTATCGCAATGCGTCATCCTCTTGAGGGTGCTCCAAGGGTAGCCACAACAAGAACGCTTGTACCTATCATCAATGCAGGCGATGGCGGTCACGCTCATCCAACTCAAACCCTGACCGACCTTTTAACGATATACAGAGAAAAAGGCAAGCTTGGAGATATATCAATCGGCTTGTGCGGTGATTTGAAATTCGGCAGAACAGTACATTCGTTAATAAAAGCAATGTGCAGATATAAGAATGTCAAGTTTGTTCTTATTGCACCAAAGGAGCTCCAGGTTCCTGATTACATTATTTCCGACGTTCTTGAGCCGAGCGGTGCAGAGTATATACTTGTTGAGGATTTAGAGGATGTAATGCCAACCTTGGATGTCCTTTATATGACAAGAATACAAAGAGAAAGATTTTTCTCTGAAGAAGAATACTTAAAGCACAAGGACGCTTTTATTCTTGATTTACAAAAGCTTGATAATGCAAAAAAGGACTTAACCATTATGCATCCGCTTCCGAGGGTTAATGAAATTTCAACCGATGTTGATGACGACCCGAGAGCAAAGTATTTTGAACAGGCGCTCAACGGTAAATATATTCGTATGGCGCTTATTATGACCTTGTTGAAATGGGGTGGCAATCTTGAATATTGATTCTATTGAAAACGGATATGTAATTGACCATATTCCTGCAGGCAAGGGTATGGCAATCTATAATTATCTTTCTCTTGATAAGCTCGATTGCCAGGTGGCAATTATTACAAATGCAAAATCCAAAAAGAATACTGTTAAGGATATTATCAAGATTAATAAGCTTGTAGATTTGGATATGGATATTATTTCATTCGTCGCACCCAATGCAACAGTAAATGTTATTAAAAACAGCCAAAGAATTGACAAGAAAAAGCTTGATATGCCAAAGCAGATAAAGAATATTGTAAGGTGCCCAAATCCTCGTTGTATCTGCAATAATGAGGATATTGACCATATCTTTAAGCTTACGGATAATAAGGGAACATACCGTTGCCTTTATTGCGAAACCATGGCTTTGTAATATTCAAAAATTATCAAAAAAATATTGACATTGTCTGCCTATTCTGTTATTATACATAGGCAGATATAAATGGCCCGGTAGTTCAGTTGGTTAGAACGCCAGCCTGTCACGCTGGAGGTCGACGGTTCGAGCCCGTTCCGGGTCGCCATTTTATTTTGGTAAGTTTTTGCTTACCTTATATTTTTTGCTGATATAGCTCAGGTGGTAGAGTGCATCCTTGGTAAGGATGAGGTCACCGGTTCAAATCCGGTTATCAGCTCCAAAAAAGACGGTTTCTCAACCGTCTTTTTCTTTTGCCATTCAACCAACTTGCAAATGGCTATGCAACCTTATTTTGCATACAAACTATATGTTCCGTGTTGCTCTCGGCTGAAATAATCTGTTTTAGTAAGTGCATTGTTATTATTTATTGCAGACTCAATTAGCTTTTTTGTAAGGTCCGGCACATCATCCCTTGAAAGTGCTTCGTAAATATCTAACCAAACGACCTCGCTGTTTTCATCATTATCAGATGTAGCCTCTCCACTAACATAATCAAGAGAAAAGGCAACATACCAATCCTTGAAATTGAACCTTATAGCAATAATGTCTTTTGGTTCAACAGTAATCCCTGTTTCTTCCTTGTATTCTCTTACGACAGCTTCTTGCGGTGTTTCGTTATAGTTCAAATATCCACCGGGAACAATCAAAAGATTTTTACCTGCACCGTATGTATGCCTTGCAAGTAGTACTTTGTTGTCGCTAATCAAAACTCCTGTTACACTTTGATGCCAATTAGTGTTTTCAGTATTCATTTTTAATTCCTTTCATATAATTCTTCAATGCTTCTAAACTTGTCACTAATTATGTTTTGGGTGATATATTTACCATTCTTCCAATAGCATTTTTCTGCAACCGAATTTTCATCAATAGTCAATATTCTGTACTGATTATCAACAACCTCTAATGCTGCATTATCAAGCTGAACAGCAGGTATTTTATATGTTCGTTTCATCATTTGCTTAACAGATTCAATTCTGTTAGGTTCTTTTACTATATGCGGTGCAAACAAAACATTAATTAATCCAAGTCCTGATACTCTGATTATTTGACTTGAATTTGACGAAATTGCTCTTGAATCGGAATTACCGTAATCGCACCAGCAAATACCTCCGGCACTAACTCCACACAAAACCTTATCCTCGTTATAAGCCTCAATAAGCATTTCATCAATACCATACATTTTGAATAATCTCATCAGCTTGTATGTATTACCACCACCGACATAGATTATATCAGCCTTTTTGATTTTGCTGCTTGTTATCTCTTTATTCCTGATTTCTTCATATCGCAGGTAATCTGTCGTGCATCCATACACACCGTTATAAATTCCATCCATTACCTCAAAATAATAATCAGGATAATTATTAGCCAAGCCTATAAACAAAAAGCTTGGTTTTTGTTTGCCTGTAAGCCTAATTATTTCCTTATCAAATGGTGCAGTTTCGTATTTAGTGTTGTGGTGTCCGTTTTCTCCGCCACCTATTGCTACAATTTTTCCCATTGTTAAAGCTCCAATGTATAAAATTTTGCCTTGAAGGTTTGACTGCCGTCTGTTTTTGAATATTCACCGTAGTGTTGAAATTTCAGCCCGCACTTTTCCATAACCTTGCCTGAGCGTGGGTTATCTACTGCGTGGTTTGAACAGATTTTATTTACATCTAATTCCCTGTGAACAAAGTCAATTATTGCTTTCATTGCTTCGGTGCAATAGCCCTTGTGCCAATAATCATAGTGCAGATTATATCCCATACCCCAATATCCTTCCATTTTATCACTCGGACCGATACCTCCTGTGCCTATAACCTTGTTTTCCTCTTTCAAAACAAATGCCCAATTCCATTCCTTTTCATCAACAAGTGTTGACTTTATCCAATCAATCGTTTGGCTTATATCCGTTAATGTGGGATAGGACATAAATTTTGTTACCCGTTCATCACTGTTCCAAGAGAAACAAGCCTCAGCGTCATCAAGTGTAATAGGTCTTAATATCAATCTTTCTGTTTCTAATATTGGTTCTTTATACATTTCAATACCTCCTGTTATTGCAATTTGTAAAGTGTTAATATCATTTTATAATACTCGCCATATTCATCAATTGCTGTTTCATAAATTTCAAAGCCGAATTTTTTGTAAATATGTAATGCATTACTATTGTCAGTATCAATACCAACTGTAATCTGTTTATATCCTTTTTCTTTACAGAGATTAATCATATATTTTAGTAGCCCTTGCCCTATACCTTTGTTTCTATACTCTTTTTTCACTATAAGCCTTGATAGATATATTTTAACATCTTTTTCAGTATATTCTTCATAATCAGTTACTAAATCACAGCTTGCAATATATTTATCGTTATGCTTCATTAAGTAAGATTCACGATTACCGCAAGCAATTTGCTCCTTGAATTGTTGGGTAAAAGGACAGCTTTTCATATCCCATACATTATTACTTTTATCGTATTCCTCTAATCGTAATTTTTCGATAATATAATCTGTCATAGTCTCTCCCATTCTTCTTTAGTTAGTTTATAGCAAATTATTGGTATGCCATCGACCTCTGTTAAACCTCTAACCTGATAAGTTTTGGATTTTTCGGTTGGTATTTCTGTCATTCCTATTTTCTGCATTACTCTGCCGGAGCCGATATTTTCTTGTGCGTATTCAGCCTCTAACACTTCAATACCGATTTGAGAAAACATATAATCTCTAATCGCCGTTGCAGCCTCGGTCATTATTCCTTTATTCCAATATTCGCTGTCAATTTGCCAACCTATCATTGCAGTTGTATCAATAATTTTTACTATCTCTATATTACCGATAACTCTGTTATTATAGACGATAGCCCAATGATATTTATCCCCGTTTTTATATTCATCTGCCCACATTTTACAAATAGCCTTTGTGTCCTCAATACTTTTATGAACTGACCAAGTAACATATTTTGCTACTTCTTCCTTTGTTGTGTATCGGTACATATCCTTATAATCGTCTTCTCTTATCTTTCGAAGAATTAGCCTTTCGGTATAAATTGTTTGTGTTCCTTTGTGATTTAACATTTTAACTCCTCCTTAAACAAAAATTAACCCGCTGATGATATGCTCATCAACGGGCTTGTAGCAATGATATGATAATATCTACACCGAAAATGAACATAGCAAAGCAAATCTATACGCTCTGTGCATAGATTTCATATCTCTGTTAAGTTCAAAATTAGGTGTGAACATATCGTTATTTCCTTTCGAATATTGAATACATACTAACACTAAAAGAACTATTTGTCAATGCATCCTTTAAATTTGTAAATGGGAATAGGCAGGTACCTATCAATGTGATGCTGAGGATTAATATTTATGATTAATATTGTATACAATGTCGTGTTGATATATAATAGGTGAATATAGGGGTGAAGATATGCTAAAGGATATGCACATCCACATTGAACGTGGAGAGTACAGTAAAAAATGGATTGAGCAATTTGTTGATAAGGCTGTTCAAATGGGCATAGATGAAATAAATCTTCTTGAGCATTCTATTAGAATCAAGGAGTTTTTACCTACCTTTGAAGAGGCGAAAAATTACAATTTGTACCAACAACGTTGGGTTACAAATAAAGTCCTCAACGCACATTCACTTGATGAATACCTTAGGCTTGTCAGCGAAATAAAGGCAGGGGAGTATCCTGTAAAAATTAACTTTGGCTTGGAGGTTTGCTGGTTTGAACAGTACAGTGATTTAATAAGGCAGTTGGTTGATGAATGTAATCTCGATTATGTTTTAGGTTCTGTTCATTGGATAGATAATTGGACCTTTAATCAGCGAAAGTATCAATGGAAAAACAAGGATGTTGATTATCTTTTTAATCGCTATTATGAGCTTAACAATTCGCTTATAGAATCGAATATTTTTGACGCAGTTGCTCATCCTTATCTTATAAAATGCCATGGCTTTACTCCAAGCTTCGATCTGAAGTCCTTATATCTTAAAATGTGCCTCAATGCAAAAAAGCATAATATGGCAGTTGAACTAAATGGTTCACAGATAAAATGTATGGACAATGATTTTATTTCTGCTGTAAGCGAAAGCGGAGTAACAACAGTTTTAGGCTCCGATGCACATTCCCCAAACGATGTTGGAAAAAACATAAAAATTATGAGCACACTTATATAAATGTGCTCATTTTTTATTTATCTTATTCTGTCAATTACTGCTTGACAATTTGCGTAAATTTTTTCTGTGTCTATGCCGATAAACTCACCGTTGCTGTAAAGGATTTTTCCGTTTACCATTGTCATTTTTACAACATCCTTACTGCCGCTGTATACGAGGTTTTTGCTAATGTTGTTTATCGGTTGCATACTCGGTCGGTGCATATCAATTACAATAAGGTCTGCCTTTTTGCCTACATCTATAACATCACAGTCGTCAAGCCCCATACATTTTGCAGAGCCTATTGTAGCCGCCTTAAGTATTGAATTTGCGTCAGTTGATGCGGCATCATTGTCCTTTAGCTTTTGTGTTGCGGAAATCATATACATTTCTCTGAACATATCAAGTGCATTGTTACTGCTTGCACCGTCTGTACCGACTGCAATGCCTATGCCCTCATCAATAAGTCTTGAAACAGGAGCAATACCCGATGCAAGCTTTGCATTTGAGCAGGCATTTATAATTGCCCAAATGCTCCGCTTTTTGTATATTTCTATATCATTATCATCAAGCCATACACTGTGATAGGCACCGCCACCGTAATTAAAAACACCAAGGCTGTCAAGGAATTGTGTAGGTGTCATACCGTTTCTGCCGATGCAATCCTCAACCTCTGCTTTTGTTTCGCTTGCGTGAACAAACACAGGTGCCTTGTATTTTTCAGCCAAGTCAGCAATACCTTTAATTAATTCCTTGTTTGTTGTGTATTCTGCATGAAAACCAAGCTTGTAGCTGATTAGAGGGTGGTAGTTGTTGAACTTTTGATAGTAACCTTCAACGGCATCAATACTTTCCTTAAAGTTGTTAAGCCCGCTTGTCATAACAGTTCTAAAGCCAATGTCTACACTTGCCTTTGCCATCATCTCGGGATAATAATACATATCAAAGCAGGCTGTAGTACCGCTTGTCAGGTATTCCAAAAATGCAAGAGATGACAAATCGTATATATCCTGTGGTGTAAGCTTTGCCTCAAGCGGAAAGATTTTGTCGTAAAGCCAGGCCTGTAAAGGCAAATCATCGGCAAATGAACGACCGAAGGTCATAGCAGAATGTGTATGAGCATTTTTGAATGACGGCATAAGCAGATTGCCGTTAAGGTCATAAACCGTGTCTGCCGTTTTGTCACAATCTCCTATTGCGACAATGCTGTCACCGTCGACAAAAACATCCTGCTTTGTAATATTAAAATCCTTATCTAACACTAAACAGTTTGTAAACTTAATCATTATACCGTATCCTTTGTAAGTTTTCCTTGTAAGGCTTTCTTATGATACCTCTGTCGGTAATAATGGCCGTTATCAGCTCATTATCCGTAACATCAAATGCCGGATTATAGCATTTTGTTTCTTCAAGTGCCATTGGCTCCTTGTACCACATTTCTTTAATTTCGCTTGGGTCACGTTCTTCGATTACAATGTCGTCACCTGTAGGGCAATTATAATCAATTGTTGAATAAGGACCAAGAACATAAAAGGGTATGTTGTAGTGCTTTGCCAAAATAGCAACACCCGATGTTCCTATTTTATTGGCAATGTCGCCGTTTGCGGCAATTCTGTCCGCGCCTACCAAAACTGCATTTATCTTGCCCTGCTTCATCACAAGGCTTGCCATATTATCACATATAAGGGTTACATCTATTCCGGCCCTTTCAAGCTCAAAAGATGTCAGCCTTGCACCCTGCAAAAGAGGCCTTGTTTCATCGGTGTAGGCATGGAAGGTATATCCTCTTTCCTTGCCGAGAAGCAGAGGGCCGAGCCCGGTTCCGTATTCGCTTGTGGCAAGCGCACCTGCATTGCAGTGGGTAAGTACCCCGTCACCATCGTTGAGCAAGGATAAGCCGTATTCGCTGATTTTTTTGCACATTGCAATATCCTCGTTGTGTATTGCAATGGCTTCGTCTATCAAGCTTTTTCCGCCTTCATATGCCTTTAACATTCTTGATGTTGCCCAGGAAAGATTAACTGCGGTGGGCCTTGAAGAATCTAAGTATTCTTTCAACTCGTATTTATCATCATCAAGCAATGCCATTGCATATGCGGCAAAAATTCCTATTGCAGGAGCACCACGAACCTGTAAGGATTTTATTGCATAATAGTAATCCTCTTTTGTTTTGGGATTAATGTATTCAATTCTGTTTGGCAAGGCTGTTTGATCAAGCAAATACAGCTTGCCGTCCCTGTATTCAATATTTTTCATATTATATTGCCTTTACTATTTCGTTAATCAGCTTGCTGAATGTAGGAGCACATTTTGATGTTGCCTGTGTTACGTCGTCACTTGACAGGGGAGTATCGTATATTCCGCATGCCATATTTGATATCATACTTATTGCACAAACCTTCATTGAGCAATGAACGGCTGTGATTGCCTCTGCAACCGTGCTCATTCCAACTGCGTCGGCACCGAGTGCAGAAAGCATCTTTATTTCGCTCGGTGTTTCAAATTGAGGCCCTTTAAGTTGAACATAAACACCTTCATTAAGGCAAATGTTATTTTCGTAAGCAATTTTTTTGATGGACTTTCTTAAATCCCTATCATACACATTGCTCATATCGGGAAATCTGCATCCGTATTCTTCATCGTTTTTTCCGATTAAAGGACTGTCAATAAAGCAGGAAATATGGTCCTTGATTAGCATAAAATCTCCTACATTAAGATTTTTGTTAATTCCTCCCGCGGCATTTGTAAGGATTAATGTACTAACACCTAAATCCTTTAATATTCGTATCGGCAGGGCTGTTTGCTGCGGAGTATAGCCTTCATATAAATGTACTCTGCCTTGCATAATTACTATTTTCTTTTCACCTAAATAACCAAAAACAAGCCTGCCCTTGTGCGATGGAGCCGTTGATACAGGCATATCGGGAATATCCTTATAATCAATAACGGCTTCAATTTTTAATTCGTTTGCAAAGTTGCCTAAGCCGGAGCCTAATACTATTGCAATTTCGGGTTCAAAGTCTGTAATGGTTCTTATATAAATAATTTGTTTGCTTTGCATAGTACCACCTCTGGAGTAATTATACATTATTGTATAACATAAATCAAATTATTTTGTACATTATCTATTGCATATTTCAGTTAAATTTGCTATTATATTTTTGTTATATATTTACTGAAAGGTAAAGGGAACATTTATGAAAAAACTGTTATCTGTATTTCTTGTTTTAGTTCTTGCCGTATGCGGCAGTATTGCTCTTGTCGGCTGTTCAAAAAACAATGGTAAAAATTTTGAGTTGGTGTTCATCACCGATGGCGGTACTGTCAGCGATGGGGCATATAACCAAAATGCCTGGAACGGTGTAACAGAATATGCAGGCTCTGCCGGAATGAACTGTCGTTATTATCAACCTTCAATTGATGAAAACGGTGATATTTCAACACAAGAGGTTGAAAAGTATGTAAAGCTTGCCAAGGATGGCAAAGCTCAGTATATTGTAATGCAGGGTGAAAAAATGGCAACAGCTGTTTCAGAGCTTGCTCCTGCATACAGTGATGTAAACTTTTTGCTTGTTGATGCAAAGCTTGATGCACCGCAGGAAAATGTTATGACAATTACCTTTGATAATATGCAGGCCGGTTTTCTTGCGGGCTATACCTCTGTTGTAAAGGGTAATAACAAAATCGGTTATCTTGGCTCTGTAAGTGATGAAAGCTCTGCTGATTACGGTGCTGGCTTTGTTCAGGGTGCCGCATATGCTGCAGATGAGCTTGGCACTCCTGTTATTTGTGATTACGCAAATTATGACGCGCAGGATTTGAATTATGATTATTCCTTTACTATCCGTCCCGTATACCAAAAGGTAGAGGATTGCAAGGAGCAAACCTTTAAGGTTAATGTTGTTAACGGTATAGGTTCAGGCGTTTATACAGAGGGTGAAAATGTTACCGTAACTGCTAATCCTGCTCCCGAGGGCAAAGCCTTTGATCATTGGGAGGTTAAAAGCGATACCGAAGGTGTTAAGGATAAAAAGGTAAATATCAGTTCCGATAAAAAATCAACGATGAATCTTCTTGTAGGTGATTGCGATTGTACTATTACAGCTGTTTGGAAGGATGTAAAAACAGTTAAAATTGCGGTTGGCGATAAAGATACATATAATGTAGAGGAAAATTCAACCACTTGGATTTCTGCTCCTCCGGCTGTTAGCTCAATGGTATTTGACCATTGGGAATGTGATGACGAAAATGCAGTTGAAGATGTAAATACCTCTTCAACCAATGTTACCGTAACCGATAAGGATATTACACTCACACCTGTATATGTTAGATCCGAGGCTCCTACTTTTGATGTTGTGGTAGAAAACGGAACAGGCTCCGGCTCGTATATCAACGGTGATTATGTTCAGGTTGTTGCTGATGCACCGCAGGACGGATATATGTTTTATAAGTGGGAGAATGTTGACAATCAAGGTCTTTCAACAGGTATTGCAATGAAAAACGAATATTGCTATATTACCGATTTCGAAATGATTGACAGATATTCATCCATAGCAGAAAAGATGTATGACGACGGAGTTCAGGTGGTTTTCGTTGGCGGTAATTCACAGGCTGATTCAGTATTTACAGCAACATGGAAAATAAGCCATCAGGTTTACGCCTTTGGTTATGGATACGACCAAAGTGATATGGGCAACTGCCTTTCAAGTGTTGTAAACGATTATCGCGTTGCAATTGTTAACGCTCTTTCCGATTATAAGGGTGCAACAGAATATGTCGGCAACTGTGCTAACGGTTGCCTGTATGTTGTCGGAATGAGCACAGTCGAACTGTATAAGGATTCCGAAGGAAACGATGTTAAGGATGAAAACTATAACGAGGGCTATGCAAAGGTATACAATTCACTTGTTGATGGATCTATTGTACCTACAAATATAGATTTAAGAACATTTAACTCCTCAAAATGCTTAACACTTGATTATTGGGTAAAATAAGATATATTGATTAATAACTAAGAGCTTTACAGTATTTGCTGCAAAGCTCTTTTAGTTTAGTATTCAATTTCGCCCTTGTATACAAGGTTGCAATCTCCTGTGAGAGTTATTCCCATATCGGTGTAGTTTACGGTTAGGTCACCGCCTCTAACCTTTACGGTGATGTCTTCACCCTTGTTGCAATACCCGTTTTCAACTGCGGCAACAACTGCGGCACAGGCGCCTGTGCCACAAGCCATGGTTTCGCCGTTTCCTCTTTCCCAAACTCGCATTTTAATTGTTTTGCTGTTAATAACCCTTACAAATTCGGTATTAACTCGTTCGGGGAAAATATCAGCATTTTCAAATTTAGGTCCGACAGTGTGAATGTCAATTTTGTCAACATTTTCAACAAAAACTACTGCGTGTGGATTTCCAACAGAAACACAGGTTATATTGTATTCGCTATCTGCTATATTAACCGTTTTATTAATTATTTTATCTCCGTCAAGATTTACCGGAATTTTAGCAGGGGATAGCTCTGCCTTACCCATTTGAACTGCCGCAGATGTAACCTTCGAATCTCGTGTAAACACCTTTAGGTGCTTTATTCCCGCATTGGTTTCTATGCTCATCTTTTCTTTTTTGACCATATCGTTATCGAAAAGATATTTTGCAACACACCTTATGCAGTTTCCTGCCATATTTCCCTCACTGCCGTCAAGGTTAAAAATTCTCATTTTTGCATCGGCAATTTCGCTGCTCTCGATTAAAACAATACCGCTTGCACCTATTGAATAGTGTCTGTCGCAAAATTCAATAGAAAAGCTTTCGGGGCAGGTGATAATTCCGCATTGATTGTTAAAGAAAATGTAGTCGTCACCTGTGCCTTGCATTTTTGAAAATTTCAAAATACCCTTGTCCTTGCGCATATTGTTGATGTCTACAAGCTCGGTGTTGTTTTGGTTATACTTTGACGCAATAATATCTGCCAACGCATTTGCTGTATCAAGTGATGTCAGTGTTGCAATACCAAGCTGATTTGCTCTGTTGTGAAGCCTGATGTAATCGTTTATTGACTTTTTGTCAGACTTTCCCGTATAGATAATATAGTCAATTTTACCTGATTCAATAAGCTCCATTATTGAGTTATCGTCACGAAGCTTGTTTACCGTTTCAACATCAATGCCAAGTGTTTTAATCTCATTTGCGGTTTCAGGAGTTGCGTATATTTTTGCTCCAAGGTCATCAAGCTTTTTTGCAAGGTTAACGATTTCGTATCTGTCCTGCTTTGTAACAGTGATGAATACACCTTTGCTTTCCTTGTGAGCATTTACCTTAAAGCCGGCACTTACAAGTCCCTTGAACAACGCTTCATTTAGGTTTTTACCAATGCCGAGTACCTCGCCGGTAGATTTCATTTCGGGACCGAGCTGAGAGTTAACATCATTAAGCTTTTCAAAGCTGAATACAGGAACCTTAACTGCAAAATAAGGCGGTGTCTTGTACAAGCCTGTGCCATAGCCAAGCTCTTTAAGCGGAGAGCCTACCATAATCTTTGTTGCAAGCTCTACCATAGGAACGCCTGTTACCTTGCTTATGTATGGTATTGTTCTCGATGCTCTCGGATTAACCTCAATTACATACAGCTCATTTTGGTAAATAAGATACTGTATATTCACAAGTCCTTGTGTTTTTAATGATAAAGCAAGCTTTTCAGAGACCTCGCAAATCCTCTCAAGCATTCTGTCATTTAGGTTGTAAGGGGGATAAACGGCTATTGAGTCACCGGAATGTACACCGGCTCTTTCAATATGCTCCATAATGCCCGGAATAAGCACGTCCTTGCCGTCGCTTATGCAGTCAACCTCAAGCTCTGTACCCATCATATATTTGTCAACAAGTACAGGATTTTCTATCCCTTGCTTAAGGATAAGCCTCATATACTGTTCAACGTCATCGTCGGTATATGCAATAGTCATATTTTGACCGCCGATAACATATGACGGACGAAGCAAAACAGGATATTCAAGCCTGTGTGCAACATTCTTTGCCTCATCAATAGTCATAACAGATTCGCCCTTTGGCCTTGAAATACCAAAGGATTCAAGCAACTCATCAAATCTTTCTCTGTCCTCTGCAATATCTATTGACTCTGCAGATGTACCGAGAATTTTTATTCCGTTCTCGTCAAGAAATTTTGTAAGCTTAATTGCGGTTTGTCCTCCAAAGGCAACAACAACTCCGATAGGATTTTCAGCCTTGATGATGTTCATTACATCCTCTTGACAAAGAGGTTCAAAGTAAAGTCTGTCACCCGTGTCAAAGTCTGTTGAAACGGTTTCGGGGTTGTTATTTACAAGAATAACCTCATAGCCAAGAGCTTTAAGAGTCCAAACACAATGAACTGATGAGTAGTCAAATTCTATGCCCTGACCGATTCTTATCGGACCGGAGCCAAGAACAATAATTTTTTCTTTGTTGTTTTTAGGAAGAGCTCTGCTTTCGCAATGTTCGTCGTAGGTTGAATAAAAATACGGTGTTTCGGCTTCAAATTCTCCGGCGCAGGTGTCAACCATTTTGTAAACACAATCCTTATGAAATGCCAATGATCCGCCGCTTATTCTTTCAAGTGCTTCATCTGTATAGCCGAGCTGCTTTCCCTTAATGTATTCATCTTTTGAGATTGCCTTGTTTTCAATTGCTTTTTCGTAATCGGCAAGATTCTTCAGCTTGTACAAAAACCACTCGTCTATCATTGTAATTGAGTGAATTTTATCAACACTGATTCCGTCTTTTAATGCCTTGAAAACCGTAAAAAGCCTTAAATCATCCTGATCGTAAAGCTTTTGCGTAATGTCAACATTATTAAGAGCCTTGTTGTTGAGAGTGTCAAGAGAAATCTCGGCTCCTCTGACAGCCTTCATAATTGCCATTTCAAATGACGGTGCAATGCTCATAACCTCGCCGGTTGCCTTCATCTGAGTTCCAAGCTTTCTTGAAGCCTGAACAAACTTGTCGAAAGGCCATTTCGGCAGCTTAACAACAACATAGTCAAGCGTTGGTTCAAAGCAAGCACACGTCTTTCCCGTTACATCATTTTTTATTTCATCCAAGGTGTAGCCGAGTGCTATCTTTGTTGTAACCTTTGCGATAGGATAGCCCGTTGCCTTTGAAGCGAGAGCTGATGAACGTGATACTCTCGGGTTAACCTCAATTACGCTGTATTCAAAGGTTTCGGGATTCAATGCAAACTGACAGTTGCATCCGCCTTCAATTTTAAGCTCGCTTATAATATCAAGTGAAGCAGAGCGGAGCATTTGATATTCCTTGTCAGAAAGGGTTACTGCAGGAGCAATAACTATACTGTCGCCTGTATGAACACCAACCGGATCAAAGTTTTCCATAGAACAAACGGCAATAACATTGCCGATATGATCTCGCATAACCTCAAACTCGATTTCCTTCCAGCCTGCAATGTACTTTTCTACCAAAACCTGTGTGATAGGGGAGAGCATCAGTCCGTTTTTGGCAATAACATTTAGCTCGTTAATGTTGTTTGCTACTCCACCGCCTGCACCGCCAAGGGTAAAGGCAGGACGTATAATAACAGGATAACCGATTTTTTCCGCAATCGCTTGGGCAGTTTCCAAATCATTTGCAATGTCAGACGGTACAACGGGCTGATTGAGCTTAACCATTGTGTCCCTAAACATTTGACGGTCTTCTGCCTTGTCGATTGCTTCGGCGTTTGTGCCTAAAAGCTTTACTCCCATTTTGTCAAGATAGCCGTCCTTGGCAAGCTGCATTCCGAGTGTTAGACCTGTTTGACCGCCAAGACCGCACAGAATGGAATCCGGCCTTTCTTTTTCAATTATTCTTTTTAATGTATCTTCGGTTAAAGGTTCAAGATAAATATGGTCGGCAAGCGCCTTGTCGGTCATAATTGTTGCAGGATTTGAATTGACAAGCACAACCTCTATGCCCTCATCCTTAAGCACTCTGCATGCCTGTGCACCCGCATAGTCAAATTCGGCTGCCTGTCCAATTACAATCGGACCTGAGCCGATAACAAGAACCTTTTTTATGTCTTTATTCAGAGGCATCAGTCGTTACCTTCCATCATACTAATAAATTTGTTAAAAATAAATTCCGTATCCTTCGGTCCGGAGCAGGCTTCGGGATGAAATTGAACTGAAAAAGCTTTTTTGCCCGGATAGTCAACTCCCTCGCAGGTTAAGTCGTTTGCGTTTATGTAGCTGACAACTCCTCCGCATTCTTCTATACTTTCATTCAAAACAGCGTATCCGTGGTTTTGAGAGGAAATATATGTTCTGCCTTGTTCAATAGATTTTACAGGTTGATTTACTCCTCTGTGACCGTATTTAAGCTTTGTTGTTTCTCCGCCCATGGCGAGGGCCAAAAGCTGATGACCAAGACATATACCGAAAATAGGCACCTTGCCGATTAGCTTTTTTATTTCCTCAACAATCAGCGGATTGTCGGCAGGATCTCCGGGACCGTTAGAAAGCATAATTCCGTCAACTCCGAGCTTTAGAATATCATCGGCCTTTGTGTCATACGGCATAACAGCAACATTACATCCGCGCCTGTTTAGCTCTCTAATGATATTCTTTTTTGCACCAAAGTCCATAAGTACAACATTGTGCCTGTGATTATCGCTTGGATAAAGCTCTGCCTTTTGAGTTGATACTGCCTTAACTGCATCGGTAATTTTATAATCTCTGACAGCCTGCATATCGGCTTTGTCGGGATTTGAGGTGATGATTGCGTTCATAACACCTGCTTCGCGAATAGTTTTTGTTATTTCTCTGACATCAACACCGTATACACCTACAATGTTATTATCCGACAGATATTTTTCAAGCGATTTTTCACATCTGAAATTTGACGGATTGTCGCATTTTTCACGCACAACATATGCACTGACAAAGCTTTTTTTGCTTTCGAAATCTTCGCTAATAACTCCGTAATTTCCGATAAGAGGAAAGGTTTGTATTACAATCTGACCGTAATAGCTTGGGTCGGTTAAGGTTTCGATATAACCGCCCATACCTGTTGTAAATACAAGCTCGCCTATTACATCTCCGGTTGCACCGAAGCGATAGCCTTTATATTTTTGTCCGTTTTCAAGACAAATGTATACTTCATTGTTCATAGTATCAGTCCTGTAAAAGCTTTACTAAAACAGCCTTTTGAGCATGTAATCTGTTTTCTGCCTCATCAAAAATTTCGTTTGCATGTGCCTCAAAAACCTTTGCGGTAATTTCTTCCTCTCTGTGAGCAGGAAGACAATGAAGAACCATGGCATTATCCTTTGCAGCATCCATAACGGCATCATTAATTTGGTAATCCTTAAATACCTTTTCTCGTTGTGCCTTTTCCTCTTCCTGACCCATTGATGCCCAAACATCTGTGTAAAGAATATCTGCGTCCTTTGCACATTCCAAAATATTTGATGAGCAGGTGAATTTACCGTTTGCATTTGCCCATTCCATAATTTTTGCATCGGGCTTATATTCGCCAGGGCAGGCGATTGCACATTCCATACCCATAGTGATAGCACCGACAATCAGGCTGTTTGCCATATTGTTTCCGTCACCGATGAAGCAAAACTTTAAGCCGTCAAAGCTCTTTTTGTATTCTCTTATTGTCATAAGGTCGGCAAGCACCTGACATGGATGACAGTAGTCTGTAAGACCGTTGATGATTGGAATTGAGCCGTACTCTGCCAAATCTTCAACCTCTTTTTGCTCAAAGGTTCTGATCATAATGCCGTCAAGATAGCGTGACAAAACCCTTGCAGTGTCCTGCACAGGCTCACCTCTGCCGATTTGCAAATCTCTGTTGGAAAGGAAAAGCGCCTGTCCGCCAAGCTGATACATACCTGTTTCAAAGCTTACTCTTGTACGTGTCGAGCTTTTTTGAAAAATCATACCAAGAGTTTTACCCTTGAGAATGTGATGCTCAATTCCGTTGTGGTTTTCGTATTTAAGCTGATCTGCAAGGTTGAGTATGTCAAGGATTTCCTCCTTGTCCAAATCCTGTAGCTTTAGTAAATGCTTCATTTTTCAATTACCTCCCTGAGTATTTTTAATCCTTCGTTTATTTCATCGTAAGAAATGTTCAAGGCAGGTAAAAGCCTAACCTTGTTTTTGTGTGCTGTAAGCACCAAGAGTCCTTTTGCAAGACATTCCTTTGCAATCTCTCCTGCATCCTTTGTTGTAAGTATTCCAAGCATTAATCCCATACCGGAAATATCTTTAACGTTATTTAATCCCTTTAACTCGTTAATGATATACTTGCTTTTTTCCTTAACCTCGTTCAAAAGTGTTTCATCAATTCTGCTTACAATACTGATTGCTCCTGCCGCTGCAATGGGGTTTCCTCCAAATGTTGAGCCGTGAGTTCCGGGCTCAACAGTATCCTTTAGCTTATCCCCAAAGATGACGGCACCCATTGGCAATCCACCTGCAAGTCCCTTTGCAGTTGAAACAATATCGGGCGATATACCGAAATTTTGAAATGCAAAATACTCTCCTGTTCTGCCGTTGCCTGTTTGCACCTCGTCAACGATCATAAGGATGTCATTTTTATTTGCAATGTCTTCAATAGCTTTTACAAATTCAGCTGTAAGATTGTTTACACCGCCCTCACCCTGAATACATTCAAACATAATTGCGCAAACATCATCGGTAATCATATTATTCAGTGCCTCAATGTCATTTGCGGGGCAGTACTTAAATCCATCCGTAAACGGACCAAAGGTTGTGTGGAAGCATTCCTGTCCTGTTGCGGCAAGCGTTGTAATTGTTCTGCCGTGGAAAGAATCAACAAGAGTAATTATCGTTGAACGTCCATCACCGTATTTGTCAAAGCTGTATTTTCTTGCAAATTTAATTGCACCCTCATTTGCCTCTGCACCGGAATTACAAAAGAAAACGTTACTCATTTCAGCTTTTTCACAAAGCATTTTTGCAAGCACGGAACAAGGCTCGGTATAGTAAAGATTGCTTGTGTGTTGAACCTTTTTAAGCTGTTGTTCAACCGCTTTGATCCATTCGTCATCGCATATTCCGAATGCAGTAACGCCGATTCCGGAGCCGAAATCTATATATTTTTTTCCGTCCTCATCAAAAAGAGTTGAGCCCTTTCCTTTAGACAGACAAACATCAAATCTGCCGTAAGAGTGGGCTATATATTTACTGTCAAGCTCTTTAGTGTTCATATTTCTACCTGCCCTTAAACATTGTACCCAAGCCCTCGTCGGTGAGCAATTCCATCAAAATTGAGTGCGGAACTCTGCCGTCGATAATGAATGCTTTTGTGCATCCGTTTCTTATTGCCTGAGTCATAGAATCAATTTTAGGTATCATACCGCCCTTAATTATTCCGTCGGCAATAAGCGCAGGAATATCTGATATAAATACCTTTTGAATTTTTGTACTTTCATCATTTACATCTCTTAAAAGGCCAACAATATCCGTCATTGAGATAAGAGCCTCTGCCTTTAGGTCACCCGCTATCTGTGCGGCAACCGTGTCGGCATTAATGTTGTAGCAGTTGCCCTGCTCGTCGTATCCTATTGTGGAAACAACGGGAATAAAGCTGTTAGCCAAAACCTCCTTGATAACATCCATATTGGTTTCAACAATTTCTCCGACAAAGCCGTGTTCGTCATCAAGTGGCTTACATTTTATCATATTTCCGTCCATTCCGGACAACCCGATTGCGTGACCGCCAAGGTTACCGATTTGACAAACCAAATCCTTGTTAACCTTGCCTGCAAGCACCATTTGAACAACATCAACAGTCTCCTTGTCGGTAACTCGCAGTCCGTCAACAAACTTGCTTTCAACACCGATTTTATCAAGGGTTTTGTTGATTGCAGGGCCTCCACCATGCACCAATACAACCTGAATACCTACTGTTGTAAGAAGAACAAGGTCGTTCATTACGGCTTCCTTGAGTTCATCGTTAATCATTGCATTTCCGCCGTATTTAACAACTATAATTTTTTTTCTGTACTTTTGAATGTGAGGCAAGGCTTCTGCAAGAATGTGTGCCTTGCTTTCGTTATCAATTTGCTGATTCATATTTACCTCCGTATATCAGGTGCGGTAGTCTCCGTTAATTTTTACATAATCGTATGTAAGGTCACAGCCCCAAGCTGTAGCTTCATCGTTGCCGTCGTTAAGGTTTATAAGGACAAATATTTCATCAGCCTCTAAAACCTTTGCGGCTTTTTCTTCGCTGAATTCAACGCCTGCACCGTTTGAGCAAACATTGACAATTCCGTTTTCGCTCTTTATATCAACATCAACCTTGTTAATATCAAAGTCTGCGTTTGCATAGCCGATTGCACAAAGAATACGTCCCCAATTTGCATCCTCACCGAAAACTGCCGCCTTGAAAAGGGAAGAGCATACAACGCTTTTTGCAACGGTAATTGCCGTGTCCTTATCCTTTGCACCCGATGTAATACACTCAATAAGCTTTGTAGCACCCTCGCCGTCCTTTGCAAGCATTCTTGTAAGGTTAGCCATAACCTCGTACAAGGCTGATTTGAATATTTCAAATTCTTCTGTATTATCAGTTATTTCCTTGTTTTCAGCCATACCGTTAGCCATTAAAACAACCATATCGTTTGTTGACGTATCACCGTCAATAGAAAGACAGTTGTACGTAACCTTAACTATTTCCGATAATGCCTCCTGCAATAGTTTTGAGGATATCGCACAGTCTGATGTAATAAAGTTTAGGGTAGTTGCCATATTTGGATGAATCATACCCGAACCCTTTGCCATTCCGCCGATTGTGCATATCTTGCCGTCAATTTCAAACTGTACGGCATATTCTTTTTTTACCGTATCGGTTGTCATAATTGCTGTGGCGGCTTCCTCGTTTTTGTTGTAGTCAAGGCCTTTAACAAGCTCCGGTATACCTTCCTTGATAGGCTCAATCGGTAGCACCTGACCTATTACACCTGTTGATGCAACAACTATTTGCTCTTGTGGAACATTAAGCTCTTTCGCAAGCAATTTGCACATCATATCTGCTTTTTCTATGCCGTCGGCATTGCAGGTGTTTGCGTTTTTTGAGTTTGCAATTACCGCTATTGATTTGTTTCCGCTTTTTTCAAGGTTGGCTTTTGTTACAAGTATCGGTGCACCCTTAACCTTATTTTGAGTGTATACTGCAGCTGTGTTACAAAGCACATCTGATTTGTATACACAGATGTCATTTTTATGCTTAATGCTCGGGTTATCATTTGCCGGCTTTTTTATTCCACAGTATATTCCGTTTGCCTTAAAGCCCTTCGGTGCACATATTCCGCCGTCGATATTTTTTATTTCCATGTTTAATCTCCTAACTCTAATCCTGTTGCTTCGTCAATTCCAAGTTTAATGTTTAGGCATTGAATGGCAGCTCCGCTCGCACCCTTGCCCAAATTATCAAATCTTGATGTGATTACAATTCGTTCATCGTTTCCGTTAATTTCAATTTCCATATCGTCACGATTGGCAAAATTGTTTGCCCCTATCATTGACTCCGAATATCCAATATCTCTAACCTTTATGAATTGCTCGCCGTCATAGTGCTTGCAAAGCATTTCGTGAATATCCTGTTTTGTAAATTTTTTGGTAAGCATTTTTGTAAATATCGGAATACTTACAACCATACCCTGTGGATAATCACAAATATGCGGAGCAAAAAACGGCTCAGAGTCTAACTTGCTGATAGCCTTCATTTCCTTAAGATGCTTGTGCTGTTGCGTTAATGCATATTGCCTTGGTGAATCAAGCTCTTTCGGTCTGTCCTTGCTTTCGTATTGAGCAATACCGTTTTTGCCCGCACCTGTATATCCGCTCATAGCATAGCAGGTGATAGGGTAATCGGCTGGCATAAATCCGTTTGCAATTAAAGGATACACAATGCTGTTAAAGCCGCTTGCATAGCAGCCGGGAACAGCAATTCTTTTTGATGCCTTTATCTTATCCCTAAAGCTTTTGTCAAGCTCCGGAAAGCCGTATGCCCAATCATTATTTGTTCTGTGAGCAGTTGAGGTATCAATGATTACAACATTGTCGTTTTTTACAAGCTCAACCGCTTCAATGCTTGCCGCATCCGGCAGGCACAAAAAGGTGATGTCGGATTCATTAATCATCCTTGCACGCTCGTACAAATCCTTTCTTTTATCATCGTCAATATGTAAAAGCTCAATATCATTTCTGTTTTCAAATCTTTTGTATATTTTTAACCCGGTAGTACCCTGGCTGCCATCAATAAAAACCTTTTTCATAATTCGCCTCATATATAATAAACTTTATTTATTATACATTATCATTTTTGTATGTCAATAGAAAATGGCAAAAAAGTTATAAATATACATAAAAAAGAATATTTATACATAAATTTACATAAAAAAAGCAGTGCTAAAACTGCTTTGTAATGTCGTATGTTAAATTTTGAGGATCCATAAAAAACGGAATTTTAACAGGATAAAACGTGAAGAATATAAATGAAATTCCAATTATAATCAATAGTGCAAACGATATGCCGTTGATTATACCCTTACCCTTTGAAGATACAGTAATAATATAGCTTATGATGTATGCTATCAACACACCTATAAAAAAGCTTGCAATATTTACTGCATCAACAGTTTTTCCGGTTGCTCCTTCAAAAATATAGAAAACGGATAATGTAACATACATTCCTAAAAGAATACCTATCAGCTTTGAAGTAAATATATTGAACTTATTGTTAGAAAGCTTAATGTTTTCAACAAAAGTCCAGATTAGAAAGGGGAAGAATAACAGCTTTAGATGTTCATAGGGACTTTCGTTGACAGGACAAAAAAGACCGACAAAGGTGTTGTTACCGCTCCATTCATAAAAGAAATGCATTAAGGTTCCTAATACACTTGTAAAAATAAATCCGATAGCCTCAAGCTTTAATATTCGTTTGTTCATCATATCACCAATAATATGATATGTTTATAATATATGAATATTAATAAAAAGAAAAAGCAGACTGCCAAAACAGCCTGCCGTGGCGCAGAGGGTGGGATTCGAACCCACGTGGGCGTGAACCCAAACGGTTTTCAAGACCGCCTCGTTATGACCACTTCGATACCTCTGCGTAAATCGAATGCTTTGATATATTATCATAAGCAATATTAAAAGTCAAGGCTTTTTTCAAAAATATATTTTTGCTTTTTTGCTTGACAATTCAGCGTTAATATGATAAAGTAATTTCTGCACTTAGGTGCAACAACTTGACAGGATATAACCAAGTTACACGCAGAAGTACTCAAGCTGGTGACGAGGCGCCCCTGCTAAGGGCGTAGGCCGGGAAACCGACGCGAGAGTTCGAGTCTCTCCTTCTGCGCCAATAAAAAGGAGTTCGGATTTTCGGGCTCCTTTTTATTGTTGTACGAGACTCGAACTCTCACTAATCCATTTGCGACGGTATGCCGCAGGCAGAGGAGCAAGGATATATAAAATAAGAGTGAAAGCAAAGCTTTCGAGTCTCTCCTTCTGCGCCAATAAAAAGGAGTTCGGATTTTCGGGCTCCTTT
>NZ_CAMFQO010000006.1 GCF_945980375.1 uncultured Eubacterium sp. | reverse complement strand
ACATTATGCATATGGGCAACGAGGGCAAGCTTGTTGCCGTTGTAGCACAGGAGCACTCTCAAAAAGCTGTTGAAATAATAAGAGCAAGCAAATACGGTGAAAATGCTCAAATTATCGGCACAGTATGTGACGGCGAGGGGGTAACACTCACCACATCGCTTGGAGGAAAACGAAGGGTAAATGTACTAATCGGTGAGGGCTTACCGAGAATATGCTAAAAGGAAAGGAGCTATCAAAAACGATAGCTCCTTATTTTTACTGTATGCTATTGAGTGCCTGCTCGATGTCTGCAAGTATATCATCAATATGCTCTGTGCCGATTGACAGCCTTATTGTATTTGGCTTAATTCCCTGCTCTGCCAGCTCCTCCTCGCTTAACTGCGAATGTGTTGTGGTTGCAGGGTGAATAACAAGTGATTTAACATCTGCAACGTTTGCAAGGATTGAAAAGATATTAAGAGAATCAATAAACCTCTTTGCTTCCTTTTCACTGCCCTTAATTTCAAAGGTGAATATTGAACCTGCACCGTTTGGAAAATACTCATTATAAAGTGCCCGGTATTTGGGATTGAGTGATGGGTGATTTACCTTTTCTACAAGAGGATGAGAGTAAAGAAACTCTACTACCCTTTTGGCATTTTCCACATGACGTTCAACTCTTAAAGAAAGAGTTTCCGTACCTTGCAAAAGAAGGAAAGCGTTAAACGGAGAGATAGTTGCACCTGTATCACGCAAAATTATTGCTCTGATATAGGTTACAAATGCCGCAGGACCTACTGCATCGGCAAAGCTGATACCGTGATAGCTTGGATTTGGGTCGGCTATCTGCGGGAACTTGCCCGAAGCCTTCCAATCAAATTTACCGCTGTCAACAATGATACCGCCGAGAGTTGTACCGTGACCGCCGATAAACTTTGTAGCCGAAGCAACAACAATGTCTGCGCCGTATTCAATAGGTCGAAGAAGATAAGGTGTTGTAAAGGTATCGTCAACAACAAGCGGTATGTTGTTTTTGTGGGCAATTTCGGCAACAGCCTTGATGTCAATTATGTTCGAATTAGGGTTACCCAAGGTTTCAATGAAAATTGCCTTTGTGTTAGGTTGGATTGCCCTTGCAAAATTTTCCGCATCATCAGGGTCAACAAACGTGGTTGTAACACCGTGTCTTGGGAATGTATGAGCAAGATAGTTGTAGGTACCGCCGTAAATTGTCTTTGCGGCAACAATATGGTCACCCGACTGTGCCAATGCCTGAAATGCATATGCTATTGCAGCGGCACCCGAAGCAGTTGCCAATCCTGCAACACCACCCTCAAGAGCCGCAAGCCTTTGCTCAAATACATCCTGAGTGCTGTTTGTTAATCTGCCGTAAATGTTGCCTGCATCTGCAAGGCCAAATCTTGCCTGTGCGTGATCGCTGTCTCTGAAAACATAAGATGTTGTTTGATAAATAGGTACCGCCCTTGCATCTGTTGCCGGGTCCGGATTTTCCTGTCCTACGTGGAGCTGTAATGTTTCGAATTTATAGTTTGACATAATAAAAAACTTCCTTTCAAATGTAATGACTGTGTTATGCAAAAATACTATTCTAAATTAACAACAGCAACACATTCGTCCAAATCTGAAATTATGCCTTAACAGACTGTTAAAAATACTTTTCATTTTGTTTGCCTCCAACTCCTACCATTGTGGTAGGCTTTGTTGTTTGATTGAATTATACTGCACAATACCCACTATGTCAATAGGTTTTGTGTATTTTTTCAAAAAATCTTGACAACTCCTCTTTTATATGGATAATAAGCATTAGGTGATATAATGAACAAAAACGATATTTTGGCCATTCTTAACGGCGTTAAGCAGGGTGAGATTTCACCAAACGAGGCTCTTGAAAAAATCAATATCAAATCATATGAGGAGCTTGGCTTTGCAAATGTTGACACATCACGTTCATTGAGACACGGTGTCGGTGAAGTTATATACGGCGAAAGCAAGAGTGCCGAGCAGATAAGGGCTATTGCACAGGCTCTGCTTGACAGTGGTGAGCCTACCGTGCTTATCACAAGGATAAGTGCCGAAAAGGCAGAATATGTAGGCAAAACAATAAAGCTTGAATACGAAGACGAGGCAAGAGTTGCTATTGCAGGTACTGTACCAAAACCAAACGGTAACGGCAAAATTGTTGTTTGCTGTGCAGGCACGTCTGACCTTTACTGTGCCAAGGAGGCTGTGCTGACGGCAAGAGCGTTTGGCAACGAGGTTGTGGAAATGTACGATGTCGGAGTTGCCGGAATACACAGATTGCTTGACAAAGCAGAGGTGCTGTCAAAGGCAAAGGCGGTTATTGCCATTGCAGGAATGGAGGGGGCTTTGGCAAGTGTTATAGGAGGATTGGCCTCCTGTCCTGTTATTGCAGTACCCACAAGTGTTGGCTACGGCGCAAGCTTTGGAGGAGTATCGGCTCTGCTGGCAATGCTAAACAGCTGTGCAAGCAACGTAAGTGTGGTTAACATAGACAACGGCTTCGGTGCCGCCTACATAGCAAGTATGATAAATCATCAGGAATTATAATGGTATGAAAGAATTATATATAGAATGTAATATGGGTGTTGCAGGCGATATGCTGTCGGCTGCCCTGCTTGATACACTAAGCGACAATGACAGAAAGACAATTACAGACAGGTTAAATTCTCTGTTACCTGATGTAAGTGTTACTCTGTCAAAGATAAAAAAGAATAAAATATCAGCATCAAAGCTTGATGTAAGCATAACCGAATGCGGACATTATCACACCGATATTGCCGAAATATACGGTATTATTAACGGCTTTGATTTGCCGGACAATGTAAAGGAAAATGCAAAAAAAGTTTACTCCCTGATTGCAAATGCTGAAAGCAAGGTACACGGCACGCAGGTTGCCGATGTGCATTTGCACGAGGTAGGTGCAAAGGATGCAATAATTGACGTTACCGCCTTTTGCTATATATTAGATTACATTAATATTGAAAAGGTGCATTGCTCATCCATCGTTACGGGATACGGAAGCATAAAGACACAGCACGGCATTTTATCGGTGCCTGCCCCTGCAACAGCAGAACTATTAAAGGGTATGCAAATTATTTCGGGTGACATTGAAGGTGAGCTGACAACTCCCACCGGTGCAGCTATTGTAAAATATTTTGCAGGCAAATCCTCCCCTATCAATATGAATATAGAAAAAACAGGCTACGGTGCAGGTACAAAGGATTTTGCAAAGCCTAATGTTGTCAGAGTGTTTATCGGAGAAAGCGACAGCACAGAGGATATATATGAGCTACGCTGTCAGCTTGACGATATGACCGGCGAGGAAATGGGATATGCAATAACAAAGCTGATTGATTTGGGTGCAAAGGATGCCTATGTTAAGCCTATTGTTATGAAAAAAAGCAGGCCTGCCTTTGAGTTTACCGTTATCACAACCCCCGAAAAAAAGGACGAGCTGACTGCTCAAATCTTTAAGCACACAACAACCCTTGGGGTGCGTCAGGTTAAATGTAAACGATGCACATTAAGCCGAGAAATAACGCAAAGCAATTGTGTACACATAAAAAAATCATCAGGCTACGGCACTGAAAAAAGCAAAATTGAATTTGACGATTTGGCAAAAATTGCCGACGAAAAGGACATTTCCCTTTTTGAAGCAAGAAGGCTGACAGAATAAAAATACGCCCTGTAAAGTAAGACGCTTTACAGGGCGTTGTTCTGTATATTGTTGTATTATCTTGCCTTTGAATTGATTTCCTCTGTAATTCTTGCAACAAATTCATCAATAGAGGTTGCGCCCTCATCGCCGTTCTTTCTGGAACGAACAGAGATTGTGCCTGCCTCAATATCCTTGTCGCCTACAAGAATCATATACGGAATCTTTTCAAGCTGTGCAGAGCGAATCTTAAAGCCGATTTTTTCGCTTCTGTCATCAAGCTCACAGCGAACTCCTGCCATTTGAAGTTTCTTCATAGCCTCACGGCAGTAATCCTGATGTCTGTCTGCAACGGGAAGGAACTTAACCTGAACAGGTGCAAGCCATGTTGGGAACGCGCCTGCGTACTTTTCAATAAGCAGAGCAAGTGTTCTTTCGTAGCAGCCGATTGATGTTCTGTGAATAATGTAAGGATTTTTCTTTTGACCGTCGCTGTCAACATATTCCATACCGAACTTTTCTGCAAGCATTTGGTCGATTTGGATAGTAACAAGTGTATCCTCTTTACCGAATACATTTTTAATTTGAATGTCAAGCTTTGGGCCGTAGAATGCAGCCTCGCCGATACCGATTTGATAATCAATACCAAGGTCATCAAGAATGTTCTTCATAACACCCTGAGCCTCATCCCACTGCTCCTTTGTACCGATATACTTTTCTCTGTCATCAGGATCCCACTGTGAAAAACGATATGTCAAATCCTCTTTAAGACCGAGAACCTCCATCATATAGTTTGTAAGCTCCAAGCAGCTCTTGAACTCTTCTTCAAGCTGGTCGGGACGGCACATAAGGTGTCCCTCCGAAATAGTGAACTGACGAACACGAATAAGACCGTGCATCTCGCCCGATGCTTCGTTACGGAAAAGAGTAGAGGTTTCATCATATCTCAAAGGAAGATCACGGTAAGACCTTGCTCTGTTAAGATATGCTTGGTATTGGAACGGACAGGTCATAGGACGAAGAGCAAAAACCTCCTTATCCTTTTCCTCATCACCGAGAACAAACATACCTTCCTTATAGTGATCCCAGTGACCTGAAATCTTGTACAAATCCGACTTTGCCATTAGAGGAGTTTTTGTGAGCTGCCAGCCGCGCTTTTCCTCCTCATCCTCTACCCAACGCTGAAGAGTTTGGATAATCTTTGTACCCTTTGGAAGAAGAATAGGTAAGCCTTGACCTATATAATCAACAGTTGTAAACAGCTCAAGCTCTCTGCCAAGCTTGTTGTGGTCACGCTTTCTTGCCTCCTCAAGTGCGGCAAGATGCTCTTCAAGCATAGAAGCCTTTGGAAAAGCAGTACCGTAAACACGGCAAAGCATCTTGTTTTTCTCATTACCTCTCCAATAAGCACCTGTGCATTGTGTAAGCTTAAATGCCTTTACAACCTTCATATCCATAAGGTGAGGACCTGCACAAAGCTCTGTAAATTCGCCCTGCTCGTAGAAGCTGATAGGCTCACCCTTTTCTGCATGCTCATTGATAAGCTCAATCTTATAAGGCTCGTTCTTGCTTTCCATAAGAGCAATTGCCTCGTTTACGGGAAGCTCAAACCTTTTAATCTCAAGATCTTCCTTAACGATTTTCTTCATTTCTGCCTCAATTTTTGTCAAATCATCGGGAGAAAATGAATTTTCAACATCAAAGTCATAATAAAATCCTCCGTCAATAGCAGGACCTATTGTGAGCTTTGCATCGGGATACAGACGTTTAACAGCCTGTGCCATAATGTGTGATGCAGTGTGATTAAATGCTTTTTTACCGTCCTCATCATCAAAGGTAAGTATCTCAAGCTGTGCATCGGTATCAATAACGGTTCTTAAATCCTTAATCTCGCCGTTAATTTTACAGCAGGTTGCATTTCTGAACAAGCCCATAGAAATGTCCTTTGTAATGTCTGCTGCTGTTTTTGCCTCA
The DNA here is from genome assembly GCF_945980375.1 of uncultured Eubacterium sp. Classification (GTDB taxonomy): domain Bacteria; phylum Bacillota; class Clostridia; order Oscillospirales; family Acutalibacteraceae; genus Eubacterium_R. Next base: position 71,666 of record NZ_CAMFQO010000006.1, on the reverse strand, counting down.
TTGTACTCTAAAACAGAGCCGTCCTTTAATGTAATTTTCATAAAACATTACCTCCTTAAAAAATAAAAATCACCCTGAAAAATCAGGGTGAATAATAATCCACGGTTCCACCTGAATTGCAGTTTCCTGCCACTCAATGCTCTGTAACGGTAGCAAACCGACCTCTATTAAAGGCACTCCGGGGTGGTAGCTTACACCGTCAGGCGCATCCTTTCACCAACCGGATGCTCTCTTTAGCCGTCAAAAATGCAGTCTTGTCCCCATCAACATTTTTTCTGTTGAAAGTATAATAACACCATTGATTTTATTTGTCAACCTCATATTTTCATAACACAATTTGTATTGCAAATATCAAAATAATTCCTTGACAAATACTACATATTCAAGTATTATATTTGTGACATTCTGTATATATTGGGCAAAAATATGTACCCGTTAAATGTCAAAATTGCATAAAACTGTACCTTTTCTGATGGAATTAACAATTATTATGTATGTAAAATCTTAAACAGAAGGAGGTGCTATTGATATGAAGGTAAGTATTTCATTGGCGATCATTATCGCTTTATTGTGTTCTGTTGTTCTTGCTGTGTTGGGATTCTTTATCGGACTTACCGCAAAGAGAAAATCCGATGATGCAAAAATTGCCAACGCAACAGAGCAGGCAACAAAAATTTTGAACGACGCCCTTTCCGAAGCTGAAAAGACCAAAAAGGCTCAGCTTATGGAGGCAAAGGACGAAATCCATAAGCTTCGCTCCGACGCGGACAAGGAAATTCGTGAAAGAAGAAACGAAGTACAAAAACAGGAAAAAAGACTTAACCAGCGTGAAGAATATCTTGACAAAAGATCTGACACATTGGAAAAGAAAAACGAAAGCCTCAGCGAAAAGCTAAAGGCTGCAAATGATAAATTACTTGAAATCGATGGCATCAAGAAAAGTCAGTTTGATATGCTTGAAAGAATTTCGGGCTTATCTCAGGAGGATGCAAGAGCACAGCTTATGAGCTCACTTGAATCCGAATTAGATGTTGAAAAGAGCAAAAGAATTCTTGAACACGAGCAAATGATTAAGGATCAAAGCGATGTTATTGCAAGAGAGATTATCGGTACTGCAATTCAGCGCTGTGCCGCCGACCACACAGCAGAAACAACCGTATCTGTTGTTGCCCTCCCTTCAGACGAAACAAAGGGAAGAATCATCGGCAGAGAGGGACGCAACATTCGTTCCATCGAAAAAATTACGGGTGTTGAGCTCATCATTGACGACACCCCTGAGGCTATCACGGTAAGCTCATTTGATCCTGTCAGACGTGAGATAGCACGTTTAACTCTTGAAAGGCTCATTCAGGACGGTCGTATTCATCCTACAAGAATTGAGGAAATGTACGAAAAGTCCAAGAAGGAAATTAACCAAACCATTAAGTCCGAGGGTGAAAAGGCTGTTATAAGTGCAAACTGCGGCTCCATTCATCCTGAGCTTGTTAAGCTTTTAGGTAAGCTTAAATACCGTACATCATACGGTCAAAGCGTTCTTAAGCACTCGCTTGAGGTTTCTTATATCGCAGGCCTTATGGCTGCCGAGCTCGGTGCCGACGAAAAGCTTGCAAGGAGAGCCGGTCTTCTTCACGATATAGGCAAGGCTCTTGATCACGAGATGGAGGGCAGCCACGTTGCCTTAGGCGTTGAATACGCAAGAAAGTACAAGGAAAACGAGGCGGTTATTCACGCAATTCAGGCTCACCACGGTGAGATTGAATGCAAGACAATAGTTGCCTGTCTTGTTCAGGCTGCCGATGCAATTTCGGCGGCAAGACCGGGTGCGAGACGCGAAAACATCGAGCACTACATCAAGCGACTCCAACAGCTTGAGGAAATCTCCACAAGCTTCAACGGTGTTGAAAAAGCATATGCTATCCAGGCAGGCCGTGAGGTTAGAGTTATGGTTAAGCCGGAGGTTATCTCTGACCAAAAGATGCCATACATCGCTCACGAGATTGCCAAGAAAATTGAAGAAGAAATGGAATATCCGGGTCAAATCAAGGTTAATATCATTCGTGAAAGCCGACACTCAGATGTTGCAAAATAGTATTGCTATAAAACAGTGTAGGGTTGCCGTGCGGTAACCCTACTTTTATAAACGAAAGGAAAATCAAATGATTAAGCATATTGTTTGTTTTAAGCTAAAGGACAACAGCGAGGCTGAATGTAACAAGGCTGCTGAGGTTCTTATGTCAATGAAGGGCAATGTTGACCTCATAAAAGATATTGAGGTAGGAGTTGACTTTTTACATTCTCAACGTTCGTATGATGTGATTTTGCAGGTTGTTTTGGATGATGCCAAGGCGCTTGAGGATTATCAAAATGACGAGTATCATTGCTCTGTGGTAAAAAAACATATGCATGCCGTATGTGAAACATCGGTAGCTATTGACTACAATATTTAATATTTGCTGATGCAAAAGGAGACAAACGACCTATGTTTAGAATTTTGGTTGTTGAGGATGATGCAGACCTCAACGAAGCTGTCTGCACATATTTAAGAAAAAACGGCTTTGATGCCGACGGATGCTACAATACAACACAGGCTTACAGCGCGCTTTACAATAACGTCCATGACCTTATTGTATCTGACATTATGATGCCGGATGAGGACGGATTTGAATTTGCAAAGAAAATCCGTAACCTCAGTACAAACATCCCTATTATGTTCATAACCGCAAGGGACGACCTTGCATCAAAGCAGCTCGGCTTCAGCCTTGGTATTGACGATTATATGGTAAAGCCGGTTAATCTTGAGGAGCTTGTTATGAGAATTAATGCCCTGCTGCGTCGTGCAAGAATTGCACAGAAAAAGCGCATTACCATCGGCAAGCTTGACCTCAATGCCGATGAGCGAACCGTATTGTATGACGGTGAGGAAATCAACCTTACCTCAAGAGAATTCAATATCATTTACAAGATGCTGTCTTACCCAAAAAAGACATTCTCACGCACACAGCTTATGGATGAATTTTGGGGCTCTGACACAACATCCGGCACAAGAACCGTTGACGTGTATATGACAAAGCTTCGAGGCAAATTTTCCGTTTGCAAGGAGTTTGAAATAGTTACCGTTCACGGCTTGGGATACAAGGTTGTTATCAATGAAAAATATGAGCATTAAAAGCAAACACGGTATTAAAACAAAAATCAAATCCAAATACCACATAAGAAATGTCATAAACGCCTTTATGTTTACGGCACTTCTTGTTTGCTTTGCATCACTTGGTACCATCGCTGTGTTAAGCACAACCAATCCCGAAATTATTTCAACGCTGATTACATCTAAGGATATTGATGATTTGCTGTATTTTTCATCGGTTCTTGTGGTAGTTTTTACAGTATGGCAGTTGGTATTTACACGTCTGATAATTGAAAAGCCTACCAGAGAATTCTCAAATGCAAGTGAAAAGGTTATTCAGGGTGATTATTCAATCAGGCTTGATATGGATCAAATTCGTTTGGGCAGTCTTGAATTTATGAATATTGCTGAAAACTTTAACACGATGGTGGAGCAGCTTGGCAAGGTTGACAGCTTAAGCAACGATTTCATTGCAAATGTTTCTCACGAGCTTAAAACTCCCCTTGCAGTTATTCAATCATACACAGAAATGCTTCAGGATACACAGTTGAGCGAGGAAGAACGGCAAAAGTACCTAAAAAAGATTTCGGAATCGACACAACAGTTATCGTCACTTGTCGCAAACATTCTCAAGCTAAACAAAATAGAAAACAGTCAAACAACGGTTAAATCCGATAGATTTAACCTTTCCTCACAGCTTTCGCATTGTCTTCTTGATTTTGAAAATCTGTGGGAGGAAAAAGAACTGAACATCGATTTTCAGGTTGAGGATGATGTTTACATATGCTCTGACGAGGAGCTGTTAAAGCTTGTTTGGACAAATCTTTTTTCAAATGCAATCAAGTTTACTCAACCGAGGGGAACAATCGGCGTTGTGCTTGAAAGAAAAAACGGAAATATACTTGTTACAGTCAGCGATTCCGGATGCGGAATGAGTGAGGAAACAAAAAAGCATATTTTTGAAAAGTTTTACCAGGGCGACACCTCGCATAGCGAAAAGGGCAACGGACTTGGGCTTGCACTTGTTAAACGAATCGTCGATTTGACAAACAGCAGCATCACCGTGCAAAGCGAAATTGGTGTCGGCACAAGCTTTACGGTAAGCATAAAAGCATAAATAAATACTTGAGGCAGGAGCGGTTTTTGGCTCCTGCTTATTTATTTTGTAAACTACATGTTAATTTATTAATTATATTATAATATATAATTGACTTTACGGCATACAGGTGATATTATATAAATTGACATTTTAATATTTATTTGGAGGTTACTCTTATATGGATCAAAACAACGAAAACAAAAAAGATGAATTGGAAATTGACATTGGTAAAATTATCTATAAAATGCGAGATAAGTTCATATTAATCGCTGTTTTTACAATTATGGCAACAATAGTAATGGGGCTTATCACACAATTTGCGATGGAGCCGAAATACTCCGCTACCGTAAAAATGTATGTGTATTCCAACACAGACAGAATTACATCTGACTCATCAATTTCCTCTCAGGAGCTTGATGCATCACAGGAGCTTATCAATACATACATCTACATTCTTCAAAGTGATACCGTGCTTGAGGCTGTAATTGAAGACCTTGACATAAATATGACACCCAATCAGCTCAAGGGTACAATTTCTGCAAGCAAGGCTGAAAAAACCGTTGCATTTGAGGTTACCGTCACCACACCGGACAGAAAGCTGTCTGCACAGATAGCAAACTCTATTGCAAAGATTGCACCAAAGGAAATTGTCAGAGTAGTTAAAGCCGGTGGCGTTGAAATCATCGACTACGCAAAGGTGCCTACAAGCCCGTCATCACCTAATCTTGTGAAGAATTTGATAATTGCAGCTGTTGGCTCATTTGTTCTTTCATTCCTGTTCTTCTTCATTTATGAATTCTTTGACACAACAATCACAAGTGAAAGAGATATTGTCGGTGAATTTGAGTTCCCTGTTTTGGGTACCGTACCGAACCTTGAAGCAGAAATGCCATCTGTTAACAAGGAGGCAAAGGCATCAGGCACTAAAACAGTTAACAAAAAAACAGACAGCAGTTTCACGCTAAAGCCAAGCGATGAAATCCTTGAAAACATTCAAAATGCGAAGGGAGATGAAAAGTAATGATGTTCAGGAAAAATAAAAAATCAAAGCGTTCTTTTTCTTCAGTAGACAATGCAAAGCTTATAAGTGCAAATTCATCCTTCGCAGTTAAGGAAGCATATAACTCAATCAGAACAAATCTTCTTTTCACCCAGCAGGGCGAAAAATGCCCAATATTTGTTGTTACAAGTCCAACAGCAAATAACGGTAAAACCATTAACTCTGCAAACCTTGCAATCAACTTTGCACAGATGGGTAAAAAGACACTTATCATTGATGCCGATATGAGAAATCCTTCTCTTCACAAGCTTTTCTCGCTCAGCTCAAGAAACGGCCTGTCTGAAATCCTTGCAGGTCTTACGGACAACATCACGGTTACAAAAACAGGAATTGAAAATCTTTCAATCCTTACATCGGGTAAAATTCCTCCAAATCCTACCGAGCTTCTCTCTTCTCCGAGAATGGATAAGCTTTTGGATTTCGTCAGAGAGCATTACGACTGTGTATTTATTGACACACCTCCCGTTAACATTGTTACGGACGCAACTGTTTTTGCTCAAAAGGGTACCAAATACATCCTCATTGTAAAAACAGACTCAACAAATGTTCCTGAGCTTAAAACTACGGTGGACTCCCTTAAGGGTATTGATGCAAACATCATCGGCTTTATCGTCAACGATGTTAACAGTGAAACAAAGAGGTATTATTCTTATTACAGAAAATACAGCAGACACTATTTCTACAACTACAACTATTCATACGGTGGCAAAAACAGCAAATAACATTTGGTGATTTTTTAATGGAAAAAAAGGCAAGAACTCAATTTTGGATGGAGCTTGCGATTGACTTTGTTTCGTTAATTCTATCAATCGCAATATCCTATGTGTTTGTAAGATTTGCTTTAGGAAAAATCTCTGGCGATGAGGGTGCTGAATTGTGGGTTAAGTACATTATTTGTAACCTTTTAGCATTCTTTATCAGCTACTTTGGATTTCACACAAGCGTTAACATTAAGGAACGAAACAAGATTGCCGAGTTTATCAACACAATAAAAAACGACATTCTCGTATTCCTTATGTTCACAGCGCTTCTGGCAATTATAAAGAATCCGTTGCTCGAGCAGAGAACAATGATAGGCATATCGTTTATCCTATTCTTTGTATTTACAATTACCGGAAGATACTACCTTAAAAGGTGGCTTACCGGCGAATACGGCTTATCAAAGGCAAAAATCACATCATATGTAGGTGTACTTACAACAAAGGACAGAGCCGAGGAGTTTATAACCGGTCTAAAGAAAGACTGGTCAATAAACATTACCGGCGTAGCTTTGCTTGACAACTTTGTTGAAAACGGCAGATTTACATATGACAGGAACTTTGAATTCGGTTCCGAATATACAAACTCAATCATTTCTACAAAAAAGAGAATAAAGTTTCCGCATGTTGTCGCACAGGATGTTCCTGTTATTGCAACCGACATTCGCTTTATTGACTGGATTAGGAAAACTACTCTTGATGAGGTTTTCATTAACCTGCCGTACAGCGAAAGCAGTGATGTTTTTGAAATAGTTGAGGAGCTTGAGGGTATGGGCGTTACGGTTCATCTCAATGTTCCCACGCTTGACAACCTTGTTGACGAAAGCAACTTTAACAACATCAATTGCAAAATATATTCAGGCTATCCGCTTGCAACATTTTCCGCTGCCGTACATAACAGCACACAGCTTGCCGTAAAGCGTTTTGTTGACATTGTGGGTGCATTGGTCGGAATAATTCTTTCCATACCTATCATTGCAATAACGGCAATTCCCCTTTTGCTTGAATCTCCCGGACCGCTCTTCTTTAAGCAGGAGCGTGTGGGAATGAACGGAAGGCTGTTCAATATGTACAAGCTTCGTTCTATGTACAAGGACGCAGAGGCTCGTAAGGCAGAGCTTATGAAGCACAACAAAATGGACGGCTTTATGTTCAAAATGGATAACGACCCAAGAATTACAAAGGTTGGCAAGGTTATCAGAAAGCTCAGCATTGACGAGCTTCCGCAATTCTTTAATGTGCTAAAGGGTGATATGAGTCTTGTGGGAACAAGGCCCCCTACCGTCAAGGAATTTGAGCAATACGAAAGCAGACATAAAAGGCGACTTTCAATGCGCCCCGGAATTACGGGAATGTGGCAGGTCAGCGGTAGATCGGACATCGTTGACTTTGAAGAGGTTGTAAAGCTTGACTGCGAATACATCGACAATTGGAATTTGCTTCTTGATTTGCAAATTCTGCTTAAAACAGTTAAGGTTGTGCTAACCCACGAAGGAGCCGAATAGAATAATATTCTAAAATAACACGTAACAGATTTGGTGATAACTATGAAAAAAGATAATACAACTATGCAGGGCAGTCTTATTACTACATTCCGTTGCAATGCCCGTTGCAATATGTGTAACATTTGGCAATGCCCTACCAATCCAAAGGAAGAGCTTGACTATCATTATTACGAAACCCTCCCCGACGGATTAAGAATTAACATTACCGGCGGCGAGGCTACGTTAAGAAAGGATATTGATGATATTTTTGAAAACCTGTATCATCGTTCAAAGCTTCTTGAATTAAGCACTAACGGCTACAACACTGAAAAAATTGTTGAGCTTGCAAACAAATATCCTAACATTCTTATCAGAGTCAGCGTTGAAGGCTTACCAAAGCTTAATGATGAAAAGCGAGGCCTTAAGGACGGATTCGATCACGCATTAAGAACAATGCTTGAACTTAAAAAGACAAAATGCAAGAACATCGGTTTTTCAGTAGTTATCTCTCCTGACAACTATCAGGATCTCGTTCACCTCTATGAGCTTTGTGTTGCTCTTGATGTTGAGCTTGGCAACTCTGTTGTACATAACTCTTGGTACTTCCACAAGGAAGATAATCAAATCACAAGCGATGAGGCTCTTGCTGCTCACGAGGATTTTGTTAAGGCTCTTTTGACATCAAAAAGAAGAACCCTTAAGGGCAGGCTCAAGGACTATGGCAGAGCATACTTTAACAAGAGTATTCACCGCAGATTAAGAGGCGACGACTTTGGCTATCGTCCGCCTTGCGGAGCATTGAAGGACTTTTTCTTTGTCGACCCTTGGGGTAACGTTACACCTTGCAACGGTTCAGGCGAAGAGTGGATCATAGGCAATATCAAAGAGGATTCCTTTGAAAACATAATGAATTCCGAAAAAGCCAAAGAGGCTGAAAAGAAGATTGCCGAATGTAAGAGAAACTGCGCATTTATCGTAACAGAAAGACACGATATGGTCAGACGCCCTTGGGTTCCTGTTATGTGGATACTCAAAAATAAAATCAGAATTTCTAAGGGAAAGGATATTTGTTGGTAAGCAAATATATTTTTAAGTGATTGCGATGAAGGTTTGTGTTTTTGGAACAAGAGGTTTTCCGGGTATGCAGGGCGGTGTCGAGAAGCACTGCGAAAGCCTTTACCCTAATATGCCACAGGATATTTGCTTTGATGTGTGCAGAAGAAAATCATTTGTTACCGACAGCAAGAAATATCCTAACATAAACTTTGTAGATATTAAAAATACAGAAAAACGAGGCCTTGAAGCAACATTTCATTCCTTTATCTCTTCAATTTACGCAATTAAAACGAAGCCCGATGTTGTGCATATTCACAACATCGGTCCTGCCATGTTTGCCCCTATTTTGAAGCTTTTCGGTCAAAAGGTTGTGCTTACATATCACAGTGCCAACTACGAGCACAAGAAATGGAGCAAGCCCGAAAAGCTGGTGCTTAAAATGTGCGAGCATTTTGCGCTAAAATATTCCGACAGAGTTATATTTGTAAACAAGGAGCAAATGGGCAAATATCCAAGCAAGATTATTGCAAAATCCTGCTATATTCCAAATGGAGTAAATCCCCCGACAGACACAGAGGATACAAGCTTTCTTGAAGAAAACCATCTGCAAAAGCAAAAATACATTTTGTCCGTCGGAAGAATTACACCCGAAAAAGGCTTTGATACATTAATCAAAGCTTTTTACAAATCCGGATTAAACAACGAGTACAAGCTTGCCATTGTCGGCGGAGTTGAATTTGAGGACTCATACAAGAAGGAGCTGGACAGCCTTGTAACAGATGACAGCGTTGTATTTACAGGCTTTGCAGACGGAGAACGTCTTGCACAGCTTTACAAAAACGCAAGGCTGTATGTTCTTGCATCAAACAACGAGGGCTTCCCTCTTGTTATGCTTGAGGCAATGAGCTACGGTCTGAATCTGTTGGCAAGTGATATTTCTGCAACAAGAATGATTGACTTGGGCAAGGGGGCATATTTCCCTGCAGGAGATTACAACACCCTTGCAGAAAAAATGAAAAAGGCTATCAATTTGGATTATACAGAGGTAAAATACGACCTTTCACAATACAATTGGAAATCAATCGCAAACAAGGTTGCAAGCATATACAGAGAATTAAAAAATTAAGGAGCAAATATGAAGGGCATCATTTTAGCAGGTGGTAGCGGCACAAGGCTCTACCCATTAACAATGGTAACATCAAAGCAGCTGTTGCCTATATACGACAAGCCTATGATTTATTATCCGCTCAGCACTCTTATGCTTGCAGGTATTAATGACATTCTCATTATTTCGACCCCTACCGATTTGCCGAATTTTCAAAGGCTGCTCGGCGACGGCAGTCAATACGGAATCAAGCTGACATATAAGGTTCAGCCATCTCCTGACGGACTCGCTCAGGCATTTACTCTCGGCGAGGACTTTATCGGTGATGACTGCTGTGCAATGGTTCTTGGTGATAATATTTTTTACGGTGCAGGATTTGGAAAAATTCTTGCCGAGGCAAAGAAAAATGCCGAGGAAAACCACAGAGCAACAGTATTTGGCTATCACGTTGAAGACCCCGAGCGCTTTGGTGTAGTTGAATTTGACAAAACCGGCAAGGTGCTCTCAATTGAAGAAAAGCCTAAAAATCCTAAATCCACTTGGGCAATTACAGGTCTGTACGTTTATGACAATCGTTGTATTGAATATGCGAAGGCACTTAAACCGTCGCATCGAGGTGAACTCGAAATCACCGACCTAAACAAAATTTATCTTGAAAACAAAGAGCTTGATGTAAAGCTTCTCGGACGAGGCTTTGCCTGGCTTGACACAGGAACAATGGACAGCCTTATTGAAGCCGCAAACTTTGTAAAAACTATCCAAAGTCAACAAGGTATTCGTATTTCTGCACCGGAGGAAATTGCATGGCGAAAGAGTTGGATTGACAAGGCAAGGCTTATTGAATCGGCAAAGAAATACGGCAAGTCAGACTATGGCAAGTACCTAAAGGGAATTGCCGAAAATGACGAGATGGAGGTGCTTGGCATATGACAATTATCGTTACAGGCGGTGCCGGTTTTATTGGCTCAAACTTTATTTTTTATATGCTCAACAAGCACCCCGAATACAGAATTGTTTGCCTTGACAAGCTTACATATGCAGGCAATTTGTCAACTCTTGCTCCTGTTATGGACAACCCTCAATTTAGATTTGTAAAAGCAGATATTTGTGACAGCAAGGCTGTTGAAGGGCTGTTTGAGGAGGAGCATCCCGATATTGTTGTGAATTTTGCGGCAGAGTCGCATGTTGACCGTTCCATTGAGGATCCCGGCATTTTTCTTAAAACAAACATCCTCGGCACACAGGTGCTTATGGATGCCTGTCGAAAATACGGTATCCAAAGATATCATCAGGTTTCAACCGATGAGGTATACGGCGATTTGCCGCTTGACAGACCTGATTTATTTTTCACAGAGGAAACACCGATTCACACCTCATCACCGTACAGCTCATCAAAGGCAGGAGCAGATTTGTTGGTTCTTGCTTATTACAGAACATACGGCTTGCCGGTAACAATCAGCCGTTGCTCTAACAATTACGGTCCGTATCACTTTCCGGAAAAGCTTATTCCTCTTATGATTGCCAATGCACTCAACGATAAGCCTCTCCCCGTTTACGGCGAAGGGCTTAATGTTAGAGATTGGCTTTATGTTGAGGATCATTGCAAGGCCATTGATTTGATAATCCATAAGGGAAGAGTCGGAGAGGTTTACAATATCGGCGGTCACAACGAAATGAAAAACATCGACATCGTTAAGCTTATATGCAAGGAGCTTGGCAAAAGCGAGGAGTTAATCACTTATGTTGCCGATAGGAAGGGACACGATATGCGTTATGCTATCGACCCGACAAAAATTCACAACGAGCTTGGATGGCTTCCCGAAACGATGTTTGCTGACGGGATAAAGAAAACAATCGCTTGGTATCTTGATAACAGAGAATGGTGGGAGAGCATCATATCAGGCGAATATCAGGAATACTACGATAAAATGTACGGTAACAGATAATGAAGGTATTAGTAACCGGAGTAAACGGACAGCTTGGACATGATGTTGTGAACGAGCTAACAAAAAGAGGGCACAATGCTGTCGGTGTTGACATTGATGAAATGGATATTACCGACAAGAAATGTGTTGATGATGTAATCGGTAAAGCAAAACCCGATGCAGTAATACACTGTGCGGCATGGACAGCGGTTGACCTTGCTGAAGAGGCAGAAAACATTGACACAGTAAGGGCTGTTAATGCCTACGGAACAAAATACATTGCACAATCCTGCAGGGCGCTTGATTGCAAGATGATATACATAAGCACAGATTATGTATTCGACGGTCAGGGAAATGAACCTTGGCAGGCAGACTGCAAGGATTATGTTCCGCTTAATGTATACGGTCAAACAAAGCTTGAGGGTGAATTGGCAGTAGCAGGCACTCTTGATAAATACTTTATTGTTCGTATTGCATGGGTTTTCGGAGTTAACGGAAAAAACTTTATAAAGACCATGCTGAATGTAGGAAAGACGCACGACACAGTTACGGTTGTTAACGACCAAATCGGCACACCAACCTACACATATGACTTGGCGCGACTGCTTGTTGATATGATAGAAACCGAAAAATACGGCTACTATCATGCCACAAACGAAGGCGGATACATCAGTTGGTTTGACTTTGCGAAGGAAATATATGCACAGGCAGGATATTCAACACAGGTTGAGCCTGTTTCCACTGCGCAATACGGTATATCTAAGGCTAAAAGACCATTTAACAGCAGGCTGGACAAAAGCAAGCTTTTACAAAACGGATTTACTCCCCTGCCCACGTGGCAGGATGCCTTGGCAAGATACCTTAAGGAGATAGGATATTAATGGGACAAATTTCGGTTAAAAAAAATGTAGGCGGTATAGAAGGGCTGTGCGTTATCACACCTGCTGTTCACGGCGATAATCGCGGTTATTTTATGGAAACCTATAATGAAAACGATATGAAAGAAGCCGGAATAAATATTAAATTTGTTCAGGATAATCAATCAGCCTCTATTAAGGGTGTTCTTCGAGGACTTCACAGACAGATAAATTATCCGCAGACAAAGCTTGTTAGGGTTATTAAGGGTTCTGTTTTTGATGTTGCTGTTGATATGAGAGAAGAAAGTCCCACCTATCTAAAGTGGTACGGAGTAGAGTTAACCGAAAGCAACAAAAAACAATTCTTAATACCGAAGGGCTTTGCGCACGGCTTTCTTGTATTAAGCGATTATGCGGAATTCTGCTACAAGGTTGATGATTTCTTTCACCCAAATGATGAATGCGGAATTGCATATAATGATCCTACCATTAATATAGAATGGCCTATTCCTGACGGAATGGAGCTCATCCTTTCAGAAAAGGACAAAGCCTTGAAGCCATTAAAATAACGGGGTGTTTCAATGAGAATTTTATTAGTTAACAAATTTCACTATCTGCGAGGCGGAAGCGAAAAATATTATTTTGAGCTTGCACAGCTGCTTAAAAGCAAGGGGCACACCGTTGGCTTTTTCTCTATGAAGCACGAGGAAAACATTACAACAGGCGACGCAGAATATTTTGTTGAGGAAATTGACCTAAACACAGGCTCAAAGCTTAAGGCGCTTGATGTTATTTATTCGCAGGAAAACAAAAGACTTATGGCAAAGGCTTTGGAGGAATTCAAGCCTGACATTGTTCACATCAACAATTTTCAGCGCCAGCTTTCTGCATCAATCATTGATGCAATTAAGGAAAAGAACATCCCTATTGTTATGACTGCGCACGACCTAAACCCCATATGCCCTGCAAGCATTATGCTTTACAACGGTGAGGTTTGCGATGATTGCATCACAAAGGGATATTCGCAGTGCATTAAGAAAAAATGCGTAAAGGGCTCAACACTTAAAAGCACCTTGGGTGTTATGGAAAAGAAATATTACGATATTCACAAGGTGTTTAGAAAAATTGATTGTATTATCTCACCAAGTGAGTTTAACAAAAATCAGCTTGTAAACGGAAAGCTGAAATACAATGAGATCGTTACCCTGCACAATTTTGTTAACGAAAGCGAGCGCAATGAATATGTGCTTGGCGACTATGCGTTTTACCTTGGACGGTTATCAAAGGAAAAAGGTATTCTCAACCTGATTGAAGCAATCGGTGATATACCTGATGCCAAGCTCTTAATTGCCGGTGACGGACCTGAAAGAGAGAGAATTGAGGCCTACATAAGTGAGCATAAGCTTGATGGCAGAATCACCCTACTCGGATACCAAAACCAAGACAGCATCCATAAATACATTACAAATTCACGGTTTGTTGTTATCCCTTCAATTTGTAACGAGAACTGTCCTTATTCGGTATTAGAAGCAATGGAAATCGGCAAGCCGATAGTGGCAAGCAGAATAGGCGGTATTCCGGAGCTTATTGCAGACGGTGAAAACGGATACCTCTACAAAGCCGACGACATTAATGAACTTAAGGAAAAGCTTATGCTTATGCTTGATAACGACGATAAAGTAAACCGCTTTGCACAAAAATCAAGAGAGCTTTATGAAAGCTACTACTCCCCTGACAGCTACTACATCGAGTTAATTAAAATTTACAATAAGGTTATGTCTTAACCGTAGAATTTCAAAAGGACATATTTTTTATGACTATTTCTTTGAAAAAAATCAACATATGGAAGGTACTTTTCGTATATCTGATTTTTCAACCGGTATTAAATACATATATAAATGTCAGCGCAATAAACACATTGATTTCATATTCCGATGAGATTATTGCGGTTATTCTTGCTGTGCTTGCAATTGTAAAATCAATACAACAATTAACGCTGTTAAGATTTGAACGTATTATGCTGATAGCGCTTGTAATATTTGAGCTGATAGGCTTGATATCGGGATTTGCATCCAAAATTCAAGGCGTCGGACCAACGCTTGTTGACGCATTCACCTGTGCTAAATTCTTCATTTACTATCTGTCAACGAGAATTTTAACAAAGGATAAATTGACGGAAAAGTATTTCTTTTCGCTAAACAACGTATGTAAAATATTTGCGGTGGTTTTATTCGTTTTAGCACTTCACGATGCGTTTATGACACCGTGGTTCCCTGTTGCAGATTTCAGATATTTTACAGAATCCATCACCTTAGGCTTCGGACATCCTGAATATTTATCACGTGTATGTTTTTCGCTTATCCTTGTTTTGTGCTACAATTATAGATATTTCAAGCACAACATCTACTACATTATGATGCTTACGGTGGTAATGTTCCTTTCCTTCCGAACAAAGTCATTTGTATGTGTATTCATCCTGTTTGTAATGTATATTTACTTCTTTAAGCTTAGGCTTAAAAGTATTACACCTATTGCACTTGCAGGCGCGGCAGGTATTGGATACTTTGGATATGACTCTTTCGTATTCTATTACATAGAGCACGACCAATGTGCAAGAGCTCTTTTAACAAGGGACGGCTTATACCTTGCAAAACAGTATTTTCCGTTAGGTACCGGCTTTGGTACATTTGCCTCGTATATTGCGTCAGCATTTTATTCCAAGCTATATATTTTTCTTGGATATTACAATATGTACGGAACCGGATTAGACGAGGTTGAAGGCAATGCCTTAAGTGACACCTTCTGGCCTATTGTATATACACAAACAGGTATTTTCGGATTCATTGCATTTATAATTGCGCTGTTCAGTATGATTTTCTACATTATTAAGAGCAGAAAAACAGATTTGTACTTTTTCTGGATTGCAATGTCCCTCATTTTGTATGACTTAATTTCGACAAGTGCATCGTCTGCATTTTTCCATCCGTCATCAATGGTGTCCTACCTGTTCTTAGGATTAATTACATCAATACATGAATTTCCTAAAAAGGAAAAAATTCAGTAAGGAGAATCATTAATGAGTAAAGCAAGAGTAATTGCATTATATTTACCGCAGTTTCATCCAACTCCCGAAAATGATAAATATTGGGGCAAGGGCTTTACCGAATGGACAAATGTTGCAAAGGCTACTCCCCTGTTCCGTAACCACTATCAACCAAGAATCCCTGCAGATTTAGGCTTTTACGATTTAAGACTGCCTGAAATCAGAGAGCAACAGGCTCAACTCGCAAAGGAAGCCGGAATTGAAGGCTTTTGCTATTGGCACTATTGGTTTGGCAACGGTGTGGAAACCCTGCAAATGCCATTTGATGAGGTTGTAAAAACAAAAAGCCCCAACTATCCGTTTTGCGTAGGCTGGGCTGTTCATGATTGGACAACAAAGACATGGGAAAAGGGCAATGCTCTTGCCAAGGATACAACAATTTTTAAGCAAACATTCCCCGGCGAAGAGGACGATGAAAGACATTTTTACAGATTACTCGACGCCTTTAAGGACGAAAGATACATTAAGGTTGACGGCAAGCTCCTTTTTGTTGTTATATCTCCTTACTTATTCCCAAGCTTTGAGCGTTTTAAGGAAAAGTGGAACTCTCTTGCAAGAGAAAATGGTATACCGGAATTTCATTTTGTGGGAGTAATTGAATCATTAGACCAAATTAACATGGAATCCATCAAGAATCTTGACAATACAGTTGACAAAACTATAGACAGCATTAAGGCACTCGGTGTTGATGCCGTCTGCACAATCGGTCAAAAATACGCAGAGGTAAAAGCACGAGGCTTTGCAAGGAGGATGCTTTTTGCAATATTAAGACGAATAGCACCCGGAAGTGTTATTGAAAAATATGATTATACCAAAATTGCAGAAAACATATACAGTCCCTCTGACAAACGCGAGGATGTTTATCCACAGCTTTTATCCGGATGGGACCGTTCTCCTCGCTCGGGAAGAAAGGCAACAATCTACTACAACAATACACCTAAAGCGTTTGAAAAATTGGCACACAACGCAATTGATGTTGTTAAAGAAAAGGAACCCGAGCACCGCATTTTGTTCCTAAATTCCTGGAACGAATGGGGCGAGGGTGCATATATGGAGCCCGACCTCAAATACGGCAAGGGTAAGATTGAGGCTTTGAAAAGAGTTTTAGAGGATTAAAGCTTGAACAGAACTATAAAGTTAACTTTATATCCGAAAATTATACGGTAAAAAACGAATGAGCATATTATAAAATGGACAACAGTAAACTAAAAAATGCATCTACATTATATCTAATAGGCAATTTCTTTAACAAAGGCATTGCCTTTTTGTCTGTACCTATTTTTACAAGATTGCTGTCCACAAGCGATTACGGAATTATTAATACCTATCAATCTTGGATAGGAATAGCGGTAATGATTATGGGCTATGCCCTGCATATGGGCATTTACAATTCATTTGTTGATTACAAGGACAAAACAGGAGAATATCTTTCCACGATATTAAAATTTACGCTTATATCAACTGCAGTAATAGTTCTTTTAGCCTGTTGTGTTGTTAAAATATTTAATATAAGCATACCTCTGTTTTTGATAGTAATGCTTCTTCTTCACGCAACCTCAATTGCAATATTAGATGATATAAGCTATTACCTAATGATGAAATATCAGTATGTAAAGCGAACGCTTCTTATGATTTTACCAAATCTTCTTTCGGTTTGCGTATCGATGATAATCATAAAATTTGTGTTGGACAGCAAGCTTTACTACGGTAGAATTTTTACAGACGCAATTACATGGATGGTATTTGCAGTAATAATTGTAATAGCATATGTAAAAAAAGGCGGAATAAACCGAGAATTTCTTAAGCACGGCTTGAAAATTTCTTTACCGTTAATTGTTCACGGTGCCACCCTCAGCATACTTTCCAATTCTGACAGAATAATGATAACATGGCTTGCCGATTCTTCACAATCAGGTATTTACAGCCTTGTATACAGCTTTGGCTCAATAGCTTATGCAATATATATTTCATTTGACGGAGTGTGGATGCCTTGGTTTATGAACAGCTTAGCTGAAAAAAAGCACAAGGAAATCAATTCTGTCACAAACGATTACACAAGATTCATAACATACATAATGTGCTGTCTGATAATTGTATCACCGGAGCTGCTAAAAATTTTGGCATCAAAGCCATATTGGGAAGGAATAAAAATTATTCCGTTGATTGTATTGGCAAACTTCTTATACTTTTTATACACACGATATTCAAACCTTGAGCATTTCTACAAAAAATCAACACAAATTACCTTGTTGACTGTTGTTGCAGCCGTGATAAATGTTGGATTAAACTTTTTACTAATACCAAAATTGGGATATGTTGCCGCCGCGTTCACAACAGTAATTGCCTATTTTGTAATCTTTATTTTACACAGCATATACTCAAAAACGCTTAATCCCGAGGTCTTGCATATAAAAAGCTTTATCCTTCCTTTAATTGAGGTTTTGATTGCCTGTGCATTATTCTATTTGTTATTAGACAA
Source organism: uncultured Eubacterium sp. (assembly GCF_945980375.1). Classification (GTDB taxonomy): domain Bacteria; phylum Bacillota; class Clostridia; order Oscillospirales; family Acutalibacteraceae; genus Eubacterium_R. The sequence continues at coordinate 53,616 of NZ_CAMFQO010000006.1, read as the reverse complement.
ACCGATAATTCGCTGGGTGGGAATGCTTGTATATTTAGGAGTAGTAGCATATCTTGAGCGAAAAAAGATTGAAGAAATCCTGCTACCGAATATCAAAAAGAAAATATTTAAGAAATAATTATTTCAAAAGAAAAACCGTTCTTAAGGGTTGCTTAAGAACGGTTTGTTTTTATATTCCGAAGAAATCCTCGGCATTCTTTGTGCTGTTGTACTTTCTGGAGGTTAGCTTGTTGCTGCCCTGTGAGATGGTTTTGTTCTTTTTGTCAAGAGTAAACTCATCCTCCTCGCCGTCAGCCGTTTTGATTTTAAGCGTGTTACCGTCAATGCTGAACTCGCCTGAATTTGTGCTTACCTCCCAGCTTTCATCCCCAACCTTAACATAGTCTGTAGAGGTAAATTTGCCGTCACTTGTAAACTTAAACGCCGAAATACTGCGTGTATCATCCGCTGTATACGGCTTTGTGTACCAATAGCTATCATACAGATAAGCAACATCGCTTACATCGCCGTTTTCCTCCGACTCATACGGAGTTGTTGTTTCCTCAAGCTTTTGATCAAGCGAGTGGTCAAAGATTATATCGCTCGCATCGGTGTTTGTGCTGCCCTTAAAGTTAACGGTTTGATAGTAGGTATACCAATTATCATCACCTACAAACGAATACTTCATTTCAAAGGTGTAGGTATAATCGGCTTTTTCATCAAGATTAAGCTTGTCCATATCGAAGAAAATGCACCTAAAGGTTTTCTCAACATTTTGGGAATACTCGTAATCGCTTGAGATAAGCTGTGCCTTTTTTACATTCTTTTCGTTTACCTCGCCGTCGTAAAGATTTACGCCCTGAATGAACTCAACAACAGATGAATCGTCAATTCCGACATAAAGCACCTGCTCATCATCATTGATGACGCCTGTACCCGATGTAAACGAAAGCTCCGGCTTGTCCCTCATACTTTCTATACCGTAAAACACAAAATATGATGCTACACCCGACCCGATAATTACAGCAAGGGAAATCAAAACAAGCATTGCTCTTGTAATCGGCTTGGGCTTTCTTTTTCTGTTGTTATCCCTGTTGGAATATACATCCTGAAAAACGTTATCCTGATTGGTGAGCAGTACGTAATCAGAATCCTTATTAACCACTGCTCCACAGTTTGTACAGATGCTTGAGTCCTTCTCTACCCCTGCACCGCAATTTTTACATTTCATAATATTCTCCTGAACCTTTAATATAAAATTACTATATATTTTTTGTCCCTGCTTGTCAACACAATAAGCAAAATGTTAAAAATAAGTTGACAATTACTCCGCTTTTGATTACCATAAAAGTGGACGGAGATGTGCTATGATAGATTTTATAATACAAAACAAAGGCACAATTATTGTGCTGATAATTCTTACAATTTCAATTACTCTTGCAATTATTAAAATGAAAAAGAAAAAGGGCTGTGCAGGCGGGTGCGGCGGATGCACTGCATATGATTGTCCGCATAGGAATAACCCAAAATAAAAAACTTGGATGCGAAAAATCACATCCAAGTTTTTTATTTTGTATGCTCGTCGAGAGTTAAATAATACGATTTCAAAAAATGCTCGGAGAAGAATTTTACCTCCGGGATATCTATATCGGCAATTTTTTGCTCCTGTGCCTTAAGGGCAATATCAAATTCCCTATTGCCCATTCTGTTTTCCTCAATACATTTGATAAGAGCACTGATTTTATCAGCAGCCTTAACCAATAGCCAAAGCTCCCTATCCTCCTCGCTATGCTCAAACATTGGCTCATAATCAGCCTTGTATTCATCAGGTAGCATAGAAAGCAGTCGCTGTCCTGCGACAGACTCAATTTTCTTATACACGCTCTTTATCTCGTCATTATAATACTTAACAGGTGTTGGCATATCACCGGTAATAACCTCTGTTGTATCGTGGTACAAGGCAAGCACGGCAACACGATTTTCATCATAATCCTTACCGAATTCCCTTTTGCCGATAAGTGCAAGAGCATGAGCAATTACTGCAACGCTGTGGCTGTGCTCTGCAATATTTTCCTTTTGAGTATTTGGCATCAATGCCCAACGGTCAATATATTTCATTCTATTGACCATTGCAAAAAAGTTGTAATTATCACTCATTATTTTCACTCGCCTTTAAGTCAATTCCGAGTTCATCAAGCTGAATATTATCAATATACGACGGAGCACCGCTCATAAGCTCGCTTGCATTTTGTACTTTAGGGAACGCAACAACATCACGCAATGAATCTGCACCGCAGATGAGCATTGCAAGTCTGTCAAGTCCTATACCCATACCGCCGTGAGGTGGTGCCGCGTAATGATAAGCATCTACAAGGAAGCCGAACTTTGCGTCGATTTCCTCCTGCTCCATACCCAAAAGCTCAAACATCTTTGTTTGAAGCTCACAATCAGTAATTCTCATTGAGCCCGATGAAAGCTCTGTGCCGTTAAGAACAAGGTCAAACGCCTGTGCCTTTACCTTTGATTTGTCGGTATCAAGGTACTGAATACTCTCCTCCATAGGCATAGTAAACGGATGGTGAGCGGCAACCCACTCGCCCGTGTCCTCATCCATTTCAAAGAAAGGCATTTCTGTAATCCACAGATAATTCCACTTGCCCTCAGGGATAATATCAAGCTCCTTGGCAACCGTAAGACGAAGACCACCCATAATTGTAAGAGCCTTGCGTGTCTTGTCGCTGACGATAAACACAACGTCTCCCTGCTGTGCACCAAGCTGTTCAATAAGAGCTTCCAGTTCGCCGTCCTTAAGGAACTTTGCAAAGGAGCAGTTTGGCTCCTCGTCTGCCCAACGGATATAAGCAAGACCCTTTGCACCGATACCCTTTGCATATTCGGTAAGCTTGTCAATCTTCTTTCTTGTATAAACAGAAGCGGCATTTCTTGCAACGATAGCCTTAACGGCACCACCGTCAGCAATAGCGCTCTTAAACACAACAAAATCGGTTTTGTCTGCCCAATCGGAAATGTCCTCAATAAGCATATCAAAACGGGTATCAGGCTTATCTGAGCCGTACTTGTTCATAGCATCGGCAAAGGTCATACGAGGAAGCGGTGCATCTATCTCAACATTAATCGTTTCCTTCATAAGCCTTGAGATAAAGCCCTCTGCCATATCCATAATATCATCACAGTCAACAAAGCTCATCTCAAGGTCAATTTGAGTAAACTCAGGCTGACGGTCGGCACGCAAATCCTCGTCCCTAAAGCAACGCGCAAGCTGAATGTATCTGTCAAAGCCTGCAATCATTGTAAGCTGCTTATATATCTGCGGTGACTGTGGCAAAGCGTAAAACTTGCCGTTGTGAATACGAGACGGAACAACATAGTCACGCGCACCCTCAGGTGTTGACTTAATCATCATAGGTGTCTCAATCTCGATAAAATCATTATCATAAAAATACTCTCTTGCGATTTTTGCAATCTTATGGCGCATAAGAATATTCTTTGTAAGCTTTTCGTTACGCAGATTAAGGTATCTGTACTTGAGCGTGGTTTCGTCGCCAACCTTCTCGCTCTTTTCAATTTCGAAGGGAGGAGTTTTTGCCTTTGAAACGATACGAAAATCTGTTACGATAATCTCAATATCACCTGTCGGGATATCCTTATTCTTGCTTTCTCTTTCTGCAACAACACCCGTAGCGGCAACAACAAATTCACTTCTTACAGACTGTGCGGCTGCAAAAATCTCTCTGTCGGTTTGGTCATTAAACGAAAGCTGGATTATTCCTGTTCTGTCACGCAGGTCAATAAAAATGAGGTTGCCCAAATCTCTTTGACGCTGTACCCAACCGAAAACGGTAATAGTTTGTCCGACATTATTAATATCAAATCTTGCACAATAATCGGTACGCTTCATACCCTTAATTGAATTAGTCATCATTTTGCCCTCCGAGAAACAGTGAATTAAAATCAAAGGCCTCGCCGTTGATTTCCAAATCCTTAAGCTGACTGTCAAGAGTAATGCTGTAATAGCCGGAAACAAAGGTTTCAAGGCTGATTTCGCTTTGCTCACCCGTAGCCATATCCTTAAGAATTGCAGTTTTTGTATCTACCTCATTGTCGCCGATAACAACATTATACTTTGCATTGCACTTGTCGGCATACTTCATCTGTGCCCTTAAGGACCTGCCGTTAAGGTCATAAACAACGCTGTAACCCTCATCGCGCATATCCTTTGCAATTTCAATAGCCTTAAGTGTTGCCTTGTCGCCCATAGCAACGATAAACAAATCAGGGCGTGACGGCTCAGGAAATTCGCATCCCTGTGCCTCCATAACAAGCTGTAATCTTTCAAGCCCCATACCGAAGCCAAGCGACGGAGTGTGCTGACCGCCAAGCTCCTCAATAAGCCCGTCATATCTTCCGCCACCGCATACAGTTCCCTGCGAGCCGATAGAATCGGACACAAATTCAAACACGGTTTTTGTGTAATAATCAAGACCTCTTACAATTTGAGGATTAACGATATACTCAATGTTTGAAGCGTCAAGATAGCTTTTTGTTTTTTCAAAATGCTCCCTGCACTCGTCGCAAAGATAATCAAGAACAACAGGTGCATCCTTGGCAATCTCGCTGCAAACCGGACTTTTGCAATCCAAAATCCTCATAGGATTTCTATCAAGACGGTCACGACAGGTATCGCAAAGCTCATCTATCCTTGATGTAAAGTATTCCTTGAGTGCCTTGTGATATTCCGCACGGCACTTTGGACAACCGATAGAATTAATCTCGAGGTGCAAATCCTTAACGCCGAGCTCATCAAAAATTTGCTTTGCAAGTGCAATCATCTCGGCATCTGCAAGCGGTGACGCTGCACCAAAGCATTCTATACCGAACTGGTGGAACTCACGAAGCCTACCCGTCTGCGGCTTTTCGTATCTGTAACACGACGTAAGATAACAAATCTTCTGCGGCAATGCTTCGTTTGACAAACCGTTTTCCAAAAATGACCTTGCCGCACCTGCTGTACCCTCGGGACGCAAGGTAATTGAACGACCGCCCTTGTCATCAAAGGTGTACATCTCCTTTTGAACAACATCGGTTGTATCGCCGACACCTCTTTGGAACAATTCGGTATGCTCAAAAACAGGTGTTCTCATTTCTTTATATCCAAAATTTTCGGCAACGCCGAGACAGGTTGCCTCTATGTATTGATTTTTGTAGGACTCTGATGGCAAAACATCCTTTGTGCCCTTTATTGCTTTTGTAATAAGTGCCATATTTTCTCTCCTATATACAGTTATTGAGGTGGAAGAAAACTTCCACCTCACAAAGCAGTTTATTTTTGATTATATCGTGGATTAACAATTTCTCTCCACTCAAAGTCACCGCGCTCAACGCCTCTGATAAGAGCCTCCGCTGTGGCAATATTTGTTGCAAAAGGTATATTATGAACATCGCAAAGGCGCAACAAATCGTTGTCGTTTGGCTCGTGAGGCTTTGGATTAAGTGGGTCTCTAAAGAAAATTAAAAGGTCGATTTCGTTGCAGGCAATACGGCTCGCGATCTGCTGGCCTCCACCCTGAGAGCCACTCAAAAAGCAATTAATATCAAGACCGGTTGCTTCCTTAACAAGCTTGCCTGTTGTGCCGGTTGCACAAACATCGTGACGGCTGATAATACCGCAATATGCAATACAAAACTGAACTAACAATTCTTTTTTTGCATCGTGTGCTATAAGTGCTATATTCATACTCCCTAACCTACCTTTTCTAATATATAGTAATATAATAACATATTACAACTATTGGAAGATTTTTTCAAGATTTTTTTTACAAAAGTACAGAATCCTTCTGCGCCTTTTCCTCTTTGTCATTGTTGCTGTAATAGTAATCTATAATCGACGCGGTGATTTCTGCGGTTGAAGAACCTGAGCCTGCCGTTTCAATGGCAGAGCCGATGCTTATTTCCGGGTTATCATAAGGAGCATAGGTAATAAGAAAGCCGTTATTGTGCTTTACGCCGTTAACAACTACCTGTGATGTACCCGTTTTACAAGCGGTTTTAACCTTAAGCTTATTGAATATTCTGTTCGGTCCGCCATACAGAGAAACCCTGCGCATACCTTCACGAACGGTTTTGAATGTTTTTTCGCTGATACCCGTTTCCTCTTCAACGGTTATGCCCGTTTCGTTAACTGCTCCGGTATCCGATGAAATCTTTGATTTAACAAAATGAAGCTTATAGCGAGTACCTCCGTTTGCGATAACTGCACAATAGTTTGCAAGCTGAAGCGGAGTAAGCAAATTATCAGACTGACCGATGGCACATTGGATGGTATCACCCGGTCGCCAGGTCATATCAAATCTTTTTCTGTATTCCGGTCCTGCCATAATACCCTTTGACTCCGGAATTTCCACGCCTGTTTTTTGACCAAGGCCAAACATCTTTCCGTACTTATTCATACGGTCAATACCAAGAAGCTTTGCAGTGTTGTAATAAAATACATTGCATGAATGTTGAAGCGCATCCTCAACATTTACCCCTCCGTGAGTGCCGGTGCACTTGAAGGTCATATCGGAAATCTTAAAATACTTGTTGCAGTAAAAATAAGTGTCGTCCGTAATAACGCCCTCCTCAAGACCGGCAACCGACATCAAAGGCTTAAAGGTTGATCCGGGAGCAAACGCACCCATTGCAAATCGGTTGTACAATGGCTTCTTACTGCTTGAGGCAAGCTTTTGATAATCGCTGTAATATTCGTTCAAATTAAATGTAGGATAGTTTGCGGCTGTTAGTATTTCTCCGCTGTGAACATCCTCTACAACAACCGCACCGGTTGCAATGCCGGAGGTTTTAATACAAATAGCCCGCAGCTTGTTTTCGGCAATCTTTTGCATATCCTTGTCGATGGTGAGAACTATTGTGTCACCCTGAACAGGCTCCTTTGTAATGGTTTCGGTAACATTTCCCTGCGTATCAATGGTAATGGTTTTTTCCCCCGGAATACCGCGCAAATCAGCCTCGCATGCCTTTTCAATGCCCGACTCACCGATTTCATCGTTTATTCCGTAGCCCTCATCCTTCAGCTCGGCATATTCCTCGGCATTAATCTTTCGTACCGTTCCTATAATGTGAGCGGCAAGGGTCGGGTCGGTATATGAGCGATAAGCAACAACCTGAACGTCTGCACCCAAGAAGCCTTGCCTATCCTCCTTAATTTGAGCAACGGTTTTGTCCTTAACATCATCTGCAATGGTTACGGGATTCGAAACCGAAAACAAGCACCTTGTAAGCTCATATCTGATATTGCCGATTGCAAGTGCGGTTTTAACATCATATTTCTCAAGTCCGTATTTTTCAACCATTGCGTCAAAGCAGTTCTGTGCGGTTGCATACGACTGAAGATTGAACATATCCTTGCTTTTCATAATTCTTATGGCAGACTCGTATTCCTTATCGTCCTTTTTGGTAAAGAATTTTATCTTGCCGTTTTTTCCAAGCTTGAGAGGAAGATTGTGAACATATTCCTCTTTATTTTTATTAAAGAGGTTAATAAGATTTAGAATAATGGCGTTACGTGCATCGTTATCCTTTGCACTTGGAAAGTAGGCAGCATCAAGAATAATGCTGTTGCCCTTTCTGTTAGTTACAAGAACGTTACCGTTACGGTCAACAATCTCTCCTCGAGCCGCCTCTATTGATACGGTATAGGTTTGGACAGCATTGCTTTGAGCAACATAAAGCTCGTTGTTTTTTATCTGGATGTTGTACAAATCCGCAACAAAGCCAACAAGCACAGCAAGCGCAAGCAAAACAGCAATGACCGTTCTTGTACTTTTATATCTGTCGCCCACAGCAAATTCTCCTTTCCAAAATTTATAACGGCATAGACTAATTTAAGATTTATTAAGCCTTTTCCTAAGCGGAACAAGCAAAAGATTAAGAGGTAATGCCACAACACAGGTGTATACAAACGACGGCAGGTAAAACCCAATCAGCGAGGAAACTGCACCGTCACCACCCTTAAATGCAACAAACAGCACCCAATAAAGCACGCAATAAAGCAGGGTGAATATTACTGCACCGACATATCCAACCCAATAGGTTGCTCTGAACAACCTATTCACAAGCAATGCCGAAACGTAGCAGGCAAGCATTATATAAATACTGTTAAAGCCCATATGATGTGCAGACACGCAATCCCACAGCAGTCCTGCAAAAAGACCAAGCAACGCTGCCGATTTTTCGTCCTCATCAAGAGAAAGCAAAACGGCAACAGGCACAAGCAAAAAGCACCTTGCCTCACCTATTTGCAGGAACAGGCCTGATACATTCTGCAGCAATGCACAAATTGCAATAATTACGGCATAAACGCAATATTTAATTGTTCTTTCGCGTTTTGACAGTTCCATAAGGCTTCCTTATTTTTTATAATTTGTCAGCACAAAGCAGGTGTTGATGCCTTCAATTTGAGTGCCGGGCGTGATGATAGCATATGACGAAATATCTGTTGACTCGTCAGCAATCTCATCAACAGTGCCTATAATAAGTCCCTTTGGCACAGTACCGCCCACACCTGCAGTACAGATAATCGACTCGTTTGTAATTTTTGTTGAGGCATCAAGGTTTGCCATCTTGCATTTATTTTCCTTGGCAAGCTTGGCGTTGCCCGTTACATACGAAATCTCGTTTGAAATAATTTCATAAGCAGAAACGCTTAAATCAGGGTCAAGAATGGTTTTTACAACACTGTATGTGGGATATGCCTTGTCAACAATTCCAACAAGATACTTGCCGTACATTACGGCATCGCCCGCACTTACACCCGAGGCAGTGCCCTTCGATATAGAAAAGGATTTGTAAATATCCGCACTGTCCCTGCCTATAACCGATGCCTCCACAAATTCAAAATCGGGATTTTCCTCCTTGACACCGAGAAATTCCTTGTAAAGCTCATTCTGTCTTTTTAGATTTTCGTAATCTACAAGCTGTGATTGCAAATCGCCTACCTGCTTTTGAAGCTTTCCTATTTCCTTTTCATATTGGCTGTTACCGCTTACATTACCGGCAATACTGTCTATGCCGTCTGACACCTTTTGAGCCACATAATGAGCAGGATAAAACACCGTGCCTACTATTGTTGACTGTGCGGTTTCGCCGTGACCGTTAGCCGCTGCAATCAATGCACCGATAAGAAACACCCCTATAATGCCCACAACAAGCTTAAACGGCTTTGAACTAAATATATTTTTCATACAACTTCTCTTCTGAATTTATTTTGCCTGACGGAGCTTAATTGATGTGCCGAGTGCAACACAATCATTTGAATTCTCAGGCACTATGATTGGGATACGGATTTCGTTTTCTATCAAATCACGAAGCCCCCTAAGCTGACTTGCAGCACCTGTAAGATAAATACCTCTGTCGATAATATCAGCCGCAAGCTCCGGAAGAGTAACCTCAAGCGTCTCCTTGATTGCTGAAATAATCTGTGACACAGGCTCCTCAAGCACTGCGCGTATATCTGCAGATGTAACCTCAACACTGCCCGGAAGTCCGTCAGCAAGGTTGCGTCCTCTAACCTCCATTGCAGCCTCACCGTCATACTCCATAGCAGAGCCGATCTTTAGCTTAATATCCTCGGCTGTTCGTTCGCCAATAAGGAGGTTATGCTCCCTGCGCATATATGTTACGATTGCATCATCCATTGCCTCACCGCCAACCTTAATGCTGTTACAACAGGCAATACCGCCAAGAGAAATAACGGCCACATCGGTTGTACCGCCGCCGATGTCAATAATCATTGATCCTGTTGCCTCGTAAACAGGAAGCCCTGCTCCGAGAGCAGCCGCCATAGATTCCTCAATAAGCTCAACATCCTGCGCACCTGCCGAACGTACAGCGTCCTCAACTGCCCTGCGCTCTACCTCGGTAACGTCGGACGGAACGCATACAACCACTCTTGTTTTTGTAAAAACATTACGGGAGGTTGAACGGTCCATAAAATCGTGAAGCATATCGGCTGTCATATCAAAATCCGCAATAACGCCTGCCTTCATAGGACGCACGGCTACAATTGAGCCCGGAGTTCTGCCAATCATATTTTTTGCCTCATTGCCTGTTGCAAGAACACGCTTTGACTTTACGTCAACTGCAACAACCGACGGCTCATTAATTATGATGTGGCCCTTTTTATCTGTAACCTTGGTGTTAGACGTTCCAAGGTCGATGCCTATATCTCTTGAAAAAAGCATATGTATACCCGCTTTCATAATATTTACTGTAATTTTATATTATATATTATAGTGCAGGCAATCTCAACCATATTTTGAAAATTTAATAATTTTGTCAAATTTTTCATCCCCTCAGTCGTCATAAATTTCGATATGCTGGTAGACTGTTGAGAAATGGAGCTGAATTTCGCATTTTGCGAGGGAAGATGTACTTCGTCCAAACATATTACGCATAGAACAAAACGCAGTTTTGTAATTATGCTTCATATGTTTCTCCTCTTCCCAACAAACTAAAGCTTGTTGGGAACCCTGATTTCTCGACCGAGCAAAAGGCGAAAAACGCCAAAAGCGGCTTAGATTCGATGTCTAAGCCGCTTTTACAATCCCTCCGAGTGCGATAAATCGCACCCACCTCCCTTTACACAAGTGAGGCTCAAATCGGTTTGTTTTATTTATATGGCGTGTTTCAGCCCACTTTATCGACAGTCTAAGTCTAAACATTTGTTGTAAATGTATAGCCCTGCTTTTCAATATCATCAATAACCTTGCCGAGAATATTGGCATTTGTGGCGCTGACTGCGTGAAGCAAAATTATCTCACCGGGATGTGTGCTTTCACAAATACGGGTAAAGGCTATTGATTCGTCAATTTGATTTGAGGTATCCCAATCGGCATAGGCAAAGCTCCAAAACACAGAGGTGTAACCCAAGTCCTTTACAATTTGCGCAGAACGCTCCGAGAACTCTCCCTTTGGAAATCGAAAATAACTCATAGTATAATCGTGTTTTTCTTTAATATAGTTGTGCAGGAAGGTAACCTCCTGTCTTGCAACATCATCACTAACCTCGTCCATGGAATAGTGGCGATAGGTATGATTGCCGACAACATGGCCTTCCTTTATCATCCTGTTGATAAGCTCGGGATTTTGCGATGCAAAGTCATAGGTAACAAAGAAAATTGCCTTGACCTGCTTTTCCTTAAGAGTATCCAAAATCTGCGGAGTATAGCCGTTTTCGTATCCCTCATCAAAGGTTAGGCACACCTGATTTTCATTTTTCAAAAGCCATCTTGCGTTCATTGATTCATACTGCTTTTGAAGCAATAAAGGGTCATTTGGTTGCTTGTGGTCAACAATGTTTCCCGGTCCCCAAATAATCTTTTGCGTGCTTAATGAATCTAACCCCGCAACTGCCTTTGCCGTTGGAGATGTAGTGGTTTTTGTTTCGGTTTGAGTTGAAGAATTATTACCGTTTGTATTAGATTGAGTTGTGGTGTCACCGTCATCAAGCGGTCTTGCGCAGCCGAAAAGAAAGCAAAGACACATAAATAACGGCACTATTTTTTTGATTTTCATAATAAAAAGCCTCCCAAGCTTATTTTTTGCTTAAGAGGCATTTTTAGCATTGTAAAAATTTTGATAAAATTAATTTTCGGCTGCTTCAAGGCTTTTCATTTTGAGATAAGCATTGATAAATCCGTCAAGGTCACCGTCCATAACAGCTGTAATGTTACCCATTTCAAAGCCGGTTCTGTGGTCCTTAACCATTGTGTAAGGCATAAATACATAAGAGCGAATTTGACTGCCCCAGGCAATTTCCTTTTGGTCGCCCTTGATGTCTTCAATCTTTTCAAGATTTTCTCTTTCCTTAATTTCAACAAGCTTTGATTTAAGCATAAGCATAGCCATTTCTCTGTTTTGGTGCTGTGAACGCTCCACCTGACATGAAACAACAATGCCCGTAGGGATATGAGTAAGGCGAACAGCGGATGAGGTTTTATTAACCTTTTGACCGCCCGCACCGGAAGCACGATAAACATCCATCTTGATGTCCTCTTCTCTAATCTCTACATTCACGTCAGAGTCAATTTCAGGCATAACCTCAAGGGATGCAAACGAGGTGTGTCTGCGACCTGATGAATCAAACGGAGAAACACGAACAAGACGGTGTATTCCCATTTCACCATGGAGGTAGCCATATGCGTTTTCGCCCTCAATACGAATGGTTGCACTCTTAATACCTGCAACATCACCCTCAAGATAATCAAGGGTTGACACCTTAAATCCCTTTCTTTCACCCCAACGGTTGTACATACGGAAAAGCATTTCTGCCCAATCCTGCGCCTCTGTTCCGCCTGCTCCTGCGTGAAAGGTAAGAATTGCGTTATTGTCATCAAATTCGCCTGAAAGCAGAGTTGAAAGGGTTAATGATTCAATCCTGTTTTCAATATCCTCTACCGACTGTGTGCAATCCCCAACAAGAGTTTCATCGCCCTCCTCGTCGGCAAGCTCAATCATAACCAATGCGTCGTCAAAATCTGCCTTAAGGCTTTCGTAAGACGCAATCTTTGCCTTTAGTGAGCCGATTTTTTGCATAACCTTTTGGCTGTTTTCCATATCGTCCCAAAAGTCAGGAGCGGCACTTTGATGTTCAAGCTCTTCAACCTGCACCTTAAGATTATCAATATCAAGTGCTTCCTTAAGGTTTGCGATAGGCTCCTCGGACTGCATAAGCCTTTGGCTTAATTCTTCAAACTCTATCATAAAAAACTCCTAAATGCTAATAATTACCATATATCACGATTTTATATTATATATTATTATTCACCTTTTTTCAAGTAAAAATATGGGGGTTGAAAAAGAAAATAATTAATAATATAATTAAAATGAAATAAACAAAAAAGAGGTACTGTTATGACTGCACAAATCATTGCTGTAATAATCTTTGCACTTATGTTTGTAATGATTATTATTGACAAAATTCCGCGCCATATTGTTACGCTTGGCTGTGGACTCGCAACAATCGGAATTGTATTTGCAGCTTGTATGAAAAGTACAGACGCAATTACGCAAACCCTAAATATCAAAAGCATTTTCACTCCTGATTTTTGGATTGTATCCGGTCAGGCAGAGGAAAGCTCAAGCGGTATCAACTGGGCCACAATCATATTCATTGCGGGTATGATGGTTATGGTTGAGGGTATGGCAAGAGCCGGATTTTTCCGTTGGCTCTGCCTTACCATAGCAAAGGCTGTTAAATACAAGGTTATGCCTATTCTTGTAACCTTTATGCTTATGAGTGCCGTGCTTTCAATGTTTATTGACAGCATTACCGTAATCCTGTTTTTAGCTGCCGTCACAGTTGAATTATCTCAGCTTTTGAAATTCAACCCCGTACCAATGGTGCTATCTGAAATATTCTGTGCGAACCTCGGCGGCTCGGCAACAATGTGCGGAGACCCTCCAAACATCATCATCGGCACAGCACTTGGATACAGCTTTGCGGACTTTTTAACAAACACAGGTCTTATTGCAGGCATAGCTCTTGTGTTTATCATAATTTTCTTCTACTTTGTATTCAAAAAAGAATTGAGTGCAAATCAAAGTGCAGAGGTTGACCCGTCTACATATCCTAATCCGTCCGAGGCTATCGAAAACAAAAAGGATTTTATCATCAGCACTATCATATTTATAATTGCCGTTGTGTTGCTTGTAACACACGCTCAAACAGGCTTAACTGTTGCATTTATCGGTGTAGCAATAGCTATTATAACACTTATTACATCAGTTAAGCACATCGGCTACATAATAAAAAGAGTTGATTACAAAACGCTTTTATTCTTTATCGGATTGTTTATCGTGGTCGGCGGACTTGAGCAAACAGGTGTTTTGGAAATTATTGCAGGATTTATCGAAAAAATTTGCGGTGGCAATGTATTCGCTATGGTGCTTATCATTATGTGTGTATCTGCTATTGCAAGTGCATTTGTGGACAATATTCCGTTTGCCGCAACAATGGTGCCTGTTATCAAAACCCTTGCGGCAACAACTCCGGGTGCCGAGCTTTCCGTGCTTGCATACGCTCTTTCTGTCGGCACGGACATTGGCGGCAGTGCAACACCAATCGGTGCATCCGCTAACGTTGTGGGAACATCGGTTATATCAAAGGCAGGTCATCCTGTCGGCTGGGGCAAGTATTGCAAATCTGCAATCCCTGCAACAGCAATAGTGTTAACAATAGCAATGATAGTAATTAAGCTTAGATATTTTTAAGAGGTGATACCTATGACAAAGCAAATTATAATTACAATAGACAGAGAATACGGCTCCGGAGGACGATACATTTCAAATGTTTTGTCAAAGCTTTACGGGATTAATGTATACGGCCATAATATGCTGAGCTTAATTGCACAGGAAAAGGGACTGAACCTTGATGAGCTGAAAAAGTTTGACGAAAAGAAAAGGAACATTTGGTTTACACGTTCAGTAGACGGATTCAGCAATTCTCCCGAGGACAATGTTGCACAGATGCAATTTGATTTTCTTAAGGAAAAAGCAGACGCAGGAGAATCCTTTATTGCACTTGGAAGATGCGGAAATTATATACTTAGAGATTACAGCAATGTCGTACGAATTTTCATAACCGGTGACCTTGAAAAAAGGATAGAGCGAATTGCCGAAACAAAGGAGATGTCGCTTGCAAAGGCAGAGGTATTTGTTGAAAAGGAAAACAAAATCCGCAAAAACTACCACAACTATTATTCAAAGCAAAAGTGGGGCGACTCCCGCCACTACGACCTAATAGTAAACGCAAGCAAAATCGGATTAGACAACGCAGTTGAGGTAATCGATCGATACATCAAAAGCACAGAAAATTACATATAATGAAAGCAGATGAATTGCGTGAGGTGATAAGGTGAAGAGCAAAATTATCATAGGCTCCTTAACGGTGACAAGCAGCATCATCGCCGCGATATACATAGCGTATATTTGCCTCACCTATAACGATATGCTGACCGCTGTGCCGTTGAGGATGTTTATTGAAATTGCGGTAATCGGTTGGATAATTTTTAATGCAATGGTTTTGCTGATAAGCCATATAATTAAAAAGCGTAAATGAAAAATAAGCCCCACATTGATACCTTGAGTACCAATGTGGAGCTTTTTGTTTATCTTAATTCTTAAGAAGTGATTTATACATTTTGATGTATTCGTTTGCGGACTTGCCCCAAGACATATCGCATCTCAAAGCACGGTCAACAAGTGTCGGCCAATAATCCTTATTGTTATATGCCTCTATGCCACGGTAAATTGCACCGAGCATATCGTAAGCGTCATAGGTTTTGAAGGTGAAGCCGTTGCCCTCTCCGTCGCCCGAATCGGTGATAGAGTCTTTAAGTCCGCCGGTTTCACGAACGATAGGAACAGTGCCGTAGCGAAGCGCAACCATCTGTGAGAGTCCGCAAGGCTCGCTCTTGCTTGGCATAAGGAACAAATCGGCACCCGCATAAATTCTACGGGCAAGGTCCGGAACAAAGCCGATTGTAACGCCGACCTTGTCAGGATATTTATTGTGAAGCTCTCTGAAAAAGCTCTCGTACTGCCACTCGCCGGAGCCGAGAATGACATACTGAACATCTCTTTCCCAAAGGCTCTTTTCCATAACCTCACGAATAAGATCAAGGCCTTTGTGACCTACCAATCTTGAAACAATACCTATTACGGGAACATCGGCTCTGACAGCCATACCCATCTGCTCCTGCAATGCTTTTTTGCACTCTGCCTTTTGCTTTTGCCATTTGTCAGCATTATAGTTTGCCTTGATTGCCTTATCGGTCTCGGGATTATAATTTTCCACATCAATACCGTTAAGGATACCGCAAAGCTTCCAGCTGCGCTGATTAAGGATAGGGTCGAGGCCGTGAGAATACCACGGGTCAAGAATTTCCTTTGCATATGTAGGAGATACGGTTGTAACCTTGTTTGCACATTCGATACCCGCCTTCATAAAGTTTACGAGTCCGTCGTACAAAATCAAATTGTTATATTCGGGTGAGATACCGAGCACATCGTTAAGAAGCTCTGTACCGTACTTGCCCTGATACTGAATGTTATGGATTGTAAACACAGTCTTTATATTCTCATAACCCATTTGGTTTGCATAATAGCAGGAATAATAAAGAGGAGTGAGAGCAGACTGCCAATCGTTACAATGGATAATATCAGGCTTCCAATCGATATGAGGAATAATCTCAAGCACAGCTCTTGCAAAGAAAGCAAAGCGCTCTGCATCATCATAATGACCGTAAATTCCGTCACGCTTAAAGTAATACTGATTATCAAGGAAATAGTAAATTACACCGTTATGCTTTGCCTCAAAGATACCGCAATACTGCCTACGCCATGAAACAGGAACGGAAATTGAGGTGATGAACTTCATCTTGTCCTTATATTCCTGCTTGATTGAATCATAAAGCGGCATAACAACACGACAACCGATAAGACGCTTACGCAGTGCCACAGGCAACGAGCCTGCAACATCGCCCAAGCCACCGGATGCCATAAACGGCAAAGCCTCGGAGGCTACATATAATACCTTCATCTCTTATCCTCCTAAATTCTTGTGCCCTTTGATAAGCAAACAGGATAGTTTGCGGCACCGGAAATTTCTACATCTGATTTTATAGAGCAATCCTTGTCGGTAATAATATAGTTAATCTTTGCATTTTCGTCAACAACAGTATCCTGCATAAGAATTGAGTTTTTAACAACAGCACCCTCCTTGATGATTACACCCTTAAACAAGATGCAATTTTCAACAGTGCCTTTAACTACGCATCCGTCTGCTACAAGAGAATTTTTAACATTTGCCTCCATACCGTAAAGGGTAGGCATATCGTCACGCTCCTTGGTATAGATAGGACGCTCGGGGGCAAAAAGCTTTTTCTTGTTTTCTCTGTCAAGAATACTCATTGAAATATCAAAGTAGCTTTGAATACTGTCAATAGTGCCGACAAAGCAATCGGTTGCGTCGTATGAATATACCTTCCTTGTCTTAATGCTGTCCAAAAGAATATTACGCTGGAAGGAAACCTCATTCTTTGAATGAGCTGTTGCAACGAGCGTTTCAAGCAACTGCTTTTTCATAAGAATGATATTTGTTGAATAGAATGCCTCATCAACATTAGGGTCTATAGAAGCGTCGGTAATTCTGCCGTCTGCCTCAACCTTATCAAAAACAAGCACATTACTGAAGGATACGGGCTTCTTTGCCTTTACACCTACAACGGTGATGTCTGCGCCTGTTTTTTCGTGAGCATCGAACACCTTGTTAAAGTCGATATTCATAACATTATAGCAATCTGACATAAGGACATATTCCTGTGTTGAATGGTCCAAAAAGCTCATATTGCCGTAAATGGCATCAATCCTATTGCCCCACATTGTAACAGAGTTAATTGAATAAGGAGGCAGCAAATACAATCCGTCTGTCTTACGCGACAAATCCCACGGCTTACCTGTGCCGACGTGATCCATCAACGAATTAAAATTTGAATTTGTAACAACTCCCACCTTTGTAACAGAGCTCTCAACCATATTTGAAAGCGGGAAATCTATAAGGCGGTACCTTGAACAGAAAGGAACGGAGCCCATAGTTCTTTTTTCTGTAAGAGTTTCAAGTGTTTCTTCGCGAATGTTTGCAAAAATCATTCCGAGTACATTTTTTCCGTTCATAGTTATACCTCCTCTCCTGATGCAATCATATCCTTTGGAGCAACCTTTTTGCCCTTTGTGATGGTTGCATTTGCACCCACAACGGCAACGCCCCATGTAGACGGATCCTCAAGATCCTCGGGAATAGCACCTATTTGAGCATCCTCCTCAATCACTGCACCCTCTGCAACGATTGAGTAATAAACCTTGGCTCCCTTTTTGATAACAGCACCCGGCATAATAACGGAAAATCTAACCTCAGCATCCTTTTCAACCGTAACCTTTGACGATATAACAGAATACTCAACAGTACCGTCAATATCGCAGCCCTCCGAAATAGAAGAATTTTCTATATCAGCATTTTCGCCTATGTAATGCGGAGGCGCGTCGGGAGTACGGCTGTAAATTCTCCATGATGTATCTGACAAATCAAGTTCTACATTTGGATTGATTATATCAAGATTAGCCTCCCACAGCGAATCAATAGTACCAACATCCTTCCAATATCCCTTGAACGGGAACGCAAACATACGCTGACCGTCATCCAGCATATTAGGTATGATGTTTTTACCAAAGTCGTTAGATGAATTTTCATCTGCCTCGTCCTCGGTAAGATATTTTTTAAGCTTATCCCAAGAGAACACATACACACCCATGGAAGCCTTGTTTGACTTTGGCTCTGCCGGCTTCTCTGCAAATTCGTAAATTTTATCGTTTTCGTCAGTTGCAAGAATACCGAAGCGAGATGCCTCCTCCCACGGTACCTCAAGAACAGCGATAGTACAATCGGCATCGTTCTTTTTGTGGAATTCAATCATCTTGGAATAATCCATTTTGTAAATATGGTCACCCGAAAGGATAACAACATATTCGGGATCGTATTTTTCAATAAACGGAATGTTTTGATAAATTGCATTTGCAGTGCCCTTATACCACTCTGCACCGCCGATTGCCTCATACGGTGAAAGGATATGCACACCGCCGTTCAATCTATCCAAATCCCAAGGATGACCGTTACCCAAATAATCGTTGAGCACAAGAGGCTGATATTGGGTAAGCACACCAACGGTGTATATACCGCTGTTTACACAGTTTGACAACGGAAAATCAATAATGCGATAATTGCCGCCGTAAGGTACGGCAGGCTTTGCAACGCTTTTTGTAAGAACGCCGAGACGACTGCCCTGACCGCCTGCAAGAAGCATAGCAACTACATCTGTTTTAGACATATATTAAATCCTCCCTAATTATTTTTTCTTTTTATTTGTCGGCTTTTTTGCCTGCACTGTGTTTTTATCTTCCTTTACAGGCTGTGCCTTTTTAGCAGGCTTTGCCGCTGTCTTTTTAAGGAACACGGCAGACAGTCCGTGAAGCTTAAGGTCAATGTGCTGATCATAGCCGTGGATTGAGCCCTTTTTAGATTTGTACGTACCTGTAAGCCTTGGCTTATCTCCGCCGTATTTTTGCAGGGCGGTATCAAACACAACCTTATATGTGCCTTCGTCGGGAACACCTATACGATAGCTGTTAAAGCTATTTGGGGTCCAGTTGAACACAGCAATAAGCTCCTCGCCCTTTTTGTTTATTCTTCTAAAGGCGATAACGCTGTTACAGTTATCCTCGGAGGAAATCCATTGGAAGCCCTCCCAGCTGTAATCAACCTCCCAAAGCTCGCTATGCTCCTTATAGAACCTATTAAGCTCCTTTGTATAATCCTGCGTCAGCCTGTGCTTATCATATCCAAGCAAAATCCAATCAAGCCCCTGCTCGTAATTCCACTCAATAAACTGACCAAACTCACTGCCCATAAACAAAAGCTTTTTGCCCGGATGAGCCATCATATATGCAAGGAAGAGGCGAAGCCCCTCAAACTTCATATCGTAATCGCCCGGCATCTTATTAAGCAGGCTTGCCTTGCCGTGAACGACCTCATCGTGCGATATAGGCAAAACAAAATTTTCGCTGAAGGCATAGAAGAAGCTGAAGGTTATACAGCTGTGATTTCCCTTTCTGAACAGAGGGTCCATAGAGGAATATCTGAGCATATCGTTCATCCAGCCCATATTCCACTTGAAATTGAAGCCAAGACCGCCCTCCGACGGAGGCATGGTAATCATCGGCCAAGCCGTGCTTTCCTCTGCAATCATCATCGTGCCCGGATGGTTGGTGAGTATTGTTGTGTTGAGCTGACGGAAGAAATCGACAGCCTCAAGATTTTCTCTTCCGCCGTTCTTGTTAGGAGTCCACTCGCCGTCTTTTCTGTCATAGTCAAGGTAAAGCATTGAAGCAACCGCGTCAACCCTTATTCCGTCAAAGTGGAACTTTTCTATCCAATAATCAGCAGACGAAATCAAGAACGATTTTACTTCGTTTTTGCCATAGTCAAAAACTCTTGTTCCCCATTCCTTATGCTCGCCCTTTTTCATATCACTGTATTCATAACAGCAGGAGCCGTCAAATTCGTAAAGGCCAAAGCCGTCCTTCGGGAAATGTGCAGGCACCCAATCAAGGATTACGCCTATTCCCTCTTTATGACAGGTGTCAACAAAGTACATCAAATCCTCCGGCAAGCCGTATCTTGATGTTGCGG
The DNA here is from genome assembly GCF_945980375.1 of uncultured Eubacterium sp. GTDB lineage: Bacteria > Bacillota > Clostridia > Oscillospirales > Acutalibacteraceae > Eubacterium_R. The sequence continues at coordinate 33,317 of NZ_CAMFQO010000006.1, read as the reverse complement.
CAAAGTATCCGGTAACCTGATAGCCCCACGAGCCATCATAAGGATACTCCATAATAGGCAGCATCTCGATATGAGTATAGCCCATTTCCTTAACATACGGTACAAGCTGCTCTGCCATTTCTCTGTATGTAAGGAAGTTGCCGTCATCATGCATCTTCCACGAGCCCATATGGACCTCATAAATATTAACAGGCTTTTCCAAAATATTTTGTCGGCTCTTGTCGGTCTGCCAATTTGCGTCGTTCCATTCATAACGACCAAGCTCATACACCTTTGAGCCCGTGCCCGGTCTTGTTTCCTGATGAACTGCATAAGGGTCTGCCTTCATCAAGGTTTTGCCCGACTTTGCTTTTATTGCATACTTATAGCAATCGTAAACGTTAACATTATCAATAATAGCTTCCCATATTCCCGGTGCAACCGGAAAGCACTTGTGTGCCTGCGCGTCCCAAGAATTGAAATCACCTACAACAGAAACAGCCTCAGCGTTCGGTGCCCATACTCTAAAGGCAACCCTACCGTCATCAAGAGTATGATTTCCGAAAAATTCATATGACTTGTAATTTGTTCCGTTATGAAAAAGATACACAGGAAGCTGGTATTCCTCTTTAATTTTTCCCATATTTTTTCCTTTCGCAAAGGGCATACTAAACCCACTATATATTTTTTACTTTATGATACCACCATTACATAACTTTTTCAAGGGGTTTTTGTGTATTTTGTTACAAGAATTTGTAAAAAAAATATAAAATCTGTGCATTTTGTCGAAAATATACAAATTCTATAAAATGTGATGTATATTTGTTACAAAATTTTAATCAAATATTGCTTTATTTTCTATTGCCACTTTTCGATATAATATGTTATAATGTTTTATATTTTGTATATACATATATACAAGGTATAAAATTAAAACGGAGAGAGGGCCATGAAAAGCATTATTATTGCATATCCAAACAGAGATAAGGCTATCCGACTCCGTAACGTTCTTGAGACGGACGGTCTTTACGTTTCGCACATCTGTGCAACAGGTGCAAGCGCGCTTGGTATTGCTGCGGATATGCGATGCGGTGTAATTGTATGTGCATCAATACTGCACGACATGGGCGCTGCCGCAATAGCCGAGAGAGTACCCGCCGGCTTTGATGTTGTGGCTCTTTCCAAAAGCGGACGTGAGGAATATTTGGGCAACCTCATCAGCCTGCCGCTTCCGTTAATTAAGGATGATTTTTTAAGAACCGTAGAAATTCTTGTTGCAACCGAAAGCTCGTTTACAAACAGAAACTTAGAGGACAGCGAGTATATATCAAACGCAAAGGCTATTTTAATGAGCCTTAACTCCATGAGCGAAATGCAGGCTCACAAATATCTGCAAAGCGAAAGCATGAAAAAAGGTATAAAAATGGTTGATGTTGCAAAAAACATCATATCAAAATTTTCATAATCAAGCGGTGATACCATGAGGATTAATTTTGTAAAAATGCACGGTGCCGGCAACGACTACATTTATGTTGACGGTATGAAGCAAACTATTCCAAACGAAAGCGAGGCAGCTAAAAAGCTGTCCGACAGGCACTTCAGCGTCGGCGGTGACGGCCTTATAATAATCAAAAAAGGCACCGTTGCCGATTACGAAATGGTTATGTACAACTCCGACGGCTCAAGAGGTGCTATGTGCGGCAACGGTATTCGCTGTGTTGCAAAATATCTTTTTGACAACGGCTACACCGACGGCGAGGAATTCACCGTTGAATCAATGGGGGCCGTAAAAAAGATTAAGGTTAATACTGTTAACGGCAAAGCCGTTACAGCAAGGGTTGATATGGGCAAGCCTATACTTAATGCAAGCGATGTGCCCGTTATCACCAACGGTGAAAGATGCATCAATCAACCTATCACCATTGATGACAGAGAGTTTAAGATGACCTGCGTATCAATGGGAAATCCGCATGCAGTAATGTTCATTGACGAAAGCCCAAAGGATTTTGACCTTAATCATTACGGAAAAATTGCAGAACAAAGCACAGACATTTTTCCCGACAGGGTTAATGCTGAATTTGCCAAAATTGTTGACAGAAGCAATATTGAAATGAGAGTTTATGAGCGTGGTGCAGGCGAAACGCTTGCCTGCGGTACAGGCTCCTGTGCAACAGCCGTAGCCGCAATACTCAACGGCTACTGCGACAACAATGTTACAATCCATTTGCTTGGCGGAGATTTACAAATCGAATGGAGCGGTGACGAAAACGACAGCATAATTATGACCGGACCGGCTGAATATGCATTTTACGGCGAGGTTGAAATATAAACAGTAATTTATACGGAGGTTAAAAATATGAAGATTAATGACAACTTTTTGAAAATTGAGTCAAGCTATCTTTTCTCTACTGTTGCAAAGAAGCAAAGAGAATATCAGGCTGCTCATCCGGAGGCAGACGTTATCCGTCTTTCTATCGGTGACGTTACAAAGCCTCTTGCTCCTGCAGTAATTGATGCAATGCACAAGGCTGTTGATGAGATGGCTTGTGAGGCTACCTTTAGAGGATATCCGCCGGAGTACGGATACGATTTTATTCTTGATGCTATCCAAAAGAACGACTATGCCGACAGAGGCATTGACATTGCAAAGGACGAAATCTTCCTTTCCGACGGTGCAAAAAGTGATTGCGGCAACATCGGCGACATCTTTTCGGTAGACAACAAGGTTGCTATCTGTGACCCTGTTTACCCTGTATATATTGACACAAACGTTATGTCGGGCAGAAGCGGTGACAAGGACGAAAACGGTCTTTGGAGCAACATCATCTATATGCCTTGCACAGCAGAAAACAACTTTACTCCTGACATTCCAGCAGAGGTTCCCGATGTAATTTACCTTTGCTTCCCTAACAACCCAACGGGTATGGTAGCAAACAGAGAGCAGCTTAAAAAGTGGGTTGACTATGCAAACGAGCACAATTCACTCATTCTGTTTGATTCTGCTTATGAAAGCTTTATTGTTGAGGATGATATTCCAAAATCAATTTACGAAATCGAGGGTGCAAAGACCTGTGCCATTGAGCTTCGTTCATTTTCAAAGACAGCGGGCTTTACAGGTATGAGATGCGGCTACACGGTAGTACCTAAGGAGCTTGTATTTGAGGGCACATCACTCAATCCTCTTTGGGCAAGAAGACAGGCTACAAAGTTCAACGGTGTTTCATACATCACGCAAAGAGCTGCAGAAGCTGTCTATTCGGAAGAGGGCAAGAAGCAGATTAAGGAAACCCTTGCTTACTACCAAAAGAACGCAAAGGTTATCTTTGAAGGACTTAAGGATGCAGGCTTTGAGTGCTACGGCGGTGTAAACTCCCCATATGTATGGCTCAGAGTACCTCAGGGATACACAAGCTGGGAGTTCTTTGACGAATTACTTGAAAAGTGTCAGGTTGTAGGTACACCGGGCTCAGGCTTTGGTCCTGCAGGCGAGGGCTACTTCAGACTGACATCCTTTGGCAATGCCGAAAAGACAGTTGAAGCTATTGAAAGAATTAAGGCAGTTTATAAAAAATAAATGACATATCATTTTGGAGGATTACTATGACAAAGACAGAGCAGCTCTACGAGGGCAAGGCGAAAAAGGTTTGGGCAACCGACGACGAAAACGTTGTTATCGTTGACTACAAGGATGATGCAACAGCATTTAACGGTATCAAGAAGGGTACCATCGTAGGAAAAGGTGTTGTAAACAACAAGATGAGCAACTACCTTATGCAGATTTTGGAGAAGAACGGTGTTCCTACACATTTCATCGAGGAGCTTTCAGACAGAGAAACTGCTGTTAAGAAGGTTACCATCGTTCCTCTTGAGGTTATTATCCGTAACAGAGCTGCCGGCTCAATCTGCAAGAGACTCGGACTTGAGGAGGGTATGGATTTTGTTTGCCCTTCAATTGAATTTTCATACAAGGATGACGACCTCGGTGACCCATTGATTAACAGCTATCACGCAATTTCCTGCGGCTTTGCAACTGCAGACGAGGTTGAAACAATCAAGAAGATGGCATTCAAGGTTAACGATGTACTTAAAGAATACTTTGCTTCAATCGGCGTTGAGCTTATCGACTTTAAGCTCGAATTTGGCAAGACCGCTGACGGCACCATTGTTTTGGCTGACGAAATCAGCCCTGACACCTGTCGTTTCTGGGACATTAAGACTCACGAAAAGCTTGACAAGGACAGATTCCGCCGCGACCTCGGTGGTGTTGAAGAAGCATACGAAGAAATGATGAAAAGAGTAGGACTTAACTAATGAATAACAATACTTACAATTCTCCGTTTAACGCCCGTTATGCAAGCAAGGAAATGCAATACATCTATTCTCCCGATTTTAAGTTCAAGACCTGGAGAAAGCTTTGGATTGCTCTTGCCGAAGCAGAAAACGAGCTTGGATTAAATGTAACGAAAGAACAAATCGAGGAGCTTAAGGCTCATGCTGACGACATAAACTACGAGGTAGCACAGGAATACGAAAAGAAATTCCGCCACGATGTTATGAGCCACGTTCACGCATACGGTGAGCAATGCCCCAACGCAAAGGGCATTATCCACCTTGGTGCAACCTCCTGCTATGTCGGTGACAACACAGATGTTATCACCATGCGCGAGGCACTTATGCTTGTTAAGAAAAAGCTTGTTAATGCAATAGCAAGTGTTGCAAAATTTGCCGACGAGTACAAGGATATGCCTTGCCTTGGCTTTACTCATTTTCAGCCTGCACAGCCAACAACCGTTGGTAAAAGAGCAACTCTTTGGCTAATGGATTTGGTTATGGATCTTGACGAGGTTAACCACGTGCTTGACACATTGATGCTTCTCGGCTCAAAGGGTACAACAGGCACACAGGCAAGCTTTTTGGAGCTGTTTGACGGCGACCACGAAAAATGCAAGGAGCTTGACAGAAAGATTGCAGAAAAAATGGGCTTCAAGGCATGCTTCCCCGTAAGCGGACAAACCTACGCAAGAAAGCTTGACACCATCGTTTGCAACTGCCTTGCACTTATTGCTCAAAGCTGCTGCAAGTTTTCTAACGACCTTCGTCTTCTTCAAAATCTAAAGGAAATCGAGGAGCCGTTTGAAAAGAATCAAATCGGTTCATCGGCAATGGCCTACAAAAGAAATCCTATGAGAAGCGAAAGAATTGCATCCCTTTCAAGATATGTAATGATTGATGCATTAAATCCTGCTTGGACTGCATCTGCACAGTGGTTTGAAAGAACACTCGACGACAGTGCAAACAAGCGTGTCAGCGTTGCAGAGGCATTTCTTGCAATCGACGGAATACTTGACCTTTACATCAATGTTACAAGCGGATTGGTTGTATATCCAAAGGTTATTGAAGCAAGACTTATGAGCGAGCTTCCGTTTATGGCAACCGAAAACATAATGATGGATGCCGTAAAGAAGGGCGGCGACAGACAGGAGCTTCACGAAAAAATCCGTCAGCACTCAATGGCTGCAGGTGCAGTTGTAAAGGTTGAGGGCGGACAAAACGATCTTGTTGACAGAATTGCCGCTGATCCTGCATTTATGACAACAAAGGAAGAAATACTTGCTATCCTTAAGCCTGCAAACTTTGTGGGAAGAGCACCGGAGCAAACAGCCGATTTCTTAAAAGAGGTTGTCGCACCGATACTTGAGGAAAACAAGGACCTTCTCGGTGTTGAGGTTGAAATCAACGTATAACAGAACATAATAAAATCACTATGGATGTTTGTTCATTCCATAGTGATTTTTATTTTGCATTTTTATATTTTTCCGCTGATAATATCCTCGTCTGCCCTTCCACTCATTATGTATTCAAGCAGGTCAGCAACACAGCCTTTATTACAGTGACAAGCCTCAAACTTGCAAATCTTATGAATAGAGCTTGGTGCCTGTCCGGCACAGGCAGGCAAGCCAACGGTTTGCAGCATATCCCAATCGTTATAATAATCACCGATTGCGGCTACATGGCTTTTTTCAATGCCCAACATATCGGCAAGCTTCATAATACCCACTCCCTTATGAGTGTCCTTTTGAAGCATCTCGAGGGTAAGAATTGATGACAACATAAAGTTTGCATCGGGATTTTCAAGAGTAGAAATTACCTTGCGAAGCTTTTCAATGGTAAAGGGATTTGACCAAAATATTACCTTCATCCAGCCCTCTTTGGGAACGTCGTCAACCGATTTTACAATCTCATACTTTGCTTTGTCGCCAAGCATAGTTACATTTGAAAGCAGACCGTTTCTTACAATATAAACATAATCGTCAAAATACACACCGATGTCAACGCTCTTAAAAATCTCGTCAAACTCCTCGGATATGTATTTTACAAACTCCCTGCCCTTTTCACCTATAGTAGAACGCCAAATCATTTCTCTCTTATCAAAATCGTATATACCTGCACCGTTAAGCACAATGGCAGGCTGATTGGGAGTAATGCGATTATAGTTTCGTTCAAGGCTCGACTGCAATCTACCGGACGCAAGAGTAAAATTTCCTCCGCGCTCGGTAAATTCCTTGATAGCGTTATAGTTTCGCCTTGGAAGCTTTCTTATTTTATTGTTTAAGGTTCCGTCTATATCAGACACAACCAACCAATTCTCAAAGGTTCTTTCCATACTATCTGTTTTCCAAATAATTCAAAAATGATGTAAAGTATTCGGGAAGATCACTTTCAAACTCCAAATACTCGTTTGTTACAGGATGAACAAAGCCAATATGCTTTGCGTGCAGGCACTGACCGTTAAGCCGTGTTATCACCTTACGCGGACCGTACACTGCATCGCCCGCAACAGGATGTCCCAAATATGCCATATGCACTCTTATTTGATGAGTTCTGCCGGTTTCAAGCACACAGCGAACGTGAGTAAAATCACCGTATCGCTTTATTACCTCGTAGTGTGTAGTAGCAGGCTTTGAATTTTTCATAGTGACTGCCATACGCTTTCTGTCCTTGGTATCCCTGCCGATAGGCTGACAAACGGTACCGCTGTCTTCTTTTATATTGCCGTACACAACAGCCTCGTATGCTCTTGAAAAGCTGTGATCCTTAATCTGCTGTGCAAGACCTATATGCGCCTTATCACTTTTGGCAACTATCAGCAATCCGGATGTGTCCTTATCTATCCTGTGCACTATGCCCGGTCGTATAACACCATTTATGCCCGACAGGCTGTCACCGCAATGATAAAGCAGGGCATTTACAAGGGTGCCGTCGGGGTTGCCGTTTGCAGGATGAACAACCATTCCCTTTGGTTTATTTACTACCAGAAGATGCTCATCCTCGTACACAATGTCAATAGGTATATTTTGCCCAACTGCCTCAAGAGGCTTTGCATCGGGCACTGTAACATCAACATTGTCGCCCACTCTGCACTTATAGTTTTTCGGCACAACCTCACCGTTAACGGTGACATTTGCCTCATCAATTATTTTTTGAACTGCACTGCGGGTAATCTCCGGAATATTATCGGTTAAAAACCTGTCTATTCTTACCCCTGCATTTTGAACAACGAAGGTATAATTATCAGCCATCGGTATTCTCCTTTGGCTTTTTTGCATCCTTAAAGGCGTCTATCAAAAGATAACCGATAAGGACAACTGCGCCGCAGGTTACGGCACAATCGGCAATATTAAACACGGCAAAGTCAACAAAGGTAGGCTCAATAAAATCAACAACATACCCGTAGCAAATCCTATCTATAAGATTGCCTATACCGCCAGAAACAACAACGCCGAGGCTCCAATAAAGCCACAGGCTTTTGCACCGGTTTGAGAACAGGTAATACAGCACTCCAACGCACACGCAGACGGTGAGCACAATGAACACCCACCTTGCTCCGCTAAGCATTGAAAAAGCCATACCTGTATTTTCGGCATACCTAAACCGAACAACTCCGGGAATAAAGCCGACAACATCTCCGTCGCTTAGCCTTAATGAAGCAAAATATTTAGTTATTTGGTCAAACGCAACAATAAGGACAATCATTATTGTGCAGGAAATATGCTTTGTTAAATGCTTCATATACACCCTTTGGGGAGGAGCAAACACCCCTCCCACAGATTATACATTATTATAATTGCTTCATAGTGTCGGCACAGCACCTGCAAAGAGTAGGATGCTCGCTATCCTGACCTACCGTGTCAGAGAATTTCCAGCAACGCTCGCACTTTTCACCCTCTGCCTTGCTTACTGTTACAGACAAGCCGGCAACATCACCTGCAAACTCACCCTTGCCGTCAGCAACCTCTACTGCCGATGTGATGAATATTTCAGGAAGAGCATCAACCTCTGACTTTAAGAAATCTGCAAGCTCGCCGTCTGCATGAAGGGTGATCTTTGCCTCAAGCGGCTTACCGATAATCTTTTCGTTACGGGCAAGCTCAAGTGCCTTTTGAACATCGGTTCTGATTTCGTGAATTCTATCCCACTTTGCAATGAACTGCTCATCGGCATCAATATAATTACCCTGCGGAATATCGTTAAAGAGCGGTGACTCCGGATTTCTTGATGAATCGTGAGGCATCTCTCTCCAAATTTCATCACAGGTAAATGCAAGAATAGGAGTAAGAACGAGGCAAAGTGCGTCAAGAACCTTGTAAAGAACTGTTTGTGCAGCTCTTCTGCTCTTTGACTGAGGAGCAGAGGTATAAAGTCTGTCCTTCAAAACATCAAAGTAGAAATTTGACATATCAACAACACAGAAATTGTGAAGTGCATGTGCGGTTGTGTGATACTCGTATTCATTATAGCCCTTATGAGCAACTGCAAGAACCTCATCAAGCTTCATCAATGCGTACTTGTCAAGCTCCTCAAGCTCCTCATTTGCAACCATATCTGTATCAGGATTAAAGTCATAAAGGTTGCCGAGGCAATATCTTGCAGTGTTTCTGATCTTACGGTAATTGTCCGAAATCTGCTTTAGGATTTCCGGACTGATACGGATATCTGCATGGTAATCGGCAGATGCTACCCAAAGACGAAGAATATCTGCGCCGTACTTATCGATAACCTCCTGCGGTGCAATACCGTTGCCGAGCGACTTAGACATCTTTCTGCCCTCACCGTCTACTGTCCAGCCGTGAGTGATAATCTGCTTGTAAGGAGCACCGTTGCCGCCTGCAACAGATGTAAGAAGTGATGACTGGAACCAACCGCGATACTGGTCTGCACCCTCAAGGTAAACATCAGCCGGCCATGAAAGATAATCTCTGTTCTTGCATACAGCAGCGTGAGATGAGCCCGAATCGAACCAAACATCCATAATGTCCTTTTCCTTATCAAAGCCCTTATCGCTGCCGCAATGAGGACATTTGAAGCCATCGGGAACAAAATACTCTGCATCGTGTGCGTACCAAGCATCCGAGCCCTCCTGACCGAAGATGTCGGAAACCTTGTTCATAATTCCCTCGTCAATAATTTCCTTGCCGCAATCCTGACAATACAAAACAGGAATAGGCACGCCCCATTTTCTTTGACGCGAAATACACCAGTCTGCACGCTCAACTATCATAGACTGAAGCCTGTCCTTGCCCCACTCGGGATACCACTTAACATCCTCTGCTGCTTTAACAGCGGCATCCTTAAAGTCATCAACAGAGCAGAACCACTGTGATGTTGCCCTAAAGATTACGGGCTTGTGGCATCTCCAACAATGCGGATATTGGTGCTTAATCTTTTTAAGTGCAAACAATGCACCGATTTCTTCAAGATGCTGAGCAATAGGCTTGTTTGCATCCTCTGTTGAAAGGCCTGCAAACTGACCTGCCTCCTCTGTAAGAATACCCTTATCGTCAACAGGAACAACAACAGGGATTTCCTTATATTTTTTGCATACGATAAAGTCGTCAACACCGTGACCGGGTGCAGTGTGTACACAGCCTGTACCGCTTTCCAATGTTACGTGGTCACCGACAATAACAAGTGATGTTCTGTCGATAAACGGGTGTGCTGTTTTCATATATTCAAGCTCGTCACCGCGAATGATACCTACTGTTTCGTAATCGGTAATGCCTGCGTCCGCCATTGCAACAGGTGCAAGGTCGGTAGCCATAACATAATATTCACCGTTAGCCTTAAGAAGACTGTACTCATAATTAGGGCCAACGCAAATAGCAACGTTAGCAGGAAGAGTCCATGTTGTTGTTGTCCAGATAACAAAATATGTTTTGTCAAGCTCTGCTCCGAGTGCAGCAAGCTTGCCCATATCGTCGGTTACCTTGAACTTTACATAAATTGAATGGCATGGGTCCTCGGCATATTCAATCTCTGCCTCGGCAAGAGCCGTGTTACAATCTGCACACCAATACACAGGCTTAAGACCCTTGTAGATATATCCCTTTGAAGCCATAGAAGCAAACACCTTAATTTGCTCCTTCTCAAATTCCTTTTGAAGAGTAATATAAGGGTTATCCCACTCACCGATAATTCCCATACGCTTAAAGCTTTCTCTCTGCAAATCAACAAAGCCAAGTGCTGTTTCTCTGCAAATCTTACGAAGCTCTAAATCGGAAATATTTGTTTCGGCAGAAATGCCTGCTTTTTTACGGGCAGCAAGCTCGGTAGGCAGACCGTGAGTATCCCATCCCGGAACATACGGTGACTTAAAGCCTGTCATATTCTTGTATCTTACGATAAAGTCCTTAAGTGTTTTGTTAAGTGCGTGACCGATATGAATATCACCGTTTGCATACGGAGGACCGTCATGAAGAACGAACAACGGCTTGCCGTCATTGTGCTTCATAAGCTGTTGATATTGGTCATTTTCATACCATTTTTTCAAAAATTCCGGTTCTCTTTGAGGAAGAGATGCTCTCATTGGAAAATCGGTTTTAGGCAGATTAAGTGTTTGATTGTAATCCATTTATTTTTGCTCCTTACAAGTTTGTTATAATATTACTTTTTCTTTTTGAAAAAGCCCTTAAACTTTGGTTCATCGTCTTCGTCATCCTCAGGCGGAATCAAAGAAATTGTTTGTGATTTGTCGTTATGTACATCCTCTCGTTTAACGTTGAAATAGCTTTCAAACGGAAGCTGATCGTCATCGTCAAACAATGATTCCTGATCATCCATTTCAGGCTCGTCGTTTATTTCGGGAATTGAGGCGCCCGAATCAATAGGAGTGATTTGGTTTTGCGAAAATGCCTCAACTGCCTCCATAGGATCGGGAAGCTCCTCGTCCTCATCGATGATAACAGGTGCCTGTGCCGGCTCCTCTGTCAGCTCGGTAAAGCCGTCTGTATCCTCGTCGGCATCGTCAACATCATCAATTTCCTCTATTTCCTCAAAATCAAGCTCTGTATCATCCTCCTGAGGCTCATCCTTATGCTCAAAAACAGGTGCCTCAACCTTAACATCAGAGTCGTCAAATTCCTTATGAGGAATTTCAGGAATTGTTATTTCCTCCGGAATAGCACTCGAAAGCTCATCAACCTCGTCGATAAGATTTGAAATATCGCTGTGAACATCCTCTACATTTTTTGTTGCAGCTTCATTCTCGCTTGAGGTTGTGTCAAGCCTTGATGAATTAAGAATATCAAGCTGCTCGCCATAAAGCTTTTTAAGGCTTTCAACAAATGCCTTTGCATCGTTCTTTATGGTTGAAATCAAAATTTCATAGGCTTCCTTTTCAGCCTTTGATTTTGAAATAAGGTCGTCCGAAATTGCCTTTGCCTGATCAAGAATATCCTTTGCAACAATCTTTGATGAGCTGATAGCATCGTTTGCCTTATTCTGTGCGGTAGTGATCATCTCGTTTGCCTCATTTGTTTTGTTGTTAATGAGGTTTGCCGAATAATCCCTTGCCTTCTTAACAATAGCTTCTGCCTCTAAATTTGCAGAATCCATTTTTTCCTTTGCCTCTGCCTCACTGCTTTCTATCAAAAGAGCAGCTGCCTCGCTTGAGTCCTTCTTAATTTTATCTGCCATTTTTTGAGCAGTAACAAGTGCTGTTTTAATGGCGTCCTCCTCAGAGCGATACTCCTCAATCTTCGCCGCCAAAACCTCAAGCTTATGGTATAGCTCCTTGTTTTCGTGCTGATAAGCCTCAATAGTATCCGCAGCCTCATTGAGCAACGCATTTGCATCCTTTACCGACAAATCAGCCGTTCTTAAATCCCTCGCACTAATCATCACAATATCCTCCTCTTACATTGTAAACATTCCGTTATTTTCCAATTCATCAATCAAGTCACCCATAACGTCTACATTGTACGGAGTGATGATGTATGTTGAATTTGCAACTCGCTTAATTTGACCGTTATTTGCATAAGCAACACCTGAAAGGAAATCAAGCAATCTTCTTGCTATATCTCTGTTTGCGCTTTCAAGGTTAAGAACAACGGTTCTTCTTTCATTAAGATTATCCGCAATGGAGGCCGCCTCCTCAAAGCCCTCGGGCTTTACAAGAACAACCTGAAGCTGTGCGGTTGTGTGAATGTTAACAACCTTGTCGCTCCTTGAAAACTTTGATGTGCGCTCTGTTCTCTCCTCCTTTTCGTGCAAAGGAGGATCTATATCCCTCTCTCTTCTGCGAGGAGGCTTAACAAAGGAATCTCTGCCCTCATTGTAATCATCAAAATCATCCTCTTCGTCGGTCATAATGTCTTTAATCTTATCAAATAATCCCATCTTTTCTTCCCCTTGTTAAAAATATTTTCTGGCTCCGAAAATAGCAGAACCCACTCTTACAATGTTTGAACCCTCAAGAATAGCCGCCTCATAATCAGCGCTCATTCCCATAGAAAGAGTTTGCATTTCAACACCGTCAATCTTCTTTTCCTTAAGCTCAAGGAACTTTTTATTCATCAAGGCAAAATATTTTCTTGCCTGCAATTCGTCGCAAATCGGCGGAATAGTCATTAATCCCTTAACCTTGATGCAATCAAGCTCGCTGATTTGATACAAAAGCTCTTCAAGCTCATCAATATCGCATCCGCTTTTTGATTCCTCTCTGCCGATGTTTACCTCAACAAGCACATTTGCAGTTGAATTTGCCTTTTTGAATTCCTTGCTGATTTCCCTTGCAAGCTTTAGAGAATCTACAGATTCTATCATATCAACCCTGCCTGCAATATATTTTACCTTATTGGTTTGCAGGTGACCGATAATATGCTTTTCCACGCCGTCAAGATGCAAGGAGTCAAGCTTTGAGCAATACTCCTGCACTCTGTTTTCGCCAATCAAATCAGCACCCAAATCAAGCACAGGATTGATATATTCAGGCTCAACTGTTTTTGTTACGCACATAAGCCTGACATCATCGGCGCTTCTGCCTGCCTTTATTGCAGTTTGTGCAACATCCTCTTTTATTCTTTTGTAATTATCTATACAAGACTGCACTCTTTTTTCATCAAGTATAAACCCGTCCATCCTCCAAATCCTTTCCCTGTGTAATAATTTTATCATAAAGGTGGATTGAATCAGCATTTGTCGGATCGTATTCAACAAGAACATAATCCTCGTCGCTGTAAATAACCTTTACCTCTCTAAACCTTACCTGACTTGCAATAAGGACATAAACACCCTTTTTGCCGTCAACAACGTGCAGTGCCTCGCTCGGCACCTTAAAGCCTTCGTACGAATCTCGTCTGATTTCTATCTCTGCCCTGCGAAGCCTTGCAATATCGGAATTCATTTCATTCAGTTTAAGAATAAGCAGAGTTTGCTTTTCGCCAAACTCAGGCTCTGCACCGCTTACAATCTCTGCCTTAAAGGTTTTGTTCAAATCGTCCTTTAGTGCAATTTGAACATAGCCACCGTTTTTCATATTCTTAACGGTGTCGGCATCAACAAGAGTTTGAATATACCAGGTATAGCTTGTTACAAGCTTGCCTATATTATCCGATGTACTCTTTGATTGGTCAACAGATTTTAATGCGGATTTGAACTGCTCTGCAGTGGTTTCCTCCGCCTTATCAAAGTCTATCACATTCTCATATCCGTCGGTATAGCTGCTAAACACACCGGAGCAGTCCGTTTTAATATAGCCGTCCGGCTCTGAAAACGAATCATATTCACTGCGGCGGTTGCGAAGCTCCTCAATGATAGACAGCAAATCAACCTTTTCACCGATGACAAGCTGACGCCTTACAAGAACGGAATCCAAGGCGTCCGCCGTGTCGTCAATCTCATTTTGCCCTACGGCAGAGGCGTAATCAATAACCTTTTGCTCAATATCATCATTTATTGTTTCAAGATTAGCCGACTGACCTACGGTTTGAGATTCAAGTGTTTGGTAATATTTTATTTGCTCGGTAAGCTCTGCATACTTTGAATAATTTGCCGCCGCCTTTGATGAGGCGAACTTCATTGCAACATTGCCGCCGACATTAACCTTGTCACCGTCATCAAAGCAGGCAACCGTTACACCGGAAGAGGAATCCTTAATAACAACCTCATCACGAATAAACAATGCTTCACTGCTAACCTTGTCGTAAACAGTGCTGACGGTTGCCGTTTGGGTTTTAAGCTCAATATGAGTTACACTGTAACACTGATAAACAACAAAAAGAACAATAAACAGGATAACCGCAATTATCAAGGCATTGCCCTTATTAACATTATCAAGCAGCTTCTTCATAATGAACTCCCTTCGTTAATTCTTCAAAAAATCCTTTGCAAGAGCAACAGCTGAATTAATCAGCTCGTCCTTGCTCATAGTATCGGCATAAAGCCATTTTATATTTTCATTTCGTCTAAACCAGGTTAGCTGACGTTTTGCATAACGGCGGGTTGCCTGCTTCAAGCTGTCAACAGCCTCGTCAAGTGTTGCCCTGCCGTTAATGTAATCTGCAAGCTCCTTGTGACCTATTGCCTGAGCGGCAGTAGCACCCTGCCTGCCGAGCATCTGCCTTGCCTCATTTTCAAGCCCTGCTTCAAGCATAAGATCAACTCGCTTGTTAATTCTGTCATAAAGCCTTTGCCTGTCCTCATATCCAACACCGATATAAAGGGCGTCATACGGGCTTTCAGTAAGCGTTGACATCTCGTTTTGTTGTGTTTTGCTTGTACCCGACATACAAAGCTCGAGAGCTCTGATAACACGCTTTCTGTTATTAGGGTGTATTTGGAGTGAGGCTTCAAAATCAAGGTCACGAAGCTTTGAATAAAGTGCATCGGTATCCATCGCCTCAAGCTCACTGCGAAGCTTGTCGTTTGAGCCTACATCGCTAAAGCAAATGTTTTTTACAAGGCTGTCAACAAAAAGCCCTGTTCCTCCAACAATTAAAGGCACGTTGCCCCTTGCGGTAATCTCTGCCGTCAGCACCCTTGCACGTTCAACAAAATCAGCTACGGAAAAAGCCTGACCTGCATCCAAAAATTCCACAAGATGATGGGGCACGCCGTCCTGCTCGTCTTGAGTTGCAACGGCGGTTGCTATCGGCATATCCCTGTAAACCTGCATTGAATCAGCAGAAATAATTTCACCGCCTATTGCCTTGGCAAGCTTAACCGACAAATCGGTTTTGCCCGATGCAGTTGCACCGACAATACAAATAATCTTTGTTTTTTCCATCATTGTATCCTGCCAAACTGCTTTTCAATGTCGTATTTAGAAAGCTTAATCATAACAGGTCTGCCGTGAGGGCAATACCTGATATTTGGATTGGCAAGCAGTTTTTTAACAAACAGCTCCATTTCGTAAGGAGATGTTTTATCCCCTGCCTTAACGGCTGCCCGGCACGATGTAGAATGGAATATCCAATCCATCTGCTCCGGAGTAATATCCGTTTTGCCCTCCAAAAGCTTTGCCGAGGTTTCCTGCACAAGTCCTGCCACGTCCTCGCCGTCGAGAATTGACGGGCACTCTCGCACAAGAACGGTTGAGTTGCCGAAATCCTCTATCAAAAATCCGCATTTTGAATACAAATCCAAATTGGAGATGACTGCATTGTATTCCTCTCTTGAAAGCCTTACAGCCTCCGGTGTGAGCAAAACCTGTGATGCAATTTGAGTTGAAGCCTTAAGTGCCTCATAATTCATTCTTTCGTGAGCGGCGTGCTTGTCTATCATATAGCAATCGCCGTCCATCTCAATGATAATATATGTCTTAAATATTTCGCCGACCAACCTAAAATCAGGAATATCAACCTCCTGTACAGAGTCCTTTTTAGGCAAAGACTCAACTGCCTTTGGCTCATTTTCAACCTTTTCTTCGGCGGTAGGACGGGTTATTTTTTCAAGGTCAAGCCTTGCGGTTTTTTGTGCACCGTTGTCAAAGCCTTCATCATACTCCGGCTTTTTGCTGACAGGAGACGTTGAAGCCACCCTCCAAAAATCATCGGCAGACTGCTCCTGCTTAAATTGCATTTGAGTAACGTTATCCTGCTGCGGCTTAAAGAAATCTATCCTGCCGTTAACAGTTGTCTGTACAGGCCTTGATGATGAAAAGCTTGCCTCCTTTGGTGTGTCAAGCATTTCGATAGCATTTTTTACACCGTAATATACAAGCTCAAATACAGGCTTTTCGTTTGCAAAGCGCACCTCGATTTTTGCAGGATGAACATTTACATCAACGAACGAGGTGTTACATTCTATGTTGAGAACACAGCCCGGAAATCTTCCAACTATAATTGAATTGCGATATGCCTGCTCAAGTGCCGCCATAGCGGTTTGCGATTTTACAAGCCTTGAGTTGATAAAGAAGAACTGCATTCCTCTGCTTTTGCGTGACATAGACGGCTTTGTTACAAATCCGCTGACGCGCATATTGTTTATTTCATAATCAACCGGTACAAGCGACTGTGCAAAATCTCTGCCAAAGACAGAGTAAACCGTGCTTTTAAGGTCACCGTTACCCGATGTTACAAGCGCCTGCTTACCGTCACGGATAAACCTAAAGGATATTTCGGGGTGACTGACAGCAATCCTTTCAACCACACCTGCAACAGCATTTGCCTCGGTTACATCCTTTTTCAAAAATTTCATTCGTGCAGGGGTATTATAAAACAAATCAGCAACAACAATTGTCGTGCCGACAGGACAGCCTGCATCTGCAATTTCAAGCTCCTGCCCTCCGGCTATTTCGTACCTTGTACCGATTTCGGCATCGGGTGTTCGTGTTAAAAGCTGAACACGGGCAACGGCAGAAATGGAAGCCATTGCTTCACCTCTAAAGCCAAGAGTTGCAATCCTGTCCAAATCGTCACTTTCCTTAATTTTGGAGGTAGCGTGAGAAACAAAGACCTTTTTTACGTCCTCTCTTGAAATACCGCAGCCGTCATCGGTTATGCGTATATATGTTGAACCGCCGTTTTTTATTTCTACGGTAATATTTTTTGCACCGGCGTCAACGGAATTTTCTATCATTTCCTTAACGACAGATGACGGACGCTCAACAACCTCACCTGCTGCTATAAGCTGATACACTTCTTTTGATAAAATATTAATCTGTGCCATTGAGCCTCACCTGCCTTCAAAAACTAATATTCACATAATTTTCCTTCTGCATCCCAATAAACAAGACCTACAGATGCATAGTACTCGTTGTTGGAATCGTAATAGTAAAATACTCCATCTACATTATCGTCCATCTCTAATTCATTATCAGTAAAGAATACTAAATATCCATTCTTATCTACAAAGCAATCGTAAATCTCATATTTTTCTTTATATGTACCGTCATAGGAGGTAGTTAACTGAGAGCATATAGCACTTCCGTTACTGTCGGTTGTAATCTTAAATTTATATCCATCCTCAGTATAGTAAATTACATCCTCACTATACTCGTAATTAATACCGTTTCTGTCATAGTATCCCTCAGTCAATACGTTAATGGCTTCCAAATAATTTTCACCAATAATAACATCCAACAATACACCTGACATATTTACAACCATTACAGCAACACAAACAACTGCAAGAATTACAGATACAATCTTATGCTTTTTCTTATCGCCTGTATATTCAAAGTTCGCTTCCTTTTTTCTTGTTGAAATTAAATATACAACTGCTCCGATAATGCCAAAAAGAAAAATCAATTCGTATGTTGAAAATTTTTCCTTAACATTTCTCGATTTGTTATAGAAATAAACTGCATATGCAATACTGATGCTTGCAACTATTGCAATTAAACCTGTGACAAGTACCGGCTTCAATAATGTAAAAATCATATCGGTATATTGGTTACTGCTTATCATAGAATTTTCCTTTTATCCTTAAGTAATTTCCTCTGCCCTTTTTTTAAGGTCATACAGAGTTTGCATTGCCTCAATAGGCGTTAATGTATTAATGTCTATTGCTTTGATTAATTCAAGCATCTCATCGGTTGACTTTGCCCTGAAATTAAACTGAACCTCTTCCTCGGTTTCTTCCTCTTCTACGGCGTTGTCTGCCTTAAAATCAATTTCTACCCTGTTAGCCTCAAGCTCCTTTAGGATAGCCTTTGCACGCTTTGTAACCGCACTCGGCACACCTGCAAGCTTTGCAACCTCGATACCGAAGCTTTGGTCTGCACCTCCGTGAACAATCCTGCGAAGGAATGTTATATCGTCACCGCGTTTTTTAACAGCAATAGAATAATTGTTTACACCCTTAAGCATACCCTCCATAGCCGTAAGCTCGTGGTAGTGAGTAGCAAATAAGGTTTTTGCACCGATTTTTTTAACCACATATTCAAGCACCGCCCTTGCAATGCTCATACCGTCAAAGGTAGATGTGCCTCTGCCTATTTCGTCAAGAATAATAAGTGATTTGTCGGTAGCATTTTTAAGAATAGTGGACACCTCGTTCATCTCTACCATAAAGGTCGACTGACCTGTTGCCAAATCGTCCGAAGCACCTACTCTTGTAAAGATTGCATCGCACACCGAAATCCTTGCACTCCTTGCCGGAACAAAGGAGCCGATTTGTGCCATAAGCACAATCAATGCAGTTTGACGCATATATGTTGATTTACCCGCCATATTAGGACCGGTAATTATTGAGCATAGATTGTTTGAGCAATCAAGCAGGGTGTCGTTTGGAACAAACGGAGTGTCATTAAGAAGCGCCTCAACAACAGGATGCCTACCGTCCTTAATATCCAATGTACCGTCGGTGGTAATTTGCGGACAGCAATAATTGTTATTAAACGCAACCTGAGCAAGCGACGCAAGTGAATCAAGAGTTGCAAGAGCCTTTGCGGTTTTTTGGATACGTTCAACCTCACCTGCAACCGAAGACCTAACGGCACAGAAGGTTTCATATTCAAGTGCTACACACCTATCCTTTGCACCGAGCACCTTGCCCTCAAGGTCCTTAAGCTCCTGTGTTATGTATCGCTCACAGTTTGTAAGGGTTTGCTTTCTGATATATGTTTCGGGAACGAGGTGCTTGTAGGAATTTGTAACCTCAATGAAATATCCAAACACCTTGTTATATGACACCTTGAGCTTTGGAATACCGGTTGCTTCCTTTTCTCTGTTTTCAATCTCGGTAAGGATTGATGTGCCGTTATTCATAATATCGTGGAGCGAATCAATTTCCTCATTATAGCCCGCCTTTATCATTCCGCCCTCGCGAACGGAAAACGGAGGCTCGTCCACAATAGCGTTATTGATAAGCTCATAAACATCCTGCAAGGTATCAATGCCGTCGTAAATTGACCTTAGTATTGATGAGCCAGTACCCTCAAGCAGTGCTTTGATTGCCGGCAGTCTTTGTACGGTTGTACACAGCGACCTCAATTCCTTTGCGTTTGCAGTTGAATAAGCAATACGGCTGAGCAACCTTTCAATATCATTTACACCTGTAAGAAGCTCCTTTATCTCATCGCGAAGCATTGAGTTATCCACAAGCTCGGCAACAGCATTCTGTCGTCTGCTGATTTGAGAAACGTTTACAAGCGGTCTTTCAAGCCAGGAGCGAAGCATTCTTTTACCCATTGCGGTTTTTGTGTTGTCAATAACCCACAAAAGAGAATGTCGCTTGTCACCCGTCATCATTGAGCGAGTAAGCTCAAGGTTTCGCCTTGCGCTTATGTCAAGGCTCATAAACTCTGTTTCCTCGTAAAACTCAATTTCAGACGGAGCCTCAAGCTCATCGGTTTTTCTGTTTGTGCGCAGGTAAAGTATAACCGAGCCGAGCGCACATACGGCGGCCTTGCTTTTACCGATACCGAGGGAATCAATCTGCTCCCTGTTCATCGTTTGCAATATCAACTCAGTTGAACTGTCAAAATCAAAGGAGATATCCTCCAACACCTCCGGAGTAACATCAAGCCTTGATTTCGCAAAGGCAACAACATCGTCAAGCTCGTTTGCTAAGGAGTTAACCAAAATTTCCTTTGGAGAGTAAGTTGAAAGCTGATTAATAATCTTTTCCTGCTCATCCTCCTTGCCCACCGCGGTGATATGGAACTCTCCCGTAGAAATATCCACAAAGCAAATTCCTGTTTCGTTTTGAAGTGTACAAACAGAGCAAAGATAATTGTTTACACCGTCATCAAGAATATTGTTTTCAATAACGGTACCGGGAGTAATGACTCTTACGACATCTCTTTTAACCAAGCCCTTTGCTGTTGCAGGGTCCTCAACCTGCTCGCAGATTGCAACCTTGTAGCCGTATGATACAAGCTTTGCAATATAACTGTCAGACGAATGAAACGGAACACCGCACATCGGTGCTCTTTCGCCCTGACCGCAGTCCTTACCTGTAAGAACAAGGTCAAGCACTCTTGAAGCAATCTTGGCATCGTCAAAAAACATCTCGTAAAAATCACCAAGACGGAAGAACAGTATAACGCCCGGATACTGCTTTTTAATTTCAAAATACTGTGCCATCATAGGTGATAGCTTTTGCTCCTTTGCCATTATTCCGTTCACCGTCCTTAAAGTAATTTTTAATTAATTATTTGCTAATAATTGTGCAATTAGTGACAGCCGCCGCAGGTGCAGCAATCGTGTGTGCAATCTGTTGCAGGTATTTCACAGGTTGCAGGGTCCTGACCGTCAAAGAAAAGGCCGATCATCTGGCTGATATACTGTGCCATCTGCTCCATCTGTGCGGCAGCCTCGGAATAGTTTTTCATATTCTCGCCTTCCATAACCTTTGTGTAAATATCCTGATATTCCTGCTGAAGCTCTGCAATTCTTTCCTGCGAAGCCTCCTCGCCCTTTTCAGCCTCCTGCTGATATTTAAGTGTGATGAGCTGCATCTCCTGCATCTGCTGCTGAAGAGCCTCATCTGCATCATTTGCCTTTGCGGCAACCTGAAGTGCTTCAAATCTTGGGTCTGCCTGAATTTCTTTTCCCAATTCTCTAAGTGCTGATTCTAAACTCATTTTTCTTTCCTTTCTAATTCACCCAGCATAACATAGGTGAGCGGCTCAGTTACTTTTATTTTTTGGAAGGAGCCTATGAGCCTCTCGTCTCCTACAAATTCTATAATCAAATTGCCGTCGGTTCTTGCGGCAAGATAATTATCTCCCTGCTTACCCTTGCCGTACACAAAGCACTTAAAGGTTTTGCCCCTGTGCAGTGCCATCTGCTCGCCGGAAATTCTTTCCTGCAAGGCAAGGAGCTCGCGCATCCATTTTGATTTTTCCTCGTACGGTACAGGGTCGTCCATCTCTGCTGCAGGTGTGCCTACTCGTGGAGAGTAAATAAAGGTGAAAAGGCTTGTTGCCTTAATTTCCTCAACCAAGGACAGTGTGTCGCAGAATTCCTCATAGGTTTCACCCGGAAAGCCTACGATAATGTCGCTTGTAATTGAAAGCTCATCACCCATAAGCTCTTTTGCATAATTAATGAGCGACAAATACTTTTCTCTTGTATAGGACCTGTTCATTGCCTTGAGCACGCGGTCGTTACCGCTTTGAAACGGCAGGTGCAAATGGGTTGCAACCTTGTCGCACTGTGCCATGGTTTCTATGAGCTCCTTGGTGCAATCCTTTGGGTGAGAGGTCATAAAACGTATTCTGAAATCACCCTCAAGGTCGTTAAGTATTCTTAACAACTGCGAGAAGCTTACCCTCGGTTCAAGGTCCTTGCCGTATGAATTAACGTTTTGACCGAGGAGTGTAATCTCCCTATATCCCTCATCAACCAACTGCTTAAATTCGGCAACAACATCATTTACCTCTCGGCTACGCTCCCTGCCCCTGACATATGGAACAATGCAGTACGAGCAAAAATTGTTGCATCCGTACATAATGGGAAGCCAAGCCTTTTTGTCGTTATCACGCTTTACGGGAATACCCTCTGCAATTACACCGTCAACATCCGGGAGCTCAAAAACTCTTTTCTTTCTTGTCAAAGCAGTGTAAATAAGCTGCGGAACCTTGTAAACAACGTGGGTACCGAATACCAAATCAACAAACGGAAACGACTGCTTGATTTTGTCCGCAATGTGTTGCTGCTGCATCATACAACCGCAAAGAGCAATTACAACATCGGGATTATCAAGCTTGTAGCTTTTAAGGGCACCGACATTGCCAAACACTCTGTCCTCGGCATGCTCCCTTACTGCACATGTGTTAAAGATGATAAGCTTTGCCTCAAGCCTGTCCTCAGTAAAGCCATATCCCATTGCCTCAAGCATACCCTTGATACGCTCACTGTCGGCGATATTTTGCTGACAGCCGTAGGTAACAACGCAGGCAAGCGGTTTGCCTGAATACCGCTTTGAGATAAGCTCGTTTACCATTTGAGAATATTTATTTTGCTCTGCCAATTCCTCTTTGGAAATCTTTTTTATATCTGCCGGCAATGCTGCACCTCCAATAACGTGCAATTATCGCAAAACGTACTTTTGCATAATAATCCATACTATCAAGTATTATATCAAAACACAGGTTTGTATTCAATATATATTTTATAAAATAATATAAAAATTATATATAGGAATTTATATAAGTTGTACATTGATTTTTCTACCTCATAATGATAAAATTAACAAGACAAAAAATGTGACAAAAGGTGAATATTATGCATAAAAAAAGAGGTGCAGGTGTACTGCTTCACATAAGCTCAATGCCGTCGCCGTACGGTGTGGGAGTTTTAGGCAACGACACAAAGCACTTTATTGATAAAATATCGGATATGGGATTTGGATATTGGCAGGTTTTGCCGTTCAATCCGACAGACAGTGCAAACTCTCCATACTGCTCCGAATCGGCATTTGCGGCAAGCTATATATACATTGACCCGCAGGGATTAATGGATATGGGGCTGATAGGTCAGGATGATGTAAACGACAACATTTACGACGGCTCCCCTTACACAGCCGCCTATGAATTTGCATTAGAAAAAAGACTTGCAACGTTAAAAAAAGCCTTTTTGAACATTAACGACGAGCTTGCAACAAGCATCAAGGAATTCGAAATCAATAATCCATGGCTCACAGACTATGCCTTATATATGGCAGTAAAGGAGCAGGAAAACTATAAGCCTTGGTGGGAATGGAGCGACGAGCACTCGCACTACTTTGAATGTGTAAAAAGCATATACAATTACGAGGAATCCGCAGCATTTTGGAAATTTGTGCAGTTCATTTTCTTTAAGCAATGGGGAGAAATAAAGGGTTATGCCAACAAAAAGGGCGTTGCCGTTATCGGTGATATGCCAATCTATGTTGCAATGGACAGCGTTGATGTGTGGTCAAACCTGCCTATGTTTTTAATTGACGAAAAAACACTTAAAGTAGAAAAGGTTGCCGGTGTTCCGCCTGATTATTTCAGCGAGGACGGTCAACTGTGGGGCAATCCTATTTATGATTGGAAGGCTATGAAAAATGACGGCTACACCTGGTGGCTGTCACGACTTGAGCACAACCTCAAAATCTTTGACACAGTAAGAATCGACCATTTCAGAGCCTTTGCTTCTTATTGGGAAATACCTGCCGACAGCAAAACTGCCAAGGTCGGCGAATGGAAAAAAGGACCGGGAATGGACCTTTTCAGCAAGGTGTTTGAAAAATTCGGAAATGACGCACCTATTATCGCAGAGGATTTGGGCGTGTTCGGTGAGGACGTTGTAAAGCTGCTTGACGACACGGGATTTCCGGGTATGAAGGTTATTCAGTTTGGCTTTGACCCTAATTCCGACTCGTCACATCTTCCACACAACGCAGGTGTAAACAGCATTAACTACGTAGGCACCCACGACAACAATACAATCCTCGGTTGGCTGTGGGAGGCAAGCGAAGCCGAACGTGCCTTTGCCCTTGATTATTGCCATTTCAACGGCGGCAACTGGGGTGACGGAGGATACCAAAGTGCATCGTGCAGAGCAATCACGCAGGCTGTTTGGCAAAGTGCCTCAAGCATTGCCGTCATTTCACTGCAGGATATGTGCGGATTTGGCTCCGACGCGAGAATGAACATTCCCGGTGTGCCTGAAAAGAATTGGAGATTCCGCACAACAACAGATACAATCGACAGCATAGACGCAGAATATTTTAAGCATATAAATTCATTATACAGACGTATGTATCCTGTATTTGAAAAATAGAAAAGCACAACAAAAGCCCCTGAACAGATAACGTTCAGGGACTTTAATTTATACTGTAAAAACCGATTAATCCTTAATCACGCAAAGCTTTACTGCCTTTGGCTCAACCGTAATTGTAACATCGCTGTAATCAAAATTTTCGCCGTCACAATTACCGATAAGTGCACTGCCGTCCTCCATATAAACCCTTGCTGATTTTATGTAATAATTACTGCAAACATCGTAGTTTTCCTCGTTGACATCACCCTTGGCATAACTTGGAATAAGCTTTGCCGCCTGAGATAACGAAATACCGTCAATCACGCAAACATCAAGCAATCCGTCGTCAAGCACGGAATTCGGTGCAGGACAAAAGCCACCGCCGTACCAGCTTGCATTACAAATTGCAAGCAGTGCGTAATCCTTGTTGCTTTGCTCTACGGTAAATTCTCTGCCTGTTTGCTTATCAACACAATTAAAGGAATAAGAAATGGTGTAATGAAGCGGATGCGTTAGAACAGGCACAATAGCAACCTTGTAGGCATTATGGCCCAAGAAAGGCAGCCTTTGCGCAATTTTTCTGCCCGTTGTTTCCACAAGAGTGTCAACACCGAACGACAAAACGTTTATTCCCTTTTCGCCGTTATAATCTATAACATCTATCGGCTTGATGTCGTATTTAATATTACCGTTATAAAGACCGAAGGATTTAATAACGTTTTCAACATTGATATTTTTTGTGTTATAGATTTTTTTGGCAAAATCGTTACCTGTGCCCAAAGGCAAAATCATCATCGGTGTGTCTGTACCTGCAATTCCGTTGACAACTTCGTGAACTGTTCCGTCACCGCCGCAGGACACAATAACACAATCGCTACCATACTGCTGTGCATACTGCGTGGCAATACGCTTTGCATCGCCCACCTGCTTTGTTTCCTCGATAATCATTTCATCATCAAGCGGGCGGAAGGTTGATTTTATTCTGTAAAAAATCTTTTCCTTATCGTCATTTCCGGCAATAGGATTAACTATAAAAACATATTTCATAATAATGTTCAGCCTCCTCTTTTAGCGAAACGGCAATACTACCGATTAAATAACCTGTGTGCCTCCGACAGGACGAATAATCAAAATATGGCAACTGCCCTCGCCGAATATTCCTTCAATGGCATTTTTATATTCATCAAGAATTTCATTGGGCACAAATGCCTGAATTGTACCTGCAAATCCACCGCCGTGAACTCTCCATGCGCCCTTACCGTCAAGAATTTCCTTGCTAACCGCAAGAGCTAAAGAAAGCTTTTGTTCAGTAGGATTTTTAGGAGTATATACGTTTTGATTAAGCATAAATGATGAACGTCCCGATTCGATAATAACCTGCTTAAAGCCATCAAAATCGTTAGCCTCAAGGCAAGCTACTGCCTTATCAACCCTCTTGTTTTCTCCAAAGAAATGAATAGCACGAAGAAGCGCACGGTCATTAACCTTGCCTGCAAGATTAGGAAGCTCCTCAAAGAATTCCTCGTATGTAATTTCACGCAAAACATTTTTACCCATTGCCTTTGCAACAGATTCCATTTCTGCTCTTACGGCAGCATAATCATCAGTCAAATCAGAGTGATTACCGTGAGTATCAACAATGCAAAGAGAATGACCGGAGCTTGCAAAATCAAAGTCAATCTTATTAATTACAGGGTCTTTGGTGGACTTAAAATCAATACTTACAAAGGTTCCTACCGATGATGCCATTTGGTCAAGCAGACCGCAGGGCTTGCCGAAAAACACGTTTTCCGAATACTGTGCAACCTTTGCAATGTCAACTGCACTGATCTTACCGTCATTAAACATATGTGACAACACAGAGCCAAGGAGTACCTCAAATGCGGCAGATGATGACAGGCCGGAGCCTCCCATAACATCGGAGGTTGTGCATGCATCAAAGCCCGATACCGCATAGCCAAGATTTTTAATACCTGCTGCAACACCCTGAACAAGAGTTGTGGAATCGCCGAAATTGTCCTCATTAGGCTCAAGGTCATTGAGGTCAACGACATTCATCCTGTGTCCCTTTGACTTTACTCTGATAGTATTATCGTCATTTTTGGAGGCAACGGCAATAGCGTCAAGATTGATGGAAGCAGCGAGCACCTTACCGTTATTATGGTCGGTATGGTTGCCGCAAACCTCTGTTCTGCCCGGTGCAGACATAATGCTAACCTCTCTGTCATAGCCAAAGAGCTCACCAAAATCATTAAGGGTTTCCACATAACGCGGCTTTTGCTTTTCAACGGCATCGTCGGTTACGTACACTGCCTTTAGGTTTTCGTCAAATCTGCCCGATTCGATGGCAGCAATCATTTCTTTAACTTTCATAATATGAATCCTCTTTACAAAATTATTTTATATTTATCTTTTTCACTGTAAATCAGCAGAGTTTGAGTCATCTGCCTTGATCTTACACCGTAAAAAATATTGAATATTAATGTTGAAAACCCACTAAACGCAACTATCACCATAAGCGTTGTGATGAAGGTTACGGAAAACGGATTTGTAAACTGTGTGCCAAGCTTTGTATAAATAAACAGCCTTGGTGCAAATCCAAGCAAACTAAGAAGCGAATAATACACAAAATCATAATGCATTGAGCCATAGTATTTTGACACCATTCCAACAGGAATAATAGGTACAAGACGGGTTACGGCAAGCACGTAAGGGTTACCGTTGCCCTTAAAATGTATCCAATCCCTAACAAATCGCAGGTTGTTTATATTTAATATCATACCGGTCCAGCCACCGCCCAAAAATGTTCCCTCAACGTACTTAACAGAGAAGAAAAAGAACAAAAACAGTACATTAAGTGCAAGTGCCGGTCCAAGCGGGAACACCATACCCGATATTACGCACAGGGCAGAAAGCGGTATTGGCAGCTGACACTTTGCAATATACAAGGCAAAAATACAAAGTATGATTTCGATAGGTGTTTCAAGCCTTGCAACTGCGGCGTCAAGACGCTCAAGCAGAGTGATAATAACCTCAAAGCGTTCCTCAAGGCTATTATGATTGTACAATGCTATTCCGAGAAGAATAAGCAGTCCAACGGTTACCGCCAATATTAAAAAAGACATAAACCCCGTACGATGACGTTTTGTTTGTTTCATTCAATCATCCAATAACAATTTATTTTCCCTCGTAGTAATTACCAAGGAATGAAAATTCAGGCAGCTCATCCGACAATGCACAAAGCAAATCGAGAGTTTCCTCATCTCTGACAGAGCCTAAAATATCAACATAAAAATAGTAATCAAATTTTCCGTTTGGTACAGGGCGTGATTCAAGCTTTGTGAGGTTTAACCCCGTCATTGAAAATCTGCCGAGTACCCTGTACAGCGAGCCCGTGCGGTGAGGAGCAGAGAAAATAAGCGAAATTTTTTCTGCATCATCATCAATAACAAGCTCCTTTGAGATAACAATAAAACGAGTTGTGTTGTTTGTTACATTTTGAATGTTTCGGCGAATAATCTTTAAGCCGTACCTTTTTGCAGCACTTTCACTGCAAATAGCGGCAATGTTTGTTTTGTCACTTTCCGACACAAACTTTGCAGCAGCCGCGGTGTTGCTGAAGTTAATGCCGGTAAAGTCAAAGCTTTTCAAAAAAATGTTGCACTGACTCAATGCCTGAGGATGAGAATAAACATTATCTATATCCTCAAAATTAACATTTTGCTTTGTGCAAAGACAGTGCTCAACCCTTAAATCATATGCTCCCACAATGTAGAACTTGTATTTCATTATCAAATCATATGATTCGTGAACAGAGCCGGCGGTGCTGTTTTCAACAGGGATAATGCCAAATCTTGCCTTGCCCTGATTTACTGCCTCAAAAACGTCCTCAAACTGCTTATGAAATATAACAGGAGAATCCTCAAACAAAGCCTCGGCAGCTTTACCGCTGTAAGCACCGTTTACACCCTGACATGCAATAGGCTCGCCGTTTGCGGTAAGCTTTTTGCTTCTTTTTGCATTTTCAATAGATGTACGAAGATCCTGACCTCCGCCTATAATTTTATGCTGAAGAGCACGCGAGGAATCCATAATTGAAGAAAAAATCGTTTTCATGGCTCCGCCCTGCTCACCACAGCTTGAGGCCACTAAATCAAGCACCTCCTGCTCCCTTTTTTCATTCAGAACAGGGATTCCATGCTCAACCTTGTATTGAGCAACCTTGCGTGAAACGTCCATTCTTTTTAGGAGCAACGGCACCAATTCGTCATCTATTTTATCAATTTCATTTCTTAATTCCAACAAATCCATTAAATGTATAATCCTTTATTTACAGCATTAAATCAAGCAATCCCAAGGCAACGGTAGCCTCAACAACAGGAACTGCACGCGGCACAATACAAGGGTCGTGCCTGCCCTTTATTTCAAGCTCTGCGTTTTCCATGGTTGAAAGGTTAACGCTTCTTTGCTTTTGTGCAATAGACGGAGTAGGCTTAATGGCAACGGAAACAACAATAGGTGCGCCGTCAGTCATACCGCCGAGAACACCGCCGTTATTGTTAGACAGCGTATGAACGAGCCCGTCCTTTATTTCGTATTCGTCATTAACGTCAGATGCATTTTTGTCGGCAAAGTCAAAGCCCAAGCCAAACTGCACTCCCTTAACAGCAGGGATACCGAAAAGAAGCGACGCAAGCTTGCCCTCAACAGTATCATATATATTTGCGCCGATACCCACCGGTAAGCCCACGGCAAAGCACTCGATAATGCCGCCGACGCTGTCAAGACTTTTCCTTGCCATCTCTACATCAGCCCTCATTTTATCCTCTGCCGAATCGTCAAAAACCGCAAACGGCTTTGATGTAACCTCATCAAGCATTTGTGCGGTAATGTTGTTATAATCCACCGCACAGTCGCACGCAGAGCCAATCTGCTTAATATGAGCACCTATGGTAATTCCCTTTTGCAAAAGCACCTGCTTTGCAACCGCACCTGCAAAAACAATCGGAGCAGTAAGCCTTCCGCTGAAATGACCGCCACCCCTAACATCATTAAAGCCATTATACTTTACATATGCAGGATAATCGCTGTGACTTGGACGTGGAACAGCCATTACATTTGAATAATCACTGCTTTTTGTATTTGTATTTTCAATTATCATTGCAAGCGGTGCACCTGTTGTAACACCGTCAAGCACACCTGAAAGAATGCTTGGAATATCCTTTTCAAGACGAGGGGTTGAGGTTCTGTCTCTACCCGGTGCACGCCTTAGCATATCCTTATAAATTGCATCCATGTCAAGCTTAATTCCGGCAGGAAGTCCGTCAACAACACAGCCGATAGCCTCGCCGTGACTTTCGCCGAAAACAGAAAGCTTTAATTTTTCACCCACTGATGAAGACATTGACATTTCCTCCGATACCGTTGTAATCCGTAAAGAAATCCGGATATGATTTATTTATACTTTGCGCATCGTCAATGGTAGATACACCGTCGACTCCTGTTGCCGCAACCGTCATAGCCATAACAATGCGATGGTCATTAAAGCCCTTCATATTGGCAAAATGTAACCGAGAGCCTGTGATAATCATACCATCCTCGGTTTCCTGAACATCGGCACCGAGCCTTTCAAGGTTATAAATGATGCTTTTAATTCTGTCCGACTCCTTAAAGCGAAGCCTCTGGGCACCCTTGATTACGGTTTTACCCTGTGCATAAGCGGCGGCAACTGCTATCGACGGAACCATATCGGGAATATCGGTTGCGTCTATTTCAGTGCCCTTTAGGTCAGATTTTTTAACAATAACCGCTGAGCCTTCAATACTGACATCTGCACCGAATTGCCTAAGAACATCAACTATTCTCTTATCTCCCTGTGCAGAATTAATATCAAGTCCGCAAAGCCTTACATCACCGTACAATGCCCCTGCAACCATAAAAAACGCCGCCTGTGACCAATCAGCCTCTACTGAATAATCTCTGACAGAATACTGCTGATTACCGGGAATAAAATAGGAATTCTTTCTTTCCTCAACCCTAACTCCGTAGTCTGCCATAACCTTAACCGTCATATCTACATACGGCTTTGACTGAAGCTCGGTTGTAAGCACTATTTCGCTGTCACCGTCAAGAATAGGTAAGGCAAGCAGAAGGCCTGTAATGTACTGCGAGCTGACATCACCCGCTATTTCAAATCTACCGGGTGTCAACTGTCCGCTGACTGTCAACGGCAATGTTCCCGTACATTCGCACTGCACCGAGTGTTCCGGAAGCAGACGCAAATAGTCACCGATAGGTCGTTCGGGTAGCTTGCCTCTGCCCACAAACCTTATAGTTTTGCCAAGGGCGGCGGCAACAGGAATCATAAAGCGTAGGGTTGAGCCCGATTCAATACAATCCGCCACCGGCTTATTCTCTTTTAATGCAGCAATAACACCGAGTGTTGCCTGCATATCCTTTGAATCAATCAGCCCACAAACATTGCCGCCGCCCGCCAAAAACGAGCAAATCAATGCTCTGTGAGCAACTGACTTTGAAGGCGGAAGCTGAACAGTACCGCTGATATTTGAATGTTGAATTTTAGCTATTCTCATTATTCCAAACCAAAAAATCTTGGTATATCCTCGTTGTTAATACTTTGTGTGAACGAATCACCAATGCTGTGAAGCAGAACAAATTTTATAGAATCAGCACTGCGCTTTTTGTCCATATTCATAGCAGAAATAATACTTGCCAAGTCGTTGCTGTCGCTAACCATAAGGCTGTATTTTTGAAGCACACCTGCAATTCTGTCAGCCGTACCGACAGGGGTAATGCCGTTTGCCTCGCCTGCCTTTGCAATCATAACCATTCCTATGCCGACAGCCTCTCCGTGTGAAATAGTTGTAAAGCCGTGTAGCTTTTCAATAGCGTGACCGGGAGTGTGACCAAAGTTCAAAAGTGCCCTTTCGCCGTGCTCTCTTTCATCGCGTTCAACCACGCCCGCCTTAATGCTGACACATTCAAAAATAATGTCATCAATAATGCTTTTGGCGTCCTTACTTTCAATCTTATCAAAAAGCGAGGCACTCTTAATGCATCCTGTTTTTATCACCTCTGCCATGCCGTCGGAAAAGAAGTGCGGTGTAAGTGTGTCAAGTGTGTTGGGGTCAATCAAAACCAATATCGGCTGATGAAAAGCACCGCAAAGATTTTTACCCTGTGGCAAATCAACCGCTGTTTTTCCGCCGACAGATGAATCAACCTGTGCAAGAAGAGATGTGGGAATTTGCACAAAATCTATACCACGCAAGTATATTGAAGCCGCAAAGCCTGCCATATCACCGCAAACTCCGCCGCCGAGAGCTACAACCAAATCTCCTCTTGTAAGCTCATTTTCTGCCATAAACTCAACCATTGATATAACGGTTTCGGGCTTTTTGGAGGCCTCTCCTGCTTCAAAAACATATTGGCAAACATCAAAGCCGACCTGCATTAGCTGTTGCTTTACGGTATCGCCGTAAAGCTTTATAACATTTGTATCGCTGATAAGGCATACCTTTGATGCACTTGACACCTGCTTTATATAATCACCGCAATGATTAAGAATACCCTTTTCAATAAAAATGTTGTAGCCCTTGCCTACATTAACCTTAAGACTTTTCATTATCCGATTTCTTCCTTAATCTTATTAGCTCTGTTCATCAAATCCTTTAGCGCCGGTGAATCCTCGTTAACAATGTTGTACTTAAACTGCATAAGGTTTGATACAAGGTCGTCTATCTCTCGTACAAGAGCATCCTTGTTGTCGATGAACAAATCCGCCCACATATCTGCGTTAATTCTTGCAACGCGAGAAACGTCACGGTACGAGCCGGCAGAATATCCTGCATGTGACGGAGCAAGAGGAGAAAGAACATAAGAGCAGGCAAGCACGTGAGCAATCTGCGATGTAAAGGCAATCATCTCGTCGTGATGCTCGGGTGTTGTAACAACCGTGCGTGCAAAGCCCATATCCTGTGCCAAGCCTACAAGAGCGTCAACCTTGTTGCGCGGAGAATCGTCAAGAGGTGTTACAATAAAGCTTGCGTTGTCGTACAGGGTAGCAAGGCTGTTGTCGTAGCCGCCAACCTCTCTGCCTGCCATAGGGTGTGCACCGATAAAATAAAAATCAAGCTTTTCATCCTTAAATGCATAGCAAATCTTTGATTTAATACCGCAGGAGTCGGTAACGATGCTGTCCTTCTTAAAGCTGTTTTTGTGCTCTAAAATGAAAGGAACAATAGCTTCAGGATAAAAGTTGACAAAGGTTATATCCGCATCAGCCATAAGCTCATCAAGGTCTCCCGTACGGTCAATAACGCCGTCACGAAGCGCCTTTTCGGTAACAGAAGGAGTTCTGTTCCAGCCAAGGACAGTGTGCTTTGTATTCTTTTTTAAGGTCTTTGCAAGGCTTGCACCGATAAGACCTAAGCCGCAAATCAAAATGTTCATATTAGTCCGTCCCATAATACATAATCATACATATTAATAATATAATATTAATTGAGCGATGTCAAATTATAAAGGAATAATGTAATAAATTGTTAATATAAATTTGAAATGATTGGTAAATATTCTACGTTGCATCTCATTTATTGACAAACTGACAGGCTGTTGAGAAATGGAGCTGAATTTCGCATTTTGTGAGGGAAGATGTACTTCGTCCAAACATATTACGCATAGAACAAAACGCAGTTTTGTAATTATGCTTCATATGTTTCTCCTCTTCCCAACAAACTAAAGCTTGTTGGGAGCCCTGATTTCTCGACCGAGCAAAAGGCGAAAAACGCCAAAAACAGATTGAACTCGATGAACTGCCCCAAGTTGTGCAGACAGTACAAAAACAGACTACCAATGGTAGAA
>NZ_CAMFQO010000005.1 GCF_945980375.1 uncultured Eubacterium sp. | reverse complement strand
AAAAGCAGAACCGGAGTATAAGCAATATTTTTGATTGCTACACTACTTTTGCTTACTTTTACCTCGATTTTGCTCCGTTTGGTTCGGATTATTACCGTTACCCTACCTTTTCGCAGAAAAAACCAAGCTGTTATTCAGCTTGGTTTTTTTCATTAAACATTGAATATAAAGTGAGACCTGCGTTATCCAAACATCTTAACAGCAAATATTGATATGCCCAATATTACAAGTATTGCTCCTGTTATTCTGTTAAGGATTTTAGGCTCCGCCTTATTGGCAAAATACGATGCAATTTGTGCAAAAATCAATGTGCTTATTATGCACACAACAAGCGCCGTTACATCAGGCATACCGCCGATTGCGAAATGACTGACTGCACCTGTAAGTGCTGTTATGCTCATAATGAAAACACTTGTACCCACAGCAACCTTTAGCTCATATCCCAAAACAGAGGTCAATACCAAAAGCATCATCATTCCGCCTCCGGCACCTACAAATCCGCAAACAAATCCAACCATTGCCCCGCACACTAATGAACGAACGGCCTTTTGCTTTTGGTTTGCATTTACAAAACTTTTCTTTGGCTCCATAACAGGCTTTACTATAAACTTTACACCGAGCAAGAATGTCATAATCACGGAAAAATTGCCCATTGCTGTTTTTGGCACTACACTTGCAATGTAGCTGCCTACTGTGGTAAACAACAGTACGGCCGCCATCATAATTACTCCGTTTTTGATATCAAGGTTTTTGTTTTTGGCGTATGTATAGGCAGAGGCAGCGCTTGCAAGAACATCACTTGCCAAAGCTATGCCGACAGCCATATAAGGATCCATACCCAAAAACGTGATCAAAACAGGGCTGATAACTGCCGCGGCACTCATACCCGCAAAGCCTGTTCCGAGGCCTGCACCTATTCCGGCAATAATACAAATGATAATTTTTAACATAATATCGCTCTTTTCCGAATTGTTTTACAGAATATTATAGTACCTTATTATATGTTAGTCAATAACACATGGCTTCAAAAACACATATAAAGCAATTACACATATAATGCTATAAAACAAGTATTACACAGAAAGGACGCAGAATATGAATAACAATCGTTCAAGCGAACGCATAACCGATTACGGCGGTCAACCGTTCATAGTTAATATAAACCACTTTGCTAAAATAAACAACAGCTTCAGAACGGCCTTGTGGACAGGTGATTGGCTGCAGGTAACACTTATGAGCATACCCGTTGGTGAGGATATAGGAATAGAAATGCATTCCGACACCGACCAGCTAATTAAAATTGAGGACGGCTGTGCAAGGATATTGACAGGAAAAAGCAAAAATGCCCTGAATTATCAAAAAACCGTCAGCACCGGTTATGCAGTAATTATCCCGGCAGGAACGTGGCATAATATAATAAACACAGGCAAACGACCTCTGAAGGTGTCCTCCGTATACGCACCGCCGCACCATCCGTTCGGAACAGTTCAAAGAACAAAATGCGATGCCGAAATGGAGCATCACTAAAGCAGAAAAGTCAAGTGATATATTCAACACGCTGGTAGACTGTTGAGAAATGGAGCTGAATTTCGCATTCTTGCGAGTGGGAGATGTACTTCGTCCAAACATATTACGCATAGAACAAAACACAGTTTTGTAACTATGCTTCATATGTTTCTCCTCTTCCCAACAAACTAAAGTTTGTTGGGAGCCCTGATTTCTCGACCGAGCAAAAGGCGAAAAACGCCAAAAGCGGATTAGACTCGATGTCTAAGCCGCTTTTACAATCCCTCCGAGTGCGATAAATCGCACCCACCTCCCTTTACACAATGGAGGCTCAAATCGGTTTGTTTAATTTATATGGCGTGGTTCAGCCCACTTTATCAACTGTCTGAAACAGATTGAACAATGAGTTCAATCTGTTTTTTATAACCTCTTTTGGCGTGGTTTTGCCCACCTTATCGACAGTTTTCGTTATTTCTTTTTTATCTTATTAAGCTTTTTGTTTATGCCGAGGATTTGCTCCTTGGTAAATTTTGCGCCGAGCATGGAAAATGCGCGTCTTAATGCAAAGCCCTTTGCCATCTCAAGCATAGTTCTGTTTGGCTTAAAGCCTGCAACAGACATACCCTTTTCCTTTTTCTCGCCGTCCTTTTTCTTTGACTTATCACCTGTCAAAGCTTTTTTCAGCATAGGAAGCATACCGATAAGCACAAGCTTTCCTCTGAAGGTAGCAAGAATATCACCGACAGTATCATTAATTGAAAGGTAACCGGTTGGAGTATCAATTTCAAACCAGTTTATTACAGCGCCCTCCTCCTGCATAATGTAATCCGGATTAGGCTCGCTTACCTTTTTAATCTTAGCAGTATCGGTTAAATCACCTGCAACAGCCTTCAACTCGGTTTCGCCCTCATTTTTAACCTCAAAATAGAAGAACGGATACTTACCCTTTGTCTGCTTTTGAACGCTGACACCGTTTGCAAAAAGCTCAACCTCGTTTTGATTTGAATAGACAGTAACCTTTGTTACATCCTCTACCCTATCAACATATCTCTTTGAGCAAATGTGAAGGACAGGCTCATCCGAAAGCCAAGCCTTATACGCATAAAAGCTGTCCTTTTTATACTTTCTGTCAAAGGTAACAAGACCCTTATGATTCATACCGTTTTCGCCGCCCTCGGCTCTTGCGTCGGCAGCAAAGTCAAACATATTCCAAACATGAGTTGCCCATAGATACGGACGCTCGGCGATTTGCTTAATAAGCTCCTCGTGATAATATGCCTGATATTCCTCGGTATAGTCACCCTGCTCCGGATTTGATGTATGCCAATTAAGAGCCTCGCAGCCGTACTCACTGATGCCGATTGCACGGTTTGGATACTTTGCGTGGAAATCGTCAAACCAAGGTCCGTTCATTCCCGTGTTACCGCCGTACCACCCAAAATAGTGATTGTACGAAAGAACATCCGGAATTTGAATATACTCTGCATCAATAGGGCACATTGTCAGCGCTGCAAGAGTGGTGAGCCTTGTTTTGTCAAGGCTATGGCAAAGGTCGTTGAGCTTTTTATGATTTTCAATCATATTAGGTGAGGCAACTCCACCCATGGTAATTTCATTTGAAAGACCCCAAACAACAATTGACGGATGATTATAGCATTGCTCAACAAGCTCTCGCATTTGGCTCATTGTGTTTTCAAAGCCGTTATCCAAATGGCTGGAAATATACGGAATCTCTGCCCATACAACCATACCTCTTTCATCACAGAGGTCATAAAAATATTGGTCGTGCTGATAGTGAGCAAGACGAATAGTTGTTGCACCAAGCTCACAAATCAGGTCCATATCCTCCTTATGATGCTCCGGAAGAAGCGCGTTTCCTATATTCGGTCTGTCCTGATGGCGAGAAACACCTCGAAGCGGATATTCCTTACCGTTAAGGATAAAGCCTTTGTTTGAATCTATTTCAAATGAACGAACACCAAAGCGGGCAGACACCTTATCAACTGCCTCACCGTCAACCATCAAGTAAGCATTTGCCGTGTAAAGATGCGGGTCTATTCTGCCATTCCACAAATGAGGATTTTCAATAACGGTTTTTGCATCCTCACCGTGATAAATTATCTCACCGTCATTAACAATTTCGTATTCGACGGTTGCAGGTGCGCTTGTCCTTGCGTCAAAGGTAACATCCGCATTGCCGTTGCTTACAACAGGAGTTATGTGAAATTCGCCGACAAAATGAATACTCGCAACACATATCAATTCCACATTTCTGTAAATACCGCCGTAAAAGGTAAAGTCTGCCTGCTGTGGATAAACGCGGTCACTTGGTGAATTATCAACCTCAACGGTAAGCTCACCCACTCTTTCATTTAATTCTACGGTAAATGCAGAATATCCGCCGTCGTGAGAGGCGATTTTTTTATTGTTAAAGAAAACATCGCACGAGGAATTGACGCCGTAAAACCTTACAAAAAGCTTATCGCCCTGCATATCGGTTGCGTCAATGTGTTTTTTATAATAGCATCTGCCTCTGTAATAATCGTTGCCGCCGTCCTGACCGTCCTTACCGTTCCAGGTGTGAGGAAGGCTGATTTCCTCCCACGCAGACTTATCCTTGGAAAACTGCCAATCGGCATTTATATTCTTAATCTCTCTCATTTACTTATCCTCCAAATGAAGCTGTCTAAGCTTTTCTACATTTTCATCAACCTGCTTTTTATGAAGCGGATACCAGAAATACAGAACCAAGCCAAGCACTATAAATCCGATAGCAGGCACAAGAGTTGTAATGTTAAAGATACCGTTTACAACATCTGTGTCAAACTGTGTCTGCTGTGAATATCCAACCATATCAAGAAGCACACCGGAAAGACCTGCAGAGGCTGCCTGTCCGAGCTTTCGTGCAAAGGAATACAGAGCATATACCGAGCCGTCCTCGCGGATTCCGTTTCTGATTTCGGAGTAATCGATAACATCGGTGATAAGCGCCCATGCAATCATTTGGAACATACCGAGGCCAAGCCAGGTAAAGCTTTGAATAACAATAAATACCCAAACATTGCTTGGTCGGATAAAGAAAGCAAGAAGCGACATCAATCCGCCAAAGATAGATGCAATAGCACCAAGCTCTGCCTTGCCGATTTTGTTGCTGACAGGCTTTGCAAGAACGGCAGACAAAATCATCGATACTCCCATTACGCCCGTACCGGCAGTGATTGCCTTTGCGTTATGATAAAAGTTAGGGAATACATAGTTGCTCATTGACTGAAGTGTCAGCTGCGCAAGAAGCATAACGATAGACGCAACGATAATGGAAATCAACGCTCTGTTGCTAAACGCATTTTTAAGCATTACACCGACATTATTGTTCTTTAAGGCATCTGCATCTGGCTCTACAATTACCCTTTCCGTTACCATTGAATAGCAAAGAAGATAGCAAATAATTGCACCCACCGAGCAAGCACCGGCAACAATAGTAAACTTTCTACCGTTAATAATGTTGTTATCATAAATAATCATAGGCAGACCTGCCGTGATGATTCCACCTGCAAGGACACCACCCATTGTTCTGAAGGTGGAAAGCGATTGTCTGTCACTTGGATTTTCCGAAATAGCAGACGCCATAGAGCCGTACGGAATGTTTACGGATGTATAAAACACAGAGCCCCAAAGAATGTAGGTTACAACAAGATAACCGATCTTAAAGCCCATGCTCATATTTGCAAGCGAGCTTTGATACATCAAAAAGGACATAAGTGCAACAGGACCGCACATCCTTAAAATCCACGGCTTAAACTTGCCGTTTTTTGTTGTTTTGGATCTGTCGCAAATTCTGCCCATACCAACATCGGTAAAGGCATCAACAAACCTTGCTACCATCATTACAATGCCGACAACGCTACCCTTAACGCCCATAACGTCTGTGTAGAATTTCAGCAGGAAGGATGACGACAGCAAAAAGGTAAAGTCATTTGCAAAATCACCGAACATATAGCCAAGCTTGTCGGCTATACCAAATGGTTTTGTAGTTTTCATATTAGCACCCCTTTGAGCCCATTATATATTATTTTGGGTAAATATGCAATGTTTATTATCTCTTCATCCTAATATAAATTATGGAAAAAGACATCCAAAATTTGCCCAACGCAATAGTGGATGTCTTAAATGACTTATTTTTTTAATTTATAAAAGGCAGTATAAAACAATCGCGTTAACACAAATCCCATCAACGCACCGAGAGTATTGTTGAATACGTCGTCAAACTCGCTGACACCGAGCGAAAAAATGTGTTGCAGAATTTCTATTGCTATGCTCAACACACAGGACGAAATGACTACATGCCAAGGCTTGATTTTTGCCTTATCATCAAAGCAGGCAAACGAGCATCCTAACGGGAAAAACAAAGCAAAATTCATCACACAAACTCTTAACCATTCCTCATAGCCGGTTGTAAAATAAAGCCTTAATGAACGAAACGGCTCAAGCATAATTTGTGCTGTGTTATCCTGCCCGACACGATTAATCACGGTTGGAACAAATGTCGCTATCACCGATGCCAAAAGCATTACCGCCACAAGCCTATTGTTAAAGTGCTTCTTTTCAAAAAGCAAACGGTAAACACCAAACAGCACCGACAATGCAACAAGAAGAAGCAGTACGGTTCCCTTGTCCGTGCGATAAATTATATGAAGGATTTCTCTCATTTGTTACTGTTAACCTACCTAAAACAACACATTAAGATATTTAAGATTTTCTATAATCTTATTTTTTCTTTTTATGTTTTCTTCCTTACGCACCTTTTCGGTATTTTTCACAACGATTGACGGTGCGGTTGAAAAAATGCCCAAAAAGCTCTTTTGGGTATCGCGGTCAAGAGAACGCCAAGCCTCTGCTCCGCCCTTAATTGAGGTTAGCAAATTATCCTTAACATCAAGCAAGCCCTTTTGATTTACGCCTGCAAGCAAAACATCAACAACCTCATCAAGCACCTGCTCCTGCTCATCAGTCAGATTGTCTACAAGATCGTGAAGTATTCCGTCGTTAAGCTTTCCGACAGGTGTAAGCTCGTCAAGCTTTATAAGACGTCTGCCGTCAAATTGCCACGAATACAAATCGTGCTGAAGCGGACCCAAAAGCTGATCACTTTTTACCACCGTATAATCATTATCATGTGCAAGCATCATACCGATAAATGATGACTGCGGTACGAAATGACGGTATTTAGGAAGCATCTCGGCATATGATTCCTCCTGCAAATAAGAATAATCCCAAAAGCCCGGTCCGTCATTATTATATACACATTCTATCCTATCACGTATTTCCTTTTTGCAAAACAGTGTGGCATACTGTGCAATAAAGCCACCCTTTGAATGACCGCAAACAATAATTTTTCCGTCAAATTTTTTTGCCACCTTCTCAAGATATTCGGTTGCAAGCATATTGGACGGAATACCTTTTTTGGTAAGAATATCAATGTCCTCTTTCCATCCGATAAGAGTATCATCTGTTCCCTTAAAAAGAACAATAACAGTATTGTCCGGCAGTAAAAATGTTGCAGCCTCAAACTGTACGGCAGGCTCCTTTTCGTATACACGAACGGCTGCGACAACCTTCATTTCGGCAAAGCGTTTTTTATCAGCCATTGCCATCATAACCTCGCTTATGCACTTTTGCAAAACCAGTCCGACAGGCTCATGCTTTCTGCCACGCATATCAAAAATCCTGTTTGCAGCATCCTTGTACGGCACAGGCTCATCGTCAAAGCTGTCAGACACTACCTCATCAAGCGGCATATAGTACATATCGCAAAGTGCAACATTGTCTGCCTCATCAAACGGAACATCACAAAAAGAAATGTCGCCGTAATTATTAATATAATCTATTACATTAGCCATACCAGCACCTCATATTAATCATAAATTATTTCAATCAAACAACGGAGTTGAAAAATATCTTTCGGCAGTATCGGGAAGAACTGTAACAACAGTTTTGCCCTTGCCGAGCTTTTTAGCAAGCTTTTTGGCGGCGGCAACATTTGTTCCGCTGCTGATGCCGCACATCAAGCCCTCCATAATTGCCAAATCCTTTGAGGTTTGGATAGCCTCCTCATCGGTGATTATACATATATCCTCATAAATACTTTGGTTAAGTATTTCCGGAATTACACCGTCACCTATGCCCATTTGGTTATGCGTACCAACGGTTCCGCCGGCAAGAATTGCCGCATTTTCAGGCTCTACTGCCCAAATTGTAATATCCGGATTTTGAGCCTTTAGCACCTCACCTATACCTGTAATTGTACCGCCTGTTCCTATACCTGAACAAAAGCCGTCAATCTGACCTGCCACCTGCTCCAATATTTCAAGACCTGTGTGGTGACGATGCACCATAGGATTTGCAGGATTTTCAAACTGCTGCGGAATGAAAACATTTGGATTTTCCTCTCTCATTCTGATAGCAGTATTTAGACACTCCTCAATGCAATCGCCGATATTTCCCGCATCGTGAATAAGGATAACCTGCGCACCGTAATGCTCAACAAGCAATCGTCTTTCCTGCGACACGGAATCCGGCATAACAATAATTGTTTTGTATCCGCGCACCGCACCCACAAGAGCAAGACCGATGCCCTGATTGCCCGATGTGGGCTCAACAATAATTGTATCCTTATTTATAAGGCCCTTTGCCTCTGCATCACAAATCATATTGTAAGCTGTTCTTGTTTTTATGGAGCCTCCGACGTTAAGCCCCTCAAATTTTACATAAATATCGGCACTGTCCGGCTCAACCATCCTATTAAGCTTTATCATAGGGGTGTGACCGATGCACTCAAGCACATTATTATAAACCATACTTTCCCTCCCATTACAAAATAATACATACTAATTATAACAAACCGTAATTTCAAATTCAACCATATATATAATGTTTATAATTATATGGGCATAAATATGACAAAATCCGTCTAAAGCAAAAGCTTTAGACGGATTATTTTTGATGTATTATCTTTTTGGCTTAATACGACGCTTTTCTTCCTTATGCTTCTTCTCTGCTTCTGCAGCAGCTGCAGCAAGCTTTGCAGGAGAGCCGCAGCACTTTTTGTACTTAAGACCGCTGCCGCATGGACACGGATCGTTAGGGCCGATCTTCTTATCCTTACGAACTGTAACAGCCTTTGCATTTTCTGCCTCGCCGCCTGTTGTGGTTGATGTAACCTGAGCAACAGCCTTACGTCTAACATCTGACTTATGGATAGGCATCAAGGTGAGCATCATCTTTGCTGTATCCTCTCTGATGAGAGATGTCATTTCGTCAAACATATCGTATGATTCCATACGGAAGATAACAACAGGATCCTTCTGTGCATATGAGCGAAGGTGGATACCCTGCTTCAAATCCTCCATAGCGTCAATGTGATCCATCCAATATGTATCAACATTTCTGAGGATAACCATTCTTTCGAAATCCTGGAACATATCGTAGCCCAAGATTTTCTCCTTTTCCTCAAGAATCTTATGACCTCTGTCCTGAAGAAGCTCTACTGTATCGGCAACTGTAAGGCTGTCAACATCCTTAAAGTCGTCATCGGTTGCAATATTCCAATCCTTGTACTTTTCTCTAAGGCCGTCAACATTCCAATCAGCCTTTGAGTCACCGGTAAAGTAATTGGTAACGGTTTCCTCAATATTTGTATCAAGCATCTTGTTAACGGTTTCGGTAAGATCAACACCGTCAAGCACCTGATCACGCTGTTTGTAAATAAGCTCTCTTTGACGGTTCATTACATCGTCATATTGAAGAGTATTCTTACGGATAGCAAAGTTCTTGCCCTCTACCTTTTGCTGTGATGACTCGATGGTTTTTGAAATAAGGCGTGATTCGATAGGCATATCCTCGTCGTCTGTGAGCTTGCCCATCATCTTCTGCATTCTGTCACCGCCGAACAAACGCATAAGGTCATCTTCAAGTGAAAGGAAGAACTGGCTTGTACCCGGGTCACCCTGACGGCCCGAACGTCCGCGAAGCTGGTTATCAATACGACGGGCGTCATGTCTTTCAGTACCGAGAATGAACAAACCGCCTGCTTCTCTTACCTTATCTGCTTCGTCCTGAATTTCCTCCTTGAACTTTGCTTCAAGCTCAATAAAGGTTTTACGGGCACGAAGAATTTCTTCATCATCTGTATCGCCGAAGCCTGTTGCTTCTCTAATCTGCTCATTTGTGAATTCCATCTTCTTCATCTGAGCCTTTGCAAGAAATTCTGCGTTACCGCCAAGCATAATATCGGTACCACGACCTGCCATATTAGTTGCGATTGTAACAGCACCGAACTTACCTGCCTGTGCAACAATCTCTGCTTCCTTTTCGTGATTCTTTGCGTTAAGTACGTTATGTTCAATGCCGTGCTGCTTCAATATCTTTGAGAGCTGCTCTGACTTTTCGATGCTGATTGTACCTACAAGTACAGGCTGTCCCTTTGCATGACAT
This sequence comes from uncultured Eubacterium sp., assembly GCF_945980375.1. Lineage (GTDB taxonomy): Bacteria > Bacillota > Clostridia > Oscillospirales > Acutalibacteraceae > Eubacterium_R. The sequence goes on along the minus strand of NZ_CAMFQO010000005.1, from coordinate 77,170 downwards.
TCTTCAATTTGCTTAATGATATTGTGGAACTTGCCCTGCTCTGTCTGGAAAATAACATCCGGCTTGTCCACACGAATAACAGGCTTGTTTGTAGGAATTTCCACTACATCAAGCTTGTAGATTTCGTCAAACTCGTTTGCCTCGGTAGCGGCAGTACCTGTCATACCTGAAAGCTTTTTGTACAAACGGAAGTAGTTTTGGAAGGTGATGGTTGCAAGTGTCTTGCTTTCGTGCTCAACCTTAACGCCTTCCTTTGCCTCAAGTGCCTGATGCAAGCCCTCGTTATATCTACGGCCCTCCATAATACGACCGGTGAACTCATCAACGATTTTAACCTGACCGTCTTTTACAACATAGTCAATATCTCTTGTCATAACACCGTGAGCCTTGATAGCCTGGTCGATGTGGTGACGAAGAGTTGTGTGCTCAATATCCATAAGGTTATCAACCTTAAAGAATTCCTCTGCCTTTTCTACACCGCTCTTAAGGAGTGTTGCAGTCTTTGCCTTTTCGTCAACTACATAGTCGCCCTCGTAGTTTTCTTCTGTATCCTGCTTGTCATCGGTTTTAGCAACCTTTGTCATAACAAGTGTGTTTGCAAAGATGTCTGCCTGACGGTAAAGGTCTGTTGAAGCATCGCCCTTACCCGAAATGATAAGAGGAGTACGTGCCTCATCGATAAGAATTGAGTCAACCTCATCGACGATAGCGAATGCGTGACCTCTTTGAACCTTACGTTCCTTGTAAGGAACCATATTGTCACGAAGATAGTCGAAGCCCATCTCGTTATTTGTACCGTATGTAATGTCTGCGTTATAAGCCTCCTGGCGCTCTGCATCGCTCTTTTCATGAATAATAAGACCTACGCTTAAACCAAGGAAACGGTAAATCTTGCCCATCCACTCGGAGTCACGCTTTGCAAGGTAATCGTTAACCGTAACGATATGAACACCCTCGCCGGCAAGTGCATTAAGATAAGCAGGAAGAGTAGCAACAAGAGTTTTACCCTCACCTGTTTTCATCTCGGCAATTCTGCCCTGATGAAGAACGATACCGCCTATAAGCTGAACATCAAAGTGACGCATACCGAGTACACGTGAGCTTGCCTCACGGCAAACTGCGAACGCATCGGGAAGAATATCGTCAAGGCTTTCGCCCTTTGCGAGCCTATCCTTAAGAACAGGAGTTTGTGCTGCAAGCTCCTTATCATCCATGCCCTTATACTTTTCCTCAAGAGCATTGATCTTGTCAACTGTTTTGCGGAGCTTCTTTACCTCTTTTTTAGAGTAATCTCCGAAAATAGCTGTTACAAATTTGTTAGCCATTTTTTCACCTCAAAATTAGGAATTTTTAATTTGCATTTGCATACCTTGATATGATAACACAAAGAATATTGAATGTCAATTATTAATATTCTATATTATTTATATATATCCTTGATTGCCGTTAATGCTCCTCCGGAAACGGCATCCTCTGCCTCCTCGTCAAACACCAAAACAAGATTTCTCTTGCCCTTTTCAACCTTAAGGGTTACGGTCTTTTCATACTCGCCCGACGCCATTCCCATAAGCTCAACCAGCTCCGAAAGCTGACTGTTAAGAAAGTTTTCGTCATCAATTTTGTTCATAAGCTGAACAGGAGTATAGCTTGATTTAAGATTTGATACAAATATTGATGCCATAGATGTGTAATCATAGTTGGTAATGCGCACCGTAACCGTTTGTTTTTCTGTGTCAACGGATTCAACATTTATAGTCATAGACTCAAATATCCTTGTGCCCAGCTGTTCAAATTGAATATGCTTTTCAGCATACTGAATAATGACATCAAGCGTTTTGGAGTCCACATACTTTTTAAGTGTTTCCTCATCAAAATCCTTCAATGCCGTTTCAACATCTATAACCGTTTGCAGAATGTTATCCTCTGTCATTTGCACCTTTGAACAGCCTGCTAACGAAAGCACCGTTATTACGGCAAGCAAAAAGCACAAGGCTGATTTTGTAATCTTTTTCATTCGTTCACCTCATAAAATGATTTGCTAAAACACTGCCTTGCCTATCATAATACCACATATGCAGATATTTGTACATATTTTGTACCAAAAAAATTACAAAATTTACGATTGCTTTTTTTTATTATGTATGCTATAATCAGTTAGCCTATATTCTATATATTGGGGATTTATACCCGTTAAGGCACATTTTGTTGTGAATTTACCTTAACGGATTAACATAAAGGAAGATAAAATGAAAAAGTTTTTGCATAAATATTTTGGTGCTACCAAATGGAAGAGACTGTTTGATATAGTGGCATCGTTAGCAGGTCTTATTGTTCTTTCGCCACTGTTCCTGTTTATAATAATGGTAAACCTTTTTACGCCGAACACCAAGGTGTTTTTCAGCCACGAAAGACGTGGCAGAAGAGGAAAGCCATTTAGGCTTTACAAATTCCAAACAATGAAAAACAACACGCCTAACTGTGCCACCGGAGAGCTTGAAAATCCCGAGCAATATATCACCAAATTCGGTGCAATATTACGCAAAACAAGTATGGACGAGCTGCCGCAGCTTTGGAACATATTAAAAGGTGATATGAGCTTTGTTGGCCCCAGACCGCTGATTTCAAGTGAAATAAGAGCGCACAGGCTGAGGCTTGAATACGGTGTGTACAGATTCAGACCGGGACTGACGGGCTGGGCTCAAATTAACGGCAGAGATGACATTTCCCTAATGAAGAAGATGAAGCTTGACAAGGAGTACTGCGATGATTGGAGCTTGATTAAGGATTTGGAAATCATTATTCGCTCAATTAAGGTTGTAATCAAGCGAGAGGGCTACCAAGAGGGCAAATTTCACAGAAGATAACAAACAAACTGTATGGGAGATAGATGTATGGAAAGAAACTTTATTGACGGCTACACCGAATGGCAAAGCAATCCCGAGATTGTCGGCGTAAACAAGCTGCCACAGCACGCAACACTTATGCCGTACGAAAATTTTGAGGAAGCAAAAAAGGCAGACAGATATGCTTCGTCAAGATGCAAGCTTCTCAACGGCAAATGGAAATTTAAGCTATACAAAAACTATGCTTACAGACCTACCGATTTTGCCGATCCAAACTACGATACACATAATTGGGACACGGTAATCGTTCCGTGTTCATGGCAGATGCAGGGCTACGACCAGGCACAATACTGCAACGTTCGCTATCCTTGGGAGGGCAGTGAGGACATCTGTCCGCCAAATGCACCTGTTAAGCATAATCCTGTCGGCTGTTATATCAAAAAAATCAACATCAATCAGGCTGTGCTGAACAAAAGAGTTGTACTTTGCTTTGAAGGTGTTGAGTCTGCATTCTATCTTTATGTAAACGGAGAGCGAATCGGATACAGCGAATCAACCTTTAACAGAGCAGAATTTGACATTACACGTCACCTTGTTGAAGGCTCAAATGTTATCGGCGTTGAGGTTTACCGTTGGTGCACTGCAAGCTGGCTTGAATGTCAGGATATGTGGCGTTTGGGCGGTATCTTCAGAGATGTGTATATCTACACAACCGAAAGAGAATATATCCGTGACTTTGAAATTCACGCAGAGCCTGACTCACAGCTTCACGACGGCTATCTAACCGTTCAGGTTAAAACAAACGGCGCGTATGAGGGCTTAAGCATTGATATGACGGTTATCGACGAGGACGGCACAACCGTTGCCCTTGACAGCCACTATGCAAGCGAGGACCACGTTACCGACCTTAAGGCTATCGTAACCAATGTTAAATCCTGGAGCAGTGAAACACCTAACCTTTACACCGTTGTTTTGACTCTTAAAAACAACGGAACACCTATCGAATACATTTCTCAAAGGGTAGGCTTCAGGACAGTTGAAATAAAGGACGGTATTATCCGTATTAACGGCAGACGCGTTGTATTCAAGGGTACCAACCGACACGAGTTTGATTGTTACAAGGGTAGATACATCACCGAAGATGTAATGCGCAAAGACATCGAGCTGATGAAAAAGAACAACATCAACGCCGTTCGCACCTCGCACTACCCTAACGCACCGCGCTGGTATGAGCTTTGCGACGAATACGGACTATACGTAATTGACGAAAATAATATGGAAACTCACGGTACAGGCTGGTCAACAATAATCGGTTGTCCGCAGCTTCCGGGCTCAAGACCCGAATGGGAAAAGGCATGTATGGAAAGAATTAAGGCTTTGTACCAAAGAGATAAGAACCACTCCTGCGTTGTTTGCTGGAGCCTCGGAAACGAATCGCTCGGCGGAGAAACTCCAAAGAAAATGTACAAATGGCTTAAGGAAACCGATAAATCAAGATTTGTGCACTTTGAATGTGACAGAGCGCCCGATGAATACGAGCTTTCCGATGTGCAAAGCAAAATGTATGCAAAGCCTTGGGAATGCGAGGAATACGCTGTTACAGGCAGAGACGGCAGGCCATACATACTTTGCGAATACACTCACGCAATGGGCAACTCCTGCGGTTCAACCGATGAATACACTACCCTTTGGGACAAATACCCCTGCCTTCAGGGTGGCTTTGTTTGGGATTGGGTTGACCAAAGCATTATGACAACCGATAAAAACGGTAACGAATATCTTGCATACGGCGGTGACTTCGGTGAAAATCCACACGACGGTCATTTCTGCGGAAACGGTCTTTTGTTCGGTGACAGAGCCGTTACACCAAAGCTTGCAGAAATAAAGAAGCTTTATCAAAACGTTGACTTTAAGGCTGTTGACGCAGAACGCGGAATAATTGAAATAAAGAACAAAAACCTCTTCACTAACCTCAAGGAATACGAGCTGTATTGGTGCCAATGCAGTGACAAGGGTGTTTTCAGCGACGGCACCATCACTGTGGATATTGAGCCGTTTGAGAAAAAGACAGTTAACCTTGAGCTTGCCAAGGCATCATCAACGGAATACTACCTTAACCTTGAGCTTCGCGAAAAGGCAGACACCCCGTGGTGCAAGGCAGGCCACGTTGTTGCCGAGGAGCAGTTTGTTATAAACGAATTTGCCAATACATACGATGAATTGGAGGAGGACCTTCCTCTGCTTGTTGACGACACCTACGGCTCACTTCGCGTTATCAGCGACGACATTAACATTCGCTTTGAAAGACGTGAGCGCAATCAGCTTTATTCAATTAAGGTTAACGGTGAGGAAATGCTGCAGGCTCCTATGAGATTGAATTTTTGGAGAGCATTAACCGATAACGACAGAGGCACAAGAGCAGGCAGCAGGCTTGGTTGCTGGAGAGATGCGGGCGATACACCGGGCATCTTCAACAACACAAAGTGGAGAATTGAAAATTACCAAATCCTCGACGGTGGCAAAAAGGTTGTCGTTGTAGGAGGGGCAGAGGTTTGCACACAGCCTGTATCAAGGGCAATCGTTGTTTACACAATTACATCAAAGGGTATGGAAATCAGCCTTGAATTTAAGCCTAATGAAGCCTTGCCCGAAATCCCCGAAATCAGCCTTTTGTTTGAGCTTCCAAAGGATTTTGAAAGCCTTACATATCTTGGCGCAGGCCCTGATGAAAACTACATTGACAGAAAATGTGCGTCAAAAATCGGTCTTTACACCACTACCGTAAATGACCTTTGGGTAAACTACCTCAAGCCTCAGGAATGCGGTAACAGAACAGGGGTAAGATATGCAACACTTTTGGGCAACAAAAAATCATTCGGCATCATTGCCGAGCCGGTTTGCGAGCTTAATGTTTGTCACTATCTTCCAAAGGAAATAGAAAATGTATGGCATCAAAAGGATATGCCTGAATACGACAAGACTGTTGTCAGAGTAATCGCAAGACAGCAGGGTGTCGGCGGATATGACAGCTGGGGCGCCCATTGTAACGAGAAATACAAAAACAAATGCAACAAGACATATCGCCTAAAATTTCAGGTTAGATTTTAGTAAATATTAACAAAACATTATTTAATTAAATTCACCTTGACAAACTAATACTTTAGTATTATATTATCAATTGAATTAATAAACATATGATGAAAAAGGGCATAATGCCCCATAAGAGAGGTAATATCATGTCATTTAAGGAAAAGGCAACTGATTTTGCAGTAAGACAGGCAATTAAGTATGCCAGAAAAGATTTTGACAGAAACGCACCAAAGATTTTAAGCATTGTTGAAAAGGCAGATGTTAAAAGGGTTAACCGTTCAACATACGCAGGCTTGCACAAGGTTATGGACGACCCTACAAACAACTGGATGAGATTTGCAAAGGACCTTATCTGCAACACGGATGAGCATGTAATAGGCAAGCTTATTCCGCCTTTGATGAACATTGCAATCAACAGCTACTCAAAGCGTATGGAAAGCATTGAAAAGTACGGCTGTAATGTACCTTGGGCAATCCTTATGGACCCAACCGCAGCCTGCAACCTTAAATGCAAGGGCTGTTGGGCAGCAGAATACGGTCACACAAGCAGCCTTTCGTACGACGATCTTGCAAGAATTATCAAGCAAGCGAAGGCACTCGGTACATATATGTACCTTTACACCGGCGGTGAGCCGACAATGAGAAGAGCTGACCTTATGCGTCTTTGCCGTGAGAATCCGGATTGTGCCTTCCTTAGCTTTACAAACGGTACCTTGATTGATGACAGCTTTGCCGACGAAATCAGGGAGGTTGGTAACTTCTACCCTGCATTCTCTATCGAAGGCTATGAGGAAGAAAACGATTTTCGTCGCGGTGAAGGCACATTCAAAAAATGCACCGCTGCTATGAAGCGTCTTAAGGACAGAGGTGTTCCGTTTGGTGCATCACTTTGCTACACAAGCAAAAACACAGAGGTTTTGGCTTCTGACGAATATATGGATTGGCTCATTGACCAGGGCGTTAAGTTTGCTTGGTTCTTTACATATATGCCAACAGGCAACGGTGCGGTAACAGAGCTTATGGTATCCCCCGAGCAGCGAGCATTGATGTACAAAAAGATGCACGAGTGGCGCCATACAAAGCCTATCTTTGCACTTGATTTCTGGAACGACGGCGAGTACGTTCAGGGCTGTATTGCAGGTGGCAGACACTATTTCCATATCAATTCCAACGGTGACTGCGAGCCTTGTGCATTTGTTCACTACTCAAATGTCAACATTAAGGAATGCTCTGTATTGGATGCTCTTAAGAGCCCATTGTTTATGGCATACAAGAATAATCAGCCGTTTTCAAACAATATGCTTCGTCCTTGTCCTGTGCTTGACAACCCGGGAGCTATCAGCAAAATGGTTGCCGAAACAGGTGCTTATTCAACCGAGATGCAGCATCCTGAAAGTGCAAACGAGCTGTTTGACAAAACTATCGAGGCTGCAAAGGCTTGGAAGGTTAAGGCTGACGAATTGTTTGACAGAGATAAGTACATTGCTCAGCACGTTAAGGATGAAAATATGTACAACTATGAAAAGGATGAATCCGAAAGAGATTTCAACGAGTTTGAAAAAACAGAGTAATTATCCGCATAATAGAAACACAAGGTATTACAAACAGGGGCATATCATTAGGATATGCCCTTAAAAGCAATATATATAATTTGGAGGAAAAATGAATAGCACACTGCTGATAGTAATGATAATACTTGTATTATTTTCTGCGTTTTTTTCATCGGCTGAAACGGCGTTTTCTTCGCTCAACAAGGTTAAGCTGAAATCTATGGGACAAACGCGACGAATACAACGAACAATAGAGCTTGCCGAGGATTTTGACATCGTTTTGTCCACAATCCTCATCGGCAACAACATAGTAAATATAGCATCAACATCCATTGCTACACTGTTTTTTACGGGTATATTAGGCGACAACAGCGACCTCGGTGCAACCGTCAGCACAATAGTTATGACAATTGTTGTACTTATTTTCGGCGAGATAACTCCAAAAACAATCGCAAAGGAAAAGGCGGAAAAATATGCTGTGCTTATCGCACCGATAGTAAGCCTGTTTATCATTGTGTTTTACCCTCTTAACATTTTCTTTAGGGGATGGAAAATGCTCCTTAACAAAGCGTTTGGACTCGGAAAGGTTGATGCCGTAACCGAGGAGGAGCTGAAAACGTATGTTGACGAGGCTCAAACCGGAGGAGAAATAAGCGCAAACGAAAGCGAGCTTATCCGCTCATCAATAGAGTTTGATGACCTTTATGCATCAGATATTCTCACACCGAGAATAGATGTTGAGGCTGTTGACAAATACGCAAAGCTGTCAGATATTGAAAAGGTGTTTAAGGCAAGCGGATACAGCAGACTGCCTGTATATATAGGCGACATTGACAACATTGTGGGTATAATACATCACCGTGATTTTGAGGACATCCGCAGCAGAGGCTTAAAGTCGCTCAGGACAATCATCAAGCCCGCACCGACCGTCAGCCCTGACACAAAAATCAGCAAGCTATTAAAGATTTTTCAAAAAAACAAAACGCACCTTGCAGTTGTTATTGACGAATTCGGCGGCACGGTGGGCATTGTAACACTTGAAGATATTATCGAGGAGCTTGTCGGCGAAATTTGGGACGAGCACGACGAGGTTGAGGTTGACATTGAAAAAATTGACGACTCCACCTATATTGTTGATGCTATGGCAAGCCTTGACGACGTTTTCGATTATCTGGACATCGACGTGCCGGACACAAATGTTACCACTCTTAACGGCTGGGTTATGGAAAACACGGACAAGATACCCGAGGTTAACGACTGCTTTGACTATGGCAGGCTTCACCTTGAGGTAATCAAAACCGACGGCAGACGCGCGGAAAAAATAAAAATCACCGTAGATAAGCCCGAACAATCGGAGGAATAAAAATGTTCTCATTTAGACGCGGAAAAATTAAATATATCATTGCAGGGCTCGGAAATCCCGGCCCAAAATATGCAAACACAAGGCACAATGCAGGCTTTAAGGCGGTTGACCTGCTTGCAAAAAAAGAGGGCTTTGAAATAAAAAAATCAAAATTTCAAGCCCTTATTGCAGACGAAATGATAGGCTCTGCCCGATGCCTGATTATGAAGCCGCAAACCATGATGAACCTTAGCGGTGAGGCTATTATGGAGGCCGCAGAATACTATAATATTCCAAATGAGAACATCATAGTAATTTATGACGACATCAGCCTTGACATCGGCAAAACCCGAATAAGAAGAAAGGGCTCTGCCGGAGGCCACAACGGAATAAAAAGCATAATATCATGTCTTGGCTCGGAGGAATTTCCACGGGTTAAAATAGGTGTGGACAAAAAGCCAAATGCAAGCTATGACCTTGCAAAATGGGTTTTGTCGGACTTTCCGAGTGAAAAGGCAGATGACCTTAACCACGCACTTGAAAATTCGGTTGAAGCCGTAAGGCTTATAGTCAACGGCAACATCGACGAGGCAATGAACAAATATAACAGTTGATGTGATAGAATGAGTTGTTTTTCCAAAATACTTGAAAATGATAAAGAATACCAAGGCTTAACCAAAGCAATATCCGCCCACGGCAATCCCGTGGGTGCTATCGGTCTGCCCGAAATCAACAAGGTTCTAACCGTTCATTGCGTATGCGAAAGCCTTAACAAAAAAGCTTTTATTATCACTCCCGACGAGGCAAGTGCCATCAAGGCGTATGAGGATTTGTCGGCAATCACCGACGGTGTGTTGCTGTACCCGAAGCGAGAATTCACCTTTCTTGATGTTGAGGGAATAAGCAGAGAATTTGAGCATATCAGACTGGGTGTTCTGTCAAAAATCATCAAAGGCAATTACAAAATTGTAGTTGCCTCTGTTCAGGCTGCCTGTCAGCTGACTATGCCTCCCGATGCACTTACTCAATGTTCGTTCTCCATTTGCGAGGGCGACGAGCTTGACATAGACGAAACGGTTGAAAGGCTAATTAAGGCTGGATACACAAGGTTTGACCAGGTTGACGGCACAAGTCAATTCAGTATCCGCGGAGGACTTGTTGACATTTTTCCGCCCGGTGCCGACGACCCTGTAAGAATTGAGCTTTGGGGTGACACGGTTGACTCTATTGCAAAATTTGATATTTCCACCCAAAGACGAAATGATATTATTGACAGGATAGACATTATTCCCGCAACAGAGGTGCTGTTCCCCTCAAAAGAAATACAGGCTAAAAAAATCGACGAGCTTGCCTCAACCCTCAAGGGCAAGGCAATCAAGGCACGCGAGAGACTGTATGCGGATTCCGACCGACTGAAGCAGGGCCTGTCGCTTCACTGCAATGACAGATATCTGCCCCTTGCATACAAAAGCAACGGCCTGTTCGACTACATCAACGATTTACTTTTTGTGTTCGAAAGCGGAAAATGCAAGGAACGTTTTCAAAATCAAAGCAAGCTTTTGCTTGAGGACCTTAAATGGCTGTTGGAGGACGGAATCATCTGCAAGGGACTTGACAGATTTATACTTACCTTTGACGAGCTTGTTGAAAAATACAAGGCTCACAACGCAGTATACCTCGACTCATTTCCGCGCGGAAGCTTTGACACGCCTGTTGGACATTTGGCGTCCTTCAACTGTCAAACCTTTAATTCATGGAGCGGAACGTTAAGTCAGCTAAAGGATGAGCTGTTCCCTCTTATCAAAACAAAATATGCCGTGTGTATTTTGGCAGGCACATCAAAATCTGCAAAAACACTTTGCTATGATTTGCAGGAGCTTGGCTATCAGGCAATATACTGCGACAAGTCACCTGTCGAAATGAAGCACGGGCTTATATATGTTATGGCAGGTACAACATCGGCAGGCTTTCAGCTTCCTTCCTGCAAGCTTGCGCTAATAACCTACGCAAAGGTTAATCAGGCAAAGAAAAAGCACAAGCACTTTAGCTCAAAGGATGCCGTACATTCTCTTGATGAATTAGTTGTCGGTGATTACATTGTTCACAACATCCACGGTATAGGCATCTTTCAGGGTATAGAGGCTCTTGAAATCAACAACGTCAGCAAGGATTACATCAAGATAAGCTACGCCAAGGGCGACAACCTTTATGTGCCCGTAACACAGCTTGACCTTGTATCAAAATACATCGGTCCCCGTGACGACGCCAAGGTAAAAATAAGCAGGCTCGGCTCGGGTGATTGGAGCAAAACAAAATCAAAGGTTCGTGCAGGATTGCAGGATATGGCAAAGGAGCTTATTGCACTGTATTCAAAGCGAATGAACACAAAGGGCTTTGCTTTTTCGGAGGATACCGATATGCAAAGAGATTTTGAGCTTCGATTTGCATATGAGGAAACCGATGACCAGCTACGTGCCATAGATGAAATTAAGGGCGATATGGAAAAAAGCGCACCTATGGACAGATTGCTGTGCGGTGATGTCGGCTTCGGTAAAACTGAGGTGGCACTGCGAGCAGCATTCAAGTGCATTGGTGACGGCAAGCAATGCGCAATACTTGTACCGACAACCGTACTTGCAATGCAGCATTTCCAAACTGCATTAAAGCGTATGGAGGCATTCCCTGTTAGGATAGAGATGCTCAGTCGCTTTGTATCTCCCACAAAGCAAAAGGAGATACTGAAGGACCTTGAAAAAGGCAGGGTTGACCTCCTTATAGGCACACACAGAATTTTTGGCACTGACATAAAGTTCAGGGATTTAGGTCTGCTGATTGTTGATGAGGAGCAACGCTTCGGTGTTGCACAAAAGGAAAAAATTAAGGAAAAATTTCCCAAAGTTGATGTTCTTACTCTATCTGCTACTCCGATTCCGCGAACACTAAATATGGCTATGAGCGGAATAAGGGATATGAGTCTGCTTGAGGAGGCACCGGGTGACAGAAAGCCCGTGCAAACCTATGTTATGGAATACGATATGGGCATACTTGTTGAGGCCATGGACAAGGAGATTGCAAGAGGCGGACAGTGCTACTATCTGCATAACGACATCGAAACCATAGACCACATTGCAATGCAAATCAAAAAAGCATTGCCCCATGCAACAGTCGGAGTTGCCCACGGGCAAATGACCGAGGAGCAATTATCAAATGTTTGGCAAAAGCTTCTTGATGCAGAAATTGACGTTTTGGTGTGCACAACCATTATTGAAACCGGCGTTGATGTTCCCAATGTTAACACCCTTATTATTGAAAATGCAAACAATCTCGGGCTTGCACAGCTTCATCAAATAAGAGGACGCGTCGGCAGAAGCAGCAGACGCGCGTATGCGTACTTTACCTTTACAAAGGGCAAGGAGCTTACCGACATCGCTCAAAAGCGACTTGAGGCTATCAGAGAATATACAGAGTTCGGCTCCGGCTTCAAAATCGCTATGCGAGATTTGGAAATCAGAGGAGCAGGCTCGTTGCTCGGCAACCGTCAGCACGGTCATATGGAAAGCGTCGGCTACGATATGTACATCAAGCTTCTTGAACAGGCAATAAGCGAGGAAAAGGGCGAATATGTACCTGATGAAAAGGAACAGGAATGTCTTATTGATTTGCCTGTTGATGCAAGCATTCCCAAATCGTACATCTCCTCTACTCCTCAAAGGCTTGATATGTACAAAAGCATTGCGAATATTCGTTCAAACGAGGAGGCAAATGAAGTCTACGACGAGCTTACCGACCGCTTCGGCGTACCTCCGGCAAGCGTTTACGGTCTTGTGGAAATTGCCTTGCTTCGTAATCTTGCCCAAAGCCTCGGGATTTATGAAATCAGGCAAACCGGTGTCACTGCAAGATTTTTCCTAAATGATGTTAAACCCGAATATCTGCTTGCACTTCACGAAAAAATGCGTGGCAGAGCAAAGCTGAATTCAGGCAAAAAGACATTTATTTCCGTTGAAACCGTAGGCGGAGATACAATGGGATGTGTTCGCGACACACTAAACCTGTTATACGATTCCGTAAAAAATGAATAAAACAAAGCACCTCGGTTGATAATACAATCGAGGTGTTTTTTATGTCTACATCAAATTACAAGAAAAAAGAAAATAAAAACGTAAAGGCGTTGTTTTCGGTTGTATGCCTATGCATTGTGTCGCTTGGACTGATTGTGTATTTTTCCACAACGACGGGTAACAAGGACGATACCGTAAACGAGCCGACAACCATTGTTGAAACAACCGAGGTACAGCACGCCGTGACTGCAAAGGAAACAACACAAAAAGAAAAAGCTACGCAGAGCACTACAAAAAAGCAAACAACTGAAAAAGCCACAATGGAGCAAAACGAAAACAACACTCCGTACAAAAGCTATTACAAGTATCCACTCGGCGAGGCAGTTACAAAGGGATACAGCGAGGAGCTTACCTTAAACAAAACCTTAAACGATTACAGGGCACACACGGCAGTTGATTTCAGCGGTGCGTTGGGCGATAAGGTTGTTGCAATCAACGACGGTCTTGTAACAAATGTGTACAACGATTCTATGTACGGGCTGTGTGTAGAAATTGACCACGGTGCAAAGCTTGTTGCACGCTACTGCGGGCTTGAAAGTGCGTCGGTCAAAAAGGGAGATTTTGTTGACATCGGCAACACAATAGGCACCCTTGGAAAAATCCCCTGCGAATCAAGCGACGGTGTTCATCTTCACCTTTACACAAAGCTTAACAATCAAACAGTAAACCCACTTGACGTTATGAGCAAAACAGAATGAAAAAAGAAAAAAAGAGCTACAAAAGAAAATATAGGCTCAATCCGAATATTACCAACAAATACTGTGAAAGTGTGTACAACCCAACAGTTCAGCCTGACGGCACTACCGAAATGGGTGTGCCTATCCCAAGCCTTGAAAACACCGAGTATTCCAAAGAATACGAGGAAGAAAACGAGCTATAAAAAATTCCTTATGAAGCATATACTTCATAAGGAATTACTTTTTACAAATGATAAACAATTTTGTCCGAATACTTATTAAACACATAAATGCCGATTACAAGTGATGCGATCGACACCCCGGTTGCGTAAAGCACAAGCTTCCAGCTAAGGAACTGTGCAGGAACACTGTCACCGTAAAGCACGCATTGCCTGAACAATTCTATCATAGAATACAGTGGATTAAGCTTAATGAACCATACAAGCTTTCTGCCTTCAAATCTTTTGAGTGAATACAAAATAGGCACCACATACATCAAAAGCTTTGTGCACACATCCCAGATATATTCTATATCCCTAAAATAAACATTAACTACCGAAAGCACCAAGCCGATGCCTACCGAAAACATAAGCAGCAATATCATTGGCAGGAACACAAGAACTATCTTCCAGCTTACTGTCAAATCAGCACCGCCGCTGATGCCTGTTAGCTTAAAGAATATCCAAACACATACATAGCACAGTGTTGAAATTGCAAATGTAACAAAGGTTGAAAGCGTTGATGACAACGGATACATATACTTTGGAACATATACCTTTTTAATAATCGCCGCGTTGCGCCTAAATGCTGTGAGCGACTGCTTTGTTGATGTAACAAAGAATTCATATATCAATCTGCCTGAAAACAAATATACCGGATAGCAAACCACACCGTCTGCCTTTCTGCCAAGCAACGTACCAAATACAACAGACAATACTATCATATTAAGAAGCGGCTGTAAAAAGCTCCAAAAAATACCAAGCCATGAATTTCTGTATTTGAGCTTAACATTTTTGCGGGTAAGCTCCAACAATAAATCCTTGTACTTCCTGAACATATCGACGGTATGCTTAACCTCAACCTTTTGTGTTTCAGCACTCATTAAATTGAACACCTCTATTTTCAGCTGAAAAATCAGACTCTTAAGTTGGCGGTAGTCGAAATAATGTGGTTTTGATACAATATTTTCCGCCAATACGTTGTTAAATTATTTTTGAATACGGCAGTATGCAAAAATAATTATGCCTTGTCTTGACGAAAAATCTTTACATCAAAACTGCAAGGCACCTAAAATACAAAATTATGAGGAAATTTGTGCATTTCTTTGTTGCAGGCATACTTGCGTATGTCAAAACAAAAAATGTGCAAAGGTGCCATTATTTTGTATTTTAGGCATATTATTTCGGCTACCGCCAACTTAAATCTGTGCCATTATATCATATGCATTTGCATTTTTCAACACATTTTGGCAAATGGTTACAACATCGTAACTTTTTATACATACGTAACAGCTCAAATCAGTCTATTATCTAAAAAGGTCAGCAATTTCCAGAGCAGTTTTTCTTGCTCCCATATCGCCGTTAACAACATAATCGGCTGCTGCAAGATATTTATCCTTGCGTTCATCATACAGCCTTTTTGCTTTTTCCCTGTCCTGAAAAAGAGGTCTTGTTGTACTGTTTCCTATCCTGTCACAAATTACATCAAAGGAGGCATCAAGAAAAACAACCTTTGAGCCCTGCTTTATCGCCTCAACATTGCGGGCAAATGTCATTGCACCGCCGCCTGTTGAGACAACGGCACCCTTCATTTGTGCAACCTTTTTGCACATTTCATATTCTAAATCCCTGAAATAATCCTCTCCGTGAGTGGCAAAAATTGCCTTAATGGCAATCCCCTGCTCCTTTTCTATAAGCTCATCGGTGTCAACAAATTTGGCTCCCATTATCTTTGCAAGCTCCCTGCCTACAACGGTTTTGCCACTGCCCATAAATCCACAAAGAACAATATTATTCATTTTTATCAAGCTCCCTTTGTGTTATTTCTATAACCTTGGCAATATCATCATTGGAGAATTTAACGCCATTCCAAATCTCCTGTGCAACGGCTGCCTGCCAAACAAGCATTGAAAGACCGCCGGAGCACTTAACCCCCGCCTGTTTTGCATATTTTATAAACACGGTTTCCTGCGGATTGTAGATTACATCAAACACTGCCTTCGAGCTTTTAATAACCTCTTCACTTACAGGGCAGGCGTCAATATTGGGATACATACCGACAGGTGTGCCGTTAACAACCAAATCATATCCGCCCTTTGCCTCGCCTAAAAGAATAATTTTACATTCCCTGCCAAGCTTGTCTGCAATCTCCTGCTTAAGCTTTTCTGCCACGGGCAAATCTGCCTCTCTTACAGCAATGGTAAGGCTTGCATCTGCAATAATTGCTTCAAAGGCAATCATCCTTGCAACACCTCCGCAGCCGAGTAGCAGGACATCACCCTTAAGCTCTATATCCGCCATTTGAAGTGCTGACAAAAAGCCTGCACAATCGGTATTGTGACCGACTGCTTTATCCTCTCTGACATCTACGGTGTTTACGGCACCGAAAAGCTCTGCCCTCGGAGAAAGCTCGTCCAAATATTTAATAATATCAATCTTATGCGGAATAGTAACATTAAAGCCTCGCATACCGCAAAGGATAGACTCAAATGCTTCACCCAGCTTTTCCGGTGCAGATTCAACCAAATCATAGGTTGCATCCACTCCGCTGATTTTGAAAAGCTCTCTATGAATAACCGGACTCATGGAGTGTCCCAAAGGGTATCCGGTAAGTCCGTACTTATTATTCCTTTTTATTTCCATTTTGCTTACCTCCGAATTTTGAAAAATCTTGCAATAAAATTATTGACAAATTATTCAAAACTTACTAATATGATAATAACATATAATACTAAATATCACAACATTTTTTTAAGGAGCATATTACTATGATTTTTGAAGAAGTAAAGGATATATTGGCAGAAAATCTTGATCTTGATCCTAACACAATAGAGTTGACATCCGACCTTGCGGCTGACCTTGGTGCAGATTCTCTTGATGCAATCGATATTGTTATGAGCATCGAGGATCAATACGGATTAGAGGTTCCCGACAGTGTTATTGAAGGAATGAAAACCGTTGAGGATATTGTTACCTTTATAGAAAGCAACTATACCGAATCGTAATATTTATACAAATATCGACTAATATACAAAATTTGCAGGGAGGGCAATTTCGCCCTCTTTTCATTTTGTAGAACTTTACAAATTAATACAATAATTTTCGTTATTTTAGGTCGTTGACAGTAGTATATATATAGAGTAAAATTATATTATATGATAATACAGTATGATCAACCATAAAACAAAGGGGTTTAATATGGCAGAAAAATTTGTTATGGCACTTGACCAGGGCACAACAAGCTCCCGTGCCATTATTTTTAACAAAAAGGGTGAAATTGTTGCTAAAAACCAAAATGAATTTACACAGTTTTACCCGCAAAACGGTTGGGTTGAGCATGATCCGCACGAGATTTTATTCTCCGTTGTAAGCTCTATGATCGGTGCACTGCGTGAGGGTACTGTTAATCCAAAAGACATTGCAGGCATAGGCATCACCAACCAAAGAGAAACTACTATCCTTTGGGATAAAGAAACCGGCACACCATTGTACAATGCTATCGTTTGGCAGTGCAGAAGAACAGCGGAATACTGCGAGGAGCTAAAGGCTCAAGGCCTTTCGGATTACATCAAAAGCACAACAGGCCTTTTGATTGACGCATACTTCAGCGCAACCAAAATCAAGTGGATTTTAGATAATGTTGAGGGCGCAAGAGAAAAGGCAGAGCGAGGCGAGGTACTGTTTGGCACAATTGATACATGGCTAATTTGGAATTTGACAGGCGGTAAGGCTCACGTTACGGATTACTCCAATGCGTGCAGAACAATGCTTTTTGATATTGACAGGCTTTGCTGGGACGAATACCTTTGCGAAAAGATGGGCATACCAATGAGCATTTTGCCTGAGGTTAAGCCGTCAAGCCATATCTATGGAACTGTTGCAAAAATCACGGGAATTGAGGACCTTGAGGGAGTACCTATCGCAGGTGCAATAGGCGACCAGCCGGGTGCATTGTTCGGTCAGGGCTGCTTTGAGGTTGGCCAGGCAAAAAATACATACGGCACAGGCTGTTTCCTGCTTATGAACACAGGTGAAAAAAGAATTGAAAGCAGGTCTAACCTGCTCACCGGTATTGCTTGGGGACTTGACGGAAAGGTTATATATGACCTTGAGGGCTCTGCATTTAACGCAGGCTCTGTAATCAAGTGGCTTCGTGACGAGCTTGAATTAATCGGCTCCGCCGCCGAGTGTGACGAGCTTGCAATGCAGGTTGAGGACAGTAACGGCTTGTATCTTGTGCCTGCCTTTACAGGCTTAGGCGCTCCGTATTGGGATATGTATGCACGCGGCATAATGGTTGGGTTGACAAGGTCTATCAACAAAAAGCATGTTTGCCGTGCCGTGCTTGAAAGCATTACATACCAAATGACAGACTTGCTTGAGGCTATGATGAAGGACAGCTCAATCAGACTCAAGGATCTTCGTGTTGACGGCGGTGCCAGCATTTCGGACATTATGATGCAAATTCAGGCTGATATGACAGGCTGTAATGTTAACCGTCCAAAGAACAGAGAGGCTACCGCCTTGGGTGCGGCTTATCTTGCAGGCCTTGCAACAGGTGTTTGGGAAAGCACGGATGAAATTGAGGCTAACCGCGAGGTTGACAAAATATTTGTTCCGTCAATGCCGGAGGATTTGAGAAACAAAAAGTATTCCGACTGGAAGCGAGCAGTTGAGCGAAGCAGAAATTGGGAAAGATAATTTGTCGTTAATGTTTGACTATACATCACTTTTGGTGATATAATAGATTTAGAATATTTTAGGAGGTTTATATATTATGGGAAAGGTTGTTTGTCCTTGGAACTTAATTACCGATTTTGTAACCGATGCCTTTGTTGGCTACGGTGTTCCGAGAGAGGACGCAGAAATTTGTACGGATGTCCTTTTGGAGTCTGACAAAAGAGGTATTGAAAGCCACGGCTGTAACAGATTTAAGCCAATTTACATTGACAGAATTGTTGCAGGTATCCAAAATCCTGTTACAAACTTCGAGGTAGTTAAGGAAACACCTTGTACAGCTGTTGTAGACGGACACGACGGTATGGGTCAGGTTATCGGCTACAAGGCTATGCAAATGGCTATCGACAAGGCAAAGGAATACGGCTTGGGTATGGTTGCTGTTCGTAACTCCTGCCACTACGGCATTGCAGGATACTACGCAACACAGGCTACCGAGCAGGGTTGTATAGGATTTACAGGTACAAACGCAAGGCCGTCTGTTGCACCGACCTTCGGTGTTGAGGGTATGTTTGGTACCAACCCACTCACAATGGGCATTCCGTCAGATGAAGAATTTGATTTTGTACTCGACTGTGCAACATCAATCACTCAAAACGGTAAGATTGAATATTACGAAAGAATCGGCGAGCCTGTTCACCCGGGCACTATCATCGGCATTGACGGTGAGCCTGTTGAGGGCGATGCAGGTGTGGCACTAAAGAGAATTCGTGAGGGCTCTGCTGCTCTTACTGCTCTCGGCGGTATCGGCGAAGCACTCGGTGGATACAAGGGCTACGGCTATGCTATGATAATTGAATTGCTTTCGGCAGTTCTTCAGGACGGCAATTACGGTAAGGCTCTTAACGGCAAGGACGAAAACGGCAACCTTGTTCCTTATCATCTCGGTCACTTCTTCCTCGCTATTGACACATCAAAGTTTGTAGGCGAGGCCGAAACAAGAAAGAAGACAGGCGAAATCCTTCGTGACATCAGAGCATCAAAGAAGGCTCCGGGCGAGGAAAGAATTTATACTGCAGGCGAAAAGGAATATCTTGTTTGGAAGGAAAGAGAAAACAGCGGTGTTCCTATCAACGAGGCTGTTCAAAAGGAAATCTGCGAGGTAAGGGACAAGCTTGGCTTGAGCTACACCTTCCCTTGGGAAGACAATTACGTTCCTTACGAAAAGGACGAAAAGATTACCTCTCACATTGAAAGAAAGTAATAAAATCAAATAACACAAAGGGCAGGATGCCCTCGGGCTTCTGTCCGAGAGTAGCCTGCCCGTTTTTTGTGAAAAAAATCACAAATACAAAAAGGCAAATGAAAGGATTAAAGCTATGAATATTCGTGAAGAATCATTGCAAAAGCATTACGAATGGAACGGAAAAATTGAGGTCGTTGCCAAAGCAAAGGTAAACGACAGCAAGGCGCTTTCGCTGGCATACACACCGGGTGTTGCAGAGCCTTGCCTTGAAATACAAAAGGACTACAACAAAAGCTACGAGCTTACCCGCCGTAACAACCTTGTTGCCGTTATCACCGACGGCACGGCTGTTTTGGGCTTGGGCGATATAGGACCCGAGGCAGGTATGCCTGTTATGGAGGGCAAGTGCGTATTGTTTAAGGAGTTCGGTGATGTTGACGCCTTTCCTCTGTGCGTAAGAACAAAGGATGTTGACGAGTTTGTACAAACCGTATACAACATTTCAGGCTCGTTCGGTGGCATTAACCTTGAGGACATTTCTGCACCAAGATGCTTTGAGATTGAGGAAAAGCTAAAGGCAATGTGCGACATTCCTATTTTCCACGACGATCAACACGGTACAGCCGTTGTTGTATCTGCCGCTCTAATCAATGCAACAAAAATCATCGGCAAGGAGCTTGGCGAATGTAAGGCTGTTATCAACGGCTCCGGTGCAGCAGGTACGGCTATAGCAAAGCTACTTATGACACTGGGGCTCAAGGATGTTATCCTTTGTGACAGAACAGGCGCAATCTACGAGGGCAGAGAAAACCTTAACGCATCAAAGGCAGAAATTGCAAGAGTTACAAATCGTGCAATGGTTAAGGGCGGACTCAAGGAAGCAATCGTAGGCACCGATATATTCATCGGTGTTTCTGCTCCGGGCGTGCTGACGGAAGAAATGATAAAAACAATGCACAAGGACCCTATCGTTCTTGCAATGGCAAATCCAACACCCGAGATTATGCCTGACGAGGCAAAGACGGCAGGAGCAAGGATTGTGGGAACAGGCCGTTCCGACTTCCCTAACCAAATCAACAACGTTGTTGCCTTTCCGGGTATCTTCAGAGGTGCACTTGATGTCAGGGCATCTGCTATTACGGAAAATATGAAAATCGCTGCTGCATATGCAATCGCATCACTTGTAGACGACGACAAGCTGAACGAAGATTATATTTTGCCTTACGCATTCGACCCAAGAATTAAGGACACCGTTGCATCTGCCGTTGCAGACGCTGCAAGAAAAGACGGCGTAGCAAGAATCTGACAGTATAAAGAAATCCCTTTAGCATCATATATGCTAAAGGGATTTTATTATTTATTACTTTTACCTATAGATATTGCCCTTGCCGAGTTTGCAACCGCTAACAAGCAAACTCCTATATCGCCGAAAATTGCAAACCACATAGGAATACTCTTCTCAAGCAAAACATCAAGCACAAGAATAATCAGCTTTACTATAATGGAAAAGTAAATGTTTTCCATAGCTATTGTACGTATTTTTTTGGCAATTTTCTTTGTGTCATCAATAGCGCGCTCGCTGTAATTAATCATTACCATATCGGCAACATTAACGGCATCACCTGTGCAATCCTCACCAACTGCAACTGCAACATCGGCAGCCTCAAGCATTGTAATATCATTTATTCCCTTGCCAAGATACACAACCCTTTTTCCATTATTTTGCAAAACCTTAATGTCATCAATACTTTTATCATCGTTGTAGGTAATAATAGTATCGCAATTATTAATTTCATCCAAGGTTGATGTGTTCTTAACAAAAATGTTTTTCCTTGAACAAGCACCGATGCCCGCACTGTAACAAAGCGGAACCGAAATAACAATGGCACATGGGCAACCGACAACAAGTGCGGCAAGACCTCTGTGAAGCCATTCCTGCCACTCCTTATGAAAAAGGAGCGGAGGTACAACAACAATAGCCACCGCAATAATACAAATTGCAGGTGTGTACACCCTTGCAAATCGGGTTATCATCTTTTCGGTACGGCTTTCCTTATTATCATAATGTCGGGGTAAGGTATACGAATCGTGCTTTTGGGAAAAGATACTGTCAATAGACCTTCTGCTTTTTGACACTGCAAGCCCCTGCACAAATTCACCAACGGTAAACAACAGCATAACCGCTACGCCCTCGGTGTACTCCTTAATTGCAAATGCACCTATGCTTGCAAAGCTCATCAAAAAGTTTTCATCAAAGATTTTGCCGTGAATTACACTGTCTGCCGCATCTCTTACAACATCAAAGCCAACCATAAGATATGCAATGATATAACAAATAAGATATGCAAAATCAGGTAGCTGTGTAAATTCACTGATAACATATCCTGCAGCAAAAAACACAGAGCTGACTATGATTTTTGTAAGCTTTTCTTTTTTATGCTCATTAAAATGCTCATCACCGCAACAGCCACAACCGTGATTGTCCGGTGTGTGATTATCACAACAATTTTGATAATTGTGATGATGAGAGCTATGATTATGTTCACTCATAACATTAACGCCTCGGTTCAAATAATAGTGACATTATATCACATAGCACCTACTATTACAATAAGCAAAATCCTCCAAAAATCGTGATTTTTTGTCAAGGCTAATCGATAAATTTTGTAAAAAAAGCATAAAAGTTACGAAAAGGTTACAAATACATTGTGCATTTTTTATATAGATTACAAAATGTAACATTTGGTATAATTGATAGCGTTGTATGTGCAACACAAAGTTAATAAGCGAGTTCAATCGAAAACATAGATTTTCGTAATCATCCCAAAGCGATAGCAATATCGCCAAAGAAAAAGGAAGGTATCTAATGACTAAGAAGAAAACCCTGCTTATAATTCCATTTGTAATTATAATGACTGTAATTATTTCGCTTGCAACGCCTGTTTTGGTTTACGCAAACGATAACGGCTATGAGCCACGCTTAAGTGCACCAAGCTCTTCAAGCCCATATTACAGCAGACAGCTCAACCGCTACTTTCAGGTTGGCTCAGGTATGCCAAACTGCGTGGCATATGCATACGGCAGAATTTACGAAATGAACGGCGAAAAGCCGTTAATCACCCACGGAAGTGCAGGTGATTGGTATTTTATCAACAAGGCAAACGGCTATTACGATTACGGCAGTGAGCCAAAATTAGGTGCAGTTGCCTGCTGGAGCAGGCACGTTGCAGTTGTTGAAAAAATAAACGAAAACGGCAGCGTCACCCTATCAGAGTCGCATTGGGGCGGCAGATATTTTGACACCGTAACATACAGCAATATGTATTCGCACTACGGTCAAACCTTTTACGGCTACATTTACACATACAACGGTGGCGTAACACGAGCACTCGAGAAAAAGCTGCTCAATGCAACAAATCAAAATTCAGATAAATATATGACAGAGAAATCTATGACTCACGAGGTTCAAAATCAGTTCACCCTGGCAAAGATGGACGTTGAAAGCACAACCTCCGAAAAGGAAGAAAGAATCCCTGTTGCAATGACACTTGCAGACAAATTGAACTCAAACCTATAATGATGATGATGATGCAAAAACACCCTAAAGCATTTTTTGCTTTAGGGTGTTTTTTATTGTGTGTTACAGTCTTTTTAGCTGTTCCTCATCAAAGGTTGAAAGGAACTCATCATAGCTTCCCTTTCTGTCGATATAGGTACTGCCTGAAATCTCAATAATTCTGTCAGCAACGGTTTCGACAAACTGATGGTCGTGCGAGGTGAAAAGCACGGTTTCGGGGTAACGGATAAGCCCGTTGTTAAGCGCCGCAATGGATTCAAGGTCAAGGTGGTTTGTAGGCTCATCAAAAATGAGAACATTGGCACCTGAAAGCATCATCTTGCAAAGCATACACCTTACCCTTTCACCACCGGAAAGAACGTTTGCCATCTTGAGAGCCTCATCACCGGAGAAAAGCATCCTGCCGAGCCAACCTCTTATGTCAGCCTCAAGCTGTTCGGTAGTATATTGTCTGAGCCAGTCAACAAGGTTAAGGTCTACGCCGTCAAAATAAGCACTGTTATCGCTTGGGAAATAGCTTTGAGTTGTTGTTACTCCCCACTTGTAGCTACCCTCATCAGGCTCCATCTCGCCCATAATAATTTTGAAAAGAGTTGTTTTTGCAACAACGTCAGAGCCGACAAAGGCAACCTTTTCTCTCGGGTGAATTACAAAGCTGATGTCATCAAGCACCTTGCGGTCACCGATAGTTTTTGAAATATGGTCAACTCTTAAAAGGTCGTTACCGCATTCTCTGTCAGGCTTAAAGTCAACATAAGGAAAACGACGTGATGATACAGGCATTTCAATCATTTCAAGAGCGTCAAGCTGTTTCTTACGGGATGTTGCCTGCTTTGACTTTGCGGCATTTGCAGAGAAACGGTTGATAAAATCCTGAAGCTCCTTAATCTTTTGCTCGTTCTTTTTGTTTTGGTCTCTCGCCTGACGCTGACGCATCTGTGTGTATTCGTACCAGAAATCGTAGTTACCTGTGTAAAGTGTAATCTTGCCGTAATCAACATCGCAGATATGTGTGCACACCTTGTTCAAAAAGTGACGGTCGTGCGATACAACTATAACAGTATTTTCAAAATCAAGCAAAAAGTTTTCAAGCCAGCTGATAGCAATAAGGTCGAGGTGGTTTGTAGGCTCGTCAAGAAGAAGAATATCCGGGTTGCCGAACAAAGCCTGTGCAAGCAACACCTTTACCTTCATATCCGACGGAAGCTCTGCCATTTTCAGATAATGGAATTCATCCGGCACGCCTAATTTATTAAGCATAAATTCTGCATCGCTTTCCGCGTTCCAGCCGTCAAGGTCTGCAAACTCTGCCTCAAGCTCGCCTGCCTTTACACCGTCCTCCTCGGAAAAATCCTCCTTTGCATAAAGAGCGTCCTTTTCCTCCATAATTTCAATTAAACGGGGGTTACCCATAAGCACGGTACGAACAACCTCGTATTCGTCATAAGCAAAGTGGTCCTGCTTCAAAACAGAAAGTCTTTCGCCCGGAGTAATATGAATTTCACCCTTTGACGGCTCAAGATCGCCGCTGAGAACCTTAAGAAATGTCGACTTGCCAGCACCGTTTGCACCGATGATACCATAGCAGTTGCCGGGTGTAAACGCAACATTTACTCTTTCAAACAATGAGCGTCCGCCAAACTGAACGGAAATATTATTTGCAGAAATCATAATTATACCTCACCTTTCAATTATTCACAATCCACAGTATTTTATCACATAGCACAATTAATTTCAACTAAATTTTTATGCACCAACCGTTTATGACATTTTTTTCGCCCACACAATAATATAATAGGCAATAAAAGTTTAGGATTAAGGTCGTAAAAATGGAAATTAAAGTCAAAAGTAAAATTAAAGACAGCATCAGCAAGGAAGGATTAAAGCAGATAGGGATATACTGCGGATATTTTTTTGCCGGATTAATATCGGCACTCGGTGGAGCAATATATGATATAAAGCCGTTTGGGATAGCATTGGTTGCCGTATCAAAAAAGAAGGGCTACATATTTTCTGCAATGGGTGCAATACTTGGCCATCTTGCCTTTGGATTTTCGGTAAACAGCATAAGGTACCTTTGTGCAGCTTTGATTGCAGGGCTCGGCGCATTTTTAATAGAGCTGCTTGACCTTTACCATATACCGCCCTACTGTGTGGCGGTTGCGGTTTTTGCCAATCTTGTAACAGGTGCATTTGTAAAAATAAGAACCTCTGCCGAAGCAGGCGAATACATATTACTGATAGCAGAGGCGTTGCTTACGGCAGGCATATCCTATTTTTATTACAGGGCCATAAACGCAAATTACAGGCAAATACGCTTTAAGGCTCTGCCCATAAATGACCTTGTGTGCATAATTATTTCCGGTGCAACCCTGCTTTTAAGCCTTGACGGCCTCGCAATTTGGCGAATACATCCTATAAGAATAATCGCAACAGGGATAATATTAATCGCTCTGCACTATGGAGGCGAAAGGCTCGGTATTTTGCTTTCGCTGACACTCGGCTTTGCCCTGGGGATAAGGAGCAAAGACACCTCAATATTATGCGGGGCATATGGCTTTTCGGCACTTATAGCAGGTCTGTTTACTGCGCAATCCGTTTTTGCAGGCGCAGGTGCATATCTATGCTCTTTAACATTTTTTGCTATTGCATCGGGTGGAGATATGGGAATATCTATATTCCTTGACGTACTAATAGGCACACTTGCGTTTGTGCTTTTACCGACAGGCTTAACCGATAAAATCGAGTCCTTCTTTGAATCGGGAGCAGACCTGCCTCCCGACGGAACATTGAGGCAAAATCTTGTTTTGAAGCTTCGTTTTGCATCAAATGCCATGGCGGCAATATCCGACAGCGTTGACCAGGTGCGCGAGAGAATAAATGATGTCACCCGCAGGAAAAACGAGGAAGAAAAGGAGTATATGACCCCCGAGGAATACGTTACCAAGGAGGTTATTCTTGAAAAAACAAATCAAATACGAATGGTTGCCTCCGACCAGTTTATTTCCATATCGGGCATGTTAAACGACCTTGCCCACGAATTCAGCGAGGCAGAAATTTTTGATTCCACAGCAAGCAACAAAATACGCAGATTGCTTGGAGAATATGATATATACCCGTCAAATATTTCTGCAATACTTGACAAATACGGCAGAATGAGAGTTGAGATTTTAACTAATTCAAACAGCAAGGATTTGAGTAATCCACACCTTAAGGAAGAAATAGGAAAAATTTGCAACAGATATTTTGACAACGGCAGAATTACAAGCTTTAAGGACGACACCATGCTGTCGTTTTTTGAAAAGCCGAGCTACTCGCTCGAGGTGGGCTTTGCACAGCACAGCGCCGAGGGCGAGCTTTGCGGTGACACAATCAAGGTTATTAACGACAGCAAGGGACATTCCATTTTGATAATAAGTGACGGAATGGGCAAGGGCAGTCGTGCCGCTCTTGACGGCGCTATGGGTGCCGGATTACTGTCAAAGCTTATCAACGCAGGCTTTGGATTTGATTCCGCATTAAAAATAGTCAACTCTGCCCTGCTTGTAAAATCCAACGATGAAAGCCTTGCAACCCTTGACATTGCCAACATTGACCTTTTTACAGGCAAGTGCGAGCTGTTCAAGGCAGGTGCTCCCGCAAGCTACATCATCAAAAACAACAGGCTGACAAAATGCGAGCTGACATCCATGCCCGCAGGAATTTTACGAGGAATAGAATTTGCAAAGCGTACTGCCGTGCTTGGAGTTGACGACAGCATTTTACTTATGAGCGACGGCATAACAGACCTTGGCGACGATTGGCTCAAAGGCGAGCTTAATAATATGCCAAACGGTGCACAGGAAAGTGCCGACTACATTTTGGAAAAGGCGTTGGAAAAAATGAAAGACAAAAAGATTGACGATATGAGCATAATTATTGCAAGATTGGAGCGAAACAAATGACCGACAGCATTTACGAAACCGAGTTAAAGGATATACCCGACTCAATAAAGCATTTTTTAGACAGAGTAATACAAAACGACAAGCTGTACCTGCCTAACATAAAAACAAGCAGGCACACTCTAAAGGGCATTGCTCAAATAATACTTACAGGCACAGGGCAATCCTACTTTTCTGCACAGGCTATGGCACACAATATGGAGCTGTTAACGGATTTACCCACGCAGGCCATCCCTGCTCCGCTGCTAATGGGCACTCGCGGTGTTCTGTACCGTGATGTTCTTGTAATAGCCGTATCACTTGACGGCGATGATAACGATACAATTTGTGCAGTTAAAAGAGCTAACGCAAACTCAGCAAGAATAATAGCTGTCACAAGGCCCGACTCACCGCTTGGAAAAATGTGCAAATCCAAGGTTATACCCGCAGAGTGCTGTGACGGAATATGCACCTTTCAATCAGAATATCTTGCCATCGCAATGCTTGGAATACACATCGGCAACATCCTTGGCAGAATGTCAAAAATAAATATGAGTGTGGCATTAAAGCTCGCTCAAATGCTGCCGGGCAAGCAATCCTTTACCTCGAACAGCCAAAAGGAGCTTCAGGGTGTGGGCGAATATATTTCAAAATTCTCCACGGTTATTTTTTGCGGATACTCAACGGATAACGCCGTTGCAAAAGCAGTTGCACAGGAATTCAGGATAATGACCGGAGTGCCCGCATTTGCAGTACCGATATACGATGTGCCGACATCCTGCACCGATTTAGACGGAGCACTTATTGTTCCCATAATAAGCAGTAACGCATCAACAAAAATATCTGCATACTACCTAAACAGTATAAGAGAGCAGTGCCCAAGCACTATCATATACACAACAAAAAATACGGCACAGGAGCTTGGAATAACAGACGGAATTGTAACGGTAGACGACAGCATACCTCTGTTTAATCCAATAACAATACTGACAGCACTTGAGCAAACAATACTCGAAATTTACACAACCCCAACCACAACCGAAAAATCAGCATAAAAAATCAGGGCATCCCTTTGGATGCCCTCAGCGTGTCGAAAAAGTCGAATTATAAATTTCGACACGCTGGTAGGCTGTTGAGAAATGGTGCTGAATTTCGCATTCTTGCGAGGGAAGATGTACGAGGGTACCTCGACCGAGCAAAAGGCGAAAAACGCCAAAAGCGGCTTAGATTCGATGTCTAAGCCGCTTTTACAATCCCTCCGTCAACGCATACGCGTTGCCACCTCCCTTTACACAAGAGAGGCTCAAATCGGTTTGTTTAATTTATATGGCGTGTTTCAGCCCACTTTATCGACAGTCTGAGGACACCCCTTGGGTGTGTCCTGATTCTTGTTTATGTCAAATTGTACAATGCTCTTGCATTTTTGTTTGTTACGTCCAAAACCTCTTGTGCCGAAATACCGAGGATTTCGCCTATGCGCTGTGCGATAAACGGAATAAACGACGAATCATTTCGCTTTCCTCTATGAGGCTCGGGTGCAAGATACGGACAATCCGTTTCAAGCACAATTCTGTCAAGAGGAATTTCCCTGATAACCTCCGGGATTTTTCGTGCATTCTTAAAGGTTGCAACACCGTTAAAGCCAAGGAACATACCAAGCTTTATGACCTCTCTTGCCATTTCAACCGAGCCTGAAAAGCAATGCAAAACTCCGCTTGGCTTGGTTGCCTTAAGAATGTCAAGAGTGTCGCCGTGAGCCTCTCTGTCGTGCACAATAACGGGCAGACCTTTTGCCTTTGCAAGCTCAATTTGAGCAACAAAAAGTTCCCTTTGCTTTTCCTTTGTTGAGTTCATCCAATGATAATCAAGACCGATTTCACCAACGGCAACACACTTTTCATCTGCAAAAAACGGCTCTAATTTTTCCAAATCTTCAACAGAAAAATCCTCAAGATTTTCGGGATGAAAGCCTGCTGCAAAATAAAAATCATCAAAGCTATGCGATAAATTTTGATTTGCAACGGTAGATGCAATATCACATCCACAGCTGACTATACCCACAACGCCCCTGTCCTTAAGTGACAAAATGAGCGATTCTCTGTCATCGTCAAAGGCTTCATCGTCATAATGTGCGTGAGTGTCAAAAATATTGGTGTACATCAAAGAACATTCTCCTCAATCCACTTTTCAATATCGTCGTAAACCTCTGCCTTGTTAATCTCGTTGAGGATTTCGTGACGTGCATCATGATAAAGCTTAAGGCTGACATTCTTATGGTCTGTTTCAATTAAGCGTCTGTAAACCTCTGTTACACCCTTGCCGAAATTGCCGACAGGGTCCATATCTCCGCTTGTAAGAAGAACAGGAACGTTTTTGTCAACATTCTCGTACCATTGAGGCTCGTTACACTGAATTGTCAGCTGACTTAAATCCATAAATCCTGCAACGGTAAACAAAAATCCACACAATGGGTCATTTACATATTCATCAACCTCGTTTGTGTCACGCATACCCCAATCGTAATGAGTTCTGTGCTCAAAAGGCTTATCATACGCACCAAGAGAAATTTTATTCAAAAAGCTGCTGTGATGCTTCTTTCCCTTAAGAGCCCCAACAGCCTTCATAATGGGAATACCCGCCTTTGCAATAGGTGTAGGTCCTGCCGTGCCGATAAAGATTGCACCGTCAAAATCACAGCCGTATTCGTTAATATAGCACCTCATTACAAGAGAGCCCATTGAGTGGCCTGCGATAATAAACTTCTTGTCGGGATATTCTGCCCTTGCAATATCGGTTAATGCCTTGGCGTCGGCTATAATGTTCTTATATCCGTCCTTATCACCAAAATATCCCAGCAAATCAGGGTTTTCATTAGAGTGACCGTGACCAAGCATATCGTTCATAAACACCGCATATCCACGCTCGGTAAACGCAGAGATAAAATTGCGGTATCTGTGTGTATATTCTGCCATACCGTGATGCATTTGAATAACAGCCTTAACCTCGCCCTCGGGTGCCCACTGCCAAGCCTTAATGTCGCAAATTCCCGATGAGCTCTTATATGTATACTCTTTTTTTATCATATTGTATTACCCCTTTTAGAATAAAATGATTACTATTCTGTTATGTCAGATGTACAATGAGGGCACTTAACTGCTTCAATATCAATCTCACTCCTGCAATAAGGGCAGGTCTTTGTTGTAGGAGCAGGTGCCTCCTCTTCTTCCTTCTTTGAAAGCTTTTGTGCAGCCTGTGATACTCTGCTGACAGACTTTACGATAAGGAACACAACAAAAGCCATAATCAGGAAATTGATAATTGCAGAAATAAATGCGCCGTAATCAAGATAGTTTTCTGTGCCGAACAGCTGGATTTTACCTTGAACCTCTGCACCGCCGATGCAGTTAAGAAGAGGTTGAATAATGTTGTCGGTAAGGCCTGAAACGACGGAGCCGAACGCACCGCCTATGATAACGCCGACTGCCATATCAAGAACGTTTCCCTTTGCAATAAATGCTCTGAATTCCTCAAAAAACTTTTTCATAATAATATTATCCTTTATTTTTAATTGTATATTAACACAATATTTATTCCAAATCAACAACTCCGCTTAAATCAAAATCGGGTATATAATCCTCTGTTGCAGATTCAAGCTTTTGCAAAAATACCTTTTCAAGTCCCAACTCAAGTATGTGATTCACAATCTTATCATACTCCCGCTTGGTAATTTTGCGATTAATCTCCTTGTATTCGGACAAATCCGTACACGGCACATACTGTGCCATAACGGAAATATATGTATCACCGAAATTTTCTGCCAAATAGTCAAGAGCCTGAATTGCAGAATTTGTGTTGCCGGGCAAAACAAGATGACGAATAATCATTCCTCTTTTCATTATTCCGTTTTCGTCAAATACGTCATTGCCGACCTGCCTTTTCATTTCCGTCAAGGCAGCCATTGCAAATTGCGGATAATCCTCTGCCCTGCTGTACCTTAATGCCTTGTCATTTCGCATATACTTAAAATCAGGCAGGTAAATATCCACAAGCCCGTCAAGCAATTTTAAGGTATCCACGCTGTCGTATCCCGATGTATTGTACACAACAGGAACAGGCGGCTTGTACTTTTTAAGGGTATGGGCAAGCTGAACGGCATAATGAGTAGGGTTTACAAGATTTATATTGTTTGCCCCCTCATCAACAAGGTGCTCAAAAATTCTTATCAGCCTTTCCTCACTGACCTCAACACCCTTACATTTGTGACTGATCTCATAATTCTGGCAAAACACACAGCCCAAATTGCATCCGCTGAAGAAAACTGCTCCCGATCCGCTTTTACCGCTGATGCAAGGTTCCTCCCAAAAATGAAGCGATGCCCGTGCAAGCTTGTAGGCATTTGGAGCCCTGCAGTAGCCAAGAGCATTTTCCCTGTCAACATTGCACCTTCTCGGACATTGATTACATATCATAGCAGTGCCTTGTAAATATCATTTTTCTTGTAGGAGGTGAGCGAAGCAATTTGCTTTGATGCAGAGTTTATGCTCATCCCCTCATCAACGAGCGCCCTTGCCTGCTCAACTGCTCTTTCAAACGATATTTCCTTTTCCTCCTGTGTTTTGCCCTCAACAATGATAACAAACTCGCCCTTCGGCTTTTCATTATCATACATAGTTGAGGCATTGCAAAGATTGGTGCGGATCACGGTTTCGTGAAGCTTTGTAATCTCCTTAACAACAGCAACCTCTCTGTTACCTAACACGCTGTACATATCCTTTAAGGTCTGTGCAAGCTTATGCGGTGCCTCATAAAAAACCATAGTTCTTTTTTCATCAGCAAGCTCATCAAGCTGCTGCCTGCGTTCCTTTTTGTTAGCAGATAAAAATCCCTCAAAGGTAAATCGCCTTGTGCTCATGCCCGATATTGCAAGTGCTGTTGCAAAGGCTGTCGGACCGGGTACACTTTCAACAGTAATTGAATTTTCATGGCACAGCCTCACCAAATCCTCGCCGGGATCCGATATTGCAGGCATACCTGCATCTGTACAAACAGCACAGCTTTCGCCATTGATAAGACGATTGATAATAGCCTGTCCGCGCTCAATTTTATTATGTTCAAAGTAGCTGATCATTTCTTTTTTTATATCAAAATGATTTAACAGCTTCAATGTTACTCTGGTATCCTCGGCTGCAATAAAATCAACCTCACTAAGCACCTGAACGGCTCTTGGAGAAAGGTCGCCAAGGTTGCCTATCGGAGTGCCTACAACATAAAGTTTTCCGCTCATTATCTGATTTTATCCTCGTATCCGTCGGCATATGAGCCGTAAATTTCTATCATTTCGGGAGTAAATTTGCTCTCCTCGTTTTTTATTACAAGGGTTGGCTCAACACGCAAAAACGGCTTTGCTCCCTTTTTGCCCTCCACCAAAAACAAAAACGGCTCCTCGCCCTGCCTGTCAACAACAAATCTCAGTCGCTTTGGCTCAATTTTGTACTGTCGCATAGTTGCAAGTGTGTCCACCAAGCGTTCGGGGCGGTGGCACATACAAAGCCTGCCCATATAGGTAAGCAGATATGCCCCTGCCTTAACGGCGTCCTCAATGTTACAGCACACCTCATGGCGAGCTATCCTTGCACTTTCGCCCAACGACTCAATGCCTGTATTAACCGGCTTGTACGGTGGGTTCATTGTTACAAGGGTAAAGCACTCGGCAGGAAATTCACTGTTAACCTCTCGCAAATCACAAAGATGAGGGGTAAGCCTGTCCTGAAGATTATTAACCTTTATTGAAGCATTAACCTGCTCAATCGCATTTTGCTGAATATCAAGGCAATGAATATCGCTCTGCCTGTCATCACGAAGCCACAGCATAGGTATTATGCCACAGCCTGTTCCCATATCAAGCGCCTTGTCCTTGTACTTCGGAGTTGCAAAATGAGATAAAAGAACTGCATCTGTACCAAAGGTGTGGTCACTGCTTACAGCAATTTTAATATTGTCTGACAATCTTTCATAATTATATTCCATATGCTTATTATAATATATTCAAAACCTTATTGCAATAAAAAACACCTCGGCATCACCGAGATGTAAAATTAATATTTCACTTGTGATATTTTGTGTGATTAAGTATAGTAAAGGCTCTGTATATTTGCTCAAGCAGAACAACCCTCATAAGCTGATGCGGTAATGTGAGCTTGCCAAAAGAAAGCTTTATGTTACCGAGTGCCTTAACCTCGTGAGATAAACCAAATGAGCCGCCTATAATAAAGACTATTTCTCCAAAGCCTGCAACAGCCGTGTTCTCAATCTTTTTTGCAAAATCCTCGCTTGAAAGCTGAACACCCTCTATGCACATAGGCACAACAAATGAGCCCTTTGGAATTTTTGCAATTATTCGCTGACCTTCCTTTTGCTTAACATTTTCTATTTCAGAGGCACTTGGATTGTCACCGCAACGCTCCTCTGCAATTTCCACAACATTAGGCTTTGCAAACAGCCCAAGTCTTTTTATGTATTCACAACAGGCATCGCAAAGATATTTTTCCTTTAGCCTGCCGACAGCAATAACGGTTATCTTAATCATAATACAATCGGTCTTTCATAACATTCTTCAGGAGATACATACAAACGAAAATCTACATTTTCGCAAAATCCTGCTTCATCAAGTGCACACAGGGTTGCCTGACGCGCAACATCGGGTATGTTGTTTTCCTTGCTCAAATGGGCAAGTGCTATCCGTGTTGTGCCGGAGGCGACAAGCTCCTTTGCAAATTCGGAGCAGGCAAAATTACTCAAATGCCCCTTGGCAGACAAAATCCTCTGCTTTAACGGATACGGATAAATTCCGTTTTGAAGCATAGTTACCTCGTGGTTGGACTCAAGATAAATCATATCTGTACCGTGCAGTGCGTTTTTCGCTTCGTCGGTTACATAGCCCGTATCGGTGCAAACCGAAATTGAACGTTCACCGAAATTGAAGCGGTAGCCAACGCAGGCAACACTGTCGTGACTGTTTTCAAACGGAACAATCTCTACCGAGCACAGCTCCATATTCTTTTCAATTTCATAAACAGGCACGCCGTCCTTTACATAACCGCCGTCCTTTATTTTTGTCACAACATCTCTGTGAGCAAAAACGGGCAGATTGTGCTTTGCGGAAAAAACCCGCAAGCCACCGATATGGTCCGTATGCTCGTGCGTAATGAAAATACCGTCAAGCTCATCAGGGTCCACACCGATGGACAAAAGCTTTTCATCAAGTCTTTTTGCGCTCACGCCTGCGTCAACAAGAAATTTTCCGCAGGATGATGCGACATATATTGAATTACCCTTGCTGCCCGAAAACAGCTGACACGCCTTCGCCATATAATTACCTCAAAAAAATCCCCGTCTGTGACGAGGATTTTATTTTAACAAATTATCAACCTGCTGTTTGCAGTGCAGTTTCTTCCTTAACCGCAACGCGTCTGATGTCGGCGCCGATTGCTGCAAATTTTTCAACAACGTCTTCATATCCACGCTCAACATAAATTGTATCCTCAACCGTTGTGGTACCGTCTGCAACCAAGCCGGCAATAATCATTGCCGCACCTGCACGCAGGTCGGTTGCTCTAACGGTTACACCGTCAAGCTTTGGAACACCTACAATAACGGCAACCTTACCGTCAACCTGAATATCAGCGCCCATTCTCAACAACTGTTGAACGTACTGAAAGCGGTTGTCCCAAACACTTTCGGACATAATGCTTGTACCGTTTGCAATGGACAAAAGCACAACCATCTGCGGTTGCATATCGGTTGGGAAGCCCGGATGAGGCATGGTTTTTACATTACACTTTGTAAGTGCCTTAAAGCGAGTTACACGAACGGCGTCGTCGTATTCAATAACCTCTGCGCCTGCCTCCTCAAGCTTTGCCGAAATAGACTCAAGGTGCTTTGGAATAACATTCTTTATAAGAACATCACCTCCGCAGGCAGCAGCCGCAACCATATATGTTCCCGCTTCGATTTGGTCGGGAATGATGGAATAGGTACAGCCGTGCATTTTTTCTACGCCACGGATTTTGATAACATCCGTACCTGCACCGCGGACATCTGCGCCCATGGAGTTCAAGAAGTTTGCAAGGTCAACAATATGAGGCTCCTTTGCCGCATTTTCAATAACAGTAAGACCCCTTGCCTTAACGGCCGCGAGCATAATATTGATTGTTGCGCCCACAGAGACAACGTCCATATAAATCGGTGTGCCTACAAGCTTGTCTGCCTTTGCACAAACAACACCGTCAATTATATCAACCTGCGAGCCGAGCATCTTAAAGCCCTTGACGTGCTGGTCAATCGGCCTTACACCGAAATCACATCCGCCCGGAAGTGCAACCTCTGCCTTGCTGAATCTGCCGAGCATTGCACCGATAAGGTAATAGCTTGCTCTGAAATGAGATGTAAGCTCATACGGAACGCTTTGATAGTTTATATTTGTAGTATCTATATCAAGGGTGTTTTTGTTTACAACCTTGATTTGTGCACCCATTCTGCTGAGAATTTCTATAATAAGCTGAACATCGCTGATTTGCGGAATGTTCTCTATTCTGACGGTATCCTCTGCCAAAAGAGCTGCCGGGATAATAGCTACTGCCGCATTCTTTGCTCCGCTGATGTCAACCTCGCCGAACAGTTCATGCCCACCGTTAATTACAAAATTATCCACGATTCACCCTCCGTTCATTAGGAAATTATATATGAAGTAGTAACAAAATCAAAATCACGCATTTTTACGATGTAAATTATATCAAAAATCATCGTAAATGTGAACATCTATGCATCTATTTTTACCAAAATGTAATTTGTGCAAAATCAAAATATATTGCTCAAAAAATAAAAACACGCTATATATTGTGTTTGTACTTAATACTCCGATAAATTAACTATATTTTGTATCGCAATAGGTAACAAAAGAGTAACATATTATTACAAATATGTCAATGACTTTTTTTACATTTTATATTAATTGTAAAAAACTACCAAATATTGATATATTATAACTAAATTATTTGATTTCTCGTTATTAATATGGTATATTATCAGCAGAATAACAGAGGTAATTTTTTATGAAAATCGGCAATTTGAATTTTGAAAATATTGCTTTTTTGGCACCGATGGCAGGCATAGCCGACAGAGCATTCAGAGAGCTTTGCGTTCAGTTCGGTGCCGCATATACCGTAACGGAAATGGTGTCATCCAAAGGGCTTACCATGGGTGACAAAAAAAGCGCAGAGCTTTTAACCATAGGTAACGAAAGGCCGTGCGGTGCACAGATATTCGGCGACGAAGCGCAGATTATGGCACAGGCGGCAATAAAATGCCTGGAATTCAAGCCTGATGTAATCGACATAAATATGGGTTGTCCTGCGCCAAAGGTTGCAATGAACGGCGGCGGTGCAAGCCTAATGAAAAATCCACAGCTTGCATACGAAATAACAAAGGCAGTTGTTGAGGCTGTTGACCTTCCCGTAACTGTCAAAATTCGCAAGGGCTGGGATGACGACAGAGTAAACGCAGTAGAAATGGCAACCCTTGCACAAAAAGCAGGTGCAAGTGCCATAGCCGTTCACAGCAGAACACGTCAGCAGATGTACAGCGGTACGGTTGATTACCAAATAATCGCAGATGTAAAAAAGGCAGTTGACATTCCCGTCATTGCTAACGGCGATATTGTCGACGAGCAAACCGCGGCAATTATGCTTGAAAAAACAAATGCAGATGCAATAATGATTGGCAGAGGAGCACTTGGCAATCCGTGGCTATTTTCAAGAATAAACGCATACCTTGGCGAATGTAGGGTAATACCGGAGCCTTCAACTGTTGAAAAAATGAACGTAATGCTAAAGCATATACAAAAAATCATAGAATACAAGGGCGAATACACAGCCATGCGAGAGGCAAGGCACCATGCCGCATACTACACAAAGGGTATGCGAGGCGGTGCGAAGCTTCGTGCCGAAATCAGCAAATACGAGCACTTTGAACAGCTTCAGGAGCTGTCATACCGCATAATCAAGGAGATAGAATAATGATACTTAAAAATTGTACATTTTATAACGAGGAATTTGAAAAAGAATTCGGCGATATAAAAATCGAAAACGGAATAATAACCGAAATCGGAATTATCAACGATGACGGTGTTGATATGAGTGGAAGCATTATTCTGCCGGGATTTGTTGACATACATATTCACGGTGGCAACGGTGCAGATTGCTCTGACGGCACTGCCGACAGCTTTGAAAAAATCAGCACCTATCTTGCATCAAAGGGTGTTACCTCCTTTTGCGCAACAACCATGACTTTGCCGCACAAAAAGCTAAAGGAAATAGCCGAGGTGGTAAATAGCTTTAACTCTCCTAAATCAAAGCTCGTGGGAATAAATCTTGAAGGTCCGTATATTGCAAACGCAAAAGCGGGTGCACAAAACAGAGAATATATCCGTAATGCAAGCGTTGACGAGGTTAACGAATTGCTTGATATTTGCGACAAGATAAAGCTTATCACCATTGCTCCCGAGGTAAGCGACACAAGTGAGTTTATCACACAGTTAAAGCAAAAAATGACGATTTCTATCGGTCACAGCTGTGCAAACGAAAAAGAAGCAAGAGAATCAATTGATAAAGGAATTGCTCACGCAACCCATCTGTTTAACGCAATGACTCCTATGACTCACCGCGAGGCAGGAATTGTCGGCGCTGTGCTTGACAGCGATATTACAGCCGAGCTTATCTGCGACTGTGAGCATATTTGCCCAACGGTTTTGCGAAACGCATTTAGCATTTTGGGGGAAGACAGAGCCTGTGTAATAAGCGACTCAATGCGTGGTGCCGGTCTCGGCATAGGCGAATACGAGCTTGGCGGTCAGATGACATATGTTAAGGACGGTTACAAGGTTGCAAAGCTTGAGGACGGCACGATCGCGGCATCTATCACAAATGTATTTGACGAGTTCAAAAACCTTTTGGAAATAGGCATTGATTTCAAAACCGCATTAAAATCATGCACAATCAATCCTGCAAGGGTTATCAAAGAGGATGACAAAATAGGCTCAATTGCAGTCGGCAAATGTGCTGACCTCATTGTTGCCGATGAAAATTTGAACATAAAAGAGGTTTACATAAATGGAGCACTCGCTTAACATTGTACTAATTGAGCCTGAAATTCCGCAAAACACAGGCAACATTGCACGCACCTGTGCCGCAACAGGCGCACGTCTGCACCTTGTAGGACCTATGGGCTTTCACATTACAGACAAGCAAGTAAAAAGAGCAGGTCTTGATTATTGGGACAAGCTCGACATCACCTTTTACGACAGCACCGATGAATTTTTTGAAAAAAACAAGGACGGCAAATTCTACTACTTTACCACCAAGGCAGAGCAGACACACTCGGATGTTGAATATCCAAACAACTGCTACCTTATTTTCGGCAAGGAAACAAAGGGACTTCCGGAGGAGCTCCTCAAAGCTAACCACGACACCTGCGTGCGTATGCCAATGAGGGGCATCATCAGAAGCCTGAACCTCTCAAACGCAGTGGCAATCGGCACATAC
This sequence comes from uncultured Eubacterium sp., assembly GCF_945980375.1. Taxonomy (GTDB): domain Bacteria; phylum Bacillota; class Clostridia; order Oscillospirales; family Acutalibacteraceae; genus Eubacterium_R. The sequence continues at coordinate 38,312 of NZ_CAMFQO010000005.1, read as the reverse complement.
GAGGTCCTGCGTCAATGGGATTACCCCGAATTAGTCCAAAAAGGCAAACTCCACAATTTAGAATGGTAAAACAATTGAAAAATGGCCTGAACCACTCCAAAAGATATTATGCTTGGCTCGCCTTTATTGTAAGGGAGGGAAAAAGCGGATTGAACATCGAGTTCAATCCGCTTTTAATTTATCCTGTTATTTGGTTGTTCATTGTTTAGTACACGCTGAATGTTATCATAGCAATTGCGGTATAGCTTTTTGACCGTAAGTGCTGAAATTCCTGCTATGTGCGGGGTGATTATCAGCTTATCCTTTATTGCTTCATCAAGCAGGATATTGTCTGCCGTGACAGGCTCCGGAGCAATAACATCAAGCCCTGCGCCCTTTATTTTGCCGTTTTTCAATGCATCGTACAGGGCAAGATTATCCACCAAGTCGCCCCTTGCGGTGTTGATAAGAAATGCCGTTTTTTTCATTTTTGCAAGAAAATCAGCATTAACAATCTCCCTTGTTTCATCGGATACCGCAAGATGAAGCGACACAAAATCGCTCATATTAAGTAACTCATCAAGGCTGACATATTCGGCGCAAAGCTCATCTTCAAGCTCTTTATACCTTGTGCGGTTATAGTACACAACCCTTGCACCAAAGGCATTTAACAGCCTTGCGGTCTGCCGTGCTATATCACCAAAGCCGACAAGTCCTACCGTACATTCCGACAGCTCTTTTACAACACCAAAGGATTCTGCCTTTTTTTCTATTTGTCTGCCGTCATAAACTGCCTTGACGCCCTCATTATAGTTTTTAAGGCAGGCGAGAATTAGGAACACAGCGGACTCGGCAACAGCAGTGTCATTGATGCCCTTGTTATTACAAACAGGGATACCTCTTTTCGAAGCAGAATCAACATCAATGCCCTGATAGCCAACACCCTCCGACTGAATAAGCCGTAGGTTAGGCATAGCATCAATCACCTGTGCATTAACCTTACCCATAGCATCAACAATCAAAAACTCGGTGTCGGGCGCATTTTCAATAATTTTGTCAAAATCGTCAAGTATGGTAAAAAATTTTACATCAAATCCGTCAAGCTCAGGTATATTGGCATATGCCCTCTCGGGAGAAGTAACAGAGGAAATAAAGGTGATTTTATTCTTCTTTGCCGGCGTCATCGTCCTTTTTCTCCTTCATTGCTCTTTTTACATCCTTGATACCCTTGCCGCCAAGCACAAGCTTTGAATAGGCAAAGTATCCGCCAAAGCTACCCAAAACAAATAACACAATTACCAAAATAATAAAAATTACAGTTCCCATAGGAATATTTGATTTAACCTCCGTATCTATACCGTCGGGCAGGTTAAAAAAGCCGGCCCCGCTGTTTTGACCGTATCCCACTCTTACAACATTGGCACTGTAAGGCAAAAGCTCAACATCAATATTACTCGCCTCAAATTCCAAATCCTGCTGAATGGGAGCAATGGTTTGCTTTTTAGGGCTGTTAAATGATGATTTTGTATCTGCACCCACACTTTGCATTGATGCAACCGAAATGTCATCAAAGCCACTCAGATTTATGCTTAAGGTTTGCCTTGAACCGCTGACATTAACAAGCTTTATGTACAATGCCTGTGCTCCCTCATCAATAGTTACACTTTGATATATGCCGTCATCATCAGCCGAAAGATTGGAATTGACATAGTTGCCCCCGTAATTACCCGCAAATATCATTTGCGTGTAGTAGCTTGGTGTCAGAACTATACTTTCATTATCAAACCAAGCAAGGCTTTGCGTGTTTTTACCGGCATCTATTTTAGAAAACGCAGTCATATAGCTCGACATTTTGACAACACCGCTGTTGCGTTCAATACCCGTAGCAAACGCGCCCTCCTGCACGGCACAAAAAAGATTGTTGTCTTTTATCTGTGTGCCTTTTTTCAAGGCCTCACTTTTGTATTGCACCATTACATCCGTACCGTCGGTTGCATAGCTGTCGTACCTTGTAACAAACTGTGACAAGGGGTATTCACTGCTGTCCGTCACGTTTTCGCTGACCATGGCATCTGTACCTATTCTGTTCCACGCTGTGTCAAACTCTACTCCGTTACCTGCAAAGCCGGTTGAAGCCAAAACAACAATATCGGGATATTTTTTGTTAATTATCTTTTTTAATGCCTCAAAATTACGCCAATATACATCACCGTAGTTATCCCCGCCAACCTGAATATATTTAAGGTTAAACGGTTGCTCGCTGCCGTTGGCACTGCGAAGTGACGCCCAATAGCCTGCTGTTGACGGAGCGTTTGCATACTCAATAAGGTCAAGCACATCCTGTGCATAATTTGTGAATTCCGCCGTGTCGGGATTGAGCGACATACTGTCAACAAAGGCATCAAAATCATCTACGCTATTTACACCGAGCGAGTCAATGTACTGCGTTCTTTGAGCAACCTCGCTCTTCTTATATCCGCATTCATCTACAAGATATGTCTCCCACTGCTCATCGGTCATATATGTTTTGTTCATTGCCTGCAAATACGCCTCATACCTGCCGTTTGTTTGGCAGGCAACACCTGCACCCACAACGGCAACGGGAACGGCATTTATATCCCTTGCAAGCTGAAAGTATTCGTGATACCCCATAAGACTTGTGTTGTTTACGGCAATGCCCTTTGAATAATCGTTTTCGGCACCTGCACATTGTTTACGAAGTGCCGGCTCGCCGATAGTGTTTTTCCACGAAAAATCTGTATCTTCAACCGAGCACGCACCCGGAAATTTCAAATATGACGGTTTAAGGTTTTTAATTGCATCCACCATATCCTGTCGCAAGGTAACATATTTCCATTCATCCCCCGTACCGTAGCTGTCATCAGGGCAAAGTGTAACATAATCAATACACACCGAGCCTGTGCCGTTAAAGCTTATACCGAGCCTACCGCTTTCTGTTGCACTTGACTTAATTTTTACATTAATCCTTGTCCATGTTTTTTGGCTAACGGAATTAATGTTTAGCTGAACAGGGTCTGCTTTGTTGCCCTTTGAGTCGATGAACACACCGATTTTTCCTTCAAAGTCAACATTCCTCAGGTAGCAGGAAAACAGATATGTTTTGCCCTTTACAAAGCTCATACCCGCACCGTCGGCAACAGCCTCGTCATAATTACCCTTGCTGTCAAAAAGCGGAGTATAACCCCTGTTTATCATATTTCCCGATGACTCAACGGTTACGGTTTCGTAGGTTGGGTTGTTGGAATTGACAGCCCCTTGAGATGAAACAACCGGCGACACACCGTTAAAGCTCCACGCATATTCAGGATTGTCGGCATACTCAAAGGAATTGTTGCACACCATATTGGACACCAAGCCGCCGTCAACCGCAAACGAATCTTCATCAAGAGTTAAGCCATATAGGGACGGAGATGTCTTTTCACCAATATCATTTTTTGAAATATTAAGCGTTGCGTTTGATTGAGCATATGCAGGCAAGCAAACACAAAGCACAACGCACATAGCTATCAATGCAGAAATAATCCTTTTCATATTTATCCTCACAATAAATGATAAAACAATTATATCACACATAATAAAATAATAAAAGAGAAAAACGGCACTGAGTGCCGTTTTTTTACTTTGTTTTTAATGTTTTCTTTGAGCTCCAGGGTGAATAAACCTTTTTGCCCGAAATTGTTCTGTATGCTCTTACCTTAACATAGTAGGTTTTCTTTGACTTTGCGGTTGTCAATGTAGTTGACAAATTTTTTGATGAAACCGACTTTGTCAAATAGTTTTGTGAAAAATCACTGTATGTAGACCACATAACCTGATAGCCTGTTGCACCGCTGACCTTTGACCAGGTCATTTTTATTCTTTTGGTTGACGGAGATGTTGCTGATTTTAATGTAGGCTTTTTGACCGATGTGTACTGAAGCACCCAATTACCCAATGAGCCATAGGTCTTTTTGCCGTTAACAAGCTTATATGCACGGATTTTGAACTTGTACTTTTTATTTGATGAAAGACCTGTTATCTTGTATGAGCCTGTGTTGCCGTTTGTAATTGTTTTGTACAGCACATATTTCTTTTTGCCGTAATCATAACTGTAAATCTCGTAGCCGTTTGATGCCGTTTGCTTATCCCAAGCAAGAGTAATGTACGAATTGGTGTACTTTGATACCCTTGTGTTTACGGGGCCGAGCTGTGTTGAAACAGTAATGTGCTTGTTGTATGCACCGACATAATTTTTACCGTTAACATTTGTATATGCGGCAATGTGGATATAGTTAAGCGAGCCGACAGCAAGACCTGTAACAGTTGCCTTTGTATCGGTAAATGTGCCTGCATTGGTCCACTTGCCGTTCTTTAGAATTTGAACAATGTAGCCGGTGGCACCGTTTACCGCATCCCACTCGATATTTGCGGAATTTGACGAGGTGGATGTGCACCTCATATTTTCAACAGTTTGCGCAACTATGTTGAAGCTTGCCTTTAGATCAATGTATCCGCTAAACATACCGATGCCCACAACGTTTACTGTAGCCGTTCCGATTTCAACATTATCCTGATAATATGTTGTGTAGTCTACACCCTCGGTTAAAATATAATCACCGTACGACAACTTAACCTCCGGGCAAATTTCATAGCCTGTATAGGTTTGATTAGGAATAGGCAGAATCCTCGGTGCAGAGCTCGGTAAAGAGCCTGAATACATAAAGTTACAGTCAAATCTCTTATTGGCAATTCCGGGGATTGAACCGTCCGATGTGTACTGCCAAATCTTGTATTCACCCGTGTAATTTGTATTGGTTGTGTAATGAGCAAGCCAAACCTGATAGCCTGCGTTTTCAATAGCGGTGTGATCAATATTGGTATTCAAAAACGATTTGTTTGCGTAAACCATTGCGTCGTAGCCCGCATTTTTTACAGTGTCGCAAAATGCGAGTGTAATATCTGTCATTTTGCTTTTATTAAGCTTTCCGCTTGACCAAGCAGAATCAAGCCTTCCGTCCTCTACGCCCGCAAACTCGTAGTCAAACACAACCGGTAAATCGATGCTGTATCCGCTGATAATATCAAGGATAAAATTTGCCTCCTGCACCGCCTCGGCAGTAGTAATAGCCTGTGAGTAAATATAAACACCGACAGGAATACCCTGTGCCTGTGCGTTCATAATATTGTTTGCAAACTCGGTATCCTTAACCAAGGTGCCATTTTTGCCGTAGCCACGGTATGCCGCACGGATAATGGCAAAATCCACCCCTGCATTTTTAATAACGCCCCAATCAAGCTTTCCGTTATGATAGGAAACATCAATACCCTCTTGAATACCGGTGTTGAAAAATCTGTCCTGATGGGTATAGGTTTTTGTTGTAAACCTGCTTGAGCTTGTAAACGCAAAAGCAGTTATCGGCGACGCTGCAATAACGGCAGCAAGTGCCAACGCAAACAGTTTTTTTGCACTATTTTTCCTCATTTTTATCCCCTTAATTTTTTATGTACCAATAATTTTCGTCAACCCTCTTTTTTACTCCGTTAACCTGCCCTTTATCGTTGAACTGCCAAAGGTCATAATCACCGTTATAGGTAACTGACGGGTTGTAATCAGCCACCCAAATGTATATTGATTTGTAAAGCTCACTCATCTTAAAATTGCTTTTGTACATAAATGATGATGCATACACTCCGCTTTGATAGCCTGCGTCCTCAATCTCTGTGCAAAAGGCATTGATAAGACGTGAATTTTCTTTTTTTGTCAGACCTGCCTCAAAAAGCCTGCCCGTGTGCTTACCGTTAAAGGTCGGATATTCAAAATCATAAAACACAGGCAAAGAGATGTCATATTTTTTAATAACATCAAGGCAGGCTCTTGCCTCCTCCCTTGCCTCATCCTCATTTACGGCTTGAGTGTAAAAATAAACACCGACAGGTATTCCTGCTTCGTTGGCAGCTCTTAAATTCTTTTTTGCATTTTTATCTATGCACACAGCGCCGTTTTGATAGCCACGATAGCCAACCCTGATGATAGCAAAGTCAACCTCGTTTTTAAGCGTTTTCCAATTAACCTTACCGTTATGGTGAGATATATCAACACCGTATGCCTTATCCTTATCAAGAGCGACGAGCGGGTTTGGAAGCTTCCTGCCTGTGTGCGAAACCGCAATACCCGTTACCGCAAGCGCTGCTGCAAGCACCAACGCAACCGCAGTGATTATGATTTTGCGTTGAGTGTCTTTTCTCTTTCTTGCAGGTCTTTTTTTAATTTTCTTTTTTGTTGTAGGCATATATGCTCCTTTGTGGAAATTGTATCATATTGAGCACATTATTTCCACAGGAAAAAAATAGAAACAATACAAATGCCGTAGGCAATAAAAAGCTTACGGCACTGCTGTATTATGATTGTTGTATGTAACAGTTAGATTGAAACCTCGTGTGCAATATTGTAAAGGTTCATATCAATAGATTTTTTCATATTAAGTGCTTCAAAAATATCGTAATCAACAACTTCTTCCTTTTGAGCGGCAACAACTCTGTTGCCGATGTTGTTCATAAGAAGCTTAACGGCGTAGTTACCCATACGTGTTGCCATAACTCTGTCCTTAACTGTAGGATAACCGCCGCGCTGAACATGACCGAGAACCATTGCTCTTGATTCTACACCTGTTTTTTCCTGAATGTGTTGAGCAAGTTCGTTTACATCTACATCGCAGCCCTCTGCAACAATGATGATAAAGTGCTTTTTATCGGTTCTTTGGGTTTTTCTCATTCTGTCGATAACGTGCTTTTCAATATCAAATTTAACCTCAGGAATAAGGATAGCAGTTGCACCGCATGCAATACCTGCGTTAAGTGCAAGGTAGCCTGCTCTTCTGCCCATTACCTCAATAACAGCACATCTGTCATGAGATTCCGATGTGTCACGGATTCTGTCAACCATTTCCATAATAGTGTTAAGACAGGTGTCATAACCGATTGTGTAATCACAGCAGGCAATATCATTATCAATAGTGCCCGGAATACCAACGCAGGGGATACCTCTTTCGCTTAAGTCACGAGCACCGCGGAATGAACCGTCACCACCGATAACGACTACACCCTCAATGCCCTTTTCCTGACAGGTGCGCACTGCCTTGCGCATACCCTCCTCGGTTGCAAACTCAACGCTACGCGCAGAGTAAAGGATTGTACCGCCTCTGTTAATAATATCGGAAACAGAACGCAAATCCATTTCGATAAAATCTCCGTTGATAAGTCCGTTATAGCCACGGATAACACCGTAAACCTTAATTCCGTTTTCGCAGGCTGTTCTTACAACTGCACGAACTGCAGCATTCATGCCCGGAGCGTCACCGCCACTTGTTAAAACTGCGATAGTTTTCATTATATTTCCTCCGTTCAATATATAAAAATATTTAATGTTAAGCAATATATCTATTTTACTTAATTTTACAAATATTGTCAAGTATCAAAAGGATACAAGCTAAAACCTCACAACCACATTATCGTCGCCGAGAAGCCCTCGAAGCTTTGCCACGGCATCTTCATTATATGAAAAGCCAAGCTCCTTTTTCAGCCTTTCATATTTTTTCTCGTCTGCAAAATAATAGTACACAGGAAAATCTCCTCTGTATCCGGCAAGAATTTCAGAGGCACTCCTAACGCGTTCATCACCTCTTGACGAAAACTTTAGAAACAAGCCGTTACGCTTTGACCTTTGCTCAACATTTTGTGCCGTTACATCTGCATTTGGCTCAATAACCGAGTTTACTAAGATTTTAGGTTCCTTTTCCTCCTCGATAGATACGGTACCCTTAACAGCAATAACATTGCCCTGTGTAATCAGCATACTGCATTGAGCAAACACCTTTGGAAACAGCACAATCTCAACAGTACCGTACAAATCCTCAAGGGTTACAAATGCCATATTCATATTATTGCTTCGGGTTTGCTTAACGGAAATTCGGGTTATGCTTCCGCAAAGAGTAACAACAGAGCCGTCCTTAACGGCTGACATTTCGTTGCCTGCCTCAAGCACATCGTAGGTGCGAACACAGCCTGCCCTTTTCACATAATTATCAAATCTATCCATTGGATGACCTGACAGATAAAGCCCTGTCATTTCCTTTTCCATTTGCAAAAGCTCTGATTTGGAATATTCCTCAACATTTGGCATTTCAAAGCTGTCGCTGAAATCATCATTCAAATCAAACAGTCCAACCTGACCATACATTGTACGACGGTACTTTTCCTCTATGTTTGTAAGGATAACCGGCAAGGCGTTGAGCATTTGCTTTCTGTTAGCCCCCATATTGTCAAACGCACCGCAACGGATAAGTGATTCAACGGCTCTGCGGTTAAATTTTCCGCCCTGAAGCCTTGAACAAAAATCAAATATATCCTTGTATCTGCCGTTTTGACGTTCTCTGATTATGTCCTCAATAAAATCATTTCCAAGGTTTTTAATACCGAGAAGGCCATAGTTTATTACCTTGTCACTGCTTGCGGTAAAGCCCTTCATAGAGCTGTTAATATCAGGCGGTGCAAGGCGAATACCAAGCCTTTTACATTCTGCAATATATCGTGCAACCTTGTTTGAATTATCAAGCACCGATGTAAGCAATGCCGCCATAAACTGCGACGGATGATATTTTTTAAGATACGCACAACGGTATGCAACAAGAGCATAGCACGCGGCATGAGACTTGTTAAATGCGTAGGAAGCAAAATCGCTTATTTTATCAAAAATTCCGTTGGCAACCGATTGAGCAATACCGTTTTTTGCACAGCCGTCAACAAAAGCCGAGCGTTCCTTTTCCATAACATCGTGCTTCTTTTTGCTCATGGCACGACGCACAACATCAGCCCTGCCGAAGCTGTATCCTGCAAGCTCACGGAAAATCTGCATAACCTGCTCCTGATACACCATACAACCGTAGGTGTTTTTCAGTATCGGCTCAAGCATAGGCGTATCATATGTGATGTCCTGCGGATTGTTTGAATTGTGCACAAAGGTATCAATTTGACTTGCAGGACCGGGACGGTAAAGCGATGTAGCCGCTATCAAGTCCTCAAGCCCTGTCGGTTTAAGGCTCATCAGCATTTGCTTCATTCCCGACGACTCAAATTGGAATATACCCTCAGTTTGTCCTCGCGAAAAAAGCCTGTAAACCTGCTCGTCATCAATGGCAATATGCTCAATGTCTACGTTACACGCTCTTGCACAATCATCAATTACGGTTAATGTACGAAGACCCAAAAAGTCCATCTTGAGCAATCCAAGCTCCTCAAGAGTAGTCATAATGTACTGCGTTACAACCAAATCATCGTTTGTTGCAAGGGGAACATACGACGACACGGGATCGTGCGTAATAACAACACCTGCCGCGTGGGTTGATGTGTTGCGCGGCATACCCTCAACCTTGCGTGCAATCTCAACAAGCCTTGCAACCTGTGGGTCCTCGTCCATAGCCTGCCTAAGCTCCTTGCTTTTTTTAACAGCATCATCAAGTGTAATGTGAAAAACATTGGGTATCATTTTCACAATTGCATCAACCCTTGCATAAGACATACCAAGCACTCTGCCGACATCTCGCAGAGCCGCCTTTGTTTGCAGGGTACCAAAGGTTACAATTTGCGCAACATGGTCTGCGCCGTATTTTTTTGTAACATAATCTATTACCTCGCCACGCCTCTCGTAGCAAAAATCTATATCAAAATCCGGCATCGAAACTCGCTGGGGATTCAAAAATCTCTCAAAAATCAAATCATATTTCATAGGGTCAAGGTCTGTTATGCCTATGCAATATGCTGCTATTGAGCCTGCACCCGAGCCTCTGCCCGGACCGACGGGAATGCCCTTGCTTTTCGCAAATCTTACAAAATCCTGAACTATCAAATAATAGTCGGTATATCCCATTTTTTCTACGGTTTCAAGCTCGTATTCAAGACGGTCAATGTAAACCTGCGGCACATCCTTGCCGTATCTTTCGTAAAGACCGTCGTAGCACTTTTGCCTAAAGAAATCATAGTGATTCATATTATTAGGAGTTTCAAAATACGGTAGCTTTGTTGTACCGAATTCAAAATCAAAGCTACATTTTTCCGCGATTACCTGCGTATTTGAAATTGCCTGAGGGGTGTCGGCAAACAGCTCTGCCATTTCCTGCTCGCTTTTAAGATAAAAGCTGTCGGAATGAAATTCAAGCCCCGTATCCTCGCCTAATATATGGTTTGTTGCAATACAAATAAGCACCTGCTGAATTTCGGCATCCTCGCGCCTGACATAATGCACATCGTTTGTTGCAACAAGAGGAATACCCGTTTCATCAGCAAGTCGCTTAATTCCGTCGGCAACAACACGTTCCTCATCAAGCCCGTGATTTTGAAGCTCTAAATAGTAATTGCCCTCACCAAAAACGGAATTATACCACAGGGCAGACCTTTTGGCAGAGTCATAATCACGTTGCAAAAGGTACTGCGGGATTTCACCGGCAACGCAGGCAGAAAGACAAATAAGTCCCTCGCTGTGAGCCTCAAGCAAATCCCTGTCAATCCTCGGCTTAAAATAAAAGCCCTCGGTAAAGGATTGCGACACCATTTTAATAAGGTTTTTATATCCGGTCTCATTTTTAACCAGCAAAACAAGATGTGAATATTTACCGTCACGAGTCTTGTCCTTATCAAATCGGCTGTGCGGTGCAACATACACCTCACACCCTATAATAGGCTTTATGCCTTGCTTTTTGCACTCCTTATAAAAATCCACGGCACCGTACATATTGCCGTGGTCGGTTATTGCAAGCGAGGTCATACCCAGCTCCCTTGCACGACTGACAAGCTCGCTCAAACGGCAGGCGCCGTCAAGCAAGCTAAACTGTGTGTGCAAATGAAGATGAGTAAACATATTTTCACCTCTTAAAGCTCCTGAGCTATCTTTACAAGCCTTGAAAGACGATGATTAACTCCGCTTCTGCTAATCGGAGGATCAAACATCTCGGCAAGCTCTGTCAGAGAGGAGTCCGGATTTTCCATTCTTATTTCGGCCATTTCCCTTAACGGATCGGAAAGAGAGTCAAGCCCCTTTTCTCTTTCTATCTTCATAATAGCGGCAATTTGAGGAGATGCGGCGGCAACGGTTTTTTCGATGTTAGCAGTTTCACAATTTGCCTTTCTGTTTGCAGTATTGCGAATCTCCTTAACAATTTTAACATTCATCATATCAAACATGGATTTGCCTGCACCCATAATGTAAAGGCAATCCTCAATTTCCTCGCTGTCCTTAAAATATATAATGTTATATCCCTTTCGCTTTGTAAGCTTTGGAGAAAGCTCCTTTTCCTGCAGGGCAGTAACAAGGCTTTTCGACAGGTTCATATACGCAACGGAAAACTCAAGATGATAGTCCTTTTCCGGCGATGATACGGCACCGCACGCCAAAAACGCACCGCGCAGAAAGGCACTTTGACAATCGTCACAATCAAAATTTGAAAAGTTTATCCTAAGGCTTGTTTCGTTTTTTTCATGCCCTAAATATGCCATTATTTTAGATGCGCCGGACGGTCTTTTTATCGCAACCGTGTACAGCTTGCCCGATGGCGATTCCTTAATTGATGAAGAAATTGAGCAAAGCTCCTTTAACAAGCTGCAAAACAGCTCTGCCGTAGGCTTGCTCTTTGACTGAAACACTATCTCCTTATATGAAAAGCTCTTTGAAAAAAGAGCCATTCCGTAAAGGAGACTCTTTTTACAGCAATTATTTTCGCATTGCAATTCCACAAGCTCTTTTTTTACCTGAGAAGAAAACGACATTTCTACCGTACCTCTGCCTATTGTCTTTCAATATCACGGTGATTTACAGTAACATTATCCCACTTGCGAGAGAAATATTCCTTAAGTGCTTCTGCAAAAACAACGCTTCTGTGGTTACCGCCTGTACAGCCGATAGCAATTACTATCTGACTTTTACCCTCACGTATGTACAACGGGTTTAGGTAATCAAGCAAATTCTTGGTTCTTTCCAAAATACCGTATGCCTCGTCGAAGCTAAAGACATAATCCTTAACCTCTTTATCAAGACCTGTTTTATTCCTCATTGATTCAATCCAATAAGGGTTTGGCAGACATCTTACATCAAGCACAAAATCTGCGTCGGCAGGAATACCGTGCTTAAATCCGAATGACACAATGTGAAGATTCATAACCTCTGTTTCGTCGCTGAGCAAAATCTGTGTCAATCTTTCACGAAGCTGATTTGCGTCCAAATCGGAGGTGTCAACAATATAACCTGCCTTTTCTCTGACAGGGGCTAAAATTTCCTTTTCGTATTTAAGGGCCTCCTCAAGCGAGCCGTTAAACATATCGGCAAAGGGATGCTTTCTTCTTGTCAGCTTATATCTTTTAAGGGCAACATGATTTTTAATATCAAGGAAAATTGTTTTTACAATATAATCATTGCTGTCCATAAGCCCCTGAATATTCTTTGAAAATTCTGAATACACACCTGCCGAGCGAACGTCGGTAACAATAGCAATCTTTTTGTATGTTTCCGAGTTTTCAATAAGCTCAATAAACCTGCCTATAAGCTCTGCGGGCATATTGTCGATACAGTAATATCCAATATCCTCCATAAAGCCCATGGCGGTTGATTTACCTGCACCCGAAACACCGGTAAGTAAAACTATTTCCTTCATATCATAATCCCCTTATGTCTTTATTTTGTAACTCTTACTTCCATTTCCAAATCAACACCCGTTTGTTCCTTAACGGTATCTGAAACCCTTTTGCAAAGCTGCAAAACATCATTACAGGTTGCGTTGCCCGTGTTGATAACAAAGCCTGCGTGCTTTGTGCTGATTTCGGCACCGCCGACACTTGTGCCCTTGAGGTTGCATTGCTCAATCAGCGCTCCCGCAAAGTGCCCCTCCGGTCGCTTAAATGTTGAGCCGGCAGACGGATATTCAAGAGGTTGCTTATCCCTTCTTCTGCTCATATAGTCATCCATAGCGGCTTTAATTTCGTTTGCGTCAGCCTTTTTAAGCTTAAAGTAAACGCCTGTAATTATGCCGCCGTTGTCAAAATATGCAGAATGTCTGTATGACAGCTCAAGCTTATCACCCTCAAGACTGCCGACATTTCCGTTTGCATCAATATGATCACACTTAAACATTACGTCCTTAAGCTCACCGCCGTAGGCACCTGCATTCATAAACGCACCGCCACCGCACGAGCCGGGAATACCGTACGCAAACTCCAAGCCGGACAGGCTGTTTTCCAAGGCAAAACGGCACACCTTCATAAGCGACGCACCTGCCTTTGCATAAATGACGTCGTCGCCTATCAGTGTCACCTCGGCAAAATCCTTACCGAGAATTATAACCACTGCATCTATGCCCTCATCAGCCACAAGCAAATTTGAGCCGTTGCCCACCGTAATGAAGCGAACACCGTATTGATTACACTTTTTTATTACTGCAGATATTTCCTCCTCTCTTTTAGGAAAAACCGCAAGCCTTGCAGGACCGCCTATTTTGAAGGTGGTGTGAAGGCTCATAGGCTCGTTTTCGCTGTATGAAATACCTGCGCTGTCTAAAAATTTACTAATTTCTGTCAAAAAAATTCACCCGATTAATTATTACCTACCCAAAAGAGCGGCACCGATAATGCCTGCGTCATTGCCAAGCTCTGCCTTGCAAATCTTTGACTGAACCTTTGAGTAAACACTATATCTTTCGCTCTCTACATATCTGCGGATAGGACGCAAAAGTGTTTCGCCCTCGTTACAGATACCTCCGCCTATGCAGATAACCTCCGGCTGAAAAATATTTACAAGGTTGATAAGACCGCAGGCAACATACTTGTTGTACTTGTCTACAACCTTAATGCCTGCAATATCGCCCCTGCGCATTGCATCAAATGCAGTTCTGCCGGATACCTTGCCTTCCTCTGCTGCAAGCTCATGCATAACAGAATCAGGATATTCCTCCATAGCCCTCTTTGTTTGGTTGATAAGCGCAGTTGCAGAAGCATAAGCCTCCCAGCAGCCCTTTCTTCCGCAGGTGCAAGGCTCGCCGTCAACAACAATAACCGTATGACCGCACTCGCCGCCCGCATTGTTTGAGCCTGAAACAATCTTGCCGTCAACAATAATACCTGAGCCGACACCGGTGCCCAAGGTTACTGCAACAAAGTCCTTTGCACCGTGGCCACAGCCTGCAACAGCCTCACCGAGAGCCGCACAGTTTGCGTCATTTTCTATGTAAACATTTTTGCATCCAAGTCCTTCAATAAGCATTTCCTTTGCAGGAATATGGTCAAAGCCAAGGTTGTTAGCATATTCAATAACACCCTCGGCATTTACCGTACCGGGAGAGCCCATACCTACGGATGCAATGTCATCCATAGTAAGACCGGCTTCGTCTACCGATTGCTTTGCCACCTTTGCGATGTCATCAAAAATTTCCTCTGCCGAACGAGGAGTAGCAGTAGGAGTCTTTGCCTTTGCAATAATCTTGCAATCGTCGTCAACAACTGCCGCCACAATATTTGTTCCGCCCAAATCAATACCGATTCTGTACATAATAATATTCCCCTTTGTTTTTAATTTACCAATTTTATTATTCGTTATGAGTCCACAAATCAAGCTCTTTTTCCGTCGGCTCCAAGTCATCAATGCCAAGACCCTGCATAAGCTCCTTTGCACCGTTGTAGCCCATCTTCTTTTGACGGTTGTTCATTGCCGCTGTTTCCACAATGACTGCAAGGTTTCTGCCCGGTGTGATAGGCACGGTTATAACAGGTACCTTAACATCCAAAAGCTTTGTGTACTCATTATCTATGCCCAAACGGTCATAAGCCTTTGTGGCATCCCATTCCTCAAGCTGAATTACCATATCAATTTTTTCATTTGGCTTAACCGCACCCATACCGAAGATACGGCCTGCGTTGATAATGCCAATGCCTCTGAGTTCAATGAAGTGACGTATGTTGCTCGGAGACGAGCCCTCAAGAGTGTTGTCACCAAGCTTGCGAATTTCAACAGCGTCATCGGCAATAAGTCTGTGACCTCTTTTGATAAGCTCGATAGCCGTTTCGCTCTTGCCGGCACCGCTTTCGCCTACGATAAGAACACCCTCACCGTAAACCTCAACAAGAACGCCGTGTCGGGTTATTCTCGGGGCAAGCTCACGGTTAAGCTGTGCAATAAGAGATGCCAAAAACGGTGAGGTTTCCCTTGAGGTTTTAAGCAACGGAACCTCATATTTTGCACAGGCATCCACAAAATAATCAGGAATATCAAGACCCCTTGTTACAACTGCTGCCGCAGGATGAAGGCTGAGCCAATATCCAAGTGCTCTTTCTCTTTCGATATCCGACATATTCTGCAAAAAGCTAAGCTCTGTCCAGCCGAGTATTTGCACACGAAGAGGATCAAAATAATCAGTATATCCCGCAAGCTGAATGCCGGGACGGTTAACCTCATTTGTGGTAATGTGGATTTCGTCGGCAGACATTGGGATATAAACTATCTCAAGATTATTGTCCTCAATAATCTTTTTTAAGGTTATATAGTATTTTTCAGCCATAGCTTTACACCTCATAAAAGCTTAATCATTTTTATTATATAATACATTTTAGCATTAATCAAGAACAGATTAAAAATAAATTGGTTTACTTATGATTTTCGCTGTGATATAATGGCGACAAGGAGTAATGTATATGAATAAGCAACTCAAAATTGCAATAGGTACAGAGTCTTTTCCGCCAACAATAGACGGAATAAGCACCGTTGCAAAATGCTATGCAGATATAATTAATGACAAGTACGGCGAGGCGGTTATCGTAACCCCTAAAAATCCGAATCAAGAGGATTATAAGTATCCGTACGAGATTTACAGATACCAAAGCCTGTTCACCTTTGGCGAGGGCTATCCTGTAGGTTGGCCGTTCAAAAAGGAATTTGCTACTGACATTATTGCAAAGGATTTTGATATTCTTCACAGCCATTGTCCCATGGCAACAAGCTACTTTTTCAGAAGAATCAACAGGCTTCACCGTATCCCTCAAATTTTAACATATCACACAAAGTATGAGTACGATATTGAAGAGCGCGTGCCTCTTTGGGCAATTAGGCACAGGGCTTACGGCTTTTTGCTCAACAACCTTAAATGTGCAGATGAGGTTTGGGTTACCAGCCACGGCACCGTTGACAGCCTGCGCAAGGTTGGATACGAGGGTGATTTTGTTGTTATGCCAAACGGCTGTGACCTGCCGAAATTTGAATGTACGGATGATATGCGTGCAATGATAAGGCGCAAGCACAGCATACCGCCTAATGTACCTGTTTTGCTGTTTGTCGGCAGAATGATGTGGTATAAGAATATCAAAATCATACTTGATGCCTGCAAATCACTAAAAACAAACGGCAGGGATTTCAGGATGATAATGATTGGTATGGGTCCCGAGGAAGCTCAAATCAAGCGATATTGCACCAAGCTCGGACTGAATGATAAGGTCATTTTTACCGGCCAGCTTTATGACAGGTACGAGCTGCAAATCTACTACGCAACAGCCGATGTTCAGGTGTTTCCGTCAATATTTGATACCAACGGTCTTGTTGTGCGTGAGGCAGCCGCATCTGCAACACCAACAATAGTGGTAGCAGACAGCTGTGCATCAGAGGGCATTACCGACGGTGAAACAGGCTTTTTATGTCTTGAATCTGCACACAGTGTTGCAAAAACCATTGACAGTATTATTGACAACAAGGATTTGCTCAACCGTGTCGGTGAAAAAGCAAGAGACAACATCTACATCAGCTGGGACGAGGCTGTGGCAAATGCCTGTGAGCGATACCAAATCGTAATAGACAGGTTCAAATCCACCCCTCACCCGCCGTACGAATACTAAGAAAGAGACCGCCTACACGAAGTAAGCAGTCTTTGTTTATTTAGAGTTAGTTTGACAAACCAAAGGTTGTCGATGAAAACGCAGGGACTAAGTGTCGTGCTTGCTTGATGGGATGAAGAATTTTATAATGCAAATCGCAACGATCAACAGTATAGGAAAAACGATTCCCGCAAGCATTCCGGCTTTCATATTATCATTTGCATTCTGCGTAAAGATGCCGATGACGCTCGGACCAATAGATGCCCCCAGATCTCCGCCCATAGCAAGCAAGGCAAACAGGGCTGTTCCACCCATGGGCATCCGGGCTGAAGAAATGCTGATCGAACCCGGCCACATGATCCCCACAGAAAATCCGCAGAGAATACAGCCCAGCAGTCCGAAGATCGGCCGAGAGGAGATAGCTGTCATCAAATAACATATCAAGCACAGAGCTCCGGAACCCAGCATAAAGTTCAGCAATTTTATTTTATGACCGAATTTGCCGTACAGGAGTCGGCTGAGGCCCATAGTTGCCGCAAACATACAAGGGCCGATCAAGTCCCCGATGCTCTTTGAAAACCCCAGAGCAGATTCAACAAAAGCAGACGCCCATTGTGCCATGGATGCTTCGCTTGCACCTGCGCCGATCATCAAAAGGATAAAAACCCAAAAGGCGGGCTTACTCAACAGCTCTTTCGGCGTCATTCCTTTGCCTTCCTCCGCTAAACGCTCAATTGGGCATATTGAAAAATTGTATGCATTGATGAACGGAACGATCGCCCACAGGCAGGCCATGATACGCCAGTTTTCAATACCAAACAGCGAAAAAAACAACGTTGAGACAAAAACAACGCCCACCACGCCCCAACAATAAAAGGAATGAAGCAGGCTCATCACGCTGCCTTTATTTTCAAACGGACAGGCCTCCACAATAGGACTGACCAAAACCTCAATCAGTCCGCTTCCTACAGCGTAGATCACAACACTGATCAGAATTCCCAAAAGGCGGGTTGGCAGAAGGCTTGGCAAAAAAGCCAATGAAATCAAGCCCACGGCAGAAGTAATTTGCGATGCAACCACACATTTTCGATATCCGATCCGATCAACAAATTTGGCGCAAAATACATCCACAAGAATTTGAACAATGTAAAAAACAGTGGAAATCAGGGCGATTTGCGCAATCGGTATGTTAAACTCGGCATGAAATCGCAAAAACAGAAGCGGCGTAAAATTTGCAACAATTGCCTGCGTAATAAATCCTATATAACATGTAATCAGTGTCTTTTTGTAGTTTTTTATTTCCATACAATCTGAAATTCCTCTCAATGACAAAATTGCGTGAACAGTTACATGCCATCAAGTCATACTTTCCTTTTATGAGAAATGATCTTTGCAAATTCAAAATTTGTCTTTCTTTTAATTTCCTATTATACACCAAAATTATGAATATTTCTACCTGTCGGCTTTTACTATTTTTCCATAATATAATTTTCTGCACCTGAAATAGTGCAAAAGAAAACTCCCATCGCAAAGAGAGCTTATTTTGACTTTATAATTACTGCTTGTCTTACATTGATAATATTTCTGCTCGTTTCTTTTTGGTTAGTTTATTTAGGATTTCGTTGTA
This sequence comes from uncultured Eubacterium sp., assembly GCF_945980375.1. Classification (GTDB taxonomy): domain Bacteria; phylum Bacillota; class Clostridia; order Oscillospirales; family Acutalibacteraceae; genus Eubacterium_R. The sequence continues at coordinate 19,816 of NZ_CAMFQO010000005.1, read as the reverse complement.
GGCTTTGTCGTTTTCATTGGTTCTTTTCTTTGGGCCTTTTAGGTGGGCACCTGCCATTCTTGCTTTCTTTGATTCGTGGCGTGTTGTAAGTAGCATTGTTAGGTTGCTGTCATTTATTATCAGCCCATTTTGAGTGATTGGTTTACCGCCTTTTGAAAGCACCATTGCAGAGAGTCCGTAGTCCTGCGTGACAACAATATCTCCTCGGCTGACCTGATTAACAAGTGCAAAATCAACACTGTCAGCACCCTTTGAAACGGTTACGGTTTTTGCGTAATCACTGTTTATAATGTGGCTTGTGTCGCAAAACACCATAACCTCAATTTGTTTCTCTTTTGCTATCTCGATTGTCTGCTTTACAACAGGGCAACCGTCTGCATCAATTAAAATTTTCATAGCACATTAAAAAGCCAAATCCTTCAAATATTTTGCAGTTGCTTTCTTGCCGGCTTTTAAGCCCTTTAGGATAAATCCGTGGTCTCCGTGAACCTCAATCAATTCGCAATTTTCATATCTCTCATTCGCTTTTCTTGAATATTCAATCTTAACGAGCTTGTCCTCAATTCCGTGAATAATCAAAACAGGCTTTTTGAAGGTGCAAATCTGCTCATAAGGGTCAAGTGCTCTTGCATCCTCAACATACTTTTTGCCGAGCTTGACAAAAACACCGTAAAAGCTGTCAGGCACATTGTTTGGGTCAATCTTTGTTCCGATTACACATCCGCGTCTTGAATCATCGGGAATACAAAGGGCGGGATAATACATAATCAGCCTCTCAATTTCATCCTCTTTTTCGGCCGCTACTAACGAGCATACAAGTCCACCCTGACTGCAACCGCAAAGGGTTATGTGATTGTTGTCAACAAAATCAAGATTTTTCGCATATTCAAGCACATCAAAAAGATTTTTCTTTTGAGTCTGTACGCTCATATTTACACTATTGCCACCGGAAATTCCACTGCCTGACATACAAAAATCAAACATAATTACAGTATATCCTGCGTCTGTAAATGCCTTTGCATAAGGCGAGGTAATCAGCATATTGCTTGCAAATCCGTGGCACAAAATGACTGCCTTTTTAGGCACTTTCGCATCACAATTAAGCATTATTCCTCTTAATGCATTACCCTCGCTTGTTATCTTAAATGGTTTAATTTTCATAAAAATTCATCCTTTCGTAGTTTCAATCAATAATTATATTAAGCTGTTCAGCAACGCTTCGCAGCCGGCATAGATGTCCTTGTAGCACCTGTCAAAGTCACGGGTGTACCAAGGGTCCGAAACATCTGCACTACTGCCTGTGTATTCCATCAGCTTATGGATTTTGTTGTCCTTATCTCCGCCGAGAATACGCGTCATATTGCGAATGTTGGCACTGTCCATACCGATGAACAAATCATACTTATCATAGTCGCTCGCTTTCAACTGAACGGCTCTTTTACCGCTTGGGTTAATACCGTGAGCTTCAAGAACAGCCCTTGCAGGAGGATAAACGGGATTGCCCACACCGTTCCATATTTCTTCCGTGCTGGTAGCAGAGGAGACAATTACAAAATCCTTTTCCAAGCCTCTGCGCCTAACCATATCCTTTAACACAAATTCAGCCATCGGCGAACGGCAAATGTTCCCGTGGCACACAAACATAATTTTAATCATAACTATATAATATTTTGTTAGCGAGTTGTTGTCAATAAAAATGATATAAACAGAAATGTTTTTAGTATAGGTTTACAATAGATGTGTTACAAACTATAAATAAAATGAATTTATCATATTGACAAAATCAAAAATTATGTTATACTGATATGATTTAGTAATGATACTAATTGGACGGTTTGGGGTTATAGGAGGTTTTTATGCAAAAATACGAATATGTGACTCGCGCTGAATATAGCCCAGTAAAAAACGAAATCGAATCCGTTATCAAAAGAGCTCAAATAATTATGGAAGAAAAATATGAAACTCCATTTTATTTTGAATTGATTGGCAGTGGTCGAAGACACTTGATTACACGGATCAAGGGTGGTAATAAAGGTTACGATTTTGACTATAATCTTATAATTGAGCCTCCTGAACATGGTTATAAATACTTGCCTGATGTTGTAAACAAAGATTTCATGAATGCTTTTAACAAGGCGGTTAAAGGCACAAGATTTAATTGCCCTGAAGATTCTACTTCTGCACTGACTTTTGCTTGTATAGATAGAAAGACTAAAAAAAGAACATATGGTTGTGATTTAGCAATCATCTACTATGCAAGTGATGATCCTGATGATGGTTATTACTATCTTAAGAACTGGAAAAATGGTAAATATTCTTTTGAATTAAGAAAGCCTTCTCAGAATATTGATTGGAAACTTAATATAATACGTGAATATGAAAATGGCTGGAATTGGATAAGGGACGAATATCTTAAATTAAAAAACAAAAATAAAGATAAAAACAAGAAGTCATTCGTTCTTTATCTTGAATCAATTCATAATGTTTATAATTGGATTCAGCAATGGGAAGATGATGAAGATTAAAAGGAGATGTTATTGTGGCATTAATCAATTGTCCTGAATGCGGAAAAGAAATCAGTGATAATGCCAATAAGTGCGTTAACTGTGGTTGTCCTATAATTAAATATGAAAACATTTATGCTGAGAAGTCTAAAAAAAAGAAAAATCCAATTGTAGTATTAGTGATATTGGTGATTGCAGCATTACTGATTTGGGTTGGTGTCAACCAATATAAATCATATACATACCAGCAAAATCTAAATGCAATATGTTATGAAATAATATCAAGTGGTATTGAAGCAGAAGAATGTGGCAATTTGATACATGATGTATGGTATAATACTATTTTTAAAGAAACTAGTGAAGATACTGACAAATACACAAAGGAAAATAACGAATTTAACGAAGATTTCAACGACTCACTGGATAACCTATATAACGATAAAGATTTTACAGAAAAGGTAGCCAATATCCAAATCAAACAAAAAAGCATTCTTAATATGATGAAAGAAATGAAAAATCCACCATCAAAACATAAAGATGCTTATAAAGCATTATTGGCATTGTATGACGAATATAATGATTTTTCAAACTTGGTAATTAATCCAACCGGAAGCTTACAATCCTTTACAGAAGAATTTAATGAAGCAGACAAGTCATTGGCTGACCACTGTGACAAGATAAAAATGTACATAGACTAAAACTTCTTCAAAAAATGTGTAATTAGCTGAATTTGCTTACATTCATTTTAACAACAAAAAGCAAGTTTGCTCAAATGCAGACTTAGCTTTAACTTTTATTTCAAAATTTCATAATTATTTGATATTTGTTTATATTGTTCTTGTCAATAAAAATGAATATTTTCATATGTATATTGTTTTTATGAATTATAATTTTGAGTTATCGGTCGTTGATATTTTTTACAGGATTGATGTGTATGGGAACGAAAGCGCTGATAAGCAATGATTGCAATTTTTTGCAAATGCAAGCATTAATAAAACACTTTGAAAACAGTCAGACGGGCTGTTTTCTTTTTATTATACATTATGTTATTGTCCATCGGGGTCCCCGAAAAGTCAAAGACTTTTTGGGGAAAGGAGGAGCAGTGGAGTGAGTGCGTGATGATTTTTTATTAAAAATAAAAATCGTCACAAGCGATACGTAACTTGTGACGACGTGGTGGAGATGGCGGTAATCGCACTCTGCAACGAGCTTCGCTCTGCGCAGTGCGGTTGTTCCGCATTGATAGAAGGCGGTTTCGATTACGCTGCTCATCTCCATAACAAAAAACAACCACCAAGTATGGCGGTTGTTATTTTGGTGGAGATGGCGGTAATCGCACTCCGCAACGAGCTTCGCTCTGCGCAGTGCGGTTGTTCCGCATTGATAGAAGGCGGTTTCGATTACGCTGCTCATCTCCATAACAAAAAACAACCACCAAGTATGGCGGTTGTTATTTTGGTGGAGATGGCGGTAATCGAAACCGCGTCCGAAGCAGGATTGCCAAGGGCTCTACGAGTGTAGTTTGTCATTTGGGATTCCCCTCACACATCGGCGGCAAACAGCCTATATGCTACGGTAGCCTCTGATTCCTGATAAGAGCCGAAGCACTCTCTTATTCATGTTCGCCACTAATCGACGCTCTCATCCAATCCGTGGCACTATCGGTGAGAACGGAAGGGTGCTTACGCAGCCTTCAAAGAAACTGTTTTATTGTCAGTTAATTTTAAGTTGTTACTTTTTAAGTGGTGCAACTCCACTACTCGCTGACCAAGGTTTTCCGACCCCGTCGAAATCCTTTCATCCCCGTATATTAAATATTATTGTTTTAGATAATATGTATAGTTTGTTCTATAATATGTTCGAATGTATTTTGCCGGTGAAACCACTACAAATTCGCCTGTTTGGGCAATGTAATATGCTGTGTCATCATCAACGGTTTGTTTATGAATTGCATTCCTGTTTTCTATTACATTGATAGCTTTTATGAGATATTCTTCTGCGGATTTGCATTTGGTTTCTCTTCCGTGTTTTTTATAATGGGTATATAAGCTTTCGGCATCATAAAACCCATATTTATATTTGCTGTTAAACGATAAATCGACTTCTATTGTTTTTCTTGAAAAAATTAAACAAAGTAATGATAAAATTGCAGAAACAATGTAGCAAATAATTACAGAAGTATTATTGTTTAAAGTATCTTTTGTAAAAAAGGCAAATGCTATTGTTGCTGCTATAAGAGTAATAGAAATGTTGATTAGTATAGGACGGTTTTCTTTTACAGTTATTATATTTTTGCCATTACGATTATCACGACAAGCTTTGCAACGCTTAGGTAAATTGTAACCTTTTGAACGATAAAATTGTTCTTCACTCGGCGTTATTTCAAATGCTTTACCGCAATCAACACAGGTCCTTTTCATTATCTGTAATTCTCCTTAAGTGTACGTTCTATTGAACGGTTTGCTGCTTTTTTAGCCTCAACGGCGCGCTTGTCATAAAGCTTTTTGCCCTTGCAAAGCCCGATTGACAACTTGGCTCTGCCTTTTTTGATGTACAGCTCCAGCGGAACTATTGACAGACCCTGCTGCTGACTTTCGCCAAAAAGCTTCATTATCTCTTTTTTGTGAAGCAGGAGCTTTTTCTTACGCATAGGGTCACGGTTAAAGCGATTGCCCATTTCGTACGGAGAAATATGCATACCTATAACATACATCTCGCCGTCATCCACACTGCAAAAGCTATCCTTAAGATTAACTCTGCCTGCACGAATTGACTTTATTTCTGTGCCGAAAAGCTCTATGCCTGCCTCATATTTATCCAAAACGAAGTAGTCGTGGTAGGCTTTTTTATTGGTTGCAATGGTAGTATTCTCTTTTTCAATCAAGTCTATCCACTCCTTTATTTTGGTATTAAATAACGCTTCTGCCCTCGATTGCTCTTGACAGCGTTACCTCATCGGCATATTCCAAATCCGCACCGACAGGCACACCGTAAGCCAGTCTGCTGACAGTGATACCCATAGGCTTCAGCAAGCGTGAAATATACATAGCCGTAGCCTCGCCCTCAACAGTAGGATTTGTTGCCATTATGACCTCATCAACCTCTCCGCTGCCGAGCCGAGCAATAAGCTCCTTAATCCTTATCTGATCGGGACCTATATTATCCATAGGCGAAATGGCACCGTGGAGCACGTGATATGTGCCCTTGTATTCCTTAGTGCGTTCTATGGCAACAACATCTCTCGGGTCCTCCACAACGCAGATAATGCTTTTATCTCTATCCTTTTCCTTACAAATAGGGCAAAGCTCGTCATCAGCCAAATCACAGCAAATTTTGCACTGCTTGATTTTGGAGTGGGCATCTGTAATTGCCTTGGCAAATTCCTGTGCCTGTGCATCGGAAAGACCAAGCACATAAAACGCCATACGCTGTGCGGTTTTGTGCCCGATACCCTGCATACGTTCAAACTGATCTATTAAGTTTTGAAGCGGTGCAAGATTGTACCCCATAGCTATTATACCTACCTAATATCAATTAAAGTCCCGGAATGTTTAAGCCGCCTGTTACGGAATTAAGCTCTCTTTCAGCCTCTTCGTCAATTTGGCGAGTAACCTCGTTAAGTGCTGCTACAAGCATATCCTCAAGCATTTCTACATCCTCGGGATCAACAACCTCCGGATTGATGCCTATTGCCTTAACCTCATGGTTGCCGGTCATAGTGATTTCCACCATACCGCCGCCAGATGTTACGACATATTCCTTTTGCTCAAGCTCAAGTCTTTTTGCCTCAATATCCTCTTGCATTTTTTGAGCCTGCTTAAGCATTGCCTGCATATTCTGTGGGCCGCCGCCCATACCCTTTGGAATTCTTGCCTTCATAGTATTCTCCTTTATAATATTTTCTCTATTATTTGTATTCAATATTTATTGAGCCCGATGCCTGATTGATTAAATCCTCAAGCGGATCTCTTTTTGGTGCAGATTGCTCCGACGTACGCTTGAACAGGCCAAGCTTGTAATTTGTACCCGTCACCTCAAGCAAGGCACTCTTAATTGATTTTGAATGAATAGGAAGCTTTATAAAATCTCTAACTGCAGGATTTGGGCTGTCAAGCAGAAAATACTCGCCTCTGACATATCCCTTTGAGCCGTTGAGCACCCCGAAAAGAGGAATGTTTGTTCTGTGCAGAACATCCATAAATTCTCCCCATTGCATAAACTCGACAGTTTCGTTTGAGCTTGGTGCAGGTGCCGTCTGCCGGGGAGCAGGCTGTGGCTCCTCTGCCTCCTGCCGAGGCGGTTCGTCAAGCGGTGGCTCCTCTGCCACCGGCTCTTGCTTTACATCAGGCTCCGACGGCAATTCATCAACCACCGGCTCTGTAATCTCCTGCGTTGCCTGAGGCTGAACAGGAGTTGGCTCGCTAACCTCAATTTTTGCGGGAGCTGTCGGGGTTACCTGTACAACCGTACCGCCCTTAACAGCATTCTCAAGCCTTGAAATTCTGTCAAGCAGAGAAGCAATACTCTCCTCCATTTTTGGCTCACAAAGCTTAATGAACACCATTTCCATTTCTATTCTTGCGGTGGCACCGCCCTTGATTTTTACAAGAGTTGACTGAAGCAAATCAAGTGCAAAAACAATGCTTTCAACGCTAAATCCCTTTGATGCCTCTATTATTGTATTGTATTCATCATCCGTGCAGATAATGAGCTCTCTGCTTTTGCGCACGGTTTTTGCAACAAGCAGGTTGCGAAAATGATTAATCATTTCTACACATAGGCGTTCCATATCAAAGCTGTTTTGGTATAGGTCGCTGATGATTGACATTGCCGAATTGCTGTCTCTGTTAGCTACGCAGTCGGAAAGCTTGTACATTGCCTCTCTGCCTGCAAGCCCTGCAACCTCGGAAACAAGTGATGCCGTAATGCTTTTGCTTCTGCCTGCACATTGGTCAAGAACAGACAAGCCGTCACGCAATGCACCGTCTGCAATTCTTGCAATAAGAATTGCGGCGTCATCATCAAGCTCAAGTCCCTCAATGCCTGCAACCTCCTTTAGTCTTACCGCCATTGTTTCAGGTTGAATACGCTTGAAATCAAACCTTTGGCAGCGTGACAAAATTGTAGCAGGCAGCTTGTGCACCTCTGTTGTGGCAAGTATAAATATTACGTGAGCGGGTGGCTCCTCCAGGGTTTTGAGCAATGCATTGAATGCCCCTGTTGAGAGCATGTGCACCTCGTCAATTATATATACCCTATATTTTCCTCGGCTTGGAGCGTAATTTGTTTCATCCCTGAGCTCACGAATGTTGTCAACACCGTTGTTTGAAGCAGCATCTATCTCTACAACATCATAGATTGAGCCGTTATCAATCCCTTTGCACACCTCACACTCGTTACACGGCTCGCCGTTAACATTATGCTCACAGTTTACAGCCTTTGCCAAAATCTTTGCGCAGGTAGTTTTGCCTGTACCGCGAGAGCCTGTAAACAAATACGCGTGTGATACTCTGCCGTTTTGAATTTCATTTTTAAGCGTAGAGGTAACATGGTCCTGTCCGTAAACATCGGAGAAAACCCTTGGCCTGTATTTTCGATAAAGCACCTGATACATATCCCTTTACCTCGCTCAAAATGAATAAATGCTTTTACGCCCTCAGCGTAACGTACAGACTTGTCTGAGGCACACAGAATAATCCACTTATTGCTGCTCGGTTCCCCGCCTGACAAGGTTCGTAGCTTCCTGTCGCACAGGGCCCATACGCTACGCAGAAGGTGTAAAAGCACCTCTGTTTGTCTATTATACAATATTATTTGTAATAAATCAATATCTATTTTTTGATAAGCACCTTTTCTATTGCGCCATAGTAAATATTGTGATAATCGTTTTCCGGATACCACTTATCCGCAATGCCTTTATCACAGAGCTGTGCAGGCTCAAATTTGCCCTTTGCCATCTTTCTGCAAACAAGCACAAGCTTTGCCTGCTCAAAATACGGTGCATTTTCATCATAGACAGGAGTGATGCCTGCCTCGGCAATTTTATCTGTATCTCTGCCGCTCTTGGAGCCGCACACACCGTGAATTTGTTGCTTGAGCTCTTCCGGGAAAAAGCAAACGGTAAAATAGTCATTGCTGTCAATAAACTGCTCTGTATACCTTTGAGGGCGGATATAAACTGTTGCGGTATCAACACCCCAAAGCTCGCCGACAGCACCCCATGATACTGTCATTGTGTTGCAGGCTTTTTCGTCGCCTGCGGTAACCAATGCCCATTGCCTTGCAATCAAATCAACAACATTTTCCTTTACTTGACTGAATTCAATTTGTTCAAACATATCAAACACCTCTGATAATACTATACACCCTCAACTAAAATTATTACAGGCTGTATCTTTCTATGCCGACAATGTCACCCTTAAACTGCTCAAGATTGCCGTAGTTTCCGCGAACGCCGTCGGGAATTTTTGACTTTTCCACATAAAATTCCATAACATCGCAGTTTCTGCGGGCATACTGATGCTTGCTGTCGGTGTGCCTGTTAGCCTTTTGGTCGCACAAAATAACCTTGATAGATTTTCCTGTCGAGAATGTTATGCGGTATCTTGTACCTATACGGCTGCCGTAGTACGAGCCGAGCGCAACGCAATAATAATCCCCTATCATTCGTATGCCTGTTTTTTCATCTGTATGGCATTCGGGTGAATTAAGCAAGGCATACTGAGGCGAGCCCTTTGCCGTTACGGCTGTGTAATATGCATATGTTTTTGTTGCACCCGACACCTTTGGAAGCCCCATTTTTTCGGGAACATTTGCCTCAACAATATCGCTTTCGGTTTTGCCGTTTTCAAAGTGCATAACCGCCTTATAGCGATAAAACTCCTTTTGTTCAACATCCCTGTCAAAATATTTACCGTCGGTAACGGTGGCTATTTTCCTGAATTTTTTACCGTCCTCGCTTCTGTAAATTTCAACCCTTGAATCATCGTAGGTATTGCTTACCTTAAGAGCAACACCGTTCGACGAGGAATCCTTTACACGCAGCACGGGCTTTAGCGATGCGGTATCAACATGCACCATACCAAGCATAACATCATTTACGCAGGAGGTAATCATAAAGTCATAGGATGTGTCGTTTTGCAAATTATTAATTACAACATCGGTTTTATTTGTGGTTGCATACTCATCAAACTGATGAGTAACAGGATTGTAAACAAAAATATTGTAGCCCAAATAAACCCTGTCGCCGTTCCACCTTAGCCTTACCGAGCTTTCCTTAACATCATATGCTTCAACAAAAAAGCTGTTTTCGTTTTGTGAGCGTATCATATCAAAGGTGCTTTGTACATATAACGGCTCTGAAGCAGCGACCGCCTTTGCTCCTGTGTAATCCTGATGAATTGAGCCTGCATAAGCAGTAAATGAAGCGCCCAATATAAACACAGCAGACATTACCGAAGCAACGATTTTTACTGATAATCTACTAATAACAATGTCTCCTTTACAAATCTGTAATTTTTGTAACCTTTTTGTAACCGTTTAATGTTATAGCAAAAATCAGCCTGCTTGTCAAATTTTTTTGAAAATAATAGACTATATAAATAAAAACCGTTTATTAAATACAAAAACTCCCCTTGTATTAAGGGGAGTAAAACAGCAATATTATTCTGTAACAACAGCAGTCGGGGCAGTTGTTGTTTCCGGAGCGCCGTAAACCTGAAGAATAACCTCCTCGCCTACTGCGGCAAGACTGCCTACTGCGGGAGCGCTTGCATCGGAATTTTTAACGGTATTTTCAATATGTGTGCCGTCGTTGTAAACCTCAACCGTGCTAACCTTAAAGCCAAGCTCCTCAAGCTGCTTTGTTGCCTCCTCAAGAGCAAGCCCTCTGACATCGGGAACTGCCTGGGTTTGAATACCCTTTGACACGGTAAGAATTATTTCTGTGCCCTGGTCAACGGTTTCACCCGGAGCAACATTCTGCTTAAAGATAATTCCCTCCTCGGTATCTGCCGAATACTCACCCTGGAAGGTAAAGTTAAACTGCTCGTTCCAAGCGCCGTTGTTTTCTATATCGCTTTGTGTGTAGCCGTTGTTGATAAAGTTCGGCACCTGATAGGTTTTAATCTGTGACACGGCGGTTGTTGTTTCCTTTTTGTCAACCAAGCCGGAGAACTGCACAACATAAACCGCTGCGGCAACTGCGGCTACAATCAAAATAACTAAAATGATAACAACTGCCTTACGCTTCTTTTCACCATTACTTTCGTTATATTCCGGATAACCGCCTGTTGCGCCCTCCTGATAAATATCCTCCTGCTCAACGGCAGCCTTTGCCTTAACAGCAGGAGCCGCATCAAGAAGCTCTCTGAAGCTGTCAACGGTTTTAACTCTCTTTTCCGGATAAATTTGCAAGCCGCCTACAAGAGCCTTTATTACATGCATGGGGATTTTTTCGGCAATAGTATTGGGAATCATAAGCTTATCGTTAGCCTCGCGAGACAAGGCAGACGGTGGATTTGTGCCTACCAAAGCCCTGTATATGCAGGCAGAAAAGCTGTAAATATCAGTTGCGGCACAAATTCTGTGCTTATTATCATACTGCTCAAGTGCAGTGTATCCCTCGTTTTCCGTAAACTCAAGAACAGTTGCCTTGTCGCTTGCCTCTGTAATAGGAAACGGAGCCAAATGCACCTTGCCGTCCCTGCACAGCACGAGGTTGTCCGGAGTAATTGAGCCGTGAACAATACCGTTTGAGTGAAGTGCCTCAATAGTAGTAAGAACGGGCATAAACATAAGCCTTGCCGTATCCCAAAGAATATAGCCTTCCTCATTTCTTAAAAGATATTCTCTTAGAGGAATAGACTCGGTGCTTTCAATAATTGCATAGTATGTGCCGTTTGCCTCAACCATATCGTAAACCGGAACAACAGCAGACAGATTATGGAGCTTTTGCATAGTGGTCCAAAGGTTGTAAAACGACTTTTTGTACCTTGCATATTCATTAATATATTTTTGACGAACATGCACCTCATCGCTGTCATCAAACCTGTTTGCTATTCCCTTTGGGAAAAACTCCCTGATAATAATAGGCCTGTCAAGCTGTCCGTCGTAGCCCGAATAGGTAACAGAATCGCTCTCTACCTTTTCGACCTTACCGATAACATACCTACCGTCCAAAACTGTTTTTATACCAAGATTAATTGTTTCGTTTTGTGTATCATTATCAAAGCCGCATTCGGCACAAACCGCACCCTCGGTGAGCTCATTCCAGCAGCCTGCACACAGACAATCCAAATCTTTCATTAATTTCACTCCACATATATTAATGCTTATTATATAATAATATCAACATTATCCGATAATGTCAAGCGAACAAAGTGTAAACAAGGCTCGTAAAAATGTTGAACAAGTATGCGGTATGTACTATAATAATCTCGGTGATTATATGGACACAAAACAATATTCAAATCAGGTCAAATTAAAAAACATAAAAATTGACGACGGCTTTTGGAGCAATATCCAAAATAAAATCTCGCAAAGCGTTATTCCCTATCAATACGAAGCGCTTAACGACCGAATTGAAAATGCAGAAAAAAGCTATTGTATAGAGAATTTCAAAAAAGCATCAAGGGCTGTTGAAGCAAGAAAAAACGGAGAGTCTCTGCCTGTATACCCTACTGACAAATGGCATTACGATGACAATAACGCAAACGAAAATGCTTTTCACGGCTGGGTTTTTCAAGACTCGGATGCCTACAAATGGCTTGAGGCAGTTGCTTATTCCTTAACTAATAAATGGGATGATACGCTGTATAAAAATGCCTGCGAGGTTATTGATTTGATTTGCTCTGCGCAGGAGCCAAACGGTTATTTGGACACCTTGTATACCATCAATAATCCCAAAAATATTTTCACCAATCTTCACGATTATCACGACCTTTACTGCTTTGGCCATTTGGCAGAGGCGGGCGTTGCTTTCTATGAGGCAACCTGCAACCGCAGGCTTCTTGAATGTGCAATGCTCTTTGCGGATTTAATATGTTCAACCTTTAACAGCAACGCAAAACGAGGATACCCCGGTCACGAAATTGCAGAGATGGCACTGATAAAGCTTTATGAGGCCTCAGGCAAAAGGCAATATCTTGACACAGCAGAATTTTTCATCAACGAACGTGGCACAAAGCCATACTATTTTGACATTGAACAAGGCATAAAAACCGACGGCAACGGCTATGTATACAATCAGGCTCACCTTCCCGTAAAGGAACAAAAGGATGCAGTGGGGCACGCTGTAAGAGGGGTTTACCTTTACAGCGGTATGGCAGATGCTGCAAGACTGCTTAAAGATGATGAGCTTTATTCGGCATGCCAAAAGATATGGCAAAGCATCACGCAAAAAAAGATGTACATTACCGGAGGCATTGGCTCCACGGTTGACGGCGAAGCATTTTCCTTTGATTATGACCTACCGAACGACTTAGCGTATTGCGAAACCTGTGCCTCCATAGGATTAATATTTTTCGGAATGAGGATGCTGAAAATCTCACCGAACTCACAAATAGGCGATACTATTGAGCGTGCATTGTACAATACGGTGCTTGCAGGAATGAACGAGGACGGCGACAGATTTTTCTATGTTAATCCGCTTGAGGTTTTGCCTAAGGCAAGCAAATGCGATAGCAGAAAGCGTCACGTAAAAACAGAACGTCAAAAATGGTTTGGCTGTGCCTGCTGTCCGCCGAATCTTGCAAGGCTTCTGTCATCAATAGGAGAATACTGTATAACCGAAAATAATAACATTATATATATACATCAATATATCGGCGGCGAATACCGTGCAAATAACGCAACCGTTGTCGTTAATTCAAAATATACCGAAAACGGAAAGGTTAGCATCACAATATCACCCAAAAAAGAAACCACCGTTGCATTAAGAATTCCCGCTTGGTGCAAGGACTATTCGTTTGACAAAAAAGCAAGAATAGCCAACGGCTACGCATATTTTGATGTATCAAACGAAGTCACCGTTAATGCTCATTTCAATATGTCTGTCAGACTTGTAGGCTGTTCAAATCTTGTGAGAGAAAATGTAGGAAAGCTTTCGGTGTGCCGAGGTCCGTTTGTATACTGTGTCGAGGAGATTGACAACGGGGCTGATTTGCAAATGCTTAGAATAGACGCAGATACCCAGCCGATTTACGACAGTAAAAGCGGTACAGTCAAGGCAAAGGGATTTCGCCAAAGACAGAATGATGAGCTGTATTTTGACTTCATTAAACCCGCAGAGGATGAACAGGAAATAATACTGATTCCGTACTGCAAATGGGGCAACCGCGGCGAGAATGAAATGAATGTATACATAAGATATTAGCAGATAAAAAAATTCAAAAAAATATAAAAAAGGTCTTGACATCTCTTTTGTAAAGTGATATTATATGTGAGCACTCGAGAGAGAAAGAAAGACATTCCTCCTTAGCTCAGTCGGTAGAGCACTCGGCTGTTAACCGAGTTGTCGTTGGTTCAAGTCCAACAGGGGGAGCCATATTGGATAAATCCGAACTTCACGTTTTTAGGCGATGGGTTCGGATTTTCTTTTTGCATAAGTCACCTTTACGCAAGATAATAAATTAGGCAAGAGTTTTTACGCTCTTGCCTTTTCTCATTTATCGCTTTGTTGCTTTAACCAAAGCTCATATTTGTTTTGATTTTCTTCGTTTTCAAAATACTCTACAACCTGCGGATAAATCAACTCGGCGATAGATTCCCAAACTTCACTTGGTACATTCTTAATATTGAAATCCAATATTATCACCAATGCAAGTTTGTTAGGTTAAAACATCACCTCCGTTTCAAATTTTTCATAATAAATTCTTTTCATAAAATTTCCTTTCTGCCCGGCTGGCTCTCAACCAACCGGGACTTTTTATTATCCTTTTTGAATTCTTACTGCACTGTCAAAGCTAATTCGACCGAGTGAAGATTTAACCTCCTGAACACACTCTCCTCTTAACTTGCTCAGCGTTCCTTCGTCAATTTCATTGGTAGCAGCAGTAACATGCATCATCATATCAATCTCAACTGCCTGCTTGAACAGTACAGTTCCGATACGATTTGCTATGGCTTCCATATTATTTTTTACTGCATCATCAATTACCGCTTCAAGAAATTCAGTAGATGCCTCTGCGTTAAGATAAGAATCATAATGCTTTATGGCTTCTTCAATGAATTCCGATTTGGAATTGTAATTATCAAATTGATAATACTTATCAATGATTTCCATAGTGCTTTCGCTTAACCTTGCATTGAAATGTATCTTATTCAATTTTTCCTCCTAACCGTTATAGTCGTTGTAGTATCCTGCAATGATTTCTTCAAGATTAACCTTGCCACGCTTTCGCTGAACATTATTGATTGCCTCACGCTCTATTGCACGAATCTCATTTGGAGAGTGCTGTGTATCTTCAGCATACATTCTCATCAGCATTTCCAATTGAACTGCATATCTGAACAAGCCTTGTGCAATAGCACCCTTGCTTTTTTCACTGCTCTTTTCAATCGCTTTGGCAAGTATTTCGCAAATGGCATTGTCATTGCTTTCGATAATTTTATTTGCGATAAATGCTTCTATTGCTTTGGCGTAGAAATCATTGCGTGATTTGTAACCGTATTTAGTTTTGATTATGTCTGCGTTTCGGACTAACTCTTTATCCAGATACAGAGCAACTCTTTGCTTATTTTCATTGCTCATTTTTACCTCCTATTTCTTATTACACCAACATTAGACCTCCCGAAAAGTCTATAATATGGGGTGTTACCATATTAAAGACATCAATTTTTCATCAAACCGTCATTTTCGTAACACTGAAAGACACCAAGGATTTTAGCCTGCACTAACTCTCAAACCCACTTAAAACACTGACTTTTTCGGTCGGCACTGCCGGTCCGATGTGATTCGCAGGGTGCTTTTAAGCACACTGCTTTATCCTGCTTAAAAATCCACCCTATTTTTTGAGGCTGATTTCACTCCAAAATCGTCAGCATATCGCCGTTATTAAGTTGTCTTTTAACCTCTCAAATCGCTCTCACAAATTGCTCACAATTGATTTTTGTGTGTTAGCCGATTACCTTGTCGTATTCGTATTAAGTTTTTTGAAAGGGTTTTTAATTGTTTGTTGCTACTTTTGACCACTGGGGTAGCCTAAATATTTAGCACTGTGTATAGGTTTGATTCCTGACCGTTGTCTGTGAACCTTTGGGCTATATCAATCCAGCCACCGTTTTCCAAATCAGCCAATGCTCGTCTTACTGTTGTGACAGATAAGTTGCAAGCCTTTGCTATTGTTTTAAGTGATGGATAGCATTGCCTTGTTTTCATATCCGAGCACCTTGACAGGTAGCAGTAAACAACGAATGCTCTCTTTTCAATTCCACTGCCGAATATATCATTTGGAACACGAAAATAATTACCTTCTTTACGATTCATTTTTTCACCTCCTTGCCACAGATACATTTTCTGTACTATTGATGTATTATTATTGCCTGTACCACCTCCTTGTGATATTATGGTAGCAGAATTGAACCGTACCCCTCAACTTTTTGCGTGAGGGATTGATAATTACGATTTTTCAATTTTTAATCCATCACAAGGAAGTGATTGCTTGAATCCGATTAACTACTATATGTTAGAGCCGGCAAGGCTCTATGTTCACAATGGAAAAGAAATAGAGTTATACTATTACGAAGAAACAAAGGACGGTTGCTTTGAGCATTATTATGAGTCAACGGTTAATAACGAAATATTCAAAATGCTTGAAGCAGATTTGTCGTTTATATCACAGGGCAGAAAGAGACTTTCAAAGTTTTATAACAAGGTTAAGCAAAACAATTCCGACTTCTTCACTTACAGACAATTCTTTGTTGAGGCAAAAAGGATAGTGAAAGAAATTAAGAAATATTCACATCCTATTTCTGCAATTCTGTTATGCTTAATTCAAAGATTGGAAGAACAAACTCAAGGTCAAATCAATATTGATGATATGGATAAGGTTTGGTATGAAATCGAAACCATAATCTATATGCAATTTAATTTCAAAAAGGATTTAACGCACCTATCACATATACAGCTAATCAATGAAGACAGAAAAAATGTTGCTATGTACGACCGGGAGTTAAACCTAAATCTGCAAACCATATTTGAATACAAGGACAAGGCATCAAAAGAATATTTGTTGCTTGATTCTATTGCCGATTACTACAATGCACTTTTTTACAACTATGTAATTTCAAATCCAATGATTGCACAGTGTAAGTACTGCGACAAATATTTTGTTCCTAAAACGAAAAAAGTCACCCTGTACTGTGACAGGGTGAACATTAAAGGTAAGACCTGCAAGGTGCTTGGAGCCAAGCTGACTTACCATAGAAATATTAAGAACGATCCTGTGCTTGATTTGTACCACAAAGAAAAGCACAGAATTGAAATGTACTGCACAAGAAGTAAACTTGACAGCTACGATTTCTTTTATGATTATTATAACTGGGTTGAAATGTTTGAACCAAAAATCGCTGATTACAAAAACGGAAATTACGACGGTGACAAGCTCATCTCTGAAATCAAGGAACAAACTCCAAACTATCAAGCATACAGCAAAGGTAAAGACTTTGCCGATGAAGAAGGATATTAGTTTCTCAAAATTATTAAAGGAACTTATCGCAAAGCATTCGGCATAGATTAATTTATGCAATTGCCTGTGAGTATGATAAGATTAACGAAATATTTCATAGGATAACAACTAAACCTCTTGGAATATATAACCGATAAAAATAAATTTTAAATATCAAGAAAAATTACTCTCCGTTTACTAAAATAGTGTTGAAAGGAGGATGAATATGAATCAAGTTGACAACTTGCAAAATGGTATTGATTATATTGAAAGTAACTTAATGGAAGAAATAAAATATGATAATTTACAGTTCGTTACTTCAATGAATATCAATCAGTTTCAGAAAACTTTTTTGAGCATCACAGGATATACAGTCGGAGAATATATCAGAAATCGCAGACTGACGCTTGCCGCTTTTGAACTAATCAACAATAAAAGCTCTGTACTTGATATTGCTTTGAAGTACGGATATGACAGCAGTGAAGGCTTTTCAAGAGCTTTTAAAGAATTCCACGGCATCAATCCTAACAAGGTCAAAAAGGGTAAAACAAATTTTAACCTATTTAACAAAATCACACTTGAAATCAAAGTAAACGGAGGAAGCAAAATGAAATTTGAAATTGTTAAGTTAGGCAGTCAAGATTTTACAGGCTACAAAACTATCGCTCCCGGCAATATGAATACAGATATTGATATTCGATGGGATAATGATGACGACGCGTGGGAAGCATCAAGAAAAGAGCAAAACGATATAATGACAGATGACCACATCTGGTATGAAGTTTATAAAAAGATTGATGATTTTCAGTATGTTCACTGCATCTGCACAAAATGCGACAATACTCCAGCCGGATGTGAAAAAGTACATTTCGACGGCGGTTTATTCGCAAAGGTAACAACCGAAAAATGCAAGTATCCTACAGAACAGTTAAAGGATGTATATTATCATACACTTGTTGATAATGAATGGCTGTTAAATAGCGGATACAAATTAGATGATGAACGCAATCAGCTTTATGTAACTAACTGGACTATGATTAATAAAGAAGAAAGATATATTGAAATCTATCTTCCGATTTCCAAAAATGAATAGGTTTATAAACAAAAAGTAATGCAGCCGATTTTCGACTGCATTTTTTACTGTTTGGGTCAATCCTATTTTGTTATCAATGGTAAATCTTGAATTTGTAAACGCTGTTTTTGGTTGTCATTGTGATTATGTTATCTTCGATTATATATGTTCCGAAATTTGTTCTTAGATAACCATCTCTAAGATTGAAATATATGAAGCATTCTCCTTGTCTTATATCTTTACTTTCTAAAATATACAACTGACCTTCTAGGAAAAGGAAACACTCACGCCATCTCCAATCACGATAATTTTTATCCGATATTTTTTCAACAGAGATAAGCTCTGCGTGTCTATAAGATTCAATAATCTTACACATGATGTTCTCCTATTCTTTCATTAGTTTGAGTGCTAATTTGAAACCGATTTCAAATGCCTGAGCCTCAATCAATGAAGCGTATTCGGTAAAACAATCAACATATTTTTCAAACACAACTAACTCATCATTCTTGAGGGAAGAAGATAATGTTTCGTGATGCCGTGCAATCAACTCAACCAATCTTTTCTCCTCGTCACTAATAACTTTATCTTCGTTTGGTCTAATATTCCCATACCATAAATCTTGTAGTGTTGTCATAAATAATCAACTCCTTTGCAGTACCACACAATACCACAAAGGAGTTTTAATATCCAGATAATTTTCACGGCAACGATTTAGTATAAAGAAAGTTGCTTTTCAATTTCTGCAAGCTCATCTCTACATTTTTTAATTTGCTCTTTGTATTGGGATTTGCTTTCGTGATTTTCAATATCAAATTTTCGTTTTTCAAGATTTAGCAATGCTTCTTTGTCTTTTTTGATCTGCAAATCAAATGTTGAAAAGAAATTTTTGAGTCTTCTTGCATTGCCCGAAGCGCTTTCCCCAACATATAAAATATATTTTGTTTCAAGCCTTTCAATAAATAAATACGGTTTCTTTTTATCTTGATTATATGGTGGATAAATACTGAAATTGAAAAAATCTATATTAATATTATCGGATTTTGAATTAATAAATTCAGGAGTGAAGGAATTTTTAAATTCTTTGAGTTTCGCTAAAATTGTGTTACTGATTTCCTGTATATATTGTGCATTGTATTTTGAGTTGGAAAGGCGAATTTTTTGTCTTTCAATAGCGTCTTTTAATTCTTTATATTCTTCCTTGAGAGACCACTCATATTCATTATTCTTTGCACTGAGAATAAGCAGATTTTTAAGTTCGTTTTCTTTTTCTGCCTTTTCTTTCATCAATGGATTTGAAAGTGCCAATGCCTTAACTTCGGCATAAGTTAAAACACTTTCCTCAAGATCTGCGATGCACCTTTGATATGTGCTTCCGCTCAAAAATTGTGATATGAAATTCTGCTTAGTTTCAAGTATTTGCCAAGAATATGAATCAAAGCTACCCTCGGCAATATAACGATAAATAAACACCTCCTTGTTTTCGTTGCCTTTACGCAAAATTCTGCCCTCACGCTGAACCATATCAGTCGGTCATTTTTTGCGGACAGTTCATACATGCTATCCTTTTCTGTTCT